>NZ_JAJSOO010000001.1:2603333-3254166 GCF_029428875.1 Streptomyces sp. JH34 | reverse complement strand
CGAGAGCATGTTGAGGACGAGCTTCTGCGCCGTCCCCGCCTTGAGGCGGGTCGAGCCGGTGAGCAGCTCGGGACCGACGACGATCTCCAGACCGTGCTCCGCCGCGGCGGCGAGACCGGAGTCCGCGTTGCAGGAGAGCCCGATGGTGAGCGCGCCCCGGCCGCGGGCGTGCTCGACGGCGCCGATGGCGTACGGGGTGCGGCCTGAGGCGGAGATCCCGACCACCGTGTCGTCGGCGGTGAGACCCAGGGCGTCGAGGTCGGCGGCGGCCAGCTCCTTGCTGTCCTCGGCGCCCTCGACGGCCTTGACCATGGCGGAGGGCCCACCCGCGATCAGGCCGACGACCTCGGACGGGTCGGTGTTGAAGGTGGGCGGGCACTCGCTGGCGTCGAGCACTCCGAGACGGCCGGCGGTGCCGGCGCCCGCGTAGATCAGCCGTCCGCCACGCGCCATGCGCTCGGCAGTGGCGTCGATCGCGGCGGCGATCTGCGGAAGCCTCTCGGCCACGGCGGCGGGGACGGTGGTGTCCTCGCCGTTCATGATGCGGGCTATCTCCCGCGTCGGCAGCTGGTCGATCTCGGCGAGCTCCGGCCGGAACGCCTCGGTGGTGAGGGTGTCGAGCTGCGCGCGCAGTTCGCCGTAACCGTCGGGGGTCGGGGCGTCGGCGTTCGCGTCGGTGGTGGAGGTCATGGACAGCGGCTCTGCTTTCTCGGGTTTCACGGGCGGGCTCGTACGGTTCGGCGGGTACGGGGCGGGGGCTGCCGGGGTCAGCGGCTGCGCGGGGTGTGGCGGTGGGCGAGCGCCTCATAGGAGGCGGACAGGGCGGGGGCGGCCGTCTCGTACGTCCGCTGGGCCACCCCTATGAACAGGCAGTCGACGACGAGGAGCTGACTCGTGCGGCTCGACATGGCCGCGGGCCGCAGCTCGCTCTCCCGGGCGGTGGACGTCGTCAGCACGTGGTCGGCGTACTGCGAGACCGGACCGTCGGGGCGGCCGGTGATCGCGACCGTCGTCGCGCCGCGGTCGAAGGCGACCCGGAGCGGCTCGATGACGTCGCCCGTGGAGCCGGAGTGCGTGATCGCGATGGCCACGTCGCCGGAGCGGAGCTGCACCGCGTTGGTCACGGCGAGGTGCGGGTCCATGTGGGCGTGGGCTATCAGGCCGATGCGGAGAAGCTTCTGCGCCAGGTCCTGGCCGACGAGGGAGGACGCGCCGACGCCGTAGATGTCGATGCGGCGGGCGGTCGCGGCGGCGGCCACGGCGGCCCCGAGCTGCACGGTGTCGAGGCCGGCGGCCGTGTCGGCGAGGGTCTGCTGCTCGTCGTAGGCGAGCTTCGTGACGACGTCCGCGATGGGGTCGTCGACCGCGATGTCGGCGGTGACCGCCGGTGCCCTGCCGGACTGCTGATGGGCGGCGAGGCCGGCGAGCGCGAGACGCAGGTCCCGGTAGCCCGGGTAACCGAGGAGGCGGGCCGTGCGGACCACGGTCGCCTCACTGGTGCCGGTCAGCTCGGCGAGGCCGGTGACGGTGAGGGCGGCACACCCGGCGGGGTCACCCGCGACCGCTTCGGCGACCCGCTGCATGGAACGGGTCATGGACGGAGCGAGGGTCCGCACCTTGGCCGCGAGGGCCGCGGGGGCGGGCGGGGAGTCCGGATTGAAACTTTCCTTCACGTCATTGGTCACATTTGAAAGATATTTTCACGGGTGAATCCCGTCAACCCCCCTTTGGTCCCTGCCTCTGGAGGACCACACCCGGCCGCGCGGGCGGCGGGGGACAATGGGGCCATGGAGTTGAACAGCCTGGAGCAGGAGCTGCACACCGCGCGTGCGCTGGTGATGGCCGATCTCGTCGCGGGCGATGTGGCCGATGCCGGGATCGTCTCGATGGTCGAGGACGCGATAGTCCACCGCCGCTGGTGGGTCGAGCAGTGGCCGGAGGGCGTGGCCTTCGTCACCGGGCTCGTGGCGCAGGACGTCCAGGACGCTCTGCTCGAACAGCACGGGCGGTGGCCGCTGTGCCCGGTGTGCACCGGGGAAGGGCCGCACGCCCTGGACGTCGAGCCCGAGCTCGGCCCAGACCCGCACTGGGTCTGCACGAAGGCGACGGTGTCCGTCGCACGGGTGGGATCGCTCGCCGAGGCGCTCGGCCGGTGACCGTCTACATCGACCCGCCGACCTGGCCGGGGCACGGCCGCATGTGGTCGCACCTCGTCAGCGACGTGTCCTTCGAGGAACTGCACGCCTTCGCCGCGACCATCGGCTGCCCGCCCCGCGCCTTCGAGCGCGACCACTACGACGTGCCTGAGGCGCGTTACGCCGACGCGGTGCGCGCCGGGGCGCTGGAGATCGGGTCGAAGGAGATCGTGCGCCGGCTCACCGACGCCGGACTGCGCCGGCCGAAGGGCCGGCCCGCCCCCTGAGGGGTACCGGCTCCCGCCGGGCCCACGGCCCGCGCTCCTTGAGGGGTACCCGCGAAGTTCCGCCTAGCCCGCGGCCCGTTCCGAGGCGACGGTCCGCCCCCGACCGGCGGCCTGTTCCGGAATCACGGCCTTCTCCGCGCCGGCAGGCCGCTCCCCGTCGGCGTGCGCCGGTGCGCCGGCGATCCTGCGGGACGGCGTACCGTCGCGCAGCCGCAGCGAGACCGTCACGGCCGCCAGGCCGAGCACCAGCATCGCGGCACCCGCCCAGGCCGTCGCCCGGAAGCCGAAGTCCGCGTCGATCACCGCGCCGCCCAGCCACGGGCCGCTCGTGTTGCCCAGGTTGAACGCGGCCGTGGTCGTCGCCCCCGCCAGCGTCGGGGCGACCCCCGCGACGTTGAACATCCGGGCGTTGAGCGCGGGGGCCGTGTAGAACGCGGACAGCCCCAGCAGGAACGCGAGGACGACGACGGCGACCTGGTTCGACGCGAAGAGGGCCAGTGCGACGAGGAAGACCGTCGAGGCGCTGATACCGCTCAGCAGCACCCCGAAGAGGTGGGCGTCCGCGACCCGCCCGCCGATCGTCGTACCGATCAGCGCGCCGACACCGAACAGCCCGAGCACCCACGGGACCCAGCCCGAATCCAGTCCAGCCACGTCCGTGAGCAGCGGTGCGAGATAGCTGAACGCGCAGAACACGCCGCCCGCCGCGAGGGCCGTGATCACGATGGACAGCCACACCTGGCGGTCCCGGTAGATCGCGACCTCGCGCTTGAGCTGCGGCTTCTCGTCCGGCAGCGGAATGCGCGGGATACGGGTGACGACGCCCACGAGGGCGATCGCCGACGCGGCACCCACCGCCCAGAACGCCGAACGCCAGCCGAAGCTCTCCCCGAGGAACGCCCCCAGCGGCACCCCGAGCACGTTCGCGATCGACAGTCCGCCGATCATCACGGCCATCGCCCTGGCTCGCGCGTTCACCGGCACCATCGCGATGGCGACCGCCGCGCCGACCGCCCAGAAGCCGGCGCACGCCAGCGCGCTCACCACCCGGGAGACGAACAGCACGTCGTACGTCGGTGCCAGCGCGCCCGCGACCTGGCCCAGCCCGAAGACGGAGATCAGCGCGATGAGCGTCGTGCGGCGCGGCAGCCGCAGCGTGGCGACGGCGAGCAGCGGGGCGCCGACCACCATGCCGATCGCGAAGGCGGATATGAGGAGTCCGGCCTTGGGGATGGACACGTCCATGTCGTCGGCGATGGGCGGCAGCAGCCCGGACAGCATGAACTCACTGGTACCGAGGGCGAAGACCGAGAGGCCGAGGATGTAGACGGCCATCGGCATACGGGGACGGCTGGGAGCAGAATCGGGCATGACAGTGGCCAACAGTGCTTTCGTCCCTGTCATTCCCCTGTCTCACCGGCTGAGAAGCTCCAGTTCGGTGGTCAGGTTATGCCGCGCCCTCGGTTCCCACTCCCGCGCACCGTGGGGCGTGCGGAACAGCCGGGGCAGCTCCAGCAGCTGTCGCAGGACCGCGGAGCGCCCCTCGCGGAACGCGTCGTCCGGGACGAAGCCGTACTCCTCGCGCACCCGCGCCGCGTATGCCGCGTACTCCTTGGGCGGCGACGCGAGGATCGCGAGGTCCGCGTCGCACAGGACCTCGCCGTTGGTGTCGCCGTCCGCCGGGTCGTGCGTGACGGTGAGCCGGACCAGCCGGGCGACCTCGGCCGTCGCGGCGTCGGGGACGCCGGCCTCGGGCAGGGCGCGCTCGGCGAGCGCCGCGCTGCGCTCCTCGTTCTCGGAGCGGTCGGGGCGGTAGACCGCGTCGTGGAACCAGACGGCGATCCGCACCAGTTCCGGGTCGGAGGCGTGGCCCGCCAGGGTGTCGACGCGGTCGAGGACCTGAGCCAGATGGGCGGTGGTGTGGTAGCGCCGCTGGGGTTCGGCCCAGCGGACCAGGAGGTTGTCGGCGTAGGGCATCGGGTCGGGGCCCGCCCCGCCGCGTACGGCGAGCAGGGTCTCGCGCCAGCGGTCACGGAGGGCGCCGACGGGGGGCGGATTTTCGGAGGGGCCGGTCTCGGAGGTGCCGCTGTCGCTCATACGCCGAGGGTAGGGCGTACGCCCGGTGCGCAGGGCCCGTCCCCGGCGCGAAGGCGCGGGCCGGGGACGGCGCCACCGCTCAGTGACCGGGTGCCGTGTCCAGGGCGAGGGCCGCGTACGTCGCCAGCCAGTGGTCCGAGGAGAAGTCCCCGGAGGACACCGTCGGCAGGCCGCGCGCGAGGTGGGCCTCGGCCGAGGCCAGGAGCGCGTCGCGGGCGGGGCCGTCGGGGAGCGCGCCGGCGATCGTCCGGAGGGCGGCCGCCCGGCTCAGGGTGAGACCGAGGAGGTGTCCGATCTGGGGGTCGGCGTGGTCGGAGACCACCGGCGGGTCGAGCAGCGTGGAGTCGGGCGCCGTGGAGACCAGGGCCGGCAGGAACGTGGCGATCCAGGTGCGGAACTCCGCCACGGGCAGCACCCGGCGCATCGCGTCGGCCTCGACCAGGGCCGGGGAGAGGAAGTCCTGACCGGAGGGTTCCCAGTGGGCGGGGGCGTCGTGGTCGTCGGTGAACCAGGTCCGCAGCCGGTCCGTCGCCGCGTCGAGGACCGGTGCCGGCAGCCCGGCGGCGGTGCCCGCGTCGAGGATCAGGCCCAGACCGAACGCGCTGTTGTTGTGGACGCCGTGCCGGACGGGGTACGTCGCCTTGGGCAGCCACGCGGCGAGCAGGTCGCCGACCGCCTCCACACCGGGGGCCAGGGCGTCGGCCCAGCGGTCGCCGTCGGGCGTGCCGAGGGTCCGGCACTCCCCGGCGAGCGCGATCAGCCAGGCCCAGCCGTAGGGACGCTCGAAGTGCGTGCGGCCGCGCAGGTAGGACGCCTCGACGTCGATGTTCTCGCGGGTCAGGTGGGTGTCGAGCACCTCGCGGACACGGGTGACGAGGGTCGCCGGAAGGTCGCCCGTGGTGGAGAAACGCCGCATGAGGCGGACGAGCAGCCAGTGCATGTGCACCGTGGAGTGCCAGTCGTAGCCCCCGTAGAACGCGGGGTGCAGGGTGCGCGGCGCCACGAGTTCCTCGGGCCCGGCGTAGAGGTGGGCGGGCGCGTTGGGGTACTCGCGTACGACGTTGGCGAGGGCGAGTTCCGCGAAGGGGACGGCGTACGCGGCGGGGAGCGCGGGGGACATCGGGGTCACTCCAGAGAGGTGTCTCGGGCCGAGGGGACGGGGGCCGGTTCGGGGGGTGTCGGGGCGGGGCGCCTCGGGTCAGAAGGCGAAGAGCGCCATGATCACGACGTTGCAGACCAGCAGGGCCGCCGCCGTGGGGAGCTGCGCCTTGATCGGGCCGTACTGGTCCTTGAGTTCGAGGAGTGCCGCCGGGACCAGGTTGAAGTTGGCGGCCATCGGCGTGACGAGCGTGCCGCAGAAGCCGCACAGCATGCCGACCGCGAGGACGGCGGGCGCGTTGCCGTTCATCTGCTCGATGAGGACGGGCCAGCCGATCGCGGCGGTCATCACCGGGAACGCCGCGAAGGCGTTGCCCATGACGATGGTGAACAGCGCCATGCCGCAGCAGTAGACGGCGACGGCCACGAGCCTCTGACCGTCCGGCAGCACCGCCTCGGTGATCCTGCCGACCTGGTCCCCGACACCGGCGGTCTGGAAGATCGACCCGAGGACGGAGAGCAGCTGGGGGAGGAGCAGCGCCCAGCCCATCGACTCGAGCATGTTGCGACCCGAGTGCAGCGGTACGGAGAGCTTGCGCTCGCGCAGCAGAACCATGCCCACGGCCAGCGCGGCGATCGCGCCGACGCCCAGCCCGAGAATGGTCTCGTAGCCCGGTTCCAGGACCGGTTCGCCACCGATCTTCCAGTTCTTCACGAGCGTCGCGCAGATCATCGCGACCACGGGGATCGTGAGGGCAGGAAGGAACAGCTTGTTGCCGAAGCGGGCTGCCGAGGCCGCGCGCTTCTCACGGGGCGGTGTGTGCGACTCGCCCTTGCCGGTGAGACCGAAGCCGCCCAGGACGATCAGCACCAGGACGGCGACGCCCAGCGGTTCGGCGGGGAGTGACGTGTCGACGACACCGGTGGAGTAGAAGAACGCGGCGCCCAGCAGACCCCAGAATGCGGCGGAGCCGAAGCGCTTCGGGTTGGTGCGGTCCATGGCCATCTGCGCGGCCATGACGAGGAACACCGTGCCGACCAGCCAGAAGAAGTACTCGGACTTGATCACTTGGCGTCCTCCGTGCGGATCCCGGCGTGCGCCGCCAGATCGTTCTCGGCCGCTGTGACGGCGAGTTCGCGCTCCAGCTGCCGGTCCAGGTTGAGCAGGCGGGCCCCGTGGATCAGGAAGGCGCAGATCGCGGAGGGGATCGCCCACAGGGCCAGGTGCAGCGGTTCGAGGTGCTGGTCGTACGTCGAGTTCACAAAACCGGTGATCAGCAGGATCGATCCGATGGCGATGAAGCAGTCCTCACCGAAGAACACGCCGATGGTGTCGGCGCCGGACGCGTGCGAGCGGACCTTCTCACGCAGCTTCTGCGGCAGCGGACGGCCCGCCTTGGCCTCGGCGGCCGCCTCGGCCATCGGGGCGATCAGCGGCCGCACGCTCTGCGCGGGGCCACCGATGCTGGTGAGCCCGACGGAGGCGGTGAGCTGCCGTATCAGCAGGTAGAGGGTCAGGAATCGGCCGGTGGTCAGCTTGCCGAGCTTGCCGATGAGGCTACGGGCCTGCTCCTGGAGTCCGTAGCGCTCCAGGAGCCCGATGACGGGCAGCGTGATCACGAAGACGGTCACCGAACGGGCGGAGGCGAAGCTGTTGCCGAACGAGGCCAGCACCTCCTGCGGCGAGAGCTTGCCGAGCAGCCCCGTGATGATGCCGGCGGCACCCACCACGAGCAGGGGATTGCGGCGGGTGGCGAATCCGAGGATCACCACGAGCACGCCGAGGAGAACGATCACGCGTCGGCCTTCTTCCGCGCAGGGACGTGGCGGTGCACGGTCCTGATCAGACGGGGGTAGTACGCGAGACCTTAGGGTGTTGTTCAACAATCTCACAAGAGTGCGGGATGCATTGATCTGGATCGGTGGCGTGGGACGCCGCTGGAGTGGGGCACCTGTCGGTAAACGCCCGCATTCAGGGGGGAATGCGGGCGTACAGGGAGCGCTGGAACGGGGCGTGGATCATCGAACGATCCGGGTGCACCGCACGGCCGGTCAGGGGCTACCGCTCGGTGAGCCGTTGCGCGTAGGCCTCCGCCAGCTGGCGCCGGGAGTCCTCCAGGTAGAAGGCGAGCATCCGCTCGGCACCGGCCGCGTCCCCCTTGGCCAGCCTGTCCGTGATCTCACGGTTGCGGGTGAGGTAGGGCTCGTGGAAGCGGCGGGGGTCGGCCATCACGTGGAAGGCGAGCCGCAGTTCGGCGAGGACGTTGCGCATCAGTTCGTCGGTGCGGGGGCTGCTCGCCAGGCCGGCCAGCGCCTGGTGGAAACGGATGTTGGCGGTGGAGCAGGAGGGCCAGTCGTCGCGGAGCGCGGCCTGCTCGCCCGACGACACCGCGGCCTCGACCGCGCTCAGGTCGAACGGGGGCTCGCCCAGGGCCCGCAGGGCCGCGCACTCGACGAGGAGCCGCACCCGGTAGATGTCCACCAGGTCGTCCACGGCCAGGATGCGGACGAACACGCCCCGGTTGAGGCGGTGCTCCAGGAGGCGTTCGTGGGACAGCAGGCGGAACGCCTCGCGCAGCGTGTTGCGGGACACGGCGAGGGCGCCGCTGATGCTCTCCTCGGAGAGGCGGCTCCCCGGCGGGAAGTAGCCCTCGGTGATCCGGTCCCGCAGGACGGCGGCGACCCGCTCGGCCGTTCCGGACCGTTCCAGGGAGGTGCTGTGCGCCGCCAGTTCGGAGAGGTCCGGTGTCCCGCCGGTCCGCCCGCCGCCCGATGTTCCCGCCATGCCCCGTCCCCTGCCTGTCGCGCCTGACGCGCCCGCCGTGCCTGCTGTGACTGTCGTACCGCCGCTCCCGCCGCGTGCCCGCCGTGCCTGATGTCCCGTCGGCCGCACACGGTGCGCGCAGTTCTCAGTGAACCGTACGAGGGTCTCAGGCGGCGGGCGGGCCCTTGTCAGATTGTTGAACAATCGCTAGCGTGCGCCCGTGACGGATCTGACGAGTGAGACGCGCCCGGCGCGGCCGATGGACCTCAACGCGGACCTGGGTGAGGGGTTCGGACGCTGGACCCTCACCGAGGACGAGGCGCTGCTGACCTGTGTCACCAGCGCCAATGTGGCCTGCGGCTTCCACGCCGGCGACGCCTCCGTGATGCGGCGGGTCTGCGACACGGCGGCGGAGCGGGGGGGTACGCATCGGGGCCCAGGTCTCCTACCGCGACCTGGCCGGATTCGGGCGCCGCTCCATGGACGTACCGGCGGCCGAGCTGACCGCCGAGATCGCCTACCAGATCGGTGCCCTGCGGGTCTTCGCGGAGGCGGCCGGCTCCACCGTCTCGTACGTCAAGCCGCACGGCGCCCTCTACAACCGGGTCGTCCGGGACGAGGAGCAGGCCGCCGCGGTCGTCGCGGGGGTGCTGCTCGCGGGCGGCCGTCCGGCGGTCCTCGGGCTGCCCGGTTCGCGGCTGCTCGCCCACGCGGAGGCGGCGGGCCTGACCGCCGTCGAGGAGGCCTTCGCCGACCGCGCGTACACCCCGCAGGGCACGCTCGTGCCGCGGGGCGAGCCGGGAGCCGTGGTGCACGACGCGGACGAGGTCGTGCGCCGCAGCGTCGGCATGGCCGTCGACGGAGCTGTGACGGGGGTGGACGGGAGCCGGATAGCGGTCAGGGCCCGGTCCCTCTGCGTCCACGGGGACACCCCCGGCGCGGCCGCGCTGGCGCTGCGGGTCCGCACGGCGCTGGAAGAAGCCGGCGTCCGCGTGCGGGCGTTCGCGTGAGCGGCATCAGGGTGCTGGAGGCCGGGCCCCGCGCCCTGCTCGTGGAACTGGCCTCGGGCGAGGACGCGGAGGCCTTCCACGCGGAGCTGCTCCGCCGCCGCGCCGCAGGAGAGCTCCCCGTCGTGCGCGAGATCGTCCCCGGGGCGCGGACCGTGCTGCTGGACGGGGTGGAGGACCGCACGCTCGCGGGGCGGCTGAGGTCGTGGACGGTCCCGCCGCTCGACAGGGGAGAGGGGGCGGCCGTCGAGATACCCGTCGTCTACGACGGCCCGGACCTCGCCGATGTCGCCGAGGCCTGGGGGGTCGCCGCCGACGAGGTGCCCCGCCTCCACGCCCGTACGGAATTCCGGGTCGCCTTCTGCGGGTTCGCGCCCGGCTTCGGATACCTCACGGGACTGCCGGGTCACCTGAGCGTGCCGCGCCGGACCACGCCGCGCACCCGGGTGCCCGCCGGTGCGCTGGCCCTCGCCGGCCCGTACACCGGGGTCTATCCGCGCACGTCGCCCGGTGGCTGGCAGCTCATCGGGCGGATGCCCGGGCCGGAGGCGCTCTGGGACCCGGAGCGCGAACCGGCGGCGCTGCTCGGGCCCGGGACCCGGGTGCGCTTCGTGCCGGCGGAGGTGCGCGGATGAGCGCGGGGATCGAAGTGGTCAGGGCGGGCGCCCTGACCACCGTGCAGGACGACGGCCGTACCGGCTGGGCGCATCTCGGTGTGCCCCGGGCCGGGGCGCTGGACGGGCCGGCCCGGCGGCTGGCCAACCGGCTCGTCGGCAACGCCCCGGACGCGGCGGTGCTGGAGACCACGCTCACGGGCTGCGCGGTCCGGGTGACCGGAGCCCGGCCGGTGTGGGCCGTCGTCGGCGGGGCGTCGTGCCGGGTCACGGTGGACGGCCGCCCCGTCGCGTGGGGCGCACCCGTCCGCGTACCCGTGGGCGCGGTGCTGGACGCCGGCCCCGCGGCGCACGGAGTGCGCGGCTACCTGGCGTTCGCGGGCGGCCTGGTGCCCGAACCGGTGCTGGGCAGCAGATCCGCCGACCTGCTCTCCGGGCTGGGGCCACCGGTCCTGCGCGAGGGGGACGTCCTGCCGCTGGGCCGGCCGGGCGAAGCCCCGTGCGCCGGCCCGGTGCCATGGCCGGGCGCCCCCGCCGAGCTGGTGCTGCCGGTGCACATGGGCCCGCGGGACGACTGGTTCACGGACGAGGCGCTGCGCACCCTCACCACGGCCGCGTACCGGGTCTCCGAGCGGAGCAACCGCATCGGGCTGCGCACGGAGGGCCCCGCCCTGCGCCGTGCGCGGGACGGTGAACTGCCCAGCGAGGGCGTGGTGCTGGGAGCCGTCCAGGTGCCGCCGGACGGGCTCCCCGTGGTGTTCCTCAACGACCATCCGACGACCGGGGGTTACCCGGTCGTGGGCGTGGTCGCCGAATCCGCGCTGGCGGGGGCGGCGCAGGCGGCCCCGGGGACACCGGTGCGGTTCGTCCGCGCGTGACGACGGCAACCGGGATCCGGGGCATCGGCCGACAGGGGGGCGACCGGGCCCGCCCCGCCACGTTACCGAAGCGTAACTTACCGGTGAGTTACCTCAGGTAACGCCTCGGTGCTAGCTTGCGCTCACCCTTCATCGGAGCAGAGCGAGGAGTGAGCCGTGAGTCCGCGCAAGACCGCCCGTTCGAGCTCGATCACGAACGCCCCCCATCCCCCGGCATCCCGCCCGCCGGCGTCCCGCCTCCCGGAACCCCGTCGTCGCCAGGGAAGCCGCACGGGTCGCCTGCTCGCCGCATCGGTCGCCGCCGCCGCGTGTCTGGGCGCGTCGGCCGTGCCGGCCTCGGCCGCCACCCCCGCCGGGTCGGAACCGGTGGTCTCCCGGGGAGTGACCATCCCCGCCTTCTACAACCCGCCGGCACAGTTGCCCGCCGCCGACGGGTCGCTCGTCCGCTCGGAGCCCCTGCCCCTCGGGCTGAGCCTCCCCGGTCTGGACGGCCGTCGGCTGCCAGGCACCGCGACACGGCTGATGTACAAGTCCACCGACGCGGGCGGCGGGCCCGTCGCCGTCACGGGCGCGTACATCGAACCGGCCGCCGCGTGGAAGGGCGACGGCCCCCGCCCCCTGGTGGCGCTCGCCTCGGGGACGATGGGTCAGGGCGACCAGTGCGCCCCCTCGCTGTCGCTCCAGCACCCGCTGACCGTCGGCGAGGGCACGGTGTCCATCGGCTACGACAACATCGCGGTCTACCGCTTCCTCGCCGCCGGTGCCGCCGTCGTCGTCACCGACTACGCCGGCCTCGGCACGACCGACCGGCTCCACACCTACGTCAACCGGGTCGACGAGGGCCACGCCCTCCTGGACGCGGCGCGCGCGGCCCGCTCCGTCACCGGCGCGTCGGTCACCTCGGCCTCGCGCGTCGGTCTCTACGGCTACAGCCAGGGCGGCGGGGCCAGCGCCTCGGCCGCCGAGCTGCAGTCCTCGTACGCCCCCGACGTGAACCTCGCGGGCACCTACGCGGGCGCCCCGCCCGCCGACCTCACCGAGGTCATGAAGGGCATCGACGGAAGCGCCCTGGCCGGCGCGCTCGGCTGGTCCATCAACGGCTTCGCCCAGTCCGACCCCTCCCTGAAGGCGGTCGTCGACGCGAACACCAACGACGTCGGCAAGGCCGCGCTGAAGGACACCTCGACCATGTGCGTGGGCGACGCGATCCTCGGACACGGCTTCACCGACAGCAAGAAGTGGACCGCGAACGGAAAACCGATCGCCGACGTCATCGCGGCCGAACCGAAGCTCCGGGCGGTCCTCGCCCAGCAGCGCATCGGCACCCTGAAACCGACGGCCCCGGTGCGCCTCGTGACCGGGGTGCACGACGACATCGTCGGACACGAGCAGGCCAGGCAGCTCGCGGTGGACTGGTGCCGCAAGGGTGCCGACGTGACGTACGAGGCCGTCCTTCTGCCCAACCTCGGCGACAAGATCCTCACCAACCACCTCGCGCCGCTCCTCACCGACCAGGGCGCCGCCATCTCCTGGCTGACCGACCGTCTCTCCGGCAGGGCGACGTCCTCCAACTGCTGGTCGATGCCGATGCAGCCCTGACGTCCCCCACCCGTGACCACCGAGGCCGCGGTGGCGTCCACTCCCGGGACGCCGCCGCGGTCTCGCGTTCCCTCACGTACGCGTTCACATGGAGAGCTGCGCCCCGGGTGACCGACCCGTAGTCTGGTTATTGGACTAGACCTGTAGTCCGCAGCCGCTCCGAGGGAATGGAACACCATGAGCAACCGTGCAGTTCTGGAGGTGATCGCTCTCGACGCGGAGGACGCGGTCGCGGCGCAGGCGGGCGGTGCGGACCGCCTCGAACTGGTCACCGACATGGCGGCCGACGGTCTGACGCCCCCGCTCGAGGTCTTCGAGAGCATCCGGTCCGCCGTCGACATCCCGCTCCGGGTCATGCTCAGGGTCGCGGACGGCTTCGCGGCGGGCGACATCGACGTCCTGGTGGAGAAGGCCCGTACCCTGCGCGCCGCGGGGGCCGGGGAATTCGTCCTGGGCTTCCTGGACCAGGACGGGCACGCCGACCTGGTGGCCGTCGAGCGGCTCGTCGCCGAGCTGAACGGCTGCCCGTGGACCTTCCACCGCGCCATCGACAGGGCCGCCGACCGCGACGTGCTGCGCAAGCACCTCGCCGACCTGCCGGGCCTCGACACCTACCTCACGGCAGGTTCTCCGCAGGGTGTCGACGCCGGCATGGGCACCCTGCTCGACGAAGCGGCGCGCGCCGGTCTGCCGGGCTACGAACCGCAGATCATGGTGGGCGGCGGGCTGCGCCTCGACCACCTGCCGCGGCTGCGGGCCGCTGGCGTCGAGGCCTTCCACATCGGAGGGGCCGCACGGCCCGGCGGCTGGAGCGGACCGGTGGACACCGCGGCGGTACGGGAGTGGCGCGCGGCCCTCGACGGCTGACGGGCGCCCGGGGCGGGTGTCACCCGTTCTCCCATCCCGGCGTGCCCCCCGGGGCCGGGACCGGCTTTGAACGCTGCTGAGTGTTCCATTTGCCCGGCCCCGTCCGTGACGACGCTGCTCGGCCGGGCCGCCCGGTGGACGCCCGCGGTGGCTGGACCGGATCCTGCCGCACCTCGACGCGGAGGGCTCCGGGACGGCCGACGGACCGAGGACGTCCCGGGGCCCGTGACGGAGGCGTGCGCGCCGTCAGTCCAGCGGGGGCGCGTGGCCCGACTCCAGCACCCGCAGCGCGCGTGACGCGTCGAACGGCAGGATCGTCACCGCGACGTGCGGCAGCTGACCCAGCGCCCTGGCCATCTTCTCGCCGGTGCCCCGGTGGAGCAGTTTGCCGAGGGCGTGGGCGTACATCCGCCGCGGCACCAGCACCGTCAGCGAGGTCTCCCCGTCCTCGGTGGTGCGGACGGCCAGCTCCCGCATCGCGTGCCGCAGCCTGCGGTCCGGACACGCGACGAGTTCCAGCGGCACCGAGGTCGCCGACGTCTCCTCCCAGGCGGCCGACAGCCGCCGGGCGTGCGCCTCGTCGATCGCGAAGTGCACCGCCCGTACCGTGTCGGGCCGCAGCTCGTGGGCGTACCGCAGCCCCTTCAGCGCCGCCAGGTCCAGCGTGTCGACGAGCACGAACACCTCGTGCCGGCGGTCACGCGGCCGGTCCGTGCCCAGGGGTAGCCGTTCCAGCGCGCCGGCCTCCTGCCGGTACTCCCGGTTGATCCGCGTCAGCCCCCAGACCCCGAGCGGGAAGATCACCACGACCAGCCACGCGCCCTCGGTGAACTTGGTGACCGCGAAGATCAGCACCACGGCCGCGGAGACGACCGCCGCGAGCGCGTTGACCGTGATCTTCAGCCGGCGCAGCGGCTCGCGCCGGCGCAGGTGGTACGCCGTGAGACCGGCCCCGGCCATCGTGAAGGCGGTGAACACCCCGATCGCGTACAGGGCCACCAGCTTGTCCACGCTGGCTCCCGTCGCGAGCAGCAGCGCCAGCGAGACGCCGGTCAGCGCGATGATTCCGTTCGAGAACGCGAGCCGGTGACCGCGCCGGGTCAGCACCCGGGGCAGGAACCGGTCCTCCGCGACGAAGCTGGCCAGGAAGGGGAAACCGGTGAAGGGGGTGTTGGCGCCCGTGTAGAGGACCAGGGCCGTCGCCAGCTGCACGAAGACCAGCCCCGCCGTCCCCAGTGGCCCTCCGCCGAACACGAGCCGGGCCTCCTGCGCGATGACGGTCGGCGTGCCGTCGGTGTAGGGGACGGCGTGGGTGTAGTGGGCCAGCGTCGAGACGCCCAGGACCAGCACGGCGAGCACACAGCTCATGGTGATCAGGGTGCGCCGGGCGTTGCGGCCCTGCGGCTCACGGAAGGCGGAGATGCCGTTCGAGATCGCTTCCAGCCCGGTCAGGGACGAACCGCCGTTGGCGAAGGAACGCAGCACGATGAAGAGCGAGGCGCCCTGGAGCCAGCCGTCGCCGGGAGTGCCCAGCGGGACCACACCCGCGGCGTGCAGATCGGCGCGCGGCAGCTCCCCGGTGATCCCGCGCACGGCCGCCGCGAGGAGGACGAGCCCGACGGCGGCCATGAAGAGGTACGCGGGGAGCGCGAACATCCGGCCCGCCTCCCGGACGCCGCGCAGATTCCCGTACGCGAGCAGGACGATCACCGCCACGGAGACCGGCGTCTGGAGGTGGTCCAGGCCCGTCCAGTTGCCACCGGCCAGATGGGCCAGTGAGATCAGGGCGTTGGTGCCGGCCGAGACCTGGACGGCGACGGTGACGATGTAGTCGACGAGCAGCGCCACGGCGGCGATCTGCGCGACGTTCGGACCGAAGTTCTCCCGCGCGACCACGTAGGAGCCGCCGGCCCGGGTGTAGATGCCGACGACGTCGCTGTAACAGAGCGTCAGGAGCAGCAGGACCAGCAGGATCGCACCGGTCAACGGCATGATCATGGTGAAGGCGGCAGCCCCCACCACGGGCACCAGGACACGCAGCATCTCCTCGGAGCCGTACGCCGACGAGCTGATGCAGTCGGAGGCGAGCACCCCGAGCGCCGTCCGGTTGCTCAGCTTCTCGTCGCTGATGTGCTCCGTCGTGAGCGGCTTCCCGAGGAGGCGCCGTTTGACGCGGTAGGCCGGCCTGTCGAGGGTCATGCCCTCCATCACAACGGGCGCCCGCCCGGGGGCCGGGCAGGCGCCACGGGCGGGCACCCGGACGGTGTCAGCCGAGCTGCTCCGGGAGCGGAGACGCGTGCAGGACGGTGAGACCCGAGACCGCACGGGTCAGCGCGACGTACAGGCGGCGCAGGCCCGTGCGTTCGTCGGGTTCGCCGTCGACCACGGCCGCCGGCTCGTCCAGGACGACGTAGTCGTACTCCAGACCCTTCGCCAGCGAGGCCGGGACCAGGGTGAGCCGGGACTCCGCCGTCGTCTCCTCACCGGGGGAGAGATGACTGTGTCCGGCCGCCGAGAGGGCCGCCGACAGGGCGGGGAGACGGGCGTCGGCCGCGATCAGACCGATCGATCCCTCCTGGTGCAGCGACTCCTCGCACGCCGCGACGACCGCGGCGTCCAGCTCCCGCGCGGACGCCACCTCCCGCACCACGAGGGAGCCGGGCGTCTCACGCACCGATTCCACGGGGGCGAGACCGGGCGAGATCGCGGGGAGCAGCCGGGAGGCGTACGCGATGACCTCGCGCGGCACACGGAAGCCGGCCGTCAGCTCCTCGACGACGGCGTCCTGCTTGCCCAGGTGGAACAGCGCCTGCTCCCAGCTCCGCGTCGACCACGGTGTGGTCCCCTGCGCCAGGTCGCCGAGCACCGTCGCCGAGCCGGTCGAGCAGCGCCGGCCCACCGCCCGGTACTGCATCGGGGAAAGGTCCTGGGCCTCGTCGATGACGACATGGCCCAGCGAGTGCGTCCGGGCCACCATGTCGGCCGCCTCGTCGATGAGGACGGCGTCCGCCGCCGTCCACCTCGCCGACTTCACGCTCCGGGCCGGCTTGGCCATCAGCACGTGCTTCTGCTCCTCGTCGGTGAGGATCCCGTCCGCGTGCGCGGCCAGGAAGTCCGCGTCCGTCAGGAGCCGCAGTACGAGCTTCGCCGGGTCCACGGCCGGCCAGATCGCCTTGACGGCCGCCTTCACCGCCGGATTGCGCGCCACCGCGTTCTGCACCCGGTCGTCGGGGGCCTCGCCCGCCTCCTCCATCCGTACGAGCACGGCGTGCGCGATGCGCTGCGGGAGGGCCTCGTGGGCGGCGCCGTACCGCATGTCGCGGGCCAGCAGCTCGGCGACCATCTCCTCGACCTCGTGGGCGGGGACGCGCCAGCGGCGGGAGCCGCGCACCACCACGACGCCGTCCACCGGCAGGGTGACGTGCGAGCGGATCGCCCGCCGCAGGACGTCGGCCATCCGCGCGTCGCCCTTGATCACGGCGGCGGCGGCCTCGTCCGTGCCCCGCACCTCGACGCGCGCCGCCACCAGGTCCTCGACGGTGGCCTGCTGCACCTCCAGCTCGCCGAGCGCGGGCAGGACCTGCTCGATGTAGTGGAGGAACGACCGGTTCGGGCCGATGACGAGGGTGCCGGTGCGGGCGAGGCGCTCGCGGTGCGCGTACAGGAGATAGGCGACACGGTGCAGGCCCACGGCGGTCTTCCCGGTGCCGGGCCCGCCCTGGACGCAGACCGTCCCGCCGAGACCGCTGCGGACGATCTCGTCCTGCTCGGGCTGGATCGTCGCCACGATGTCGCGCATCGGGCCCACACGGGGGCGCTCGATCTCCGCCTGGAGGAGCTTACTGGTCTGCTCCTCCTCCGCCGGGTCGCTGAGCCGTTCGTCCTCGTACGCGGTCAGGTCCCCGCCGGTGTAGCCGAAGCGACGGCGGCGGTCGACGTCCAGCGGGTTCTTCCTGGAGGCCTGGTAGAACGGCTGGGAGACCGGCGCCCGCCAGTCGATGACCATGGGGTCGCCGTGCGCGTCGTGGACGTGTCGGCGCCCGATGTAGAACTGCTCGCCACCCCCGGCCGAGGCGCCGCGCGCCGCCCCTCGGGACGCGCCCTCCGCCTTGTCCGCGCCGACCTCGTGCAGGTAGTCGAGGCGGCCGAAGAACAGCGGGGTGTGGGAGAGATCGGCGAGCGCCTTGATGCGGTCGTCGATCTGGGCCTGCAGCACGGCGGCGTTGACCCAGTTCGCCGTGACGTCACGGATGTCGAGGGCCTGCACGTCCTCGCGCATGGCGCGGAGCGCGGCACGGGACGCGGCGAGATGGTCCCGCTCCCTGACCAGTGGATTGCTTGACTCTTCGTGCGCGGGCACGGTGTTGCCTCCGGCTTTTCGACGCAGGACGGCGGACAGGGCTCACCGCCCGGTCCGCTCGGGGACGTTCACACGCAGATGCGCACGCGCAGGTGGGCGCGTGCGGCTGTTGTCGTCGGCCGGTTTCCGTCCGGTCGGCGGCGCTCCCCCGGCTGCCGGCCGCTCGGAAGGGGCTGGCCGGTACCACGGTTCGGGAGGCGGGCAGACCGGCGATTGTATAGACCCCGGCCCCCGGGGGCGAGCGGAATACGGGCTGCGTCGCCGTCCCTCCCGTAGGGGACCGCATGCGACTTCCGGCCGATGAGGGCGCCCGCGGGCTTCGGCCCGCAGGCCGATGCCGGGGCACCGGGCGCCGGAGCACCATGGAAAGCATGAGCACCGTTCATCTGAACCCGCACAGGACCGGCCCCGCGCACGGCGCGACCGCGGCGACCGGTCATCCTCGCAGTCACCGCCTGGGCGACGCGGTGCGCGCCGTGTCGGTCTTCGCACGCACCGCGTTCGGTGTGGCCGTCCTCGGCGAGTACGCGGAGGAGGCGGGCGTCGTCCGCCGCCACCGCTGAGCCCGCGCGGACCCCGCCCCGGCCCCTGTCAGCTCTCCGTCAGCAGCTCGTCCGCGTCGACGATCCGGTACGCGTAGCCCTGCTCGGCCAGGAACCGCTGGCGGTGCGCCGCGAAGTCCTGGTCGATCGTGTCGCGGGCGACCACCGAGTAGAACCGGGCCTCGTGCCCGTCCGCCTTCGGCCGCAGCACCCGGCCGAGCCGCTGCGCCTCCTCCTGGCGCGAGCCGAACGTCCCGGACACCTGGATCGCGACGGTCGCCTCCGGCAGGTCGATCGAGAAGTTCGCGACCTTCGAGACGACCAGCACGCTGATCTCGCCCGCACGGAACGCGTCGAACAGCTTCTCGCGCTGCGCGTTGCTGGTCTCGCCCTTGATCACCGGGGCGTTCAGGTGCTCACCGAGTTCGTCGAGCTGGTCGATGTACTGCCCGATGACGAGGGTCTGCTCGCCCTGGTGCTTGCGCACGAGCGCCTCGGTGACCTTGCGCTTGGTGTCGGTCGTCGCGCAGAACCGGTACTTCTCCTCGGCCTCGGCCGTCGCGTAGGCGAGCCGCTCCGAGTCCGTGAGGTTCACACGGACCTCGACGCAGTCGGCGGGCGCGATGTAGCCCTGCGCCTCGATCTCCTTCCACGGCGCGTCGAACCTCTTGGGCCCGATGAGCGAGAAGACGTCCGACTCGCGCCCGTCCTCGCGCACCAGCGTCGCGGTGAGTCCGAGGCGGCGGCGCGCCTGGAGGTCGGCGGTGAACTTGAAGACGGGCGCGGGGAGCAGGTGCACCTCGTCGTAGATCACGAGACCCCAGTCGCGGGAGTCGAACAGCTCCAGGTGCGGGTAGACGCCCTTACGGCGCGTGGTCAGCACCTGGTACGTGGCGATGGTGACCGGCCGGATCTCCTTGCGCGTCCCGCTGTACTCGCCGATCTCGTCCTCGGTCAGCGAGGTCCGCTTCACCAGCTCGTGCTTCCACTGCCGGGCGGAGACGGTGTTGGTGACCAGGATCAGCGTGGTCGCCTTGGCCTCGGCCATCGCACCGGCCCCGACCAGCGTCTTGCCCGCGCCGCAGGGGAGCACGACGACGCCCGAGCCACCGTGCCAGAACCCGTCGACGGCCTGCCTCTGGTAGGGGCGCAGCGCCCAGCCGTCCTGGTCCAGCTCGATCGGATGCGCCTCGCCGTCGACGTAACCGGCGAGGTCCTCGGCCGGCCAGCCCAGCTTCAGCAGCGTCTGCTTGATCTGCCCCCGCTCGGAGGGGTGCACGGCGACGGTGTCCGGGTCGAGGCGTGCCCCGACCAGCGGCTGGACCTTCCTCGAGCGGAGGATCTCCTCCAGCACCGGCCGGTCGTTGGACGTCAGCACCAGCCCGTGGACCGGGTGCTTGGACAGGGTGAGGCGGCCGTACCGCGCCATCGTCTCGGCGATGTCGACGAGGAGCGCGTGCGGCACGGGGTAGCGCGAGTACTCCACGAGCGCGTCGACGACCTGCTCGGCGTCGTGCCCCGCGGCACGGGCGTTCCACAGGCCGAGCGGGGTCAGCCGGTAGGTGTGGATGTGCTCGGGGGCACGCTCCAGCTCGGCGAAGGGCGCGATGGCACGGCGGCAGGCCTCGGCCTGGTCGTGGTCGACCTCGAGGAGAAGCGTCTTGTCGCTCTGGACGATGAGGGGTCCGGTCACGCGCGTCGGCCCTTTCCGGCGTGGGGTGGCCGCCCGGGTGCGAACGGCCAAACGTCCAGTGTGCCGCATCGGGGGCGTGGGCGGGGGAGCCGTGCACCGAGAGGGCACCGGCCTCCAGTCCGGACCACAGACCCGGAAGGGTGACAACCCTATGCGATGTCGTTTGGTGGTCTGTATCGTCAGAGTCTGACGATACAGACCACCAAACGACATCAAGGGATGCTTGGAGGGGCCGTCATGCTGCTTCGGTTCCAGGTGGCGAATCACGCCTCGCTCCTCGACGAACAGGAGCTCTCGCTGGTCGCTGCGGACCGTCACGACACGAGAGCTGAGGTCGCGGCGCCGGGCGGGGAGCTCAGCGCGGTGCCTGTGCTCGCCCTGTACGGGACCAACGCGTCGGGCAAGTCGAACGTCCTCGATGCCATCGTCTGGATGCGGACGGCGGTGTTGTCGTCGTTCCGCCACTGGGACCCCGACGGAGGCGTGCCGCGCGCGCCCTTCGCGCTGGGTGGCCGGAGCGCGGAGCAGCCGAGCTCGTTCGCCGTGGACTTCGTCGTCGAAGGCGTACGCCATCAGTTCGGATTCTCCGTGGACGACACCCGCGTGACCGAGGAGTGGCTCTACTACTACCCCGAAGGACGGCAGCGTCGTCTCTATGAGCGTGACGCGGCAGACGTCGTCACCTTCGGCCGCTGGCTCACAGGCCGCCGGAAGGTGATCGCCGAGCTGCTGCGGCCGAACAGCTTGTATCTGTCCGTCGCCGCGGCACAGGGGCACGATCAGCTCCACCGGGTGTTCCAGTGGTTCAACTCCGGCCTGCGGGTGGCTACGGACCACAACTTCTCCCAGCGGCTCGACCGCACGGTCCAGCTCTGCCTCGCCGGAGGAAGCGAGCCGTCACCCGTCATGACGCTGCTCCGTTTCGCCGACCTCGGAGTGTCCGGGCTGGAGATCGAGGAGTGGGACGACGCTGTTCTGGAGGACCAGAAGCGGATCTCACGTGTTCTCCAGGAGGCACTGGGAGGCAAGGCCAAGATCGAGGTCAACAGCAAGCAGCGGGTGCGGGTGGAGCACCGGACGGCCGAGGGGACGTTCGCCCTCGACCTGGCGCAGGAATCGAGCGGTACCCGGACGTGGATCGGACTGGTCGGCCCCGTCGTCACGACACTGGCCGAGGGCGGGGTCCTGTGCGTGGACGAGATCGATGCGCGCCTGCATCCCCACCTGGTGGATGCGTTGGTGGGGATGTTCCAGTCCCGCGAGACCAACAGGAACGGAGCTCAACTGGTCTTCACGACGCACGAGGCGGCTCTGCTGGGACGGAATGTCCGGACCGAACTCTTCCGGGACCAGGTGTGGTTCACCGAGAAGGACCCCGGCACGCTCACGACGAGGCTCTTCCCGATGACGGAGTTCTTCGTGCGGGAATCCGTCGACAACCTTGAGAGGCGGTACCTGGGCGGACGCTTCGGCGCGGTCCCGCATCTGGAGGACGAATCGCTGCGGGACATGGCCGCGGCTCTCAGCCATGGGGGTGGCAGTGAAGCGGGGAAGGCCGCTGAAACGGACGAAGGGCGTACGCCAGGAGCAGCGTAGGTACCTCATCTACTGCGAGGGGGAGTGCACGGAGGTCCAGTACTTCCAGGGCTTGAAAAACGAGTTGCGGGCTCTCCCCGTGTCGATCCGCATGGGCGGTGAACACGGTGAACCCACATCACTCGTCCGGGCTGCGATCGCGCACAAGAAGAGGGCGCCACGCTCGCCCGAGGACCGCCGCACGGAGTACGACGAGGTCTGGTGCGTGATCGACGTGGAGGCGCCCAGACCGCACGCCGGACTGGAAGAGGCGCTGGCACTGGCGCGGCGCGAAGGTATCGAGGTGGTGCTCACGAACCCGTGCTTCGAGTTGTGGATCCTGCTGCACTTCAGAGATGTCTCGGGGCCTCACACCTCGGAGGCCGCACAGAAGGCGTTGGAGAAGCTGGGAATCGGTGGCTACACCACGAGCCGGAAGCACTTCGGTTTCGAGCATGTCCGGGAGCGCTTTCCTGACGCGGCGGACCGTGCGCACCACCTGAGGCGACGCAGTGCGGTGCCCGGCCATGCGAACAATCCGTGGACGGACGTGGACCGGCTCGTGAGGCGGCTCAAGGCGGCACGGCAGAAGCCTGGGGGGACACCCGGGCGCACGCCTCGGGACTCCTCCGGCACCGTCCGCGGAGCCGTAGCGTGGAGGGATGGACGGAGCGGAGGCCCCGGGCCCCTACGACCGGGCGTTCCCCGCCCGCCGGGCGCCGGGGTGCGGCAGCCTCGGCGAGCTGGACGCGCTCGTCACGCGGTGCCGGGCCTGTCCCCGGCTGGTCGCCTGGCGGGAGGAGGTCGCCGAGGTGAAGCGCGCCGCCTTCCAGGACCAGGAGTACTGGGGGCGGCCCGTGCCCGGGTTCGGGCCCGCGGACGCGACGGTGGCGGTGGTCGGGCTCGCGCCCGCCGCGCACGGGGGCAACAGGACCGGCCGGATGTTCACGGGCGACGCCGCCGGTGACTTCCTCTTCGCCGCACTGCACACCGTGGGGCTCGCCTCGCAGCCGACGTCCGAGTACGCCGGGGACGGGCTGACGCTGCGCGGGGTGCGGCTCACCTCGCCCGTGCACTGCGCGCCCCCGGACAACAAGCCCACCCCCGGGGAACGCGACACCTGCCGGGCCTGGCTGTCGGCCGAGCTGGACCTGCTCAGCCCGGGGCTCCGCGCGGTGGTGGTCCTCGGCGGTTTCGGCTGGCGGGCCCTGCTCCCGGTGCTTGCCGAGGCGGGCTGGCAGGTGCCACGCCCGCGGCCCGTGTTCGGCCATGGCTCCCGTGTCGTGCTGCCCGCCACGGAACGCAGACAGGAACTGCACCTGCTGGGCAGCTACCACCCGAGCCAACGCAACACGTTCACGGGCCGGCTCACCATGCCGATGCTCGTCGACGTGCTGCGGGAGGCCGCCGCCCTCGGCGGGCTGCCGGTCTCCCCCGAGGTCTCCTGACCGGCCTCTCCCTCGGCCGACGGGCAGTCAGGAGCGGCTGATAGAAAAGAACGCTCGGCCGGCAGCGTGCCGGCCGCGGGGGAGGAACACCATGACCCAGCCACCGCCCTGGCCGCCGCAGCAGCCGTCGGGCGCCCAGCCGCCCGTGCCGCCGCCCACGCAGTCGCCCTACGTTCCGTCGCAGGCCGGGTACGGGAACCCGCACGGCGGGCAGCCCGTGCCGGACAACCCCTACGCCACCGGGCCCCAGCAGCCCCAGCAGACCTCGCCGTACGGCGCCCACCCCCTGCCGCCGCAGTACGGACCGGCGGGGGCCCCGCCCCCGGCACCGGGGAAGCGGCGTACCCCCCTGGTCGTGGGGGCCGGTCTCGTGGCTCTCGTCCTGATCGGCGGAGGGCTCTGGTTCGCGCTCGGCGCCGACGGCGACGAGCCCGCGGCGCCCGTCGCCAAGGAGAGCCCTTCCGTCTCCGCCTCCCCCGACCCCGATCCCGGCCCGACGGAGGACGAGCCCGTGGAGCCCTCCACGGAGCCCGCCGTGCCCACGCCCACCGGGACCGGGCTGCAGGCCGTGTGGCAGGTCTCCGGCTCCACGCTGGGGCTGGGCGAGGAGCACCTCGACGAGCCTGCCCGGGTCAACGCGATCCTCACCACCACCGACGGCCTGGACTGCGAGGGACGGTGGCAGAAGGACGAGAGCGGTGACTTCCTGGAGATGGCCCTGCTCTGCAAGGAGGACGGGGTCCGGGTCGCGGACAAGGACCGGGTCGGCAACCTGGAGCAGAACGGGAACACCCTGACCGTCGAGTGGAAGAAGGGCGCCACCGGCACGGAGACGTTCACGCGCGTCCGGGACATGGATCCTGCCTGAACGCGCTCCCCTCCAGGCCGTCAGCCGGTCAGCCCGTCAGGCACCGGCCCGTCAGTTCGTCTGCTCGTCGGCGAGCTCCGCGACGCCCGTGATCCGGTGCAGCGGATACGTCCGGACCTCGTCGGCCGTGTGGTCGTACGCCGTCACGAAGCCGCCCTCCACCTTGACCGGGGCGATCACCCGCTGGCTGGCCGCGCCGTCCGCGTTGACGTAGCCGATCCAGACCGCCGAACCGGTCATCGCCGCCGCCTGCACCGTGGCCAGCGTCTCGGCCGGGGCCGTGCGGGGGAGGGCGCCCGTCGTCGCGGTGTCCGTCGTGTCCTTGTGGACGGCCCTGGCCGCCGTGTCACCGGCCCTGACGGCCCGGACCGCGGCTGCCAGCAGTGTGGCGTCGGGGACCGGAGGGCCCTCGGGGACGGGCACGGGCGGCGTACGGGGCGGGGTGCGACGCGCGCCGGCACGGGTGATCAGGACGTCGCCCTCGGCGGATTCGGCGGCCGGGGCGTACCCCATCTCGCGGAGCCCCTCGAGCAGTGACCCCGGATCGGCCTGCGCGGCCAGGACGGTCGGGGCGAGCCTGCGGAGCCGCAGGGTCGCCGAGCGCTTGTCGGCCAGGATCTCGTTGAGCACCGCCTCGTCGTCGCAGCGCACGTAGGCGGAGGCGGCGCCGATCCGCAGATGGCCGTGGCGGCGCGCCACGTCGTCGATGAGGTAGCTCAGCGGCTGTGGTACCGGGGTGCGGCTGTGGGTGGCGAGGAAGGCGTGGAGGTCGGTCGCGGCCCGCCCGGCGTCGAGCGCGCGGCGCACGGAACCCGGGGTGAAGCGGTAGACCGTCGCGCCGCCCTTGGACTCGACGTCCGCGAGCACCGAGAGCATGTCGGCGAGCGGGCGTTCCAGCGGACCGGGGGCGACCGCCGTCAGATCGGCCTGGAGCAGCACGTGGTCCAGGGGTTCGGGGATCAGCGGGGCGAGACGGGCGGCGGCCGCGGCGGGGCCCTCGTCGAGGAACGCCCGGGCCTGGGATGAGAGGGCACCGCGGCCGGTGATCCCGAGCTGCTCCGCCTCGTTGGCCGTCCACAGGGCGATCCGGGAGCGGAGGTCGGAGGCGTCGCCGGGGGCCGTCGGCCCGCCCGGTCCGGTCGCGCGCAGCGGCCGTTCCCAGCGGAGCCGGGCGAGCAGGGTCTGCGGATCGGGTGCGGTGCCCGGCGGGAGCCCGGCGAACAGGGCCAGGACCCGGCGGCGTACCTCGGGCGCGGCCGAGCGGTCCAGGTCGGGGCCGAGTGCCGACAGGGCCCGGCCCTTGGAGTCCTGGCCGCCGATCAGGCCCGCGGTGCGCGTGGCGGCGAGCCAGGCGGTGACGAGGTGGGTCCAGCGGTCCTGGGCGGGCAGGTCGAGCCACTCGTCGGACGCGGGCGTCGGGGCGTACCGTTCGTCGGTCTCGCCGTCGGAGGCCAGCAGGCCCGCCGCGTAGGCGAGTTCGATCCAGAACGCGGCGACGCGCTCGGTGACGTCGAGCGCTCCGGCGGTCCGCTTCAGGTCGCGCACGCTCAGCCCGCCCGCGCGGAGGATGGCCGGGCCGCCGTCGTTCCACAGCTTCAGCAGGTCCTCGACGGTGGACAGTGCCATGAAGCCCTGGCCGGCCGCCGCCCTGTCCACAGCCTGGGGATCCCGCTCGGCCGACGCCACGAGTTCCGGGGCGACGGGCTCGGGCACACGGTGGGCGCGGCCCGCCCGAAGGTGCAGCGCGGCCTCGCGCGGCAGGACCACCGTGCGTGTCGACACGGGCAGCAACAGCCCGCGGTCGCGCAGCCATTGCACGGGGGGTGCGGGATTCGGTGTGACCTCCCCGTACGGCGGCCCCCAGACCAGCCGGTCGAGCACGGCCAGCGCCTCGACCGGTGCGGTGTCCAGCAGCTCCGCCATCCTGGTCCGGTCCGTGAACAGCCCGCTCAGCGCGGCGACGGCGGACACCGGGTCGTGGGTGGCCGGCAGCCCGGCGGCGGCCAGGATCTCCTGCAGCCTGCCGGGCGACATCCCGGCCGTGGCCTCGGCGACGGTCGGGCCGAGGCCCGTGGGGGAGGGGTGCTGCGGGGACGGGGCGAGCAGCTCGCGCGCGGTGCGTACGAGGTGCAGCGCGGTGTCCTCGCCCCAGACCAGGGCCTGTTCGCGCAACGTCGCCAGGGCGTCGGGCAGTGCGGCGGTGATCGCCGCGCCCGCGTCGTCGCGCGCGTCGCCGTCGTCCTGGCCGTCGCCGGTGAGGAGCGCGAGCAGCGTGTCGTACGGAGCCGGGTCCGGCGCAACGGCCAGCGCCTCCGCGGTCTGCAGGGCGAAGCGGTCGAGGTGCTCCAGCGCACGGACGACGGAGGCGCGCGTGCCGGCACGCGTCGCCAGCTGGGTGATGTCGTTCGGCACGGGGCTGAGCAGGTCGGGGCGCGCGCGCAGCAGCCCTGCCAGCGATTCGTCGCCCCGGGCGCGCAGAGCTTCGGCGAGCGTACGCGGTGGTGTGGTCGTCCCCATCCGTCCCACGGTAGCCGCTGGAACGCTACCGTCGGGGCAGGGCGGGTGGAGGGAGAACCATCGCGTGGGCATCGAGAGCGACCAGCTTGTCTTCGACTATCTCAGCCGGGTCGGTGACCTGGCGCAGCAGCAACAGCTGTCCTCGGGCGCCCGGATGAGACTCGTCGCCACGCTGCGGGGCGAGATCGACCGGCAGCGCGGCACCGACGGTTCGGACTCCCCGGCCGTGGTCCGGCGCATCCTCGGCAAGCTCGGCGCACCCGGTGAACTCGTCTCCGCGGCGGCCGAGTCGGGCGACGGCGCGGTGCCGCTGCCGTCCCCCCGGGGCGACGGTGCCGGGGGGACGGCTGACGCGCGCGCGGTGCCGCGGGCGCGGCGGGGGATCCTCCGGAAAGACGCGTCACGCAAGGGCGCGTCGCAGGGTGCCGAGGAGCACGGGCCCCCCGGTTCCGCGCGTCCCGGGCCGGCGGTCGCGGAGCCCGGGCCCGAGGAGCACGGCGCCGGGGAGCCGGCCCCGGACTGGCCGTCGGCGTCGGCCCCGCACATGGCGGGCCTGGGCCAGGCGCCGTCCGAGGGCGAACCCGAGTGGTGGCGGATCGAACCGGGGCCCTTCGGCGAGGGTGGCCAGGGGTCTTCGGGCATGCCGGGAGCCATGGGGCCGGGTACGGCCGTGCCGGGGTTCGTGGGCGGGCTGGAGAGCCCGGAGCTGTTCGGGCTGCCGAGCACCCCGAAGCCCCCGGGGCCGCGCGCACCGGTGGAGGCGGAGGAGCCCGGGCCGGCGGCGGGTGGCGAGGAGCCGGTGGCGCCCGTGCCTGCGCCCCGCCGGAAGCTGCGGCTGCGCCGCCCCCGGCGGGCCGTCGTGGACGGCGGGCCCGCCGCGAGGCCCCGGCTGTCGAACCCCTTGCTGCTGCTGGCCGCCGTGCTGCTCGTGGCCGGTGCCGTGCTCGGTTCGTGGCTGGCGCTCGCGGGCGGCTGGCTGCTGGCGTACAGCTCGCGGAAGTTCTCGCGGGCGGAGGCGAAGTGGGTGGCGATGGGCCTGCCCGGCGTCGTCGTGGCCGGCGCCTTCGTCTGGCTGTGGGGCGCATGGACGGCCGCTGGGGCGAGCCCCTGGCGGAGGGCGCGGTGGGCGACGCGATGTCGGAGGTCTGGCCCGTGGTGGTGCGGGTGGCGGCGGTGGCGTCGGCGCTGTACCTGGTGTGGCGGGCGCGCAGGCTGCCGGGGTGAGGACGCGGCGGAGGTGCGGGCCGCCCGGGTGAGGCCGCGGCAGTGGACCCGACAGGGGAGTGTACGTTCGTACATCTCGGGGGTACGATCGTGCGCATGCCGACGGACTACTTCCCGGACGATCCGCGCACCAACCACGAACGCATGCTCGCGGGCGACCTCTACATCGCCGACGATCCCGAGATCGCCAGGCAGCAGCAGCGGGCCATGCGTCTCATGGCCCGCTACCAGGCCGCCCACACCGAGGACGCGGACGCCGCCAGGGCGGTCCTCGCGGAGCTGCTGGACTCCGTGGGCGAGGGCGTCGACCTGCGTCCGCCGCTGTACGTCGACTACGGCAGCAACATCACCATCGGTGCCCGTACCTTCGTCAACTACCACCTGACCGCCCTGGACGTCGCGCGCATCACCATCGGCGAGGACTGCCAGATCGGCCCCAACGTCCAGTTGCTCACCCCGACCCACCCCGTGGAACCGGGGCCGCGGCGCGACAAGCTGGAAGCCGCGCTCCCCATCACCATCGGTGACAACGTCTGGCTCGGCGGCGGCGTCATCGTGTGTCCCGGCGTGACCATCGGCGACAACTCCGTGATCGGCGCGGGTGCGGTGGTCACGAAGGACATCCCCGCCGACGTCGTCGCCGTGGGCAACCCCGCCCGAGTCGTCCGCGGCGTCTGATACTTCTGTCCCATGGCCACCGGACGTACGGATCCGCACCGGCGCGAGCGCATTCTCGCCGCCACCCTCGACCACATCGCCGAGGAGGGCGTCGCGGGTGTCTCGCACCGCAAGATCGCCGTACGCGCCGACGTCCCGCTGGGCTCGATGACGTATCACTTCGGTGGCATGGACGACCTGCTGCGTGAGGCCTTCACCCGCTTCGCCGATCACATCGTGGCCGTGTTCGAGCTGCACCTGGGCCGGGTCGACACCCCGGAGCAGGCGCGTGAGGCCGTCGTCGACCTCATCCACGTGCTCTCCGAAGGGCCCCGCCGGGACCTCGTCCTCACCCAGGAGCTCTACACCCTGGCCGCCCGGCGCGACGAGTACCGCGAGCTCACCCACGCCTGGATGAACCGCAGCCGCCGCCTCCTGGAGCAGCACTTCGACCCGGACACCGCCCGCACGCTGGACGCGCTGATCGAGGGGCTGGCCCTGCACCGGTCGCTCGACACCGAGCCGCAGAGCCGCGAACTGACACGGCTGGCGGTGCGGCGGATGACGTCCGGCACCTGAGCGGACCTCCCGTCGGGCGGCGCCTCCGGTCGTACGACCCCTGAACCGCCCGTCGTACGACCCCTGAACCGCCTGTGGGGCGCGGACCTGACACCGCGCCCCACAGGCACACCCGCCCGCTACTCCGTCGGATCGGCCGGGGTGGGAGCCCAAGGCGCGCCGGGCACGACGAGCGGCGAACCCGTGACCGGGTCCGGGACGACGACGGCCTCCAGGCCGAAGACCTCACGCACCAGCTCGGCCGTGACGACGTCACCGGGCCGTCCCTCGGCGACGATGCGGCCCTCCTTCATGGCGACGAGGTGGTCGGCGTACCGGGCGGCCTGGTTGAGGTCGTGCAGGACGGTGACGACGGTCCGTCCGCGGGTGCCGTCCGCCGCCGGGGCGGCGAGCCGGCGCACCAGGTCCAGTACCTCGACCTGGTGCGCGATGTCGAGGTACGTCGTGGGTTCGTCGAGCAGCAGCAGATCCGTGTCCTGCGCGAGCGCCATCGCGATCCACACGCGCTGGCGCTGGCCCCCCGACAGCTCGTCCACCGGCCGGTCGCCGAGCGTCGTGACGTCCGTGCGCTCCATGGCCTCCGTCACCGCGCGCTCGTCGTCGTCCGACCACTGCTGCCACCAGCGCTGGTGCGGCTGGCGGCCCCGGGCGACCAGGTCCGAGACGGTGATCGCCTCGGGGGCGACGGGCGTCTGCGGGAGCAGCCCGACCGACTGGGCGATCGTGCGGGTGGGGATGCGGGAGAGCTCCGTGCCGTCCAGGAGCACCGACCCGCCGGCCGGCTTCAGGAGCCTGCCTAGGGCCCGCAGGGTCGTTGACTTGCCGCAGGCGTTCGGGCCGACGATCACGGTCACGCACCCGTCGGGAACGGCCAGGTCCAGTTCGTGCACGACGGTGCGGTCGTCGTAGGCCAGCGTCAGGGCGCGTGCCGCGAGCCTGGACGTGGTGCTGTGTTCGGTACGGGTGGTCGTCATGCGTCGCCTCCAGCGCGGCCGCCGTGGCCACGGATGATCAGCCAGATCAGATACGGGGCGCCGACCGCCGCCGTCAGCACGCCCACCGGGAGCTCGGTGGGGGAGAAGAGCCTGCGGGCCAGCAGATCCGCGAACACGACGATCACGGCGCCGAGCAGTGCCGAGCACAGCAGCGGGATCTGTGCCGTACGCGTCACCCGGCGGGCGATCTGCGGGGCCAGCAGCGCCACGAAGTCGACCGGCCCGGCCGTCCCCGTCGCCACGGACGCCAGGACCACCCCGAGGGCGACGAGCCCCAGCCGTACGCGCCCGAGGCGAACGCCCAGCGCCGTCGCGGTGTCGTCGTCCATCGAGACGGTGCGCTGCGCCCGCGCCGCCCACAGCACGGCGGGCAGCAGGACGAGGAGCGCCCAGCCGATCGGGGCGGCCTCGTCCCAGCCCCGGCCGTTGAGGGAGCCCGTCATCCAGATCTGCGCCTGCTGGGCGACCAGGTAGTCGCCCTTCGTCAGGAACAGGGTCGTCACCGACCGCAGGGCGATCGCGAAGCCGATCCCGATGAGGACGAACCGGGTCGCGTGGAGCCCGCCGCGCCACGCGAAGACGTACACGAGGGCCGCGGCGGCCGCACCGCCGACGATCGAGAGGTAGGGCAGGACGGTGTACGAGGTGAGGCCGAAGGTCATCGCGCCCACCGTGAGCGCGCTCGCTCCCTGGCTGACGCCGATGATGTCGGGGCTGGCGAGCGGGTTGCGGGCCACGGTCTGGATCAGTGCCCCGGCGACCCCGAACGCCGTGCCCACGAGGAGTCCGACCACCATGCGGGGCAGCCGCAGCGTGCCCACGACCAGTTCGTCCGGGGACGGCTGCCCGAGGACGACCCTCACGACCTCCGCGGGTGCCACGAAGCTCTCGCCGACGCACAGGTACGCGACGCAGACCGCCGCCAGGAGGACGGCCAGGGCCGCCGCGACGAGCCCCGCCCGCCGGTGGACCAGGAAGCGGCCCCGCTTCCCGACCCGCACGACCCGGTAACCGGCGGGCCGGACCGGAGCGCGTACGGGCACTGCCGTGTCCGCGCTCATGCGGGCACCGCCTTCCGGCGTACGAGGGTGACGAGGAACGGGACGCCGATCAGGGCCGTCATGACGCCTGCCGGGACCTCGCCGGGCGGGAACAGGACCCGGCCGACGACGTCGGGGACGAGGAGCATCACCGGGCCCACGAGCGCGGCCATGGGCAGCACCCAGCGGTGGTCGCTGCCCACGATCGCGCGGGCGATGTGGGGGACGGCGAGGCCGACGAAGGCGATCGGCCCGGCCGCCGCGACGCCCGCGCCGGTGAGTACGGTCGCCCCGATGCCGCCGACGATCCGGACCGCCGCGACGTTCTGCCCCAGGCCCTTCGCGACGTCCTCGCCGAGTGCCAGCGCGTCGAGTCCGCGCGCCACGGACACCACGAGGACGGTGCCGATCAGGAGGAACGGCCAGATCTGCTGGGCGACCTGGGCCTCGCGTCCGGCGATCGAGCCCACCTGCCAGAAGCGGAACTCGTCGAGGGCCGAGGCCTTCGTGGTGAGGACCGCCATCGTGACCGACACCAGCAGCGCGTTGATCGCGGCCCCGCCCAGCGCGAGCTTCACCGGGGTCGCGCCGCCACGGCCCCGGGAGGCGATGGCGTACACGGCCACGGACGCGACGGCGGCCCCGCCGAAGGCGAACCACACATAGCCGGTGAGGGTGTGGATCCCGGCGTACGCGATGGCCAGCACCACGGCGACCGAGGCGCCCTGACTGATCCCCAGGATCCCGGGGTCGGCGATGGGGTTGCGGGTGATGCCCTGGAGCACCGTGCCGGCCAGGGCGAGTGCCGCGCCGACCATCAGTCCGATCACGGTGCGCGGCACCCGCATCTGCCGGATCACCTCGGCGGCGTCCGAGTGCCCACCGTGCAGCAGGGCGTCGAGGACGGCGGACGGCGCGATGGTCCTCGCCCCCACGGCGAGGCTGAGCAGGACGGACAGCAGCAGGGCGACGACGGCCGCGGCGGTCGCGAGCGCGCGTCTGGACAGGCGTGGAGCGGCGGCTGCCATCGGGACCAATCGGGTGGGCGAGGACCGGGATCCGGCACGGGACGGGACATTGCGAGGTAAGGCTTGGCTAAGTCTATGCGGGCCCTGTGCGCCCCGGCAGAGCGCCTCCGGCCGCCGTCCCCGCCGCAGGCCCACGTCGCGCGCTCCACGGGCGACGGGGAGTACGGGGGTACGGGGCCGAGGCACGGGGTCGGCTCCGGTCCCCCGGCAGGAGCGGGCGGGTGCCGTGAGTCCGCACGCCGCCGACCGGCCCCGGACCCCCGGGCCCCGCCGTCGGCGGGCCGGACACCGGGGCCGGGGCGGTCGGCACAATGGGGAGCATGTCCTCACACACCTTGACGGTCGGCTTCGACCTCGACATGACGCTCATCGACTCCCGGCCCGGCATCAAGGCCGCCTACGGGAGGCTGGCCGCCGAGACGGGTGTGTACATCGACACCGACCTGGTCGTCAGCCGCCTCGGGCCGCCGCTCGAGGACGAGATGTCCAACTGGTTCCCGGCCGACGCGGTCGCCGAGGCCTGCGACCGGTACCGCGCGATGTACCCGGACACGGCGATCGCGCCGACCACCGCGCTCCCCGGTGCCAGGGAGTCCGTGGATGCCGTGCGGGCGCTCGGCGGGCGGGCGGTGGTCGTCACCGCCAAGTACGAACCGAACGCCAAGCTCCACCTCGCGCACCTCGGCATCGCGGCGGACGTCCTGGTCGGCGGCCTCTGGGCCGAGGGCAAGGCGGAGGCGCTCCTGGAGCACGGCGCGCGCGTCTACGTCGGCGACCACACCGGGGACGTACGCGGGGCGCACGCCGCGAACGCCCTGTCCGTCGGTGTCACCACCGGCCCGTGCGACGAGGAGGAGCTGCGGGCGGCGGGAGCCGACGTGATCCTTCCGGACCTCACGGCGTTCCCCGCCTGGCTGAGGACCTTCGCGGGCGCCTGACGCGCCGGGGAAGGGGGCCGGGCCCGCGGTGCGGGCACCGGATTCACGCCATTGTCCGGCGGCGGCCCGGCTCCCTCGGGAGCGCGCACACGGGGATCACGCGCGGGAGTGGCGGGCCGGACAGCGGGAGGCGCGGCCGGTCACTCAGCGGCGGCGCGCTTCGGGGAGCTCTTCCACACCGAGCGCACCACCCCCGCGCCCGCGATCAGGAAGCCCAGCCCCATCAGCATGCACACCGCGTAGGCGACGGGCGGGAAGGGGTCGGTGCCCAGGAACAGGGGGGCGACGGTGACGAGGGTGGCCAGTGCGCCGATGAAGAAGACGACCGCGCCGACCTGTACGAGCCGGTCGCCTGCGCCGGAAGGAGTAGTACTCACCCGGCCAGGGTAGTTCCCAGCTCGGCGGAACCCTTCGGCGACGTCTTGTGTCCGGCCCCTGGGCCATTAGCCTGGGGCACGGCGGGTCACGGACCCGCTGTACTGCTATCCGGAGCCGTTCTCCGCGGCTCCCCCGCGCACCGACGAGATCGAGGACGAGGACAGACGTGCCCACGGGTAAGGTCAAATGGTTCAATTCGGAAAAGGGCTTCGGCTTTCTTTCCCGCGACGACGGCGCCGACGTCTTCGTCCACTCCTCCGTTCTCCCGGCCGGCGTCGACGCGCTGAAGCCCGGTCAGCGCGTCGAGTTCGGTGTGGTCGCCGGCCAGCGCGGTGACCAGGCGCTCTCCGTGGTGATCCTCGACCCCACGCCGTCCGTCGCCGCCGCACAGCGGCGCAGGCCGGACGAGCTCGCCTCGATCGTGCAGGACCTGACGACCCTCCTGGAGAACATCACGCCCTCGCTGGAGCGGGGCCGTTACCCCGACAAGGCCGCCGGCGCGAAGATCGCCGGACTGCTGAGGGCGGTCGCCGACCAACTCGACGTCTGACGGGCTGCCGGGCCCCCGCGGCCCGGCAGCACGCGGTCAGCGTCCGGTGACGGAGAATGCGTCCGGGGCCAGCGCCGGCACGAGGCCCTCGGCCGCCGCCCGGGTCAGCAGCCCGCGGATCGCCGCGTAGCCGTGCTCGCCGAGGTCGGCGGTGAACTCGTTGACGTACAGCCCGATGTGCTGGTCGGCCACGGCCGGGTCCATCTCCTGGGCGTGCTCCAGGACGTACGGACGCGAACGCTCCGGGTCGTCCCAGGCCATCCGCACCGACGTGCGGATCGAATCCGAGAGCCGGTTCAGCGTCTCCTCGCCCAGTGAGCGCCTGGCGATGATCGCGCCGAGCGGGATCGGCAGGCCGGTGGTCGACTCCCAGTGCTCGCCCATGTCGGCAAGGCTGTGCAGGCCGTAGTTCTGATACGTGAAGCGGGCCTCGTGGATGACCAGACCGGCGTCCACCCGGCCGTCGCGCACCGCGGGCATGATCTCGTCGAACGGCATGACGACGATCTCGCCCACCCCGTCCGGCACGGCCTCGGCCGCCCACAGCCGGAACAGCAGGTAGGCGGTGGAGCGCTCGCTCGGCACGGCGACGGTCTTCCCCGTCAGGTCCGCGCCCGCCTCCTTCGTGAGGACCAGCGGGCCGCAGCCGCGCCCGAGGGCTCCGCCGCACGGCAGCAGCGCGTACTCGTCCAGCACCCAGGGCAGGACGGCGTAGGACACCTTCAGCACGTCGAACTCGCCGCGCTCGGCCATGCCGTTGGTGAGGTCGATGTCGGCGAAGGTGACGTCGAGGGCGGGCGCGCCGGGGACCCTTCCGTGCGCCCAGGCGTCGAAGACGAAGGTGTCGTTCGGGCACGGCGAGAAGGCGATGCGCAGCGCGGGGAGCGGTGCGCCGACCGGGTCTGTCGCGGTGTCAGTCACGGTGTCGGTCGAGTCGGTCATGCCGGGTCCAACTTTCCACTACGGGTGCGGTCTTCCCGAACGCCTCGGTGAGCGCCGCCAGCGCGTCGCCGATACGCCAGGCCTCGCGGTCGCGCGGCCCCACGGTGTTCGAGACGGCCCGGAGCTCCAGCGTCGGCACGCCGAACCGGTCGGCTGCCTCCGCGACGCCGAAGCCCTCCATGGCCTCGGCGACGGCTCCGGGATGTGCGGCCAGCAGCTCGGCGGTGCGGGCCGCGCTGCCGGTCACGGTGGATACGGTGAGGACGGGGCCCGGCACGGCGCCGGTGGCCTCCGCCACGTCCCGTACGAGTGCCTCGGGCGGCAGGAAGGTGTCCCTGCCGAAGCCGAGACCGGTGACGGGCACGAATCCGGCCGGGGTCTCGGCGCCGAGGTCGGCGGCGACGATGCCGGTCGCCACGGCGAGGGAGCCGACGGGCGCCGCGGGTGCGAACCCGCCGCCGACACCGGCCGAGACGACGAGCGCGTACGGCTCCCCCGCGGGCGCGCCGGCGAGGGCGAAGGCCGTGGCGGCCGCTGCTGCGGCGGGACCCACGCCGCCCGCGAGGACGTCGAACGGGCCGGCGCGGTGCACTTCGCCGCCCGGCACCTCACGCACCCGCGGTCCGGCCCCGAACGCACGCGTGACCGCGTCCCGCTCGGCCGGGACGGCGGTCACGACAAGCACCCGCACAGCGGTGGTCCTCGGGGTCAGGGGGTCAGGACGTCTTCGTGAGCTGGAAGTGCCAGACGCCGGTGAGCTTCTGACCCTTGGTCTCGACGATGCTGATCTGCGTCTTGTCCGCCGTGGTCTCGCCCGTCTGGCTCGCGAAGAAGGCGCTGCCGGGGATCGAGCGGTAGGTCTTCTTGTACGGCTCCTGCTCGGCCTGCTGGCCGTTGATGAACAGGGTCCATCCGTTGTCCGCGACCTCGGGGTCGACGCCGAAGCGGACCTTGTCGTCCATCGCGACCTTGACGGACTTCTCCGCCTTCTTGTTGAGGCAGCCCTGGACCTCGGACTCCTTGAGGGCGTTGCCGTCGTTGTAGCAGGCGGCCTCGGTGCTCACCGAGTTGTCGCCGACCGTCACGGTGGCGAGCGGCGTCGGCTTGTCGCAGGCGGACAGGACGAGGAGTCCCGCGGACACGGCACCGAGGGCGACGCCGATTCGACGGCTCTTACCGGAGAAGAACGGAACGGTCATGCGCCGAAGGTTATCGGTCGGTGCCGCTCACGCCACGCGGGGGTGCGGTGAGCCGCGCCGCGCGGCCCCCAGGAGTCCCCGTACGGAGGCGCCCGCGCCCAGCGCGAGGATCCCGGCGGCGACCGACATGCCGACTACGCCGTTGAGGGGGAGCGCGATACCGATCGCGCCGCCCACCACCCAGGACATCTGGAGCAGTGTCTCCGACCGGGCGAAGGCCGACGTGCGCACCTCCTCCGGGACATCGCGCTGGATCATCGCGTCCAGCGACAGTTTCGACAGGGCCTGGGTGAAACCGGCGACCGCGGTGAGCGCGGCCACCATCACCGTGCTGAAGAAGACCGCGGCGAGCACCGCCACCCCCAGGGCGAGCCCCAGCACCGTGGCGACGATCAGTTCGGGGCCGCGGGCCCTCAGCCACGAGCCGACCGCGGTGCCGCAGGCGTTGCCGACGCCCGCCGCCACGCCGACGATGCCGAGGGAGACCGCGGCGCTCTGCCCGGCCAGCGGGTGCTCACGCAGCAGGAACGCCAGGTAGAAGATCAGGAACCCGGAGAGCGCGCGGTGCGAGGCGTTGGCCTGGAGACCGTGCAGGACGGACGGCCCGACGGAACGCAGTCCCGGTGGTTTGTCCCGTCCCCTCCTCCTGCCGGTCCTGGTGCTCCCGCCGCCCTTGGTGACGGGTGCGGGGGCCGGTGGAAGGGCCGCGTCCTCGTGCGGGACGACGAGCCGCGCCTTACGTTCCCCCTTCGCGGAGTCGACCTTGTGGGGGAGCGTGAAGGCGAGGACGGTCCCGCCGAGGAAGATCGCGCAGGCGCCGTAGAGGGGCCAGGGGGAGCCGATGCTCTGCAGCCCCGCCCCGATCGGCGCCGCGACGCCGGTCGCCAGCAGACCCGCCAGGGTGACCCGTGAGTTCGCCTTCACCAGGGAGAAGCGGGGTGGCAGCAGGCGCGGAACGACGGCGCTGCGCACCACCCCGTACGCCTTCGAGCAGACCAGGACGCCCAGAGCCGCCGGATAGAGCTCCAGGCCGCCCGTGGCCACCGCGCCCGACATCGTGATCGCGAGGACGGCCCGCGCGAACATGGCGCCGGCCATCGCCGCGCGGCGGCCGTGCGGCAGCCGGTCCAGGAGCGGGCCGACCACCGGGGCAAGCAGGGTGAAGGGAGCCATCGTGACCGCGAGATAGAGGGCGACGCGCCCGCGCGCCTCGTCGGTCGGTACGGAGAAGAACACCGTGGAGGCCAGAGCCACGGTGATCATGACGTCACCGGCGCCGTTGACCGCGTGCAGCTCGATCAGCTTGCCGAGGCCGGACTCGCCCGCCCCGTGGGCGTGGGTCGCCTTCCGGATCCCCCGCGCGGTGCCGGTGAAGGGGGCGCGCAGGGCACGGCCCATCGCCCGGCCCGCCCTGCGGAGCGGGCCGGATCGGTCGGACGACCTGGCGGCGGCCACGTGGTCATAGTGCCCCACCCCCCGCCGGGACGAACCCATGATCGCCCGGGGCGCGGTCCGGGCCGCTCCGTCGGGTGAGTCCTCCCGGCCGGAAAAAGGCTGGGACACACCAGCGGTCCCGGGCGTTTCCGCCCCGGCGGGGCGTCGGAGGCGTGACCGGTCCGCAAGCGTTCCGAACCTGTTTGGGACGGGCAGGTGGGCTGGGAGCGGCGGAGAGGGTAGCGTGCACTCACGCGCCACCGGCGGTTGTTCTTGGCCGCGCGCCTCTCCGCGATCCCGCAGAATGGGTGGCAGAAGGCGCGCCCGAGGCAGGCACAACGGGTGTGGACGTCGACGCGGCCCCCAGGTCCGCTCCGCCCACAACTGTCATGGCCGAAATCGGACATCGATGGAGCTGCTGGCGCGCTCGTGAGACGGCGTATGGAGAGAAGCGAGACCTGTGAGTGCTGCGACGACGCGAAGCCGTACGGCCCGTACCCCCGCCCCTGACCGTCTGTGCGCCGAGGCGGTAGACCTCGCACGCGCGGCGGCGGAGGAAGCTGCCGCGCCAGGAGTGGTGGGTGAGCACGTGGCCCTGGTCTCCGAGGGGGACCGGGTCGTCACGCACTACTTCGAGTCCAAGGAGCCCGGCTACCGGGGCTGGCGCTGGGCGGTGACGGTCGCCAGGGCCTCCCGCGCCAAGAACGTCACGCTTGACGAAACGGTGCTGCTGCCCGGGTCCGACGCGCTCCTCGCCCCCGAGTGGGTGCCCTGGAGCGAGCGGCTGCGGCCCGGTGACATGGGCCCCGGCGACCTCCTGCCGACCGAGGCGGAGGACCCGCGCCTGGAGCCCGGCTGGACGGGCGAGGACGAGCCCCTGCCGAACTCCGCCGTCTCCGACGTGTCGCAGGAGCTGGCCGCCCTCGCCGACGCGGAGGACGCGGAGCTGACGACGCTGCCCGGGACGGTCCGCGGCTCGATCGCCTCGGTCGCGGAGGAGCTCGGCACGCGCCGTGCGCGGGTGCTGTCCCGTTACGGGCTGGGGCTCGCGGCGGACCGGTGGGACGAGGAGTTCGGCGCGAGGACGCCCATGGCGCAGGCGGCGCCGGCGTCGTGCGTCAGCTGTGCGTTCCTGGTGCCGATGACGGGCTCGCTGAGGCAGGCCTTCGGGGTCTGCGCGAACGAGTTCGCCCCGGCGGACGGCCGGGTGGTCTCCCTGTCGTACGGCTGCGGTGGTCACTCCGAGGCGGCGGTCATGCCGAAGCCGCCGAAGCCGGCGCCGCACGCGCTGGACACGATGCGGGTGGACGACTACCAGCTGCGTCCGGCGGACGACTCGGGTTCGGTCCCGGCCCAGCCCGACGGCTCGACGGAAGACCTCGGCCACTCCTGACCCTCCCGCCCGCTGCGGGGTCCGGCACCGTGCCGGACCCCGGGCCCCGCCGTGCGCTCCTGCGCGGTCCCCGGCACTCCCGGGGATCTCCTCCGGGGGACATCCCGCGGCCCCGAGCGCCGACGGCCGCGCGCTCGTGGCCCGCCGCGGTCCGGTGGACCGCGTCCCGGTGGATCCGGGGCCGGGGTGCTGCCCGGGGACGGGGCGCTGCGGGGGTTCCCGGTCGCGGTACCTTCGGGCGCACACTGGGCGTCACGGGTCACCGGAAGAGCGGAGTACGAGCGTGGGCATGAATGCGACCGAGGGGGCCGATCCGTTCGGGACGGCGCGACTGCGGCGCGGCGTGCTCGACGCCTGGGGCGCGGGTCCCGCCCGCTTCCGGGAGGACGCCAACGCCGAGGAGGACCTCGCGCTCGGCGGCTACCGTGACCGGCTGGTCGTCGAACTGGCGCAGAACGCCGCCGACGCCGCCGCCCGCGCCGGGGTACCCGGCAGGCTCCGCCTCACCCTGCGCGCCGCGTCCGGTGACGGCCCCGCCGTCCTGGCCGCCGCCAACAGCGGTGCCCCGCTCGACGCCACCGGCGTCGAGTCGCTGAGCACGCTGCGCGCCTCGGCCAAGCGTGAGGGCCACGAGTCGGCCGTCGGCCGTTTCGGCGTCGGCTTCGCCGCCGTGCTGGCCGTCAGCGACGAGCCCGCCGTGATCGGACGCCACGGAGGCGTCCGCTGGTCCCTCGCGGAGGCCCGCGACCTCGCGCGCCAGGCGGCCGTCGGAAGCCCCGGCCTCGGTGACGAGCTGCGCCGCCGCGACGGGCACGTACCGCTGCTCCGGCTCCCGCTGCCCGCCGAGGGCACCGCGCCCGACGGGTACGACACCGTCGTCGTCCTGCCTCTCCGGGACGGCGTCGCCGAGGACCTCGTGGGCAGGCTGCTCGACGGGGTCGACGACGCGCTGCTGCTCACCCTGCCCGGCCTCGACGAGGTCGTGATCGAAACGCCCGACGGCGCACGGACGTTGCGTCGCTCGCAGCACGGCCCTTACACGCACGTCGACGACTCCGCGCGTGGCCTCCACCGCTGGCGCACCGCCGCAGGCAGCGGCTCGCTGGAGCCCGCGCTGCTGGCCGACCGGCCCGTCGAGGAGCGGCTGCGTCCCTACTGGTCGGTGACGTGGGCCGTTCCCGTCGACGAGGACGGGGCGCCCCAGCACCCCCGTACGGCGCCCGTCGTGCATGCCCCGACCCCCACCGACGAGCCCCTCGGCGTCCCCGCCCTGCTGATCGCCTCGCTGCCGCTGGACACCACCCGCCGGCACCCCGCGCCCGGCCCGCTGACCGACTTCCTGGTGGAGCGCGCGGCCGACGCGTACGCGGAGCTGCTCGCCGGGTGGGAGCCCGTCTCCGTCGCCACGATCGCGCTGGTGCCCGGCGCGCTCGGCAAGGGGCGGCTCGACGGTGCCCTGCGTGCCGCGATCCTCGAGCGGCTGCCCCGCATCGCGTTCCTGGAGCCCGCGGCTCCCCGGGACCCCGCCGAGGCGGCGGGTCAGTGGGACGACTGGGACGGCGCGGGGACGCCGGGCCGGGACACGGCCGCGCTGCGGCCGGTCGAGGCCGAGGTGGTCGAGGGCGCGGGCGCGGAGACCGTACGGGTCCTCGCCGAGGTCCTTCCCTGTCTGCTGCCCGCCGGGCTGGAGCGCCGCACCGAGCTGCGCACCCTCGGCGTCGCCCGGGTCCCGCTGACCGAGGCCGTCGACCGGCTGGCCGGCCTGGAGCGTGACCCGGAGTGGTGGCGGCGGCTGTACGACAGCCTGGCCGGTGTCGACCCCGACCGGCTCTCAGGGCTGCCCGTCCCGCTCGCGGGGCCGGCGGACGCGCCCCGGACCACCATCGGCCCCCGCCAGGTCCTCCTGCCGCTGCCGGACGCGCCGGGCTCGCCCGTCCTCGACAAGCTGGCCCGGCTCGGGCTGAAGGTGGCCCACCCCGACGCCGCCCACCCCCTGCTGGAGAAGCTGGGCGCGCTGCCCGCCACCCCCCGGGCCGTCCTGACGACCCCGCAGGTCCGTGCCGCCGTCGCCGGTTCGCTGGACGCGGGCGAGATCTGGGACGAGGACGCCCTGGACGCGGACGAGCTCGCCGAGACCGTCCTCACCCTCGTGCGCGACGCGGACCTCGCACCCGGCGACGAGCCCTGGCTGGGGGCGCTGGCCCTGCCCGACGAGGACGGCGAACCGGCGCCCGCCGGTGAACTCGTCCTGCCGGACAGCCCGTTCGCCCAGGTGATGCGTGAGGGCGAACTCGCCCTGTGCGACGCCGAGCTGGCCGCGCGCTGGGGCGAGCAGCCCCTGACCGCCTGCGGGGTGCTGGCCACCTTCGCACTCGTACGGGCCACCGACGTCGTCCTGGACCCGGACGAACTGGAGCCCCGGGACAGCGACTTCGCCGAGCCCGACGACGCCGGTCTGCTCGACGCGGTCGACGTGTGGTGCGAGGACGTCCTGGACCAGCTCCCTGACACCCCGGTCCCCCCGGTCGCCACGGAGCTCGTCGCCGTACGCGACCTGGACCTCGTCGACGACGACGCCTGGCCGCAGGCCCTCGCCATGCTGGCCCGTCCACCGCTGCGCGACGCGCTGACCCAGCCGGTACGGGTGCTGCTCCCGGACGGTACGACGCAGTCGGTGCGGCCCTACACCGCGTGGTGGCTGCGGGACCACCCCGTGCTCGACGGCCGCCGCCCGGCCGGCCTCCGCGCGGCGGGTGGCGACCCGCGCCTGGAGGGTCTGTACGACTCCGCCGACGCCACCGGTTTCGACGACGCGCAGGTGCTGCGCGCACTCGGCGTACGGACCTCGGTGGCGGCGCTGCTGGACGAACCGGGCGGGGCGGCCGAACTGCTGGGGCGGCTCGCGGACGAGGAGCGTCCCGTCGGTCCGGTGCAGCTGCACTCGCTCTACACGGCGCTCGCCGAGCTGGACCCCGAACAGGTCACGCTGCCCGACGAGTTGCGGGCCGTCGTAGGCGACGAGGTGCGGGTCGCCGACGCGGCGGACGTCGTGATCGCCGACGCCCCCGACCTGCTGCCGCTGGCCGGAGGCCTCCCGCTGCTCCCGGTGGCCCCGGCGCGTGCGGCCGAGCTGGCCGACCTGCTCCAGGTGCGGCGGCTCGGCGAGAGCGTCGAGGCCGCGGTGACGACGGAGGGCGAGGAGCACCGGGTGCCGGACTCCGTGCGGATCCTGCTCGGCGCCGGAACCCCCGGCAGCTACGTCGAGCACGGGGAACTGCGCGCGGGCGGTGTGGAGCTGGACTGGCGCCGCACTCCGGACGGGGTGGTCCACGCCTCCACGCTGGAGGGCGTGGCGGCCGGTCTCGCCTGGGCCGCCGGCCAGTGGCCGCGCCGCTTCGAGGTGGCCGCGCTGCTGGAGGACCCGTCGCGCACGGAGGAGCTGGCCCGGGACCGCTGGTTCGACTGAGCGGCCCGGTGCCGGGGGTCACAACTCCTTGACGTACCGGTGCGCGTGGGCGAGCGAGGCGAGGGGGTGGCGGTCACGGACGACCTTGACCGCGGCGATCTCGCCCCGCGCGGCGAGTACGGCGCGCACCTCGTCCCCGTCCACCTGGGTCCGGAATCCCTCGTAGGTCCCGTAGTGGTCCCGGAACGCACGCTTCCGACGGCGGAGGACCCGGTCGGAGGCGAAGGCCAGCGCCGCTCCCACGGCGGCCACGACGGCCACTCCGGTGAGCGGATCGATCATCGGTGCCCTCCTCCTGGATCCACGGGGTCATGCCCTCTGCCGGAGGCGTCGGCACGAAGGCGCGGCCCGTGAGGGCCCGCCGTCGCATCTCAGCATCTCAGCCAAGAGGCCGCACAGTTGATGTGATCTTCACAGAAAAGTCGCCCTGTGGGCACAACCTTTCACGGGCGCGCCCCGTCTGGATCTGTGGAGTCAGCAGACTCACAGACCACATGGGGACCGTTGGACGTGGGACTTGCCACGGGCCCCCTTCTCCACTTGGGGAACACATGCGTATTCGTGCCACTGTCGCCGCTGTTTCCGGCGCCCTGGCCCTGTCCGCTCTCGCCGTTCCGGCGGCGCAGGCCGACGACGGCCGCACCTGGACGCCGGACTTCGGGTTCAACGCCCCCGAGCGGCCGACCGGTCGCCTGGCGGCTCGTGCGGTCACCTCGAACAGCGACCTCAAGATCACCAAGGCTGTCGTCAACGGTGGCAAGGCAATCGTGGTGGGCACCACCGCTCCGAAGAAGGTCACCGTCGCCATCACGGCGACGGACGACTCGGGCATCGCCGACGCGGGAACGATCCTGTGGATCGGCAGCGACCTCGAATCCGACGACAGCTTCGGGTTCGCGCAGAACGAGGACGCCGCCAAGTGCAAGGCGGTCAACGCCACGACCTCCACCTGCACCCTCACCGTCACCGTCGACCCGGGGTGGCTGATCAACTCCGACGCGACCAGCTGGAAGGTCGGCGCCGCGGTGCGCAGCAAGGACGGCCAGGTCGTCCAGAAGGACGCCTTCGCCAGGACGAAGCTCCAGCGCCTCTCCAAGATCACCGTCAACGCCGCCCCGGAGCCCGTCAAGAAGGGCAAGACCATCACGGTCACCGGCAAGCTCTCGCGTGCCAACTGGGATCTCGGTACGTACAAGGGCTACGCCACCCAGGCCGTCAAGCTGCAGTTCCGCAAGAAGAACAGCAGCACCTACACCACCGTCAAGACCATCAAGTCGAGCAGCACCGGCGCGCTGAAGACCACCGTCAAGGCGTCCGCGGACGGCTACTGGCGCTACAGCTTCGCCGGTACGTCCACCACCCCGGCCGTCACGGCCGCGGGTGACTTCGTCGACGTGAAGTAGCCGAAGGGCGACACCTTCACGGATCTACGTGGGGAAGCGGCGGCCGACCAGCCTCCAGGCCAGTTCCAGGACGGCCGCCGCGACCGCCGCGATCCCGACCGCGGCCCACGGCATGGTCGTCCCGACCAGCCTCAGGGCGAAGAAGTCCTGGAGCCACGGCACCGCGAGCACGATGAGGAAGCACAGGCCCATCGTCGCCACCAGGGCGATCCGCCACCATGTGTACGGGCGGGCGATGATCGCCAGGACCCACATGGAGACCAGGAACAGCGTGAGCGTCGCCGCGCTCGTCTCCGCGTCCAGCGCCCCCGTCCCGGCGTAGTGGTGGCGGGCCAGCAGGTAGGTGACGAAGGTCGCCGCCGCCGCGATGACCCCGGAGGGGACCGCGTACCGCATGACGCGGCGCACGAAGTGCGGCCTGGCGCGCTCCTTGTTGGGAGCGAGTGCCAGGAAGAACGCGGGAACACCGATCGTCAGGGTGGACAGCAGCGTCAGGTGGCGCGGCAGGAACGGGTACTCCACCTGGAAGCAGACCACCAGGATCGCCAGCAGCACCGAGTAGACGGTCTTCGTCAGGAACAGGGTGGCGACCCGGGTGATGTTGCCGATGACCCGGCGGCCCTCGGCCACGACCGACGGCAGCGTCGCGAAGCTGTTGTCCATCAGCACGATCTGGGCCACCGCGCGGGTCGCCTCCGAGCCCGAGCCCATCGCGACCCCGATGTCGGCGTCCTTCAGCGCGAGCACGTCGTTGACGCCGTCGCCGGTCATCGCGACGGTGTGCCCCCGGGTCTGGAGCGCGGCGACCATGTCGCGCTTCTGCTGCGGGGTGACCCGGCCGAACACCGCGTTCCGCTCGATCTCCGTGGCCATGTCGTCGCGGTCCTCGGGCAGCCGGCGCGCGTCCAGGGGGTGTTCGGCGCCCGGCATCCCGAGCTTCTGCGCCACCGCCCCGACCGAGACGGCGTTGTCGCCGGAGATGACCTTCGCGGCCACGTCCTGGTCGTCGAAGTAGGCCAGGGTCTCCCCGGCGTCCGGGCGCAGCCGCTGCTCCAGGACGACGAGCGCGGTCGGTACGGCCTCGGCGGCGGCGTCCGGGGCGTCCAGTTCGCCCCGTACCCGGGCGAGGAGCAGGACCCGCAGCCCCTGTTCGTTGAGCTGGCCGGTCTCGGCGAGGGCGGGGTCGTCGGAGGCCAGCAGCACGTCGGGGGCGCCGAGGAGCCAGGCGGAGGTCTCGCCGTTCCCCTCGCTGAAGGAGGCGCCGCTGTACTTGCGGGCCGAGGAGAAGGGCATGGTCCGGGTGACGTCCCAGCCCGCGCCGTCCGGGTAGGCGTCGATGATGGCCTGGAGGCTGGCGTTGGGCCGGGGGTCGGAGGCCCCGAGGGCGCCCAGGACGCGGTGCACGTGGTCCTCGTCGGAGCCGTCCAGCGGACGGACCTCGGTGACGTCCATGCCGCCCTCGGTGAGGGTGCCGGTCTTGTCCAGGCAGACGATGTCGACGCGGGCCAGTCCCTCGATGGCGGGCAGCTCCTGCACGAGGCACTGCTTGCGGCCGAGCCGGATGACGCCGATCGCGAAGGCGACCGAGGTGAGCAGGACCAGGCCCTCGGGGATCATCGGGACGATGCCGCCGACCGTGCGGGCCACCGAGTCCTTGAAGTTGTCGTTCTTGACGACCAGCTGGCTGATGATCAGCCCGATCGCGGTCGGCACCATCATCCACGTCACGTACATGAGGATCGTGCTGATCCCGCTGCGCAGTTCGGACTGGACGAGGGTGAAGCGGGACGCCTCCTCGGCGAGCTGGGCGGCGTAGGCCTCGCGGCCGACCTTGGTGGCGGTGAACGCGCCGCCCCCGGCGACGACGAAGCTGCCGGACATCACCGGGTCGCCGGGCCGCTTCACCACGGGGTCGGCCTCGCCGGTCAGCAGCGACTCGTCGATCTCCAGGCTGTCGGCCTCGGCGACCGTGCCGTCGACGACGGCCTTGTCCCCGGGACCCAGCTCCACCAGATCACCGAGGACGATCTCGGACACGGAGACCTCGGCGGCGCTTCCGTCCCGCCGCACCGTCGGTCTGGCCTCGCCGATCACCGCGAGGCTGTCCAGGGTCTTCTTGGCCCGCCATTCCTGGACGATGCCGATCCCGGTGTTCGCGATGATCACGAAGCCGAAGAGGCTGTCCTGGATCGGTGCGACGAACAGCATGATCGCCCAGAGCACGCCGATGATCAGGTTGAACCGGGTGAGGACGTTCGCGCGGACGATCTCGGTGACCGACCGGGACGAGCGGACCGGTACGTCGTTGACCTCGCCCCGTGCCACCCGTTCGGCGACCTCGGCGGTGGTCAGACCGCCCGGTGGCACGGGGGCGGGAGAGGTCCCTGCGGAGTCCGGTCGCTCACCGGAGGAGTCGAGTGCCCGCTGCGTCATGAATCCGACCGTACGGGTGGGCGGGACGGTTCACCCGCCGGGCGCCGGAAGATCGGACCGTGGGAGGAGCGGAATGGTCCCGTGGTCGCACGCGGTGGTCCCTCCCGCCGGGGAGGACGGCCTTGCGGAGCCGTCAGTGGTGCGCGGTGTCCGGAGCGGTCCCCTCGGCGGCGGCCCGTGCGGAGGCCCGCTTGATCGCCGCGTCACGCCCGCGGACGTACCAGATGCCGATCAGGCCGAGTCCCGCGCCGGCCAGGCAGACCCAGATCCACCAGGCGTGCCCGCGGTCGTCGAACCAGCCGTAGAAGGGGACCTGGACGAGGAAGAGGACGAACCAGAGGATCGTGCCGCCGGTGACGGTGGCGACGACCGGCCCCTCCAGGGGCTCGGGTGCCTCGTGCTTGGGTGTCCACTTCTCCATGCGATCAGTCTAGCCGGGGGTGCCGCGGGCCAGACGGCCCAAGGATCTACGCGCGGAGATAGCGATCTTCGACTTATGTATTCATACTGAATCTGCTTGCGGATGACTCGAATTATTCGTGTGAACATCCAAAGCTTGACTGTTTTCCTCCCCTCGATGCACGACTGAAGGTCATACATGTCCTCCTCGGCCACCGCTCCGGTCGATCAGCCTCCGATGCCGCAGCAGCCGCACGGTGTCCTCGATCGTTACTTCAAGATCTCCGAGCGGGGGTCGACGGTCGCTCGCGAGATCCGGGGTGGCTTCGCCACCTTCTTCGCGATGGCGTACATCATCGTGCTGAACCCGATCATCCTCGGCAGCGCGAAGGACATGTACGGGCACCAGCTCGACGGTGGTCAGCTCGTCACGGCCACCGTGCTGGCGGCCGCCTTCTCCACGCTGCTGATGGGCGTCATCGGCAACGTGCCGATCGCGCTCGCCGCCGGCCTGGGCGTCAACACGGTCGTCGCCCTCCAGCTCGCCCCCCGCATGAGCTGGGCGGACGCGATGGGCATGGTCGTCCTGGCGGGCATCGTCGTGATGCTGCTGGTCGCGACCGGGCTGCGGGAGCGCGTGATGAACGCGGTGCCGCGCTCGCTCCGGAAGGGCATCGCGATCGGCATCGGCCTCTTCGTGCTGCTGGTCGGCCTGGTCGACTCGGGCTTCGTCTCCCGCATCCCGGACGCCGCGCACACCACGGTGCCGCTGCAGCTCGGCAGTGACGGTCACCTCAACGGCTGGCCCGTCCTGGTCTTCATCCTCGGCACGCTGCTGACCCTCGCGCTGATCGTCCGCAAGGTCCCCGGCGCGATCCTGCTCTCCATCGTCGTGATGACGGTCGTCGCGCTGGTCATCGACGCCGTCGCGGACCTGCCGGCCGACGCCTGGGGCCTGACGGTCCCGGCGTGGCCGGGAAACCCGGTGTCGTCGCCGGACTTCGGGCTGATCGGCGAAGTGAGCCTGTTCGGCGGCTTCGGCAAGGTCGGCCTGCTGACGGGCATCCTCTTCGTCTTCACCGTGCTGCTGTCCTGCTTCTTCGATGCGATGGGCACCATCCTCGGCGTCGGCGACGAGGCCAAGCTGATGGACAAGGACGGCAACTTCCCGGACATCAACAAGGTCCTGCTCGTCGACGGTGTCGCCGTCGCCGCGGGTGGCATCACCTCCTCCTCGGCCTCGACCTGCTTCGTGGAGTCCACGGCGGGCGTCGGCGAGGGAGCCCGTACGGGCCTCGCGAGCGTGGTGAGCGGCCTGCTCTTCACGGTGGCGCTGTTCCTGACGCCGCTGGCGACGATGGTCCCGTCGCAGGCGGCCACCCCGGCGCTGATCGCGGTCGGGTTCCTGATCCTCGCGGGCAATGTGCGGGACGTCGACTGGGGCGACATGACCCTCGCGATCCCGGCGTTCCTCGCGATGCTGATGATGCCGCTCACGTACTCGATCACCAACGGCATCGGCATCGGCTGCATCGCCTTCAGCGTGATGCGCCTGGCCGCCGGCCGCGGCCGTGAGGTCCCGGCGGCCATGTACGTGGTGTCCGCGGTCTTCGTCTTCTACTACGCGATGCCGGCGCTCGGCCTCACGTAAGCGCGTACGGACGTCTCCACCCCCGCGGGGCGGAACCCCGTCATGTGATCCGGTCGGCCGGGTCCGCGTGACGGGGTTCCGCCCCGTAGAACTTCTCCGTCTCGTCGACGGCGGCGTGGAAACGCTCGTCGAAATCGTCGCGGACGAGCGTCCGGACCACGTAGTCCTGGACGGTCATGCCGCGTCTGGCGGCGTGCCGGCGGAGCCGGTCGAGCAGCTCACCGTCTATGCGCAGGCTGAGCACTGTCGATCCCATGCCAAGCAGGGTCGCGGCACACACGGCCCTCTCGCGCACCTTTCCGCCCCATACTCACTCGTTCGGGTGATCAGTTTCTCGCGCGTGTACCACCCGGTGGTATTTAGCATTGCTAATGAGTTACGCTAAGGAACATGCCTGACCTGATCCACGACGGCGACAGTGCCGCCGCCGTGAGCTCCCTCCGCTCCGCCGTGATGCTGCTGGGCCGTCGCCTGAAGCACCAGCGAGTCGACGAGTCGCTGAGCCCCACCGAGATGTCGGTGCTGGGCACACTCGCCCGTTGCGGTTCCGCCACTCCCGGTGAGCTGGCCCGCAAGGAGCACGTGCAGCCGCCGTCGATGACCCGGATCGTCGCGCTGCTGGAAGCCAAGGGCCTGGTCAGACTGGAACCGCACCCCGATGACCGTCGGCAGAAGATGGTCAGCCGGACCGAGCAGGCGGAAGCCATGCTCGCCGAGAGCCGCGACAAGCGGAACGCCTGGCTGGCCGACCTCGCCGAGGGCCTGGACGAGGAGGAGTGGGAGAAGCTGCGGGCCGCCGCGCCCGTGCTGGAGAAGCTCGCCCACCTGTGACAGCGGCGGGGCGCGCGGGTCGGCAGCCCGCGGGGCCCCGCTCCCTCCCGTCAGTCCGAACGCCGCATACGCCCGAGGAGGCGAACCCTTTTGAGTACGGGATCCGGAGCAGACTCCGCCCCCGCACCGACTTCCACCCACGAGAGCAAGACCGGCGGGACCTTCTCGTCGCTGAAGATCCGTAACTACCGCCTGTTCGCCACGGGCGCCGTGATCTCCAACACCGGTACCTGGATGTCCCGCATCACGCAGGACTGGCTCGTCCTGAGCCTCACCGGGTCCGCCGCCGCCGTCGGTATCACCACGGCCCTCCAGTTCCTCCCGATGCTCCTCTTCGGCCTGTACGGCGGCGTCATCGCCGACCGGCTCCCGAAGCGGCGGCTGCTCCTCATCAGCCAGGCAGCGCTCGGCCTGTGCGGCATCGCACTCGCCGTCCTGACCCTCTCCGGCGTCGTCGAGGTCTGGCACGTCTACCTGGTCGCCTTCCTCCTCGGCATGGTGACCGTCGTCGACAACCCCGCCCGCCAGTCGTTCGTCTCCGAGATGGTCGGCCCCGCGCAGCTGCGCAACGCGGTCAGCCTGAACTCGGCGAACTTCCAGTCCGCCCGGCTCATCGGCCCCGCCGTCGCGGGTGTCCTGATCACCACGGTGGGCAGCGGCTGGGCCTTCCTGCTGAACGGCCTGTCGTTCGCGGCGCCCCTCATCGGCCTGATGATGATGCGGACGAACGAGCTCTACCCGTCCGTGACGGTCAAGCGCGCCAAGGGCCAGCTGCGCGAAGGACTGCGCTACGTGTCGGGCAGACCCGAGCTGATCTGGCCGATCGTCCTGGTCGGCTTCGTCGGCACCTTCGGCTTCAACTTCCCGATCTGGCTGACGGCCTTCGCCGACGAGATCTTCCACGGCGGCGCGGGGATGTACTCGTTCTTCAACATCCTCATGGCGGCCGGCTCCCTCGCCGGAGCCCTGCTCGCCGCCCGCCGCCGGTCCTCGCGGCTGCGCATGCTGGTGGCCGCGGGCACCCTGTTCGGTGCCCTGGAGATCGCCGCGTCGCTGTCGCCGTCCGTCTGGCTGTTCTCGCTGCTGCTCGTCCCGATCGGCATGATCGGTCTGACCACGAACATAAGCGCCAACACGAGCGTCCAGATGGCCGCGGACCCCGCGATGCGGGGCCGGGTGATGAGCCTCTACATGATGGTCTTCGCCGGGGGCACGCCCGTGGGCGCCCCGATCGTCGGCTGGATCAGCGATGCCTACGGCGCCAGGACCGGCATGGCGGCCGGCGGGGCGATCTCGTTGCTGGCCGCTCTCGGTGTCGGCTTCGCCCTGACCCGCGTCGGCGGCCTGCGGCTGAAGCTCGACCTGCGCCCCGGCCGCCCGCACGTGCGGTTCGTCCCGCGCGACCAGCTGGCCACGGCTGCCTGAGCACCGCCCGCGTACGCCGCCCCCTCCTCGCCGGAGGGGGCGGCGTTCCCGTTCCCACCGCGGGAGAACGGACGACGACAGGCCGGGACTCCCCCCGGACACATGGGGACGCTGGGACACTCGCGGCATGAGCAGCCAGAGACTCTTCGCCGCCGTCCTGCCGCCCGCCCCCGCGGCGGACGAGCTCGCCGGGGCCGTCGCCCGGCTGCGGCGGCTGCCCGGAGCCTTGGACCTCCGCTGGACCGCGCGTGCGGGCTGGCACTACACGCTGGCCTTCCTCGGGAGCGTCGACGAGGAACTGCTGCCCGAGCTGTACCCGCGTCTGGCGCGGGCCGCGCACCGCACCGAGCCGTTCCCCCTCCGCATCCGCGGCGGCGGCCGGTTCGACGGACGGGCGCTGTGGGCGGGGGCGGAGGGCGACCTCGGCACCCTGCGGCTGCTGGCGCGGCGTGCCGCCGCCGCCGCGCGGAAGTCCGGGATCCCGATGGAGGAGCACCGCCGACACACCCCGCACCTCACCCTGGCCCGCAGCAGGTCCGGGGCCGACCTGACCCCGTACACGGAGGCGCTGCGGGGCTTCGAGGGCACGCGGTGGGAGGTCGGGGAGATCGGTCTCGTACGCAGCGATCTGCCGGTGGGCGGGGTGCCGGGGGAGCAGCCGCGGTACGAGGTGGTGCGGGCCTGGCCGCTGGGCAGGTGAGCGGGCCGGTTACGCTCGTCGGGTGGATCCCAAGACCAGAAACCGCATCATGGCCGCCGTGCTCGTGCTGATGTTCGTCGTCGTGGCGGCGGCCTCCGCCCTCGGAGGCTGAACCCCGGGGGCGGAGGCCGCGCACGCCTCGTGCTCCTGCCGTTCCTACCAGGCGAAGTTCTCCGGCGACGGGCCCGGGCCGGGGAAGATCTCGTCCAGGGCCGTCAGCACCTCGTCCGACAGCTCCAGCTCCACCGCGCGCAGCGCCGAGTCGAGCTGCTCCTGGGTGCGCGGGCCGGAGATCGGGCCCGTGACGCCGGGCCGGGTCAGCAGCCAGGCCAGGCCCGCCTCGCCGGGCTCCAGGCCGTGCTTCTCCAGCAGGTCCTCGTACGCCTGGATCTGCGCCCGCACCTTCGGGTCGGCCAGCGCGTCGCCGGACCGGCCGGAGGTGGACCGGGCGCCGCTGCCCTCGCGCTCCTTGCGGATCGCGCCGCCGAGCAGCCCGCCGTGCAGCGGGGACCACGGGATGACTCCGAGGCCGTACTCCTGGGCGGCCGGGATGACCTCCATCTCGGCCCCGCGCTCCATCAGGTTGTAGATGCACTGCTCGCTGACGAGGCCGTAGCTGCCCCGCCGGGCGGCCCGCTCGTTGGCCTGGGCGATCTTGTAGCCCGAGAAGTTGGAGGAGCCGGCGTAGAGGATCTTGCCCTGCTGGACCAGTACGTCGATGGCCTGCCAGATCTCGTCGATCGGGGTGTCCCGGTCGACGTGGTGGAACTGGTAAAGGTCGATGTGGTCCGTCTGCAGCCGCTTGAGGCTGGCGTCGACGGCCCTGCGGATGTTCAGGGCGGACAGCTTGTCGTGGTTGGGCCATGCCTCGCCGTCGGCACCCATGTTGCCGTAGACCTTGGTGGCGAGGACGACCTTGTCGCGGCGGTCGCCGCCCTGGGCGAACCAGGTGCCGAGGATCTCCTCGGTGCGGCCCTTGTTCTCACCCCAGCCGTAGACGTTCGCGGTGTCGAAGAAGTTGACGCCCGCCTCCAGGGCGGCGTCCATGAGCGCGTGGCTGTCGCTCTCGTTGGTCTGGGGGCCGAAGTTCATCGTCCCCAGCACGAGGCGGCTGACCTTGAGTCCGGTGCGTCCGAGCTGCGTGTACTTCATGGGCCCAACCCAACTCCTTCGAGCACGCTCGAAGCAAGCGTCGTCTCATACGCGCCGCGCGAACCGGTCCAGTGCGGCCAGGACCGCCCGGGAGGTCGCCGGGCCGCCCAGGTGGCCCGCGGCGTCGATCACCGTCAACTCGGCGTCCGGCCAGGCTTTCGCCAGTTCCCAGGCCGTGGTCAGCGGTCCGCCCAGGTCGAAGCGCCCGTGCACCAGGACGCCCGGGATTCCCGCGAGGCGGCCCGCGTCGCGGATCAGCTGCCCTTCCTCCAGCCAGGCGGCGTGCGCGAAGTAGTGCGCACAGATGCGCACGAACGCCAGCCGGTCGCGTCCTGGCCGGCCGGCGTAGGGGGGCGGGCCCGTGTACGCCTCCATGGACAGCACCGCGTCCTCCCACGCGCACCAGTCGGCCGTCGCCTTCGCCCGGACCTCCGGGTCGGGGCTCTCCGTCCGGCGTGCGTACGCGGCGACGAGGTCACCGGGCCCGCCGGCCTCCGGGACGCCCGCCCGGAACAGGTCCCACGCCTCGGGGAAGATCTGCCCCGCTCCCCGGTACAGCCAGTCGATCTCGCTGCGCCGGGTCGTCGTCACGGCGGAGATCACGATCTCCGAGACGCGCTCCGGGTGCTGTTCGGCGTAGGCGAGGATCAGCGTGGAGCCCCAGGAGCCCCCGTACAGCAGCCACTTGCCGATGCCGAGGTGCTCACGCAGCAGCTCCATGTCCGCGATCAGGTGAGCCGTCGTGTTGTGCGACAGGTCGGCGGCCGGGTCGCTCGCGTGCGGGGTGGAGCGGCCGCAGTTGCGCTGGTCGAAGAGCACGACGCGATAGCGGTCCGAGTCGAAGTACTGCCGGGGGCGGGTGCCGCATCCCGAGCCCGGCCCGCCGTGGACGACGAGGGCGGGCTTGCCGGCGGGGTTGCCGCAGACCTCCCAGTGGACGAGGTTGCCGTCGCCGACGTCCAGCAGCCCCTGGTCGTAGGGCTCGATCGGCGGATACTTCTCGTCGGGCTTCCTGTCCACGGCGGCGGTTCCCTGTCGGTCGGCGGTGCTACTCGGAGTACCGGTCCTACTCGGTGTAGGTGAACGGGGTGTCGGCCGTGTTGTTCGCGTCCACGTCGTCGACGCTCCACACGCGGAACATGGGGCTGTCGTGCCCCGAACCCACCTCGACGGGTACGCGTACCTCCACGGCCAGACGGCCGTCGGGCTCCGCGGTGACGTCGCGCACGTCCTTCTCGACGGACCCGCTGTCCGTGAAGGTGATGCGGACCCGCTCTCCCGGTGCGAAACCGCTGGCCTCGATCGTCACCGTGTCGCCCGCGGCCGCCATGTAGGGGGTCACGCTCACGCGCGGCTTGGAAGCCCGAGCCGGGGTGCCTGTCGCGGGCAGAGTCTGCAGCGGGGGATCGGACGGTCCGTCCGACGGGCCTTCCGAGGCGCCGGCCTCCTCGGTCGAGGCGGGTGCCGTCACGGATGTCGCCGGGGGTCCGGCCCGCAGGGCGTCCGAGGGGGAGTCGCCGCCGGACGCCACGGCGGCGATGACGGCGGCCGTGATCGTCGCCACCGCTGTGATCACGGCGGCGACGACCGGAACCCGGTGGTTCCCGCCCTGCGGAGCCGGAGGACCCGGGGCCGGGGGGTTCGGCGGCGGAGGCGGTGCAGGGGGGCCGGAGGGCCGGGGCGGGGGTGGTGTGGGGCTGGACACGCGTGGATCCCCCTGTGGGCTCGTACCAAGACCGGTGGCGCCGCTCAGGATACTGACCGTGGCATGGCGTGCGCTGCCCAATTCCCTCCGGCACAAGCTGAATTGGCGTGCCGATGGGGTCCCGCGTGTCAGGGCGCGATGGGCAGCCGGCGCTTGTGGTCGGTGAGGCGGTAGCGGCCGACGACGGTGTCGAAGGTCTGCTCGTCCACCGGCCTGCCCTCCAGGAAGTCGTCGATGGCGTCGTAGGTGACCCCGAGCGCGTGCTCGTCCGCCTTGCCGGGGGCGAGGGTCTCCAGGTCGGCCGTCGGCACCTTCCCGACCAGCCCGGCGGGTGCGCCCAGCGTCTCGGCGACGGCCCGCACCCGTCGCTTGGTGAGCCCGGTCAGCGGGACCAGGTCGGCGGCGCCGTCGCCGAACTTCGTGAAGAAGCCGGAGACCGCCTCCGCCGCGTGGTCCGTGCCGACGACGAGGCCGTTGTGCGCGCCGGCCACCGCGTACTGGGCGATCATGCGCTGCCGGGCCTTGACGTTGCCGAGCACGAAGTCCTGGTGGTGGGGGTCACGGAAGGCGACGTCGCCGGTGAGCAGGGACTCCTGCATGGCGTCGGTCGCGGGCTTGATGTCCACGGTCAGCACGTGGTCGGCCTGGATGAAGGAGAGGGCGAGCTGGGCGTCGTGCTCGTCGGCCTGGACCCCGTAGGGCAGCCGCATCGCGTAGAACCGCGCCTCGTGGCCCGCGGCCCGGGCGCGCTCGACGGCGAGCTGGCACAGCCGGCCAGCGGTGGTGGAGTCCACGCCTCCGCTGATGCCGAGCACCAGGGCGCGCAGACCGGTGGAGGTCAGCCGCTCGGTGAGGAACGCCACGCGGCGTTCGATCTCCTTCTCGGCCTCAAAGGTCTCCGCGACCTCGAGCTCACGGGCGATCTCCTGCTGCAGGGCGATGGCCGCCGACTCGCTCACGTCTGTTCCTCGTTCCGGTTCGCGATGGGCTGTCGCGCCCACCCTACCCAGCGGCTTCCTGTCAGGGACGGGCGGCGGCGGGCCGGGGCGCGCGCCGAACCGGAGGACCGCGTGGGCACCGGGTGCCCGCCGCCGGTGGCCGTCAGCCCTTGACGGCCACGTGGTACGCGGACGCCCACAGCGTCACGGCGGAGGCCAGGCCCACCACGGCGCGCACGCCTTCGTCCGAGAGGCCCGCCGCGATGAGCGCGAGGCCGAGGGCACCGACGGTGCACAGCAGCGCGGCCGTGCCCTTGTACTGCCACTGGTCGTAGAGACGGGCGAGCGGGACGAAGTGCAGGCCGACCACCAGCGCGATGCACGGAGGGATGAACGCGGGGTGGCCCGACGCATTGGACGCGGCGATCACCGCGAAGACCGCCGCGAGTTCGACGACGTTGACGATGCCGACCGAACGCGCCCAGTTCCCGGGCAGGTCGACCGTGCGGGGTGACGGGGCGGCGCCCTTGCGGTAGGCGAGGTAGACCGCCGCCGCGGTGACCGGCGCGGCAAGGATTTCGACGGTCAGGGCCGCGCCCCGGGACGCGAGCCCCGATGCCCCGGCGAAGGCCCAGACGAGCGCGAACACCGAGAGGACGACGGTGCCCCGGCGGCGCAGCGTCCGGGTGAGCGCGACGCACTCGTCCGCGTCCGGGACCGGGGCTGTCGAAGGCGTCGGCTGGATCATGGAGCGAGAGTACAGCGGCCGCCGGGGCTCGTTCGGTGGATTCGGGCAGGAGGGCGCAGGCCTCCACTTACGGAGGCCGTTCGTCCGCCCGCTGCCTCCTGACCAGCGGCTTTCACGGTACGAGGGCGAGCCGTCCCCCTGCCCCGTCCCCTCACGTCCGCCGTCGCGTCCGCGTCGACGACGGCCGCGTCCGGTACGAGTGCTTCGTCGGCCGGGCCGTCCCGCGACGGCGATCCCGGCCCACGGACCCAGGAAGAATTAACCTCTCCTGGTAAGTACGTACTTCGAGGTGCGTCAGCCACCCACAGGCAGGACCGGAGGCAGAGCCCATGGCCACCCGCACCGCGGCCCAGCGCCGCGAGGAAGCCCGATCCGCGTACGGCGCCTCCCCCGTGGCGTGCCCGGCCGGCCGGCTGCCCGTCCGCTACGACGAGGAGGCCGCCGCGTGAACGCCACTCCGCAGGTCCTGGCGGTGCTGGACGAGGTCCTCGCCTCCGCCGCCCCCGGTGAACGCGGCGCGCTCTGGCGCCTCGTCGAGCAGGGGCGGGAGCTGGACGCCAATGTGGTCCGACTGCCGCCGGGCGCGGATGTCGGTGAGCACCAGGAGGACGTCCTGGACGTGCTCCTGGTCGTCCTCGCGGGCACGGGCAGCCTGCGTACGGGCGCCGGGGACACCCTGTCCCTCGTCCCGACGACGGTCACCTGGCTGCCGCGCACCTCGCGCCGCTCCCTGGAGGCGGGGCCCGAGGGGCTGGCCTATATCACGGTGCACCGCCGGCGCCCCGGGCTCGCGGTCAAGCCCGCCGTGCGCGCTCCCGCGTACGAGGGCGGTGAGGCGCCCTGCATGCTGGACCTGGTGTGCCCGGAGTGCGGGCGGCTGTCGGCCGACCGGGCGCCGAAGTTCTGCAGCGCGTGCGGTGAGGCGTTCCCGAAGCGCTGACGGGGCGGGAGGCGGCGAGGTCCGGCGCCGTCAGGTCCCGAGGCCCGCGTCGCGTGCCAGCAGTGCGGCCTGCACCCGGTTCTCGCACTCCAGCTTGGCGAGGATGCGGCTGACGTAGGTCTTGACCGTCGCCTCGCTCATGTGGATCCGCTGCCCGGCGTCCGCGTTGGACAGGCCCTCGCCCAGCAGGGACAGGACGTCCCGTTCGCGGCCCGTCAGCTTCTCCAGCCGCAGGCGCGCCCGCTCCGCACGGTCCGCGGTCCCCCCGGACGCCAGGGAGTCGACGACGTGCCGGGTGGCGCCGGGCGACAGGTAGGCCTCTCCGGCCGCCGCCGCCCGCACCGCCCGCATGAGTTCCGCGGGTGCCGAGTCCTTCAGCAGGAAGCCCGCGCTTCCCGCGCTCAGGGCCCGCAGGACGTTCTGCCGCTCCCCGAACGTCGTCAGGATCAGCACCCGCACCTCGGGGGCCGACCTGCGCAGCTCGGCCAGGGCCGTCAGGCCGTCCATGACCGGCATCTGGATGTCGAGCAGTGCGACGTCCACGCGCTGCGACCGGGCGATGTCGACCGCCTCGCGGCCGTTCGCCGCCTCCGCGACGACGTCCATGTCGTCGGCCGAGGAGAGGATCATCCTGATGCCCGCCCGAATGAGCGGCTCGTCATCCGTGACAAGAACCCTGATCACGACTCTCCTGCACGGTCCTGTGCGGTCATACCTGCGGGCACCCCGTCCTCATCCCCGATCCGGCCGGCGCGCCGGACGCCGAGGGGCCGGCCCCTCAGCTCTCGATCTCGAAGGTCTTCTTCTCGATCAGTCTGCCGTCCTTGAAGCAGAACCGGAACACCGGTTCGGTCTGCATGCTGCTCCCGAACTCCGTGGAGAGGAGGACGAGGCAGGTCGAACCCTCGGGTTCGGCCGGCGCGTCCGCGAGCGACCCGGGGCGCAGGAGGGAGTCTCCGCCCGGAAGTTGAGCGCGTACCTCCGCCTCGGACTGGCCGACCTTCACCGCGTCGTACTGCTTGGGCTCGATCATGCCCTTGTCCGCCTCACGCATGAGGTAGATCCCACCGGCGACCAACGCGCCCACCAGCACGACACCGGCCAGGGCCGCCACCCCGCAGCCGATCGCTATTCCGTTGCCCCTCTTGGTCCTGCTCACTGCTCTGGCCAACTCCTTCGGGAGACCGTTCCGTTCGATGACCCCTTCACTGTCGCCCGGTCGGCCTGCCGGATTCTGCGCCCGAAAGTCGTCCGTGGCAGCGACGAACGTCGTCAGCGCGTCGTCGTGCGAAGGGCTCGCGGGGTCGCCGCCCTGCGCGGTGTACGGCAGCACGGCAGCCAGCCGGAACCCACCGTCAGGCGTGGGGCCCACATGCACCATGCCGCCCACCAGCCGGGCCCGTTCCTCCAGCCCGGTCAGTCCCTGGCGCCCGCTCGGCACACCGCTCACGGGCTCCGCCGCCGGGCCGTTGGTGACCTCCACGACGAGCGAGTCCGGCTCGTAGAGCAGCCCCACGACGATGGACGCGCCAGGGGCGTGCTTGTGCGCGTTGGTCAGGCCCTCCTGGACCACGCGGTACGCGGCCTGGCCGGTGGTCGGGGCGAGCGGGCGGACGTCCCCCGACCGCCGCAGCACGACGGCCGCCCCCGCCCTCCGCGACGCGTCCACCAGGCTGTCGACGCCCGCCACCCCGCGCGCCGGCGTACCGGGGTCCTCGCCGGACGCGGCCGTGTCCTGGCCTCCGGCCTCGACCCCGTCCCTCAGTACGCCCACCACGTCCCGCAGTTCGTGCATCGCGGCCACCGACGCCTCGCGCAGTACACCGACGGCCTCCCGCTGCACCGCCGTGAGTTCACGGTCCACCTCCAACGCCCCGGTGTGGACCGCGATCAGAGCGAGCTGGTGGCCCAGGCTGTCGTGCATGTCCTGGGCGATGCGCTGGCGCTCCCGGATCCGGGCGTGCCCGGCGATCATCACGCGCTCACGCAGGAGTTGGGCGTTGTACTCGTCGAGGGTGTCGGTCAGGGTCCTGCGCTGCGACCAGTAGCGGCCCGCGAGCCCCGGCAGCAGGAGCGGGACCAGCAGCAGCAGTCCGGCGAAGGCGGTGAGCGACAGCGAGAAGTGCGGCAACTCCGCCAGGACCGAGAGGCCCAGGAGGAGGCTGTAGGCGAGGGAGAAGACGCCGGCCGCCCTGCCGAGCCCGTCGATCCGGCGCCCGGCCGACCAGGACGCGACGACGAGGAGCGGTACGAAGCCACTGACCACCGCACAGCCGACGGCGGCCGCCAGCAGCACCGTCGCGGGCAGCACCCGGCGCAGCGCCGACAGGAGCGCGGCGCCGAGCCCGATGCCGACCGCCCCCGCCGGACCGTGGTGCTCCATGGCCCCCATGCCCGCCGCCAGCAGGGCCAGGACGAGGCTCAGGAGTGATTCGCCGACGACGCGCCGGGCCGGCCACATGTTGGCGGCGAAGAGGGCCCGCCCCGGCACGGCCGGGAACGGCCTCACCGCCGGCTTCCGGTCGGACGGTGCTGGAGAGGTCATGGTTTCCACACGAGTCACGCGGCCACGGTAGGGCCCCCGGGCCGGGCACCGCTGTGGCCGTTGGTCGCGACCGGGGACGACGAAAGTCGTTGCCCGGTGGGCAGCCCGTGCGCGTCCCGGGCGGCTCCCCCCGGATGAGGTGTACCCAGCGCCACCCGTCACTCCGGGGCGTACGCCCAATGTGCCCGCCCGCTCCCGTCCGTAGCGTCGTGGAGGTGGCGCAGGGTGCGTCCGGCGAGCAGAGGGTGATGACCATGTCCGATCGTGAACGGCGGCCTTCGGGCCGGGCCGCGGAGGCCCTGCGGCTGGTTTCGGTGAGCAAGGTGTACGGGGCCGGGGACGGCGCGGTGACCGCTCTGGACGGCGTGACGCTGAGCCTGCCCGCGGGGAGCTTCACCGCGGTCATGGGCCCCTCGGGTTCCGGCAAGTCCACGCTGCTCCAGTGCGCGGCGGGCCTGGACCGGCCCGACCGGGGGCAGATCCTCGTGGACGGCGAGGAGATGCGCGGTGGCAGCGAAGCGGCCCTGACGAGGTTCCGGCGCGACCGGATCGGCTTCGTCTTCCAGCAGTACAACCTGCTGCCCACCCTGACCGTCGAGGAGAACACCGCGCTGCCGCTGCGGCTGGCCGGCCGGAAGGCCGACCGGGAGGGCGTCCGCGCACTCCTCACCCAGGTGGGGCTCGGTGAGCGTCTCGGGCATCTCCCCGAGGAACTGTCGGGCGGGCAGCGCCAGCGCGTCGCGATCGCCCGCGCCCTGGTCACGCGGCCCGCCGTGATCTTCGCGGACGAGCCGACCGGCGCCCTCGACACGCGCAGCGCGCGCGATGTGCTGAGCCTGCTGAGGGAGACCGTCCGCAGGCACGGCAGCACCGTCGTCCTCGTCACCCACGACCCGGTGGCCGCCTCCTACGCAGACTCGGTGATCTTCCTCGCGGACGGGCGGCCGGCGGGACACCTCACCGCGCCCACCGCCGAGGCCGTCGCCGAACGCATGACCCGTCTCGGGGACCGTGCGGCCGGACGGCGCGCGGACAACGGCTCCCTGATGGAGGTGTGAGCGATGTTCTTCCTGGCCGTACGCTCGGTCCGCAAGCGCCCCGGGCGCTTCCTCGCCACCCTGCTCTCGGCGTTCCTCGGCGCCGTGATCATCATGACGTTCGGATCCCTGCACGACACGGCGGCTGCTCCGGGGGTCGACGAGGTGAGCGCGGAGTCCATGACCGTCGCCGCGAGCGTCGTCGGCGGATACGGCTCCCTCCTCGTCTTCTTCGCCATCGCCTCCACGCTCACCGTCGCCGTCCGGCGTCGCGCCGAGGAGATCCGTCTGCTGCGCTGCACCGGTGCCACTCCCGGGCAGATCACGCGCATGGTCGTGGGTGAGTCCGCCGTGGTGGCGCTGGGCGGCGCGGTGCTCGCCACCGGGCCTGCCGTGCTCGGCGGCCGTCTCCTGCTCGACCTGTTCCAGGACAGCGGCCAGGTCGCCCCCCGGGTCACCCCGGCCTTCGGCGCCATGGCGCTCGGTTCGGGCTTCGGCGTCGCGCTGCTCGCCTCCGTCGGCGCCGCGTTCCTCGCCGTACGCCGCGCCACCAGGGCCGCCGCGGGAGTCCGCGGCCCCTCCCGCCGCCGGGCCCGCACCCTGGCGGGCTGCGCCGCACTGGTGGCCGGGACCGGGGGAGTCCTGAGCACGTACGCCGTCGACAGCACCGACGAGATGCTGATGGCCTTCCCCGCCTACGGAGCCATCCTGCTCTCCGTCGGCTTCGCCGTCCTCGCCCCGTCGCTGCTGGGCCGGGTGCTGGACCTCCTGCGGGGGCCGCTCGCGGCGGTGGGCGGGGCGGGCGGCTATCTGAGCGCCCGTAACCTGCGCCGGCGGGGCACCGAACTCGCCGGAGTGCTCATGCCGTTGATCATCTTCACCGGCGTCGCCACCGCCACCCTCTACATCCAGGGGGTGGAGAGCGACCGGGTCACCGGCTCCGGCCTGGCCAAGTCCGTCGAGGACAAGAACGTGGAGACCCTCAACCTGGTCGTCGTCGGGATCATCGTGGTCTTCTCCTGCATCATGCTCGCCAACACCCTGTACGCGGAGACCTCGTACCGGAGCGGCGAGTTCGGCCGGCAGCGGCTCGCCGGGGCGACCCCCGGCCAGGTCCTGCGCGTGGTCGGCTGGGAGTCGGTGATCCTCACGCTGACCGGGCTGGTCCTGGGAACCGTGGCGGCGACCGCGGGGATCATCTCCTTCACGACGGTCCGCACCGACCAGGTCCTGCCCGACCGGGGACCGGGCACCTGGCTGGCCGTCATGGCCGTCGCCACGGTGGTCACCCTCGGCACGAGCCTCGGGACCGCACGCAGGACGCTCCGTACACCGGCCGTCGACGCGGTCGCCGTCGCCGCGTGACACGGAGCCGCGGACTGCCCCGGGCCCTCAGGGGGCACCACGTCGTCGGTCACGCGGGCCGGGGCGCAGATCGAGGATCATGTCGAGCGACCGGGACCCGTCCGCCTCGCGGAAGGAGCCGACCTGCCGGAACCCGTGCTTCTCGTAGTAGCGGATGCCCTGGTGGTTGTCGGAGCGGACGCCGCCCCACAGGATGATCCTCGCCTTCCCGAGCCGCCGCGCGGCGTTGACGGCGAGCGGGAAGACGGATGTCCCGACGCCACGCCCCTGGTGGTCGTCGGCCAGAGTGGCGCCGAAGCGGCAGTCGGCCCCCGTCAGGAGGATGCCCGCCTCCCGGTAACGGGCCACATCCGAGGGGACCGTGTCGAGGCTGAACTCGAGCAGCCCCACGATGCGGCCGGACGCCACGTCCTCCAGCACCAGCCTGAGCTTGTCGTGGCGCGCGATCGCCCCGCACAGTTCGCGGGCGGTCGCGAGGCCGTACCCGTCGAACGTGCTGAAGCGCCTCGACCCGGCGGACTGAGCCTGGAGGAAGCCGGCCAGCCGCCCCACGTCGGTGTGCGCCAGAGGACGGAAGACGGCCTCCGAACCGTCACCGAGTGTCAGACGTCTCGTCAGGGACAGCGGATTCTCAGCGATGTCCCTCAGCGTGAGCACAGCAGCGCCTCCGTCCCCGTACGGTCCGGTCCGGTCCCGCCTCGGCCACGCGGGCAGGACAACTCCTCACCCGGGCCGCCCTGTAGGCAGCGCACCCGCTTCGGGTACCTGTGGCTGCTCCGGGCGCGGAGCTACGAAGCCAGCGACGCCTGCCGTGCGACCCGCAGGACCGACTGATCCTCCGTGGCGCGCTCCGGCCGGCTGATCTCGGCCCAGACCGTGTCGAGGGACAGGCCCAGGGTGTCGGCGATCGCCGCGATGGTCGGGAAGGCGGGGGTGGCCACGCGGCCGGATTCGATCTTCCGGAGAGTCTCCGGCGAGATCTGCGAGGCGAGTGCCACGTCGAGCATCGAGCGGCAGCCCCTGGCTTGGCGGAGCAGCGCGCCGAGGCGCTGTCCGCGTTCTACCTCGGCGGGGGTGAGCGGCAACCTGACCATGGACACCATTCTAATACCGGTACAGTTAGACCGGTATTGTTATTGGACATACGGGAGAGGCCCCATGATCGAGATCCTGAACTCCGCGCGGCTCGAGCGGGCGAGGGACACCGGCGCCCTGGTCGGAGACATCCTGCACACGATGAAGCAGCGCAGCGTGGTCGGGACGAACCTGCTGGACATCGACCAGTGGGTCAAGGAGATGATCGCCGAGGCGGGAGCGCAGTCCTGTTACGTCGACTACGCGCCCTCCTTCGGGCGTGGTCCCTTCGGTCACTACATCTGCACGGCCGTCAACGACGGCGTGCTCCACGGGCGGCCCCACGACTACAGGCTGGCCGACGGGGACCTGCTGACCCTCGACCTGGCCGTCGCCCGGGGCGGTGTGGCCGCGGACGCCGCGATCAGCTTCCTGGTGGGCAAGGCCAGGCCCGCGGAGAGCGTCGCCATGATCGAGACGACCGAACGGGCGCTCGCCGCCGGCATCGCCGCCGCGAAGCCTGGGGCGCGCATCGGCGACCTCTCCCACGCCATCGGCACGGTCCTCGGCGAGGCGGGCTACCCGGTCAACACCGATTTCGGAGGGCATGGCATCGGCTCGACCATGCACCAGGACCCGCACGTCCCGAACACCGGACGGCCCGGCCGCGGATACAAGCTGCGCCCCGGCCTGCTGCTGGCCCTGGAGCCCTGGGTGATGGCCGACACCGCCACACTCGTCACCGACGCCGACGGCTGGACGCTGCGCAGCGCGACGGGCTGCCGGACCGCGCACAGTGAGCACACCATCGCCATCACCGACGACGGAGCCGAAATCCTCACCCTGGCCCCGCAGGCACGGCTGTAGGGGAGCCCTCCCCGGTGTGCGGGACCGCGCCCGGCTCCCGCGCGGTGGCGACGTCGTACGCGCCGGACCTCTACGCGATACCACCTCCGGGCTCACCGGAGTGCGCAACTCCACCCCCGGAGTACACGACAGTGCGCAGTCGTGCTGTGACGCTGGTCACTTCGCCCGTTCGTCGGCACGCTTGGTCCATGGATCAGAGAAGTTCACCGGGTCCGGTCCCTTGCTGGGTTCCCGCGAGCGGGCACGCGCTCCGGCATGTGGGCGTCCACTTCGACGCCGTACGCGTCATCGGGTCGGCGGGCGACGAAGTGGCGTACGAGCTGATGCAGTTCACCGACTTCCGGGCGGGCCCGATCGTGCGGTCGGGGGTCGGTGACAGGAGTACGTACTTCCTGCTGCCGCCACGGAGTGCCGCCGGCTACCGGTGGCCGATCGGGGCGCGGCTGATAGGGCGGGAGATGCCGTGCGACGCGTTCGTCGGGATTCCGGCGCTGGGCGGCAGGACGTGGCCCCTGGACTGGCGCTCGCGTCCCACCGGGGAGGCGCCGTTCGTGGAGGCGAAACTGCTGCACGAGGTGGCGGTCGCCGTACTCACGGGCCGAGTTGGCCCGTGAGCGGTACATCGGGGCATATGCGAAAAGGTGCCCACGGGGTGCGGTAACGTAATCGCGTCATCACGTTCTGTGCGCACACGGTGCGCGGGCGGCCCCCGGGAGTGCTACCAACACTCGACCGGAGGCCTTCACCCACGAGTGGATCAGGAGTCCACCGAGATGCTTCGGCATGCTATCGCGCCCTCCCGGCGCTACACGAAGGCTTCGCACGACGTCGTCCGCCATGCGCGGCTGACCAGTGACGCGAAGATCCTGCTTCTCGCCGTGCAGGGGCTCCCCGACGGACAGGCCGGCCTGCCGCTGAGCGAGCATGCGCGGCAGCTCGGCATCACGGGGCGGGCGTATCAGAAGTCCAAGGAACTGCTGGTCGCGCACGGTTACGTCCACGAGTGGCGCGATCAGGGGGAGCGCGGCCGCTGGGTGACGGAGCAACTGCTGTCCAACGTACCCCTCACACCCGAGGAGGCCGCCGTGCTGCGCGGCGGCCGGGCGGAGGCGCCTCCGAGTGCCCGGAAACCGACGGTCGGTGAACCAGCCGGTCGGGTGGCCGGTCGTCAACTACCGGTAGGCGAAGAACGAGAGAAGAACATTCCCCACCCACCCTCCGAAGCCGAGCCCGAGGTCGAAGTCGAGCCCGAGGCCGAGCCCGGGCCCGCAGTCGGGTCCGCGGCCGAGCTCCCTCCCGCGCTCAGCCCGGAGGCGGCCGAGGGGGAGCGTGTCCTGCTGTCGCTGCGCCATGTGCGGCGGGAGCTCTACCTCGGGGTGAGGGAGGCGAGGGGGCTCGCGGAGCTCGCCGCCCGCTGGCTGCTGCGCGGGGTCTCGGCCGGTGAGCTGCGGCTCGCGCTGACCAGTGAACTGCCGGGCGACGGAGTGCGGTCGGCGGTCGGCTTCCTGCGGTTCAGGCTGCTGCACAAGATGCCGCCGGAGCTTCCCGTCGCGGCCTCCCCGCAGCCCCCTGCCGCGCCGCTATGCGTCCCGGAACTGATGGCGTGCACGGCGGTCGGCCCCGAGGGCGACGCACATGTCTTCCGGCCGCTCGCCGACGAGACCGAGTGCGGCCCCTGCCGTCGTCGTGCCGCACGCGAACGCTGGGAGACGCAGAGGGCCCTGGCAGAGGCCGAGCCCGGCCCCCTGCCGTGGCGGGAGCGCTTCGCGAAGCTAGGTGCGCACGGCGTCGCGGGTGACGTGGCGGCTCACCGCGCCTGATAGCGCAGCCCGTCCACGAGCAGGGCGATCATCCGCTGTGTGTGCCCGTTGTCGTCCTCGCCCGCTGGAACGGTCAGGTTGCGGGTCGCCACCAGCAGGTCGTCGGGCGTGACGTCGGAGCGGATCTCGCCCGCCCCGGCCGCCGCGTCGATGAGCCGGGTGAGGGCGGGCATGAAGCGCTGCTCGAAGTAGGCGGGCAGGCTGTCGTAGGTCGAGTCCCCCGAATGCAGCGCGGCGCTGAGGCCGCGCTTCGTCGCGAAGAAGAGCGCGAGGCGCTGCAGCCACCTGGTGAGCGCCTCGGCGGGCGCGTACTCCTCGGCGAGGGCGGGAGCGGCGTCGGCACAGGCGTCGACCTCGTGCCGGAAGACTGCGGCGATGAGGTCCGAGCGCTGCGGGAAGTGGCGGTAGAGGGTGCCCGCGCCCACGCCCGCCTTCGCGGTGATCTGGCGTACCGGCGCGTCCACGCCCGAGGTCAGGAACACCTCCGCCGCCGCCGTGAGCAGGGCGTCCGTGTTGCGGCGCACGTCGGCGCGCACCCGCTTCGGGGGCAGGCCGCCGGCGGTGCCGGTGCCGGTTCCCCGGGTCGTGTCCTCGCGCACGGCGATCCCCTTGCTAAACGGAACACTGTTCCGTATTGTCGATCCTGAACGTTGTTCCGTTTATCCAGCCTAACGCCCGCACAGGGCGTCGACCAAGGGGCGAGGACCGCTATGAAGTACCGCACACTGGGCAGGACCGGCATCAAGGTCAGCCCGTACTGCCTGGGCGCGATGATGTTCGGCGCCATGGGGAATCCCGACCACGACGAGTCCGTCCGGATCATCCACAGGGCGCTCGACGCGGGCATCAACTTCGTCGACACCGCCGACGCGTACTCACGCGGCGAGTCGGAGGAGATCGTGGGGAAGGCGCTCAAGGGCCGCCGGGACGAGGTCGTGCTGGCGACCAAGGCCCACCTTCCGATGGGTGACGACCCCAACCAGCGCGGGAACTCGCGCCGTTGGCTGGTCCGCGCGCTGGAGGACTCCCTGCGCCGCCTGGGCACCGATCACGTCGATCTGTTCCAGGTCCACAGGCCGGACCCGGACACCGACGTGGAGGAGACGCTCTCCGCGCTCACCGACCTCGTGCGTGCCGGGAAGGTCCGGCACATCGGCGCCTCCACCTTCCCCGCCTCGGACATCGTCGAGGCGCAGTGGGTCTCCGAGCGGCGCGGCCTGGAGCGGTTCCGCACCGAGCAGCCGCCGTACTCCATCCTCAACCGGGGCATCGAGCGCGAGGTCCTGCCCGTCTGCGAGCGCTACGGCATGGGCGCCCTGGTCTGGAGCCCGCTCGCCGGCGGTCTGCTGACGGGCCGCTACCGCAAGGGCCGGACGGCCGACACCCACCGGTCCGCCTACGGTTTCAAGCACATGAGCGACGAGCGCAGGCTCGACGCGGTCGAGCAGTTGATCCCCGTCGCCCAGGACGCCGGGATGTCGCTGACGCACCTGGCGACGGCCTTCGCGATCGCCCACCCGGGCGTCACCTCGGCGATCATCGGCCCGCGCACCATGGACCACCTCGACGACCTCGTCGCGGGAGCGGAGACCGAGCTGGGTGACGACATCCTCGACCGGATCGACGCCGTCGTGCCTCCCGGCACCGACATCGGGGCGCTCGACATGGCGTACAACCCGCCTGCCGTCGGGCAGGCCCGTCTGCGCCGTCGCCGGCCCGAGGAGCGCTCGGCCGCCTGAGCACCGATGCCGCGGTCGCGGTCGCGGTCGCGAGGAGAGGTTCGGCCCCGCTGCGAACGGGGCTGCGCCTGGCGGGATTCACGCCTCGGCCCCCGACCTGCTCGCTCACCCCGGGGTAACCCACCCACCAAAAAGTGGGTTCTTGATCGCCGACGCCGCCGGGGCGAGCCTGATCGGCATGACACGGAACACGATCGAGAAGGCCCCCGTCACCCTGCTCGGACTCGGTGCGATGGGTACGGCGCTGGCCCGCGCCTGGCTCGCCGCCGGGCACCCGCTCACCGTCTGGAACCGCACGCCGGTCCGCGCCGCGGCCCTCGTCGCGGAGGGGGCGGAGGTCGCGGACAGCGCGGCCGAGGCCGTCGCGGCGAACACCCTGGTCGTCGTCTGCCTGCTGGACGACCACTCCGTCGACGAGGCGCTGGCCGGTACCGAGCCGGCCGGCCGGGACCTGGTCAACCTGGTCACCAGCACCCCTGCGCAGGCACGTGCCCGCGCAGTGTGGGCCCACGAGCGCGGCGCCCGCTACCTGGACGGAGGGATCATGGCGGTCCCTCCGATGATCGGTGTCCCGGAAGCCGGAGGCTACGTCCTCTACAGCGGCTCGCGGGAGCTGTTCGAGGAGCACCGGCAGACACTGGGTGTCCCGGCCGGCACCACCTACGTCGGTGAGGACGCGGGCTTCGCGGCCCTCCACGACGTGGCTCTGCTCAGCGCCATGTACGGGATGTCCGCGGGAGCGGCACACGCCTTCGCCCTGATCCGCAAGGAGGGCATCGACCCCGCGGCACTCGCACCTCTCCTGGCCGACTGGCTCGTCGCGATGGCACCGGCAGTCCATCTGACCGCCGACCAGCTGCGGAGCGGCGACTACACCAAGGGTGTCGTCTCCGACCTGGCCATGCAGGTGGCCGGGGTGCCGACTTTTCTGAGGACCGCCGAGGAGCAGGGTGTGAGCCCGGAACTGCTCTCCCCCTACTTCGCGTTGATGCGGAGGCGACTGGCCGAGGGCGGCGCCGGTGAGGACCTCACCGGGGTGGTCGATCTGCTGACGCGCTGCCCCCCCCGCCGCATGAACCCTCGGCGCCGGCGTGACGCGGTGTGGCACGCGCACCGGTGACACCTGCCGCTGACCAGGCAGTTCCGGTACACCTGTGCGAGCAGTCACCGGTCCTGGCGGTCTGTGCGCCCGACGGCGCGGCGCGGGACGTCCGCTCCGGTGCGCACCGGGACAATGGCGCACGCGCCATCCAGAGGCGCCCGACGCTCCCCGGCCCACACGGCACGCTCTCCGGCGGCCGTGCGCACCGGGTAGCCGGCAGACCAAGGAGGACCCGTGGTGGATGTCCCGGTGGACCAACTGACCGGCGCGGTCGACGGTGTGCGCGCGCGGGCTCGTGGGCAGCTCGTCGAAGCCGGCCTGGAGCTGTTCGGGGTGTACGGCTACGCGCAGACGTCGGAGCAGGACCTGTGTGACATGGCCGGGGTGCCGGAGGAGGTGCTCTGGGAGGAGTTCGGCTCCCGGGAGGGCCTGTTGATGGCCCTGCACAACCAGATCACGACGGCCGGACTGCGGGCCTCCGAAGTGGCCCTGCTCTCCGAGGGGATGGACGACTGCCCCCTGGAGCAGCGCTTCCGGCGGCTCTTCCACGCGTACGTGTCGGCGGTGACCCGGGACCTGCGTGAGGCGCGGGTGACGTTCGTCGAGGTCCTGGGCGTGAGCCCCGCGGTGGACGCGCACTGCAAGCGGTGGCGTGACCTGTGGACCGACTTCCTGACCGGCGAGGCCGAACGCGCCGCGGTTCGCGGCGAGGTGGAGGAGCGGGACCACCGGGTCGTGGTGATGGTGATGGTGGGCACGGTCCACGAGCTCATGGCCCACCACGCACGCCGTCCGCGCAGGGCCCGGCCCGACGAGGTGACGGAGGAACTGACCAAGCTGGGGCTCGCGATGCTCGGCGTGGAGATGGCGAGCTGACCGGGCACGGGCCCTGACCGCGGTGGGCCGTGCGCCGCCCGGTGCGGCGCCGAGGGGGCGGGGACCGTCGCTCAGAGCCTGATGTCCGCCGCCACGGGCAGGTGGTCGCTGCCGGTGGCGGGCAGGGACCGGACACCGGTGACCGTCGCCGAGCGGGTCAGTACCTGGTCGATCCGGGCCACCGGGAACCTCGCGGGCCAGCTGAACGCGAGTCCGGGCCCCGGTCGTTCCATCAGCGAGGTGACCGGCTCCAGACCCCGGTCGTCCAGTGTGCTGTTGAGGTCGCCGAGCAGGATCACGCGCTTCAGGGGCTCGGCGGCGAGGGCCTCGGCCAGGAGCGCGGCGCTCTCGTCCCGCCGTCCGGACGTGAGCCCGGTCGTCGGGCCGATCCTGACCGACGGCAGGTGGGCGACGTACACGGCGATCTCGCCCCGCGGTGTGCGGGCCGTCGCCCGGAGCGCCCGGTCCCAGCCCTCGCCGACATCCCTCGGCCTGATGTCCACCAGGCGTACGGCGGTCAGGGGGTGCTTCGACCAGAGGCCGACCGTGCCCCGCGTCGCGTGATGGGGGTAGTCACCGGCCAGGGCCGTCTCGAAGGCCGGCAGGGCCGGGGCCGTCAGCTCCTCGACGGCGATGAGGTCGGCGCCCGTCGCGGCCAGTGCGCGTGCGGTGGCGCCGGGGTCGGGGTTCACATCGCTGACGTTGTGCTGGACCACCGTGAACGCGCCGTCCGGGGCCCTGCCCGCGGGGAACAGCAGGGGCCCGAACAGGACCGACCAGGTGACGACGGGCAGCAGGAGCGCGGCCACCGCCAGGAACGAGCGGCGCAGGAGCGCCCCGGCCAGCAGGACCGGCACGGCCAGGCCGAGCCAGGGAAGGAAGGTCTGCAGCAGACTGCCCACCCGGCCGGGGGTGTTGGGCACCAGGCGGGGGAAGACGAGAAGGACGGCGACCAGGAGGCAGAGCAGGCCGAGCACACGGCCCCGCCTCCAGCCCCGCCCCCAGCCCCGGCCCCGCTTCTCCGCGTCCCGCTTCCCGGCCACTCCGCACTCCCGTCCGGGCGCCGCCCGTGACACCCGCCCCGCAGGAGAACGCCCTGGCCCTCGATCCGGTTCCGGCAGCGGCTGTCGGGCCAGATGTCAGTGGCCCTCCCTACTGTGGGCACACAGGCGGTCGGTGAACTCACCACGCTGACCGGCCGGTTCGCGCACCTGCAGGGCCGTTTCGGCGGTCCGGTCGTCGAGGAGGCGTCGGCGCTCCTGCGCTCGGTGCTCACCGACGAGATCTGGGGCGAGGACGGCTGGGGAGACGTGGAGTGGGAGGGCGAAATGCCGTCCTTCTGGCGGACGGCCGCGCTGATCCGCCCCCTGGCCCTGGTCGCGGCGCCGGGCAGGGGCCTGCGGCTCGATCTGCCGGCGGATTTCATCGAGGAGGAGTTCGGCGCGGAGGGAGTCGTCCGGCTGTCTCCCGGGGACCTGCCCGACGCCCTGGAGCACGAGCCGACCCGGCGGTTCCTCGTCGAGGTCGGACTGCCCAGGGACGGCCTGCTGTTCGGGGCGGAGGCTCGCGAAGACATCCTGAATTCGATGACCGCCGTGTGCGCGGAGAGGATGGAGAACCCTGCCCTGCGACACCTCGGCATCGCCGGGACCCTGCCGGAGGACTCGGACCACCTGCTGCTCATCGGCGGCCTGATGCACGACTTCGACACCGTCGTCGACGGCCGTACGGGCCTGGTCCACTACACGCTCATCGACGACGACACGGTGACCCCGGTCAACGCCGACGTGTCGACCCTGGCGTTCACGGTCTGGATGCACAGCCGGCAGCGCAAGCTGGAGGAGGAGTACGAACTGACGGGCGACATGGGGGAGTTCTACCACCAGGTCGCCGACACGATGGTCGCCGTGCTGGCCACGGCCGACCCGGTCGCCTGCCTCCCCGCCACCGGCCCCGACGACTACCGGTACTGGCCGGAGGTGTTCCACGACGAGGCGGGGGGCGTGCTGTGACCGCGTGTCCCCCGGGAGCTCAGGCCGCCGCCAGCGCTCCCGCGTAGGGGCCGCCGACGCCCCACGCCTGGTGCATGGCGTCGGCGAAGGCCCCGGCCAGCTTGTGCTCCCCGGTGGGGCCGGGGTGGGTTCCGTCGTAGGTGTCCGTGTGGATGTCGTAGCCGGCGGGGTGCGCCGCCAGCAGGACCGGGGAGGCGGGCGCGTGCAGGTCGGCCACCGCCTGTGCGAGCAGGGCGTTGAAGCGGTCGCACTCGGCGGCGAAGGGGGCGTCGGACTCCGCCCGGACATTCGGTATGACGGGGAGCAGCACCAGTTTGATCCGGGGGTTCGCGGTGCGGGCCGCCGTGATGAAGGCCCGCGCGTTCGCGGCCGTCTGCGTGCTGTCCGTGTAGAAGCCGAGGTCTATCAGGCCGAGCGAGACCAGCAGGACGTCGGCGCGCGCCGCCGTGACCGTGTCCGCGATGACGGGGGCCATATGGAGCCATCCCTCGCCCCAGCCCGCAAGGTGCCGGCGCGCGGGCGCGGGGAAGGCAGCGTCGCCGTACGCATGGGAGAGCGGGGCGTTCGCCTCGGTGTCGTACAACTCGCTGCGCGGGCCCGTGATCGCGTACCCGCCGTCGCCTAGGGTCGCTTCCAGGTGCTGCCACATGCGGTAACGCCAGGTGAAGTCGCCGGCCTTGCCCACGGTCATGCTGTCGCCGACGAAGAGAAAACGCATGGCGACATCATGGCCGATCACCGCTCCGGCCTGCGACGTGACAGTGGACACTTGTCCCATGAGATCGTTGCTGCCCGTCTCCGCCGCCGCCGTCCTCCTGTTCCTGACGGGGACGGTGCCCGCCGTCGCGGACGACGGGGACGGGGCGGACCGGACCTTCACGATCGAGGACCCCCGGATCACCGAGTCCAGCGGCCTCGCCGCCAGCCGGATCCACCCCGGCGTCTACTGGACGCACAACGACAGCGATGACGGGCCGTACGTCTACGCCGTCGACTCCCGGACCGGGAAGACCGTGGCGACGATCACCATGGAGGGCGTCGGGGAGCCGCGTGACGTGGAGGCGATCTCGCTCGGGCCCGACGGGAACCTCTACGTCGGTGACATCGGCGACAACCTCGACGGATCCTGGGACCACGTCTGGATCTACCGCTTCCCGGAGCCGAAGCGGCTCGCGGACGCCACGGTGCGGGCGACGCAGTTCGACGTGACGTACGCGGACGGGGCGCGGAACGCCGAGGCGCTGATGGTCCACCCCGTGACCGGACGGGTCTACATCGCCTCCAAGAACGAGGACGGCGGCGGTCTCTACGAAGGCCCGCAGAAGCTCACGACCGGCGGGAACAACGTCTTCCGGCGCGTCGGCGAGGTGCCGTGGGTGACGGACGGTGCGTTCTCGCCGGACGGCGGGGACCTGGTGCTGCGGTCCTACTTCAGCACCCGTGGCTACACCTTCGAGAACGGCAGGCTCGGCGACGACCACGCCGTGAGCGTGCCCCTCCAGGGACAGTCCGAGTCGGTGACGTACACCGCGGACGGCTCGGCGATGATGTTCGGCTCCGAGGGCGAGCGCAGCGAAGTGGTGCGCGTGGAGGTGGAGGGCGGCAGCGGGGACAGGCGGACCACCCCCAGCGGCGGGGGCGGCGGGACGTCGTCCGGGGACGGCGGGGACGACGGCGGACCGACGAAGAGCACCGCGACGGGTGGTGCGGTGGCTGTCGTCGTCATCGTGCTCGCGCTGCTCGCGGCGAAGCGCCGCCGGGGGTAGCCCCGGCCCCTGCCGCACCGTGAAGGACGGGACTTCGCAGTGGCAGAGTGGAAGACAGCCCCCCGACACCCGGAGACAGGTCCTTCATGCGGCTGCTGCTCATTCGCCATGGTCAGACCCCGTCCAACGTCAAGCACGTGCTGGACACCGCCGAACCCGGCCCCGGCCTGACCCCCCTGGGCCAGGAACAGGCGGCAGCCCTGCCGGACGCGCTGGCGGCGGAGCGGATCGACGTGCTCTACGCCTCCACCCTGCTGCGCACCCGGCTCACCGTGGCGCCCCTGGCGGCGCGTACGGGGCTGGAGGTCCGGGTGCGGGACGGCATCAGGGAGCTGACCGCCGGTGACCTGGAGATGCGCGGGGACGACCAGGCGGTCGAGACGTACATGACCACCGCCTTCGCCTGGTCGGCAGGGAACACCGGGCTGCGTATGCCGGGCGGCGAGAACGGGGTGGAGGCGCTGCGGCGCTACGACGCGGTCATCGGGGAGGCCGCTGCCACCGGAGCCGGGACCGTGGCCATGGTCAGCCACGGCGCCGCCATCCGCATGTGGGCGGCCGCCCGGGCCGAGAACATCGACGTCCGCTTCGCGTCCGCCCACGCCCTGGCGAACACCGGAATCGTCACCCTCGACGGCGCTCCCGGTGAGGGCTGGCGGGTCCTCCACTGGGAGGGCCGGGCGATCGGTGCCGGGGACAGTGCCCTCGGGGCGAGCGGCCCGGCGGGCGAGACCGTCGCGGGCCTGGACGGCTGACCCCTCCGCCCCGGATCGTGCGACCGCGTCGGGCCGACCCGATGCCGGGTGGCGTGGGACTTCCGCTCCCTCAGATGTCGTCGACGACCGGCCGCAGCTCGTAGTGCAGCGTGCGGTCACGCTTCAGCCGGTGGGCGAGCGGTACCGCCACGCCCTGGAGCGCCGGATACTTCCGCGACATGGTCCGGGAGGCGTGGAGGTTCTCCTTCGATCCCTCCTGCAGGAGCCGCGCCCAGGCCTTCACGGGGGGTCCCGTCGGTGCACCCCGGACGGTGCAGGGGGCGATCTCCACCACGGGGTGGTTGCGCATCCGGTCGACCTTCCAGGCGGAGGAGAACGTACGGATGTAGGCGTGGTCCCCCTCCACGGCGATGCTGACGGGGGTATGGGCAGATGACCCGTCCGGCCTGCGACTGCTCAGCAGGACGGTGTACTGCTTCACGAAGGGCTCCAGCTCATGGATCGTCTCCATGTATTCCATGGTGCAGCAAAAATGGGCGATCCGGGCTTTTCGAACCTCGATCCGTGCGCTGCCGCAGCAGTGCCTTTCAGCCGTCAGCTGCGCGGCGCCGGTCTTCCCGCGGCGGTGCGCGGGCTTCCGGCCCCGGGCGGGGGTGGGGCGGCTAGGCTCCGCCCCATGCAGGTCAACGGTGCCCTCGAGCCCTTCGCCACTTCCCGCCTCGACGCGCTGCCGCTCGACGTCGCACACGCGCGGGAGATGGCCGCCGCCCTCTTCGACCCCGCCCTGCACACCTACACGGGAGGCACCCCCGAGGACCCGGAAGCCCTGCGCGCCCGCTACGAGCGCCAGAGCGCCGGGTCGCCCGACCCCGCCGAGCTCTGGTGGAACTGGGTGCTCCGGGTGCGCACCGACGGATGCCTGGCCGGATACGTCCAGGCCACCGTGCGCGGGGCGCGGGCGGAGCTGGCCTGGGTGGTCGGGACACCCTGGCAGGGCAGGGGCTACGCGAAGGAGGCGGCGGCGGGTCTGGTCCGGTACCTGCGGGAGCGGAGCCCCGTCACCACCTTCGTCGCCCACATCCATCCGGACCACGTGGCCTCCGCCGCCGTGGCCTCCGCGGCGGGGCTGCTGCCGACGGATGAGTGGGAGGACGGCGAGGTGTGCTGGCGGCGCGACGTCTCCCGGGAGGTCGCGCCGGGAAGGGCGGCGGAGCTCGGGTACCGCCCCTGATCACGACATGGCGGGAATTGTCTTATACCGTCGTAGTGAGTGGTGCGCGGACACCGCGGCTCCTGCCAGGCGAACGACGGAGGCCTTGGGGTGGGTGATTTCGGGAGGCTGGAGGCCCTGCGGCTCGCAGGGTTGTCAGCGGCGCCCGATCCCGGTATGGACCGGTTCGCCCGGCTCGTCTCCCGGCTCCTGAACGTCCCGGTCGCCATGGTCTCGCTGCTGGAGACCGACCGGCAGGTCTTCCCCGGCATGATCGGCCTCGACGAACCCTGGGCAGCGCGGCGTGAGACCCCGCTGAGCCACTCGTTCTGCCAGCACGTCGTCATCGACGGCCGGCCACTGATCCTCGCCGACACCCGGCTGCATCCCAACACCTGCGCCAGCCTCGCCATCCCCGACCTCCGGGTGATCGCGTACGCGGGCCTGCCGCTCACCGACGCCGACGGACACGTCCTCGGCTCGCTCTGCGCCATCGACCACGCGCCCCGGGAGTGGACCGCGGACGAAATGCAGGACCTCGAGGACCTCACGGCGGCCTGCTCGGTGGAGCTGCGCATGAGGATCGCCACCGAACTGATGCGCCGGGACCGCGACCACGCCGCCCTCCTGCTGCGCGCCTCGGTCGAACTCGCTCACGCGCGTGACCTGACGGACCTCACCCGCCGCCTGCGCAACCTGTTCCGAGGGCCCGCCGAGCCGTCCTTCGTCGGCCTGCTCCTCGCGGACGGCCAGGGGCTGTGGCGTGTGGTCGACCCGGACGACGTGCGTCCGGTGGAGGCCGAGGTGGACCGCCTGGACCTGGGCGCCGGTTTCCCCAGCGCCCAGGCCATGCGGGAACAGCGCACCCTCTTCGTGCCCGACCACGACGAACTCGTGGCCGGCTACAGCCCCGAGGCCGTCGCCGGGTACGACTCGCTGGGGCTGAGGTCCGCCCTGTGCGTTCCGCTGCTGAACGGCCGCGGGGTGCTGACGTGGTGCTGGTCCCGCACGCACGTCCTGGCGCTGACGGAGGAGGCTGTCCTCACCGCGGTGGCCGGATACGTGAGCCAGGCGGTGGAGCGCACCAGGTTCGTGGCGAACCGGCTCAGCACCGCCGAACAGCTCCAGGCCTCCATGCTGACCGATCTGCCGACCGTGCCGGGCCTCGACATGGCCGCCCTGTACCTCCCGGCCACCGACCAGGACATGGTGGGGGGCGACTGGTACGACGCCTACCAGCTGCCACCGTCCCCGGCCGCCACGCAGCCCGCAGTGATGCTGTCCGTCGGCGACATCATCGGACACGACGTCCAGGCCGCCACCGTGATGGGCCAGGTCCGCAGCATGCTCCGCCAGGCCAGCCTCGACCACCGCACGCACTCACCCGCCGTCGCGCTGGACGCGGTCGACCGCGCCCTGGAAGTGCTGCCCCTGGGCCCCGGCGCCACCGCGGTGCACGCCCGCCTCGACCCCGACGGCGGCCGGTGGCGACTGACCTGGTCCAACGCCGGACATCCGCCGCCGCTGCTGCGCGCACCCGACGGCCGCGTCTCGGCCCTGGGCGAGCACGACCTCCTCCTCCTCGGCGCGTCGAACTACCTGGCCCGGCACGACCACACCCACGACCTTCCCCGGGACAGCGTGCTCCTGCTGTACACCGACGGGCTGGTCGAGCGCCGCGACGAAGACATCGACGTGGGCATCAGGGAGACGGCCTCCGCCCTCGCCGAACACGGCGACAAACCCCTGCCGCTGCTCCTGGACGCGCTCTCCCACGGACTGAGGGACGCCCCGCAACGCGACGACGTGGCGGTGCTCGCCGTCCGCGTGGTCCAGGGCGAGCGCTGACGCTTGGAGCGGGCGCGATCCCCGGCGAGCCGTAGCGCCCTCACGTGCGGGGGCGGCCCGCCTCGACCAGCTCGGCGACGTCCAGAGTCAGGTCCGCACCGATCGACGGGGGGAGCTCGGCCGACTGGCCGGGGGCGTACACCTCGTGACTGTCGTACGTGCAGCCGGTGGGTTCCGTCAGGACGTGCAGGCGCCCGTGGCGCCGGTCCAGGACCACGTACACGGGAACCTTCGCCTCGGCGTACGCGGAGACCTTGTGCCGCAGGTCGCTCTTGTAGTTTCCGGACGTCACCTCGAGGACGAGGCGGAAGACGGCCGGGTCGTAGCAGTTGTTCTCGACGAGATGCTCGTCGAAGTCCGCGTCCACGACGGCGAGATCCGGGATGGCGTAGTCCTCCGGGCCGCCGGGCAGCCACAGGCCGATCGCCTGGAGGACGCGGGTCTCCTCGCCGTGCAGGCCGGCGGCCAGAATGGGGATCATGAGTGTGGTCAGCGCATTCGCGTGCGGGCCGTCCGGGGGTGGGGCCACGGTGATGACGCCTCCGATGATCTCGACGCGATGACCCGGAAGCTGCCCCATGAGACGGTTCGCCGTCACGAGCATGGGTTCCGGCTCATCGTCACAGGGGTGCTCGACTGCTGCTGCTGCAGACATTGCGGGCCTCCTGGGACGGCTGGTGTCGAGAGCATCATCGTAGGACGGCGGGCCCCCGAGGGGCGTCCTGCGAAGGCGCCACCCTGGCGAGTGAAGCAGAAACGGCCCCGCACACCGGAGTGTGCGGGGCCGCCTCGTGCGGGTGACCGTCAGAGCTTGTCGATCACGTAGTCGATGCAGGCGGTGAGTGCCTGGACGTCCGCCGGGTCGATCGCCGGGAACATCGCCACGCGCAGCTGGTTGCGGCCCAGCTTGCGGTACGGCTCCGTGTCGACGATGCCGTTGGCGCGGAGCACCTTGGCGACGGCCGCCGCGTCGATGCCGTCCTCGAAGTCGATCGTGCCGATGACCTGCGAGCGCTTCGCCGGGTCGGTGACGAACGGGGTGGCGTACTTGGAGTCCTCGGCCCAGCCGTACAGGGCCTGCGAGGAGGCCGCCGTGCGGCCGGTCGTGAATTCCAGGCCGCCCTGCGAGTTCATCCACTTCAGCTGCTCGTTCAGCAGGAAGAGGGTGGCCAGCGCCGGGGTGTTGTACGTCTGGTTCTTCAGCGAGTTGTCGATCGCCGTGGGCAGCGAGAAGAACTCCGGGATGTGCCGGCCCGAGGCGTGGACGCGCGCGGCGCGCTCCAGGGCCGCCGGGGAGAACACGCCGATCCACAGGCCGCCGTCGGAGGCGAAGGACTTCTGCGGGGCGAAGTAGTAGACGTCCGTCTCGGTGATGTCGACCGGCAGGCCGCCCGCTCCGGAGGTCGCGTCCACCAGGACGAGGGAGCCCTCGTCGGCGCCCGCGACCCGCTTGACGGGTGCGGCGACACCGGTGGAGGTCTCGTTGTGGGTGAAGGCGTAGACGTCGACGCCGGCCTCGGCCTCCGGGTCCGGGTGGGTGCCCGGGTCCGAGGCGATGACGGTCGGGTCGGCCAGCCACGGGGCGAGCTTGGCGGCCTTCGCGAACTTGGACGAGAACTCGCCGAAGTTCAGGTGCTGGGACTTGTTCTCGATCAGACCGTGCGTCGCGACGTCCCAGAAGGCGGTGGAGCCACCGTTGCCCAGGATGACCTCGTAACCCTCGGGGAGGGAGAAGAGGCCGCGTACGCCGTCACGTACCTCGCCGACCAGGTTCTTCACCGGAGCCTGGCGGTGGGACGTACCGAGGAGAGAGGTGCCGGTCGCGGCCAGCGCGTCGACCGCCTCCGTCCGCACCTTGGAGGGCCCGGCGCCGAAACGTCCGTCGGCGGGCTTGAGGTCAGCGGGAATCTGGATGTCAGCCACGGTCCGGAGCGTAGTCCCTCCAGGAAGCGGTCGAGGACCGTGTCCGTCGGATGAGACACACGCTCCGGACCGCGGGCGACGCGTGCGGCCGGAGGGAGAGGTGGGGGATCAGCCCAGATCGACGGGCAGCTCGTGCAGGTCGTTCTGGGTCACGATCGGCTTGTTCCGCAGCTCGGAGGCCGGTACCGCGAGGTCCAGGTCCGGGAAGCGCTCGTACAGCGCGGGCAGGGCGACCCCGGCCTCCAGCCGGGACAGCGCGGCGCCCGGGCAGACGTGCGGACCGTGGCCGAAGGCGATGTGCCGGTTCGGGGAGCGGGTGATGTCGAACTCACCGGCGGTCGGGCCGTACTGCTGCTCGTCGCGGCCCAGTGCCCCGAAGGAGACGATCAGGCCCTCACCCTTCGGCAGGACCTTGTCACCGACCTCGATGTCCTCGGTCGCGAAGCGGATCAGGACGTGAGAGGTCGGGGTGTTCCAGCGCAGCGTCTCCTCGATCACGTTCTCCCACGGCACCTCGCCGCTCAACACCCGCCTGCGCTGCTCGGGGTGGGTCTGGAGCGCCTCGACGACGTTGACGACCAGGCTGATCGTGGTCTCGTGACCGGCCGCGATGATGAGCTGCAGCGTGTTGACGATCTCCTCGTCGGTGAGGTGGTCGCCGTCCTCGGACGCCGCGATCAGGGCGCTGGTCAGGTCGTCGCCCGGGTTCGCCCGCTTGTCGTCGACGATCTTCGTGAAGAGCGTGCCGAGGTCCGCCATCATCTGCGGGACCTCCTCCGGCGGGGTCTGCGTCGAGAAGAACTTCTCGAACAGCTCCTTGAGCCGGGGGTGGTCGGACGCGTCCACGCCCATCAGCTCGCTGATGACGTTCATCGGCAGCGGGTACGCGAACTCCGCCTTCAGGTCAACCGGCTCGCCCTCGGGCAGTGCCGCGAGCCGGTCCAGGGAGGCGTTCGTGAGCGCCTCGATGCCGGAGCGCAGCCGCTCCACCCGCTTCACCGTCAGCGCCTGGGCGATCAGGGTGCGCAGCCGGCGGTGGTCGGCGCCGTCGACCGTCAGCATGGAACGGCCCGGGTTCACGAGACCGATCAGCGGCCAGTCCATCGGGATCTCGCCGCGCTGCCAGGCGTTCCAGACGTTGATGTCCTTGACCACACGGCTGTCGGTCAGCAGCTGACGGGCCTCCGCGTGACGCGTCACCGCGTAGCAGTGCACACCGCCGGGGAGCTCCACCTCGGCCAGCGGGCCGGCGGCGCGCAGCGCGGCACTCTCGCCGTCGAGGTCGGCGACGAGGGGATCGAGGGCGATCCGGGTCATTTCTGGCCTCCGAGCGCAGGGGTGGGCGTGAAGTGCACAGGCAGGTCCGTCAGCCCGCGCAGCCACGGGGACGGGCGCTGGGTCAGCTGGTTCTCGGGGACGTCGAGGTCGATGTCCGGGAGCCGGTCCAGGAGTACCTCGATGCCCGTACGGGCGATGACCTCGGCGGTCTCCTGGGCCGGGAACGGGCAGCGGTGCTCGCCGTGGCCGAAGGAGAGGAAGGCGTTGTTGCCGCCGGTCAGCGTGGAGCCGTCGGTGCGCACCTGCGGGTCGGCGTTGGCCGCTGCGATGCCGAGGAGCAGCATGTCGCCCGCGCGGATGTGGCGTCCGCCGAGGTGGGTGTCGCGGGACGCCCAGCGGCCGGCCACGTTCTGCGTCGGGGTGTCCTCCCAGAGGACCTCGTTCATCGCCTCGGCGACGCTGTGCCGGCCGCCGGAGAGCGAGGCGGCGAAGCGGTCGTCGACCAGCATCAGCCGCAGCGAGTTGCCGATCCAGTCGGCGGTGGGCTGGTGGCCGGCCGCCATCATGACCATGAGGTCCTGGGCGATCTCCTCGTCGCTGAAGCCGCCGGGGTCGTCCAGCATCCTGGTCACGACGTCGTCGTCGGGCTCGGCGTGCTTGTCGGCCAGGAGCTGGTACATCGCCGTGCCGAGGTGCTGCTGGCCGGCCAGGGCCCGCTCACGGCCGTCGATCATGTCGTTGAGCGCCCCCACGAGCGGACCGCCGACCTCGTCGCTGAAGCCGTAGAGCTTGGCCAGGACACGGGCGGGGAGCAGCATCGCGTACTCGGCGATGATGTCGGTCCGCCCGGTCGCGCAGAACCGGTCGATGAGGCCGTCGGCGAACTCCTCGGCGTACCGCTTCAGCGTGAACGGGTCGACGGCCTCCAGCGCGTTGCTGATCATGGCCGCGCGAACGGTGTGGCGCTCACCGACGGTGTAGAGGATCGACGGCTGCTTGCGGCCGATCATCGGTCGCAGCGGCCAGCCGTCCGGGATGTTGTCCCACTGGTTCCACAGGTCCGAGTCCCGGCTGAAGAGCACCGGGTCGTTGGTGACCTGGTGCAGTTCGCGGTAACCGACGATCAGCCAGGCGGGTATGTCCCCGTCGAGCACGACCGGGGCCACGGCGCCGTGGTCGCGGCGCATCTCCCGGTACACCTGCACGGGGTCGGTCTGGAACCGTGGCCCGGCCAGGGGAACGGAACCGTGGGGCACGGGGCACTTGGTCACGGCGTGGGCTCCGGGGTCTTTGCGGCGGCCAGGGCCGCGTCCGCGCCCTCGTTCCGGGCGACGGAGAGTGCGTAGAGGTGCTCGACCAGCGTGATCAGGACGTACTTGCTGGACGAACGGTCGCGGGCGTCGCACTCCACGAGCGGGACGTCGGGGGAGAGGTCGAGGGCCTCGCGGATCTGCTGCTCGGTGTGGAACGAACCACCGAAGTCGTTGCACGCGACGATGAACGGGGTGCCGTGGTGCTCCAGCCGGTCGATCGCGTACCAGGAGTCGGCGAGCCGACGCGTGTCGACGAGGACGACGGCGCCCAGGGTGCCGGAGAACAGGCGGTCCCACAGGAACCAGAAGCGTTCCTGTCCGGGTGCGCCGAAGAGGTAGAGGACCGAACGCGCGTCGAGCGTGATGCGGCCGAAGTCGAAGGCGACCGTGGTGGACGTCTTGGACTGCACGCCGTCGAGGTCGTCGACGGCCTCGCCCGCACGGGTCATGGTCTCTTCCGTGTTGAGCGGACGGATCTCGCTCACGGATCGGACCATGGTGGTCTTGCCGACCCCGAAGCCGCCGACGACGACGATCTTCAGTCCGTTGTCGGCCGTCGCCTGCAGGGCGGCACGGTCAGAGGTTGCGGAGTCCAACGAGCACCTGTTCCAGGGTGTCGGTGTCGGGGAGCCGGTCCGCGACACGTGCAGTACGGGGGTGGCGGGCGCTGATCCGGCCGGTGTCGAGCAGGTCGCAGAGCATGATGCGGACGATGCTGACGGGCAGATTCAGGGTGGCCGAGATCTCGACGACCGCGGTGGGGCTGTCGCACATCCGCAGGATCGCGACATGCTCCGACTGCATCCCGGGGTTCGGTTCGCACTCGGCGACGACGAGCGTCACCAGGTCGAACGCGGCGGAGTCGGACCGGCTGCGGCCCCCCGTGAGGGTGTACAGCCTGTCCGGGTCGTCGTCGCGTCCGGGCCGGGGGCGCGGTACGGACGTCATACGTCCGCGGTTTCCGTGGCCGGGGCCGCCGTGTCACGCGGCGGGGCGACGAGGTACTCACCCAGCTGCTCGACGAGTTCGCTCATGTTGTGGCCGACGAGGCCGACGTCCGAGTCCTCCGCCGCCACGACCGCGAGGTGGGCGCCCGCCCCCGCCTCGACGATGAACAGCACACCGCCGTAGAACTCGGTCATCGCGGACCGTACGCCGCCGGTGCCGTCACCGAACTCGATGGACGCGCCGTGCGACAGGCTCTGGATGCCCGCGGAGATCGCGGCCAGCTGGTCGGCCTGGTCCACGGAGAGTTCGGGGGTACGGCACAGCTTCAGGCCGTCCCGGGACAGGACAAGGGCGTGCCGGGCGCCGGGCGTGCGGTCGAGCAGCCCCTCCAGCAGCCAGTTCAGCTTCTCGTCGGTGGTCGCGCTCATCGGGTGTTGCCTTCCGGGTGCGGGGAATTGGCTCGTACCGCCTGGCTGAAGGTGCTGAAGCGGGCAGCCTGGACCTTCGGGTCGGTGGAACGGGGCCGGGGGGATTCGGCTTCGCCGGGGGCGGCTTTGCCGGTACGTGCTTCGGCGGCGGCCAGGGTGCGGCCGCGACGCCGCTTGGGCAGACCGCTGTCGCCGAACTGGGGGACCGCACCGGTGGACTCGGACGCCGACTCCGGCTCCCCGGGGTGGGCCTCCGCACGGGATCCGGCACCGGCTTCCGCGGGTGCCACGGGGCGTGAGCCGGCGGGTGCCGCCGGACGGGAGTCCGCCGTCGCGGCGGCCGGGGCCCGGTCGTCCCTGCGCGGCGTCGCGTGGTCCGGCTCGGGCTCGGGGCGCCGTGCGGACTCCGGGAGAGGAGCGGGCGTCCGGGAGATGAGTTCCTGCGGCAGCATCATCAGCGCGCCCGTGCCGCCGCGCGCCGACGGCCGGAAGGAGACGGTGAGGCCGTGCTTCCTGGCCAGCCGGCCGACGACGGCGAGGCCGAGCCGGGTGCCGGAGATACCGGTCAGGTCCTGGTTGTCGGCGGAGACCGCCCGCTCGGCACGGCGCAGCTGCACATCGCTCATCACGAGGCCGCTGTCCTCGACGGTGACGACGATGCCCGCCGGCACCTCCTCGACGTAGACGTGCACCTCGGCGGTGGGCGGCGAGAAATTGGCGGCGTTGTCGAGGAGTTCGGCCAGGGCGTGCATGATGCCCTCGGCTGCGTGCCCCGCGATCGCCACGTCACTGGTCGAGTGCAGGCGGATGCGCTGGTAGCCGCCGATACGGCCCATCGCGCCGCGCAGGATCGACTCCATCACGATCGGCTTGGCCCAGCGGCGTCCGGACCGCGCACCGGTCAGCACGGCGATGGAGTCGGCGAGGCGGCCACCCTGGGCCGTGCGGTGGTCCAGGTGCAGGAGGTCGCCGAGCACGTCCTCCGCCGTGTGGCGGTGCTCCATCTCGCGCAGGTCGGCGAGCATGCTCGTGGACAGGGCCTGCATCCGGCCGGCGGCGTTGGCGCAGGCGGCGATCGCCGCGGAGCGCTCGTTGTCGGCACGCCGGGCACGGGCGGTGAGCCGGGCGGCCTCCGCGGTGAGCCGCTCGTACTGCTCGGTGGCCTCGACGGTGACGCGGGCGACCTTGTCGTCGGCCTCGGCGGTGACCCTGGCCGCCTCGGCGGAGGCGGCCGCCCTGATGCGGGCCGTCTCCGCGGTGAAGCGTTGCGCCTCGGCGGCAGAGGTCGAGACGAGCCGCGAGGTCTCGGCGGTGAAGCGCTCTGAGTCGGCGGCCCGCAGGGCGCGCAGGTTACGGGCGGTGGCGATCGTGTGGACGGTGACGGCCACCGCGACGCACAGCAGCACCGCGGCGCCCCCCGCCCCCCAGGAGAGCGGCGTCCGTACCGAGGCGGGAGCGGCGGCGACCGCCCACAGGCACAGAGCACCGGTAACGGCTGCCGAGATCAGCAGGGCGAGTGCGGTCGGCCGGAGTGAAGGGCGCAATCGGAGTCCTCGGGGCGGACGGTGCGGAGGGAGGGACAGGTGCTGACGGTGGGAAAATCGGGGCATTCCGGTGTGGTGGTGGTGAAAGGCCCACAACTGGAGCTGATTGTTCCTGACCAAGTCACGGCCACTATAGGAGAATTGGCGAGTTGTTTGGGGATTCCTTGTGGCCACTTCTGTTTGAAATTTGGCTTGAAACGACTCCTTCGAGGTTCCGAGACGGGCGTGATCCGGGTCGAGAGGCGATACGGGAGGGTGAGTAGTGGTGAATGTCGCCTTATGTCCCGTGTGTGAGGCTTGATTTGTCACGATCGTCGCCCGTAGGCCGGTGGCCAGCTAATGTGAGCGCTCCGGTGCGCCGGCTCTCCAGGCCGGCACCGCCGTAAGACACACCGCGCGCCTTGAAGGGGGAGGCGCCGCGTGGCCCCGACGGAGGACGCAGGCAACCGTGGACGCGCAAGGCCGTGGGCGGGACGAGGGCATCGACCCCGCAGACCAGTGGGTACTCAACCCTGACACCGGTGATTACGAACTGCGACTGACCCCCTCCTCAGGGCGATCATCCGCAGCGGCCGGTACCACCGATGCCAGAACCCCCGGACCGCGCCGCAGGTCGAAGCCGGAGACGCCGCCGTCCGGCGACCGGGCCTCCGTGCCCGGTCAGCGCGGCGGGCGCCGGGCGGCCGGTGGCGGACGCGGGGACAGGGACGAGACGCGGAAGCCAGGGAGCCGCGCGGCGGCGCCCGCCGCCGGACGCCGCAAGGCGAAGCCGAAGAAGGCGGCCAAGAAGAAGGTCCTGGTCTGGACCGGCGGTGCGCTCGCCTTCCTGCTGGTGGGCGTCGGCACCACGGGCTACTTCGTCTACCAGCACTTCAACGCCAACATCACCGCCGTCTCCACCGACGGTGCCAGTACCGGCGGCTTCAGCAAGGACCGCGCGATCAACGTCCTGGTCATCGGGACCGACAAGCGGACCGGCGACGGCAACGAGGGCTACGGCGACGCGGGCAGTGTCGGCCACGCCGACACCAACATCCTCTTCCATGTCTCCAAGGACCGCACCAACGCGACCGCTCTGAGCATCCCGCGTGACCTGATAGCCGACATCCCGAACTGTCCGACGAAGCTGGAGAACGGCGAGGAGAAGGACATCCCGGGGACGGCCGGCGGCCGCTTCAACACCAGCCTCGGGCAGTCCGAGCGCACCCCCAGCTGCACCATGCGGACGGTCACCGAGCTCACCGGCATCACGCCCGACCACTTCATGGTGGCCGACTTCAACGCGGTCAAGTCCCTGACGACCGCCGTCGGCGGTGTGGACGTCTGCCTCGCCAAGGACATCGACGACAAGGACTCCCACCTCAAGCTGTCCAAGGGGGAGCACACCATCGAGGGCGAACAGGCCCTGTCCTTCCTGCGCACCCGGCACTCCGTGGGATTCGGCAGCGACCTGAGCCGCATCGAGATCCAGCAGCAGTTCCTGGCCTCGCTGATGCGCAAGCTGAAGTCCAACGACACCCTGACCAGCCCCACCAAGATGTGGTCGCTCGCCGAGGCGGCCACCAAGGCGCTCACCGTCGACGAGAAGATCGGTGACATCAACCAGCTCCGCAAGCTGGGCATGGAGCTCGCGTCGGTCGACCCCAAGAACATCACCTTCACCACGGTCCCGGTGCGGGACAACCCGGATGACAAGGCCACCGTCATCCTCGACAAGTCCAAGGCGCCGCAGGTGTTCTCGATGATGCGCGAGGACGTCTCCTTCACCGCGGTGGAGAAGCAGGAGAAGGCCGCGGCGAAGGCCAAGGCGGACGCCAAGCTGAAGGGCGAGATGGCGGCCGCGGCCGACGTGCGGGTCGACGTCTACAACGGCGGCGCCCCCGCGGGCTCCGCGCAGAACGCCCTGGACTGGCTGCAGAACGAGAAGGGCGTGCTGAAGTCCACGAACCAGGCGAACGCGCCGGCGAACGTGAAGAAGACCCAGCTCGTCTACGCCCCCAACCAGGCCGACCAGGCCCGCCGGCTGGCCGACCTGATGGGCATGTCGGCCTCAGCCCTCAAGCCGACGACGACGGACGCGGGCGAGATGGACCCGATGGTGCTGACCCTCGGGCCGGACTTCACCGAGGCGGGCAGCCCGCTCTCCGCCCCGACGAAGGCACCGGACGAGATCCAGCGCGTGGAGGCCGACAAGGCGGTCTGCGCGAAGTAGACGCGAACCGGCCCCGCGGCAGCCCGCCGCGGGGCCGGCCGTCCGGCGCTCCGGCACCCTCGTCCGGGGCCAGGACCGGCATGCTGGGCCCATGCCCGCCACCGACCTCGTCCGAGCCCTGGCCCAGGCCGTCCGCGGCGACGTGGAGTCCGACGCGACCGCCCGCGCCCTGACGACCATGGACGCCTCCAACTACCGCCGCGTCCCGCGAGCGGTCGTGGCCCCACGCGATGCCGACGACGTCGCCGAGGCGCTGCGCGTCTGCCGGGAGCACGCCACCCCCGTCGTGCCCCGGGGCGCCGGCACCTCCATCGCCGGTCAGGCCACCGGCACCGGTGTCGTCCTGGACCTCACCCGCCACATGCGGCGCATCGTCGAGCTGGACCCCGCCTCCCGCACCGCCGTCGTCCAGCCCGGCGTCGTCCTGGACGACCTGCGGGCAGCCGCCGCCCCGCACGGGCTGACCTTCGGCCCCGACCCGTCCACCCACAGCCGCTGCACGCTCGGCGGCATGATCGGCAACAACTCCTGCGGCGCCCACTCCGTCGCCTGGGGCACCACGGCCGACAACCTCCGCAGCCTGCGCGTCGTGCGCTACGGGGGAGGCGAGGCCCTGCACGTCGGACGCGGGATGCCCGACGCGCCACCCGGCCTCGACGGGTTCGCCGCCGGCCACCTCGCCCTCCTGCGCACCGGCTTCCCCGAACTCCCGCGCCGCATCTCCGGTTACGCCCTGGACGCACTGCTCCCCGAGAACGGACCCGACCACGCCCGCGCCCTCTGCGGCAGCGAGGGAACACTCGCCGTGGTCACCGAGGCGACCGTCCGCCTCGTCGGGACGCCCGCCGCCCGCGCACTCGCCGTCCTCGGCTACACCGACGAGGCGGCCGCCGCCGAAGCCGCCCCCGGCCTCCTCCCGTACGGCCCGCTCACCGTCGAGGGCATGGCCGCCGACCTCGTACGCGAACCGGCCGGTCTGCCGCGCGGCGCGGCCTGGCTGTTCGTGGAGACGGGCGGCGACACCCCCGCCGAGGCCCGTGACCGTGCGAACCGCATCCTGCGCGCGGCCGACGCCCTGGACGGCACCGTCGTCACCGACCCCGCCGCCATGCGCACCCTGTGGCGCATCCGCGAGGACGCCGCCGGCACGGCGACCCGGATGCCGGACGGCACGGAGGCGTGGCCCGGCTGGGAGGACTGTGCGGTACCCCCCGCCCGGCTCGGCCCCTACCTGCGCGACTTCCGGGCCCTGCTCGCCGGACACGGGCTGCGCGGCACCCCGTACGGGCACTTCGGCGACGGCTGCATCCACGTACGCATCGACTTCGACCTGCTGACCGAGCACGGCGTGGCCCGCTTCCGCCGCTTCTCCGAGGACCAGGCCGCCCTCGTCGTCGCGCACGGCGGATCTCTGAGCGGCGAACACGGCGACGGGCAGGCCAGGGCCGAGCTGCTGCCCCGGATGTACGGAAACGACATGGTCCACCTGTTCAACCGCTTCAAGGACCTCTGGGACCCCGACGGCGGACTGAACCCCGGCATCCTCGCCCGCCCCGCACGGCTCGACGAGAACCTCCGCTTCGCGGTGCTCCCCCGCCGCCCCGTGGACGTCACCTTCGGCTACCCGCACGACGGCGGTGACTTCTCGGCAGCCGTAAGCCGCTGTGTCGGGGTCGCCAAGTGCCGTACGGCGAAGCCGGGTCCGGACGTCATGTGCCCCTCCTTCCGCGCGACGGGGGAGGAGGCCCACTCGACCCGGGGCCGCGCCCGGCTGCTCCACGAGATGCTCGCCGGCGAGGTGATCACCGACGGCTGGCGGTCCACGGAGGTGCGGGACGCGCTCGACCTCTGCCTCTCCTGCAAGGGCTGCCGCACCGACTGCCCGGTGGGCGTCGACATGGCCACGTACAAGGCGGAGTTCCTCCACCACCACTACAGGAACCGGCTGCGCCCGGCGGCGCACTACGCGATGGGCGGTCTCCCCCGCTGGCTGCGCGTGGCGGCCCCCGTCGCCGGGGTGCTCAACGCCCTCGCGCGGATCGGACCGCTCGCCGCCCTCGCACGGAGACTCGGCGGCATCGATCCGCGCCGGGCGCTCCCGGTCCTGGCCCGGCGGACGCTGCGGTCCTGGGTGCGTGCCCGCCGGACACCGGTGACCGGGGAGACCGTCGTCCTCTGGCCGGACACCTTCACCGACCACCTCTCCCCGGAGACCGGCCGCGCCGCGGTCCGGGTCCTCGAGTCGGCCGGGCGGACACCGGTGCTGCCCGCCCGGGGCGTGTGCTGCGGCCTCACCTACGTGTCGACGGGCCGGCTCGACGCGGCCCGTGCCGTCATGCGCCGCACCCTGGGCCGGATGGGCCCGGCGACCGGCGCCCCGGTCGTCGTACTCGAACCGAGCTGCGCCGCCACCCTGCGCACGGATCTGCCGGAGCTCCTCCCCGACGACCCGCGTGCCGCGGCACTCGCCGCATCCGTCCGCACCCTGGCCCAGTACCTGGAGGAGTACGCCCCCGACTGGACGCCGCCCCGCCTGGACCGCCGCGTCGCCGGCCAGACCCACTGCCATCAGCACGCGGTCCTCGGCGACGCGGCCGAGCGCAGGCTCCGCGAGAGAGCGGGCCTGACCGGAGAGCTGAGCGGCGGCTGCTGCGGTCTGGCAGGCAACTTCGGCTTCGAGAAGGGGCACTGGGACGTCTCGGTGGCCTGCGCCGAGGACCAGCTGCTGCCCGCCGTGCGGGAGGCGGAACCCGGCACGGAGCTGCTGGCCGACGGTTTCTCCTGCCGCACCCAACTGGACCAGCTGGCGGGGCGGAGGGCCCGGCACCTCGTGGAGGTCCTGGCGGAGGGGCTGCCGCCGGAGACCGGGGAGGCGCCGCCCGGCAGGGCGGCGCGACGACGGGGGCGGCCGTAGGTTCCCGACTCGCCTGTAGCGCAGGGGCGTTCCCCGACGTCCGACGGAAGTTCAGGGCCGATCCCGCTGTGCGCGCGCCACGATCTCCCGGGCCAGCGCGGCCAGTCGGGGCAGCGCCGGGTGACCGGGGCCGTCCCGGCGGGCGAGCAGGACGGGGAGCGGAGGGGCGTCGTCCAGCGGGACGTAGGCGACCCCGGCGTGCGGATGCATCTGGGCGGTGGAGTTCCCCGAGACCCCGGTGCCCCGTCCGGCCGCGATGGCGGTGAGCCAGTCGTCGGTGTTGGCGACGGTGAGCGTGGCGGCCGGGCGCGACCGCGGGGGCCACAGATCCAGAGTGGTGGCGCCCGAGACGGTGTTGAGGACGACCGCGCCGCAGGTCAGGTCGGCCAGTGACAGGGAGGTGCGGGTGGCGAGCGGGCCGTCGGCGGCCACGGCCGCCACCCGTACCTCGGTGAACAGCACCTCGGTGACGAGTCCGGGCGTGTCCACGGGTCCTCGGAGGAGGGCCGCGTCCACCTCGCCCCGGGTCAGACCGGCCGTGCGGTCGTCGATGCGCAGCAGTTCGAGCGGGGTCTGCGGGTACCGCTGCTGCCAGGTCCGCAGCAGTGGTGTCGTGTACGGGCCGAACGCGGACCAGGCGTGCCCGAGCCGCAGCGGCCAGTCGCGCAGCCTGCCGGGGTCGAGGGCCTCGTCGAAGGCGGCGACCGCCGCGGCGGCCTTGTCGCGGAAGGCGACGCCCTCGGGGGTGAGGACGAGGTGGTGGGTGGACCGGTCGACGAGCCGGACGCCCAGGTGCCGCTCCAGGGCGGCGAGCGTGCGGGACACGACTGGCTGGGTGACCCGGAGCCGGGTGGCGGCGCGGGTGACGCTGCCCTCGTCGGAGATCGCGAGGAAGGCCCGCAGATGCCGGACCTCGATACCGCGGCCGCCGTTCCCGGTGCGCTGTCCAGTGCTCATGCGTCCGGAGCATAACGGGAGCGCAATGGGCATTTCACGGGAGCCGCGCCGCTCTCTACGGTGAGGGTGTCAGCCACTCTTCCGTGGTGCCGTACCGTGGACCGGTAAGTGCATTGGAATGAACTGAACCGAAGGAAAGGTGTCCGGTGGACGACCCCCGCGTTGTCGCAGAGTCGGCCGCAGCCGTCACCGTCCCCGAGGCGGTGTCCGCGCTCGACGGGACGGGCCGCGGCCCGTCCCGCCGCGCGGCCGCGCTCGGCCCGGTGGCGCTGGTGGTGGCGGGCGGCCTGTCCGTGCAGTTCGGCGCGGCGGTCGCCGTCCTGCTGATGCCGAAGGCGGGCGCACTCGGCGTCGTCACCCTGCGCCTCGCGGCGGCCGCACTCGTCATGCTGGTCGTCTGCCGGCCGAAGCTCCGCGGGCACTCGCGCGCGGACTGGGGCACCGTGGTGGCCTTCGGCATCGCGATGGGCGGGATGAACACGCTCTTCTACCAGGCCGCCGACCGCATCCCGCTGGGCGCGGCCGTCACCCTGGAGGTACTGGGCCCGCTGGTGCTGTCCGTCGTCGCCTCCCGCCGCCTGGTCAGCCTCGTCTGGGCGGCGCTGGCACTCTGCGGCGTGTTCCTGCTCAGCGGCGGAGGCTTCGACCGTCTGGACCCCGTCGGGGTGGCGTTCGCCCTCGGCGCGGGCGTCATGTGGGCGCTGTACATCCTCTTCAGTGCCCGCACCGGACGCCGCTTCCCGCAGGCGGACGGACTGGCCCTGGCCATGGTGGTGGCGGCGGCCCTCTCGCTGCCCCTCGGCATCATGGAGTCCGGCTCGAAGCTCGTGGTGCCGTCCACGCTGGGGCTGGGCATCGCCGTGGCGCTGCTGAGCTCGGTCCTCCCGTACACCCTCGAACTCATGGCCCTGCGCCGCCTGCCCGCCCCCACCTTCGCGGTCCTCATGAGCCTCGAACCGGCCATCGCGGCCACGGCCGGCTTCCTCATCCTCGACCAGGCCCTCTCCACCACCGACGCCCTCGCCATCGCCCTGGTCATCGGGGCGAGCATGGGAGCGGTGCGCAGTCAGACACGGGGCCCGCGGAAGCGTTGAGCCCGTAGCCCCGGGGGACGCGTCCGTTCCGCTGCGCGGCCGGGCGTCCGATCCTAGGGTGGGCGTGACGGCCGATCTGGAGGAACCCATGCCTGAACGCGACGACCTGCTCGCCCTCGTGACCGATCAGCGCACCAACTTTCTCTACACCGTCGCCGGACTGGACGACGCGGGGGCCCGCGCCCGGACGACGGTCAGCGAGCTGACCCTCGGAGGGCTCCTGAAGCACCTCGGTCTCGTGCAGCGCAGCTGGCTGGACGTCGTCGAGGGCACCGCTCCCGCCGAGGTCGGCTGGGCGGACCTCGACCCCGACGGCAACCGGATGACCGACACCGAGACGGTGCCCGATCTGCTGGAGGCCTTCCACGCGGCGGCGGCCGCGTTCGACTGCGCGGCGCGCGAGGAGGCCGACCTCGACCGCGAGGTCACGCTGCCCACCTACCCCTGGTCGCCCCCGGAGCCGGTCGTCTGGACCGTCCGTCGCGTCCTGTGGCACATCTTCCGGGAGATCGCCCACCACAGCGGCCACGCCGACATCATTCGCGAGGCCCTCGACGGTGCCAGCACCACGGCGAGGATGGCCGAGGCGGCGTCGAAGGGGCAGTAGCAGGGCGCCACGGGCGCGGCCGTGCCGGGAGCGGGCGCGCGAGGCACGATGGAAGGGAGCGGAGGAAGGAGGCGCGCGCATGGGATCCGCAAAGGGAACCGACGAGTACGCCGGGCTGTACTCGCACACCCCCTCACAGGCCGAGGGCGAACGGGACGAGCCCGCCGCGCGGGGCAGCGCCCTGGAGACACACCCCGACGTCCCCCGGACCGAACCCTCCCAGGCCGAGGGAGACCGTACGGAGTAGGGGGCGGGGCGGTTCAGCCGTCGGCCGGAAGGATCCGGAACGCGCTGAACCCGGGGGTCAGGGGTTTGACGGCCCTGAAGTTCCGCTGGTCGAGAGTGAAGACGCGGTCGGTCCTGTACCGGTCGGCGAGGACGACTCCCACCGCGTCCGCGAGGTCCAGCCGCAGCCCCCCGTAGTCGCGGCGTACCGTGTGCGCCGCGACCAGGTCGGCGGGTCTCAGGTCCGCGAGTCTGTACTGGCCGTCCGTGACGCGCGCGTTGAGGGCTTCCATGACCCGCATGGCCGCCGGGAAGCCGAGGTCCCGGTGGACGAGGTGGTCCAGCTCCGTGAGCACCAGCGGAGAGATGGCCAGTCTCTCGTACTCCAGGATCTTCGCTGCGCCGGAATGCTCAGGCTGCGCGCTGTCGAACGCCGCGTACAGGGCGGATGTGTCGGCGACGATGATCAACGGCGCGCTGCTCGTTCCTTGATGTGCTCGTACACCACGTCGTCCATCGCCTCGGGGCTGAGCGGGCGCCCGCTGTCGAAGACCGGGAGATCTCCGCTGCGCTTGGGCCGCTCCGCGTGGTCCAGGATCATGGCGACGCCCCTTCTGATGAGCTCCGCCTTGCTGACCCCCGTCGCGGACGACTCGGCGTCCAGCCGCACTTCCAGTTCCTCGGGAAGGTACACCGTGGTCTTTTTCATGCCTCCAAAATACCACCCTGCCCTACGTAGGGCAGGGTGGTGGAAGGCTCTCCGCCGTCAAGGAGTCCGCCGTTCCGAATAAATCATGCAAGCATGCTTGCTTGTTTTATGGGGCGCTGGCATGCTCCGGGGCACACCGCCACGCCCCGAGGGGAGCGCACCGTGCCCGACGCATCGGCCGTGACCGCCGCCGTGCTCGACGACATGCGTGAGGAGAGCGACGAACTCGACCTGCTGGTAGCGGGGTTGAGTGCGCAGGAGTGGACCGCACCGACCCCTGCCGAGGGGTGGACCGTCGCCCACCAGATCGCCCACCTCAACTGGACCGACGAGGTGGCCCTGGTCGCCGCCACGCAGCCCGACTCCTTCTCCGCCGAGGTGGAGAAGGCGCTCGCGGCCCCCGAGACCTTCGTCGACGAGGCGGCCGAGGAGGCCGTCGCCGCCCTGACGCCCGCGGACCTGCTCGTGGAGTGGCGGGAGGGGAGGGCGCGGCTCCAGGAAGCGCTCCGCGCGGCGCCGGACGGAGCGAAACTGCCCTGGTACGGCCCGCCCATGAGCGTCGCCTCGATGGCGACCGCCCGCCTCATGGAGACCTGGGCGCACGGCCAGGACATCGCCGACGCGCTCGGGGTGACCAGGAGGCCGACCGCACGGCTGCGGCACGTCGCCAGGATCGGTGTCCGGGCCCGGGACTACGCCTACTTCGTGCGGGGCCTGCGACCTCCCGCCGAGCAGTTCCGGGTGGAGCTGCGCGCGGAGGACGGCGGGTTGACGGTGTACGGGCCCGAGGACGCAGGTCAGCGGGTCACCGGGCCGCTCCTCGACTTCTGTCTGCTCGTCACCCAGCGCGCCCACCGGGACGACCTCGCCGTCGAGGCGGTGGGCCCGGACGCCGGGCAGTGGCTGGACATCGCGCAGGCCTTCGCCGGGCCCGCCGGACCCGGGCGCCCCCGGAAGGCGGACGCCGGGCCCGCCGGACCCGGGCGCCCCCGGAAGGCGGACCGGTGACCCGGCCCCTGCGCATCGGCAACGCCTCCGGCTTCTACGGTGACCGCTTCGACGCCGTGCACGACATGCTCACCGACGGCCCGCTGGACGTCCTGACCGGTGACTACCTCGCCGAACTCACCATGCTCATCCTGGGCCGCAGCCGCCTCAAGGACCCGAAGCGCGGATACGCCTCGACGTTCCTCCGGCAGCTGGAGGAGAACCTCGGACTCGCCCACGAGCGGGGCGTGAAGATCGTCACCAACGCCGGCGGCCTCAACCCGGCCGGGCTCGCCGACGCCGTGAGGGCGCTGGCGGACCGGACCGGCATACCCGTGCGCGTCGCCCATGTGGAGGGCGACAGCCGCCCGGTGCCCGACGGCTGCCTCACCGCCAACGCCTACCTCGGCGGTGGAGGCATCGCCGCATGTCTGCGGGGCGGGGCCGACATCGTCGTCACCGGCCGGGTCACCGACGCCGCCCTCGTCACCGGCCCCGCCGCCGCCCACTTCGGCTGGGGTCCCGGCGACCACGACGCGCTCGCCGGGGCCGTCGTCGCCGGGCACGTCCTGGAGTGCGGGACGCAGGCCACCGGCGGGAACTACTCCTTCTTCGGCGACCACGACGTCCGCCGGCCGGGCTTCCCGCTCGCCGAGATCCACGCGGACGGAAGCAGCGTCATCACCAAGCACGACGGGACGGGCGGCGTCGTCGACATCGGCACCGTCACCGCCCAACTGCTGTACGAGACCGCCGGCGCCCGCTACGCCGGACCCGACGTCACCGCCCGGCTCGACACCGTGCGGCTCACCCAGGACGGGCCCGACCGGGTGCGGATCAGCGGTGTACGCGGAGAGGCGCCGCCCTCCACGCTGAAGGTCGGCGTCAACCGGCTCGGTGGCTGGCGCAACGAGGTCGTCTTCGTGCTGACGGGACTCGACATCGACGCCAAGTCCCGTCTCGTGAAGGACCAGTTCGCCGACGCCCTCGACCGCGCGGGCTCTAAGCCCGCCGAGGTGCGGTGGGAGCTCGCCCGTACCGACCGGGCCGACGCCGGCACCGAGGAGACGGCGAGTGCCCTGCTCCGGCTGGTCGTGCGCGACCCGGACGCGGAGGCGGTCGGCCGCGCCGTGTCCGGAGCGGCGGTCGAGCTGGCACTCGGCAGCTACCCGGGCTTCCACGTGACCGCCCCGCCCGGCAAGGGCGCTCCGTACGGGGTGTTCGAGGCCGCGTACGTACCGGCCGGCGAGGTCGAGCACGTCGCCGTGCTGCCGGACGGGTCACGGGAGGCTGTACCGGCCGCCGGGTCGTACAGAGAGCTCGACGCGGTGGCGGAACCGGACCTGCCCGAACCGCTGCCCGCCGGTCCCACACGTGCCGTCCCCCTCGGGCGGATCGCGGGCGCCCGCAGCGGCGACAAGGGCGGGGACGCCAACGTCGGGGTGTGGGTCCGCTCCGACGACGCCTGGCGGTGGCTGGCCCACGAACTGACCGTCGCCCGCTTCCGGGAGCTCCTTCCGGAGACCGCCGGACTCACCGTCGTACGCCATGTCCTGCCCCGGCTGCGGGCGCTCAACTTCGTCGTCCGCGGCCTCCTCGGCGAGGGCGTCGCGGCGCAGGCACGGTTCGACCCGCAGGCGAAGGCGCTGGGGGAGTGGCTGCGGTCCCGGCACGTCACCGTCCCCGTGCAGCTGCCGGCCGATCCGGAGGTGATCGCATGACCGTCCTGCCCACCGCGCTCGACACCACGGGCCCCGACTACGCCGCCCACCGCGAGGCGATGCTCGCGAAGCTCGCCGAGCTGGAGACCGAGCACGCCAAGGCCCTCGCCGGCGGCGGCGAGAAGTACACGGCCCGCCACCGGAAGCGCGGAAAGCTCCTCGCCCGCGAGCGGATCGAGCTGCTGGTCGACCCGGACACCCCGTTCCTGGAGCTGTCCCCGCTGGCGGCCTGGGGCAGCGACTACGCGGTGGGTGCCTCGCTCGTCACCGGCATCGGGATCGTGTCCGGCGTCGAGTGCCTGATCACCGCCAACGACCCGACGGTACGCGGCGGGGCCTCCAACCCGTGGACCTTGAAGAAGGCGCTACGGGCCAACGAGATCGCCTTCGCCAACCGGCTGCCCTGCATCAGCCTCGTGGAGTCGGGCGGGGCCGACCTGCCCTCCCAGAAGGAGATCTTCATCCCGGGCGGGGCGCTGTTCCGCGACCTGACGCGGCTGTCCGCCGCCGGGATCCCCACCGTCGCCGTGGTGTTCGGCAACTCCACGGCCGGAGGCGCGTACGTCCCCGGCATGTCCGACCACACCGTGATGATCAAGGAGCGGTCCAAGGTCTTCCTCGGCGGACCGCCCCTGGTGAAGATGGCCACCGGCGAGGAGAGCGACGACGAGTCCCTCGGCGGCGCCGAGATGCACGCCCGCACCTCCGGTCTCGCCGACCACTACGCCCTCGACGAGCACGACGCGCTGCGCCAGGCCCGCCGGATCGTCGCCCGGCTCAACTGGCGCAAGGCACACCCGGATCCGGGCCCCGCCGAGCCGCCGAAGTACGACGAGGACGAACTCGTGGGGATCGTGCCCGGCGACCTCAAGGTCCCCTTCGACCCGCGCGAGGTCATCGCCCGGCTGGTCGACGGCTCGGACTTCGACGCCTTCAAACCGCTCTACGGCACGAGCCTGGTCACCGGCTGGGCGCGCCTGCACGGCTACCCCGTCGGCATCCTCGCCAACGCGCAGGGCGTGCTGTTCAGCGAGGAGTCGCAGAAGGCCGCGCAGTTCATCCAGCTGGCCAACCAGCGCGACATCCCCCTCCTCTTCCTGCACAACACCACCGGCTACATGGTCGGCAAGGAGTACGAGCAGGGCGGCATCATCAAGCACGGCGCGATGATGATCAACGCGGTGTCCAACTCCAAGGTCCCGCACCTCTCCGTGCTGATGGGCGCCTCCTACGGCGCCGGGCACTACGGCATGTGCGGCCGGGCCTACGACCCCCGCTTCCTGTTCGCCTGGCCCAGCAGCAAGTCCGCCGTCATGGGAGCCCAGCAGCTCGCCGGCGTCCTCTCCATCGTCGCCCGCGCCTCCTCCGCCGCGAAGGGGCTGCCCTACGACGACGAGGCCGACGCCGGGCTGCGCGCCATGGTGGAACAGCAGATCGAGTCCGAGTCGCTGCCGATGTTCCTCTCGGGGCGGCTGTACGACGACGGGGTCATCGACCCCCGCGACACCAGGACCGTCCTCGGGATGTGCCTGTCCGCGATCCATACGGCACCGGTCGAAGGCGCGCGCGGCTTCGGCGTCTTCCGGATGTGAGGCATCGGATGATCACCACACTGCTGGTCGCCAACCGGGGCGAGATCGCCTGCCGGATCTTCCGCACCTGCCGGGAACTGGGCATCGCCACCGTCGCGGTGTACTCGGACGCGGACGCCGGAGCCCTGCACGTACGGGAGGCCGACACCGCCGTACGCCTGCCGGGCGCCGCACCCTCCGACACCTACCTGCGCGGCGACCTCGTCGTCGCCGCCGCGCTCGCCGCGGGGGCCGACGCCGTGCACCCGGGGTACGGCTTCCTCTCGGAGAACGCCGGGTTCGCCCGGGCCGTGCAGGACGCCGGCCTCCTCTGGGTGGGGCCGCCGGTCAAGGCCATCGAGCTGATGGCGTCCAAGACCCGCGCCAAGGAGCTGATGGCCGCCGCCGGTGTTCCCCTGCTCGCCCCGGTCGACCCGGGGAGCGCCACCACCGCCGACCTGCCGCTGCTGCTCAAGGCGGCGGCGGGCGGCGGAGGGCGCGGGATGCGGATCGTGCGGGACCTCGCCTCGCTCCCCGGCGAGCTGACCGCCGCCTCCGCCGAGGCCGCCGGTGCCTTCGGGGACGGTGAGGTCTTCGCCGAGCCGTACGTCGAACGGGGCCGGCACGTCGAGGTCCAGGTCATGGCCGACGGACAGGGCACGGTGTGGGCGCTCGGCACCCGCGACTGCTCCCTCCAGCGCCGCCACCAGAAGGTCGTCGAGGAGGCCCCCGCGCCCGGCCTCGACGACGGACTGCGCCGGCACCTGCACGACGCGGCCGTGGCCGCCGCGCAGGCCGTCGGCTACCGGGGCGCGGGCACCGTCGAGTTCCTCGTGTCGGCCGAGGGGCGGCCCTTCTTCCTGGAGATGAACACCCGGCTCCAGGTCGAACACCCCGTCACGGAAGCCGTGTTCGGACTCGACCTCGTCGCCCTGCAACTGCAAGTCGCGGAAGGCGGACCGCTCCCCGCGACCGCCCCGCCCGAACCGCGCGGCCACGCCGTCGAGGCACGGCTGTACGCCGAGGACCCGGCCCGTGACTGGCAGCCGCAGACCGGAGCACTGCTCTCGCTCGACGTGCCGGAGGCGCCCGGACTGCGCCTCGACACCGGATACGCGGGCGGAGACACGATCGGCGTGCACTACGACCCGATGATCGCCAAGGTCATCGCCCACGCCCCCACCCGCACCGAGGCCGTACGCCTCCTCGCCCGCGCCCTGGAACGCGCCCGCATCCACGGCCCGATCACCAACCGGGACCTCCTCGTGCGCTCGCTGCGCCACCAGGACTTCGTCGCGGCACGCCTCGACACCGGCTTCTACGACCGGCACCTGACCGCACTGACGGCGACCGCCGCACCCGGCGCGGACTCCGCCCGCCGCCTCGCCGCCACCGCCGCCGCACTCGCCGCGGCCGGGCCCTCCCCGGCGGGGAGCACCACGGGCCCGGCCCGCTTCGGGGCCTGGCGCAACCTCACCTCGCAGCCGCAGACCCGGAGCTACCGCAGCGATCCCGACGGCACCGAGTACGAGATCGCCTACCGCACCGGCCGGGACCGCATCCCGGCCCCGGAGACCGGCGAGCGGGTCGTCGCCGTACGCCCCGGCTCGGTCTCCCTCGAGACCGGCGGTGTCACACGGCACTTCACCGTCACCATCCACGGTGACCGGACCCATGTGGACACCTCGTCCGGCTCGTACGCCTTCACCGTGCTGCCCCGCTTCACCGACCCCGCCGAACGCACCGAACCCGGCTCCCTGCTCGCCCCCATGCCCGGCACCGTCGTCCGCCTCGCCGAGGGGCTCGCACCGGGCACGGCCGTCGAGGCCGGGCAGCCGCTGATCTGGCTGGAGGCGATGAAGATGGAGCACCGCATCCTCGCCCCCGCCTCCGGCACCCTCACCGCGCTCCACGCCGCCCCCGGACTCCAGGTAGAGGTCGGCGCACTGCTCGCCGTCGTACAGGACGCACCCGCGGACGCCCCAGCGCCCGTATCCGCGAACGCCCCCGCGCCTGACCCCGCGCCTGACCCCGCGAACGCCCCCGTGCACGCACCCGCGCACCAGGAGGAGACGACCCCATGAGCACCGTCCTCGAAACCGAAGAGCACAAGGCACTCCGCTCCGCCGTCGCCGCCCTCGGCAAGCGCTTCGGCCGCGGCTACACCACTGACCTGTTCCGCGACGGCGAGCACCCCCGCGAGCTGTGGGAGGAGGCGGGCAAGCTCGGCTACCTCGGCGTCAACCTCCCCGAGGAGTACGGCGGCGGGGGCGGCGGCATGGCCGAACTCTCCATCGTCCTGGAGGAGCTCGGCGCCGCGGGCAGCCCCCTCCTCATGATGGTCGTCTCCCCGGCGATCTGCGGCACCGTCATCGCCCGCTACGGCACCGAGGAGCAGAAACGGGCCTGGCTCCCCGGCCTCTCCGACGGCTCCCTGAGCATGTCGTTCGGCATCACCGAGCCCGACGCCGGGTCGAACTCCCACCGCATCACGACGACGGCCCGCCGCGACGGCGAGGACTGGATCCTCACCGGCCGCAAGGTCTTCATATCCGGCGTCGACATCTCCGACGCCACCCTGATCGTCGGCCGCACCGAGGACGCCGGGTCCGGCAGCCTCAAGCCCTGCCTCTTCATCGTCCCCCGCGACACCCCCGGCTTCACCCGCACCCAGATCGACATGGAACTGCACGCCGCCGAGAAGCAGTTCGAGCTGGTCCTCGACGACGTCAGGCTGCCCGCCGGGGCGCTCGTCGGCGAGGAGGCGGACACGGGGCTGCTCCAGCTCTTCGCCGGACTGAACCCGGAACGCATCATGGGCGCCGCCTTCTCCATCGGCATGGGCCGCTACGCCGTCGAGAAGGCGGTGGACTACGCGAGGACCCGCACCGTCTGGAAGGGCGCGCCCATCGGCTCCCACCAGGCCATCGCCCATCCGCTCGCCCAGGCGCACATCGAGCTGGAGCTCGCACGGCTGATGATGCAGAAGGCAGCGAGGCTCTACGACGACGGCGACGACATCGGCGCGGGCGAGGCCGCCAACATGGCGAAGTACGCCGCGGCCGAGGCCTGCGTCAGGGCCGTCGACCAGGCCGTCCACACCCTCGGCGGCAACGGCCTCACCCGCGAGTACGGGCTCGCCTCGCTGGTCACGGCCGCGCGTGTCTCCCGTATCGCACCCGTCAGCCGGGAAATGATCCTGAACTACGTCTCCCACCAGACCCTGGGCCTGCCGAAGTCGTACTGACGCCGCCCTCACGCGTCCGGCCGCGTCCCAGGTCTCCCCATCCGCCCCCGCAGGGGCGATTCTGGCTCTCCACCCGCGTCGAAGGGGACCGCCATGGTGTTCCACAGCGAGTACGCAGACGTCCAGCCCCTCGAAACACCCATCCACGAAGCGGTCCTCGGGAACGCCGCGGACTTCGGTGACACACCCGCGCTGATCGACGGCACCAACGGGATGACCGTCACCTACGGCCAGCTCGACACCTTCCACCGGCGTATCGCCGCTCACCTCGCCGAGGCCGGACTGCGCAAGGGCGACGTGCTCGCCCTGCACAGCCCCAACACGATCGCCTACCCGGCCGTCTTCTACGGGGCGACCCGGGCCGGCGCCACCGTCACCACCATCCACCCGCTCGCCACCGCCGAGGAGTTCGCCAAACAGCTCGGGGACTCCGCCACCCGCTGGATCGTCACCGTGTCCCCGCTCCTCGACGTCGCCCGCCGCGCCGCCGAACTCGCGGGCGGTGTCGAGGAGATCTACGTCTGCGACCAGGCCGAGGGCCACACCTCCGTACTCGACATGCTGGGATCCACCGCGCCCGAGCCCGACATCGCCTTCGACCCGGCCGAGGACATCGCCGTACTCCCGTACTCCTCCGGGACCACCGGCACCCCCAAGGGCGTCATGCTCACGCACCGCTCCATCGCCACCAACCTGGAGCAACTGCGGCCCTTCGTCCCACTCGGCGAGCGCGACCGCATCCTGGCCGTGCTGCCGTTCTTCCACATCTACGGGCTGACCGCCCTCATGAACGGGCCGCTGCGCTACGGCGCCACGGTCGTCGTCCTGCCCCGTTTCGACCTCGCCCAGTTCCTGGAGACGATCCAGACCCACCGCATCACCGGCCTGTACGTCGCCCCGCCCATCGTCCTGGCCCTCGCCAAGCACCCGATCGTCGGCGACTACGACCTCTCGTCGCTGGAGTACATCGTCAGCGCCGCGGCGCCCCTGGACGCCGACCTCGCCGCCGCATGCTCCACCCGCCTCGGTGTCCCCGCCGTACGGCAGGCCTACGGCATGACGGAACTCTCGCCCGGCACCCATGTGGTTCCCCTCGACGCGGAGAACCCGCCGCCGGGCGCCGTCGGGAAGCTGCTGCCCGGCACCGAGATGCGGATCGTCTCGCTCACCGATCCCGGCATCGACGTGGACTCCGGAACCGACGGCGAGATCCTCATCCGCGGCCCCCAGGTGATGAAGGGCTACCTGGGCCGCCCCGACGCGACCGACGCCATGATCGACGTCGACGGCTGGCTGCACACCGGGGACGTGGGACGGGTCGACGCGGACGGCTGGCTGTACGTCGTCGACCGGGTCAAGGAACTCATCAAGTACAAGGGCTACCAGGTCGCCCCAGCCGATCTGGAGGCGATCCTCCTCACCCACCCCGAGATCGCCGACGCCGCCGTCATCGGGGTCTACGACGCCGACGGCAACGAGGTCCCGAAGGCCTTCGTGGTCCGCAGCCCCGGAGCGGGGGACCTCACCGAGGAGGACGTCCTGACACACGTCGCCGAGCGCGTCTCGCCGTACAAGAAGATCAGACGGGCCGAGTTCATCGAGGCCGTGCCCCGCGCGGTGTCCGGCAAGATCCTGCGGCGCGAGCTGCGCGACCGGGAGAAGCAGCGATGACCCTTGCACCCCCGTCCCACGACCGGGGCATCACCACCCTCACCCTCGACTCCCCGGCCAACCGCAACGCGCTCTCCGCGACGCTGGTCGGTGAGCTGACCGAGGCGCTGGCCGGGTGCGCGGGCGACGACGTGGTGCGTGCGGTCGTGCTCACCCACACCGGCAACACGTTCTGCGCGGGCGCCGACCTGACCGCACCACCCGAACCGGCGGCCTTCGTCGGGCTGATGCGGGCGATCGTCGCCCTGCCCAAGCCCGTCGTCGCCCGCGTCACCGGCCACGTCCGGGCCGGCGGCCTCGGGCTCCTCGGCGCGTGCGACGTCTCGGTGGCGGGACCCGACGCCACCTTCGCCCTCACCGAGTCCCGGCTGGGCCTAGCCCCCGCAGTCATCTCCCTGCCCCTGCTGCCCCGCCTCGACCCGCGCGCAGCCGCCCGCTACTACCTCACCGGGGAACGCTTCGACGCGGCGGAGGCCGCCCGCATCGGCCTCATCACCCTGGCCGCCGGGCCCGAGGACGTGGACAAGGCGCTCGTACCGGTACTCGACGGACTCCGCAGGGCGTCGCCCCAGGGGCTGGCGGCGTCGAAGGAGCTGGTCACGGCTAGTGTGCTGAGGAGTTTCGACCAGTACGCAGAAGACCTCATCGCCCGTTCGGCAGCGCTCTTCGCCTCCGACGACGCACGGGAGGGGATGACGGCCTTCCTGGAACGACGGGATCCCGCATGGGTGCTGTGACGCCCCCGAAGCAGGACAGGAGCCGCGCCACCCGGCAACGGCTCCTGGCGTCCGCGGTGGCCTGCCTCGCCGAACACGGCTGGGCGGGCTCCACGGTCACCGTCGTCGCCGAACACGCGGGGGTCTCACGGGGCGCCGCCCAGCACCACTTCCCGACCCGCGAGGACCTGTTCACCGGCGCCGTCGAGTACGTCGCCGAGGAACGCTCCGCCGCCCTGCGCGCCCTGCCCGTCCAGGGCCGCGCGGCGGTGATCGCCGCCCTGGTCGACCTCTACACCGGCCCGCTCTTCCGCGCCGCCCTCCAGCTCTGGGTCGCCGCCTCGAACGAAGCCCAGCTGAGGCCCCGCGTCACCGAACTGGAGGCCCGCGTCGGCCGGGAGACCCACCGGATCGCCGTCGAACTCCTCCGCGCCGACGAAACCCGCCCCGGCGTCCGCGAGACGGTCCAGGGCATCCTCGACATGGCTCGCGGCCTGGGCCTCGCCAACGTCCTCACGGACGACAGGGCACGGCGGGAAAGGGTGGTCGCGCAGTGGGCGGCCCTGCTGGACGAGGCGCTGGGCTGACGCGTGGTGGGGGACGGGCACCCGCACTCAGCGGGACCTGAGCAGCTCCCTCACGTGGCCCGCGAGGGCGCGGACCTCGGACTCGGCGAGTCCTCCGGCGGGACGGCCCTCGGGCTCCGCCGCTTCGGGCCGGCCGCAGGGGCGGCAGAGCCCGTCGGGCAGGGCCTCCGGGCGACCGGCAGCGCCGCACTTGACGCACTCCATCATCGCGCGCCGGACGCCGCCTCCTGGCGTGTGCGGCGTGGTGGCCTGCGGAACGTACGGCGGGATCTTGTCGGCGAGACGGCGGCGGACCAGCCCGACGGGCGAACCGACCTGGGCGGGCAGCCCTGAGGTGAGGGCGTGCGTCAGGTAGTCGGTGCTCACGCCCCGGGCCAGCCACTCGGCGGCCGGTGCCTCCAGCACCGCGCAGTCGGCCGCGGACAGGGCCAGGCGTGGTTCGGTACGGCCGAGCTGCGCCAGGGCCAGATAGGCGGGCGAGGGGACGGGGTCCGCGGCCGGGGCGGGCTCCGGGCCCCGCTGCTGCGGCACGACCGGCGCTGCGGGCGGTTCGGCCACGGGGGCCGGTTCCGCCTTCGGTACCCAGGAGGGCGGCTGCTGTACGGAGGACGGGGCCGCCTCTCGCTGCTCCGGGGCGAGGCGGGCACCCCACCACTCGTTGTCGCGCGCGGTACGGGACCAGAACGTCCGGAAGACCCAGCGGACCTGTTCGCCCTCACCGACCAGGCAGCGCACGCGACGCAGATAGCCCGCCACGGACAGGGTCCGCAGGGCCGAGCCGACCGCCTGCTGGCCGTAGAGCGGCAGCTGCTTGGCGAGGCTCTTCACGTCCATCGAGGCGCCGTCGGGAAGGTGGTCGATAAACCCGGCGATGCAGCGCTCGCGCGGCGGCAGGAGCGTGAAGTCGTCGGCGCACGCGGGGGACTGGTCCGGCATGGACCGCTTGCCGTAACCGGGATTCGCCATCGGGTACGGGCGGGAGAGTGCGGGGGTGCTGAGGGCAGGACTAATGTGCTGGGTAGCCACGGGATCGCCTTTTCGATCGTGGGGTGAGACCCCGGCCGGTGCTCTAACACCGTGTCGGGGTCGTTCGTTTGGTCGCACCGTAAGCAGTCGTGACGCTTCGCCGCAAGCCGATCACGATTAGTCATACTTGCTGGCCGTGACGGGGAGGGGAGGTGGGGGAGGTTTCCCAAAACCCTTCTTTTCCCTACCGGTTGAAAGAAGGAGCTCGAATCCCGGCGCCCGGGTCCCGGCACCCGGATCCCGAAGCTCAAGCTTCGGGCGCACCCTCCTCCACGTACACCCGGAGGAGTGAACGTGCCGATCTCGGGGCTCGCGACGCGAGATCCGAGCTTCGGGCCGCGCCTGGTGGCCCGTGGGGAGGACCGGTCAGGCGTCGAGGTCGAGTGAGCCGTTCCTGACGGCTGTGACGAAGGCCGACCAGCTCGCCGTGGACGCGATCACGGCCGGTCCGTGGGAGACCTTGCTGTCCCGTACGGGGACGACGTCGTAGCCGCGGGCCACCTCAAGGCATTCGCCCTGGCTGCCGCCGCTGTAGCTGGACTTGTACCACCGAGCGAGCGTGGACGAGTCGGATACGCAGTGCTCAGTGCTGGCCATCTCTGTGTTCCTCCGCTGCCGCCCGGACGGCGGTCAATGATTCGCGCCGCGACATCGCGTCACTCAGCGCAAGAGCGTAGGCGGTCTGACTGGTACTCACCAGTGAGGGATCGTCGAGAAGGCTCCCCGAGAGGAAGCCCTCGACGTATGCCACGGGTGCGGAGTCCCGAAAGCTCATGAGAGTGAGCAGCCCCTCCTGGAGCGCGTACGCACCGGCTCCGAATGGCAGTACGTGCAGACGGAGGCGCCCGGAGGCGGCCATATCCGCGATCTTGTCGAGCTGCTCTGCCATGACCTGAGGTCCTCCTACCTGGCGGCGGAGCACGGCTTCGTCGAGGATCGTCCAGACGACTGGCTTGATCGGCCCGTCAAGCACTTGGGCACGCTCTGTTCGGATGACGACGTCTCTGTCAAGCTCCGCAGATTGGTGGTTCGGCCGGTAGGCGGAGAACAGTGCGCGGGCGTAACCCTCGGTCTGGAGGAGCCCGGGGACGAGGGCTGGGGCGAACTGCCGAATCTCCGTCGCATGCCGTTCCAGCTCGGCCACCGCCGCGAAGTGGTCGACGAACTTCGTGTCCAGATCCTCCAGCCACCGGGCGAAGAACCCGTCCGTGCTCAGCGCCCGGTCGATCCGCTGGGCGTCATCCGGGTTGGGCAGCCGACGGCCCGCCTCGAAGTGGCTGATGAGGGTCGGCGAGCACACGATCTGCTCGCTCAACGCCTCCTGGGTCAGCCCCGCCGCCGTGCGCCTGAGCCGCAGCTCCTCGCCGTACTTCACCCGTGCCGTGCGTGGCCTGTGATGCGACGTCATGCGACCAACTCCCCAGGATGACAGGCGCGCTGTCAGGCGTGAACCCCTGGCAGCGTACCGAGCGACGACCTCATTCTGTGAAGAGTTGAGCACGGAGCGCAGTCGTTCGCTCCTTCGTGTGGCGTGGCCACGAAATCCGCAGGAAGCAGGAAGCAGGAAGCCATGAGGGACCGCATCGCCCGGATCTTCGAGCTGCTGGCGAGACGGCCGGCGTCGGGAGCAGGGCATCCCCCGAGCGCGTGCACTCGCCCCGACGGGATCACGAGACACTGCACCGGCAAACGTCCGCCGCGTGGCGAGGACAGCCCACTGGTGCGCCCCTACTACGTGGCGCACGAAAGGGAGCGGGAAGCCCGCAGGATCGCGGAGCTGAGGCGGCGGCGTGCGCTCGTGGACATCCCGCGTGGGTGGGAGGCGGCGGCGTGAGGGCGGAGTCCGGAGAAGCGCGGCTGCTCCCGTGGACGACGGCGGGCGGCGAGCCCTGCTATCTCCTCGGGGACGGCGCGGGCACGGTGTCGCGGATGGCGGACCGGGTCGAGAGTGCGCAGCTATCCATGGCCGGGGATCTGCTCGGCCACGCGGCGGACCTGCTGGGCGACCGACGGGCCACCGGCCCCCAGGTGCACTACCTCGCGTGCCGCCTGGCCGAATCGCTGGGGGACGTACGGCGTGTGGCCGAGAGCCGGGGGCGACGGCTGGACGGCACCTCTGACGAGCTTGCGTCCGTCGGCGAGTGATACCCCGTCAACCCCACGGACACGGGCATGGCCTGGTGGTGGGCGTCGACTGGACGCGGGCGGTTGCCGGCCCCGCCAGGACGGGGCGAGAAGTGGCCGGACTGCTCGCGGATGACCCAACCGCCGGAGTGGACACGGCTTCAACCGTGAGCCCGGGGGCACCCTGAACTCCATGACCCGTGGGGGGAAGAACTACCACCTGACCGACGCACTCGGTTCTGTGGTCGCGATGGTCGACGAGACCGGCGCGAAGGTCAACACGGCTGCAGCCCTCGCGGTGTTCTCCCCGTACCACTACCAGCGATTCCGTGCCCCAGCCCTACCGGTCACCGGTGGCTAAAAGGAGACAAGGTGGTCAGCATGTCGGAGCCGCACGTCGGATGGACGATGGAACAGCGGGCTGCCGTTAAGCGATACGTGCAGATCGCCGCCGTGTTCATAGTCCTGGGAGTCGCCTTTTCCATTTTCCTGATTGCTTACGGGAACAGTGGAGGGTGGGCGCTTCTGGGAATTGTCGGGTGCATTTCTGTGGTGGGATGCTTTTTCATTCAGAGAGGTAAGAACGGGCGAACGTGAAAGCGGAGCCCGCTGGCTGGGTCTGTACTTCACCGTCAAGCGCACCCGGCAGGCTCAGCCCTAGGAGCTCGTAACAAGATCTTGTTGAGGCGTCCTGGTCGAGCGTGACAGGCAGCTGATGCTCGCGCCCCCTTCTTGCATCCAGTTCACCGGGCAAGCCCCCGGGACATCCTGCCCGGTACCTATCCCGTCGGATGAACCAGGCATTATGGTCCGGGCTCCTCGCCGTGCTTGGCACACTGCGGAGAGCCTGGAAGGCTCGCCCCTGATAAGCGATGCCCGGTGTCAATCACGGAGGCAGATTATGGACACAGACGCGGAAGCGGGTTCGCTGGACTGGGCGAGGGCCTGGATGTGCGCTACTTTCACTCGCGGTCTCGTCCCCGAGGAAGTGTTCGCCCGCTACGGGGCCGATCCGGACCAGGCGCAGCTGCTCGGCTGCGAGGCAGCCTCAGATCTACCCTCGGGTGAATCGGGTGACGGGATGGTCTCGCTGCTGCGGGCCGGCAGCATCGGTGGGTGGGCCTTCTGCGTCGAGGAGGACGGCGGCATCGGCTTTGGGGAAGAATCGCTCGCGGAGTTGTCTCGGGGAACTGAGACGTACAGCGTGGCGACTACCGAGGGAATCGACGTCTTCCAGTACTGGCGCGACGGCGAGTGTGTCGAGTACTTCGAGCCCGGCATGGAACACAGCCGGTCCGAACCGCTCGGCCCCTGGTGGGATCGAGTGGAAGAGGCACTCGCCGCACACAAGGGTGAGGGCGCCGGGATGGCGCCGGTGGTGGCGCTCGTACTCGATCACCTCGGCATTACTCTGGACGATGCAGCCCTCGCCGGGCCTTGGCCCAGCCTGACGCTCGCCGACGACGACGCACCAGCGGCACGGCTGGGCAATACCTACGCGGGTTACGCGGGTGAGGGTCCGGTCCCGCCTGGGACCGTCCTGGATTTCGGGCCTTCAAGTGGACTGTCCTGAACGGCAGAATCGCCCTTCGCTGCCCTGGGCCGCGACCAGCGCTTGGCCAACGTGACGGGTGGCGACCGGAGAAGACCAGCGACACGGCGACCGATCTGAGGGCAAGGCCAACGCGTATCAGCCCGAATGTTCGTGACGCGATCAAATCTGGCCTTCTTGAGGCGTCTCCAACAGATCAAGCCGCAGGCGAGTGAGACGAAGTCGTAGCCCGTGTCGCCGAGCAGGGCGTCGGGTCGCCGGCGGGGCCGGCCGGGGGTGGGATGCCGTCGACCAAGGCGAGGGTCTGGGTGACGTCGTTGACGTTGGCCGCGGTGGTGATGACCTTGAGCGGGGTGCCGCGGCCGACGCAGATCAGATGGTGTTTGCTGCCCGTCTTCCGCCGGTCGAGCGGCGACGGACCGGTGTCGGATCCCCCTTTTTCGCGCGGAAGTGGGAACCATCCACACACGCCCGCGACCAGTCGAGCTCGCCCGCCGCGTTCAGCTCAGCGAGCAGGACTCTGTGCAGCTGGTCGAAGACTCCTGCCTTCTGCCACCGGTCCAGCCGGCACCAGCACGTCTGTCCCGAGCCGAACCCCAGTTCCAACGGCAGAAGTTGCCAGGCTATGTCGTTGTAGAGGACGAACAGGATGCCCTGCAGACAGAGTCGGTCCGACACCGGCCGCGGCCCCGGCGACCGCTCCGGCCACGGCGGCAGCAACGGCTCGATCAACGCCCACAACTCATCGTCCACGATCCACGGTCGACTACCCACACCTCACGAACGGCCGAATCGTCACATCGGTCACGCCCGGCCAGGGAATCCCAACAAGATCGTGTTACGAGCTCTAGGCAGGGGCGGCACGGCACGGTGCGGTCCCGGCCGAGCGCAGGGCGAGGCGGTACGTCCCGTACCGCCTCGCCCCGCCCGTCAGTTGCCCAGGTCCGCCAGCTGGTCGTAGCCCGGGATCGAGCGCGGGTCGCGCGTGCCCGGGCCGACGTACGTCGCCGAGGGGCGCACCAGGCGGCCCGTCCGCTTCTGCTCCAGGATGTGCGCCGACCATCCCGCGGTGCGGGCGCAGCTGAACATCGACGTGAACATGTGGGCCGGGACCTCGGCGAAGTCCAGGACGATCGCCGCCCAGAACTCCACGTTCGTCGCCAGGACACGGTCCGGCCGGCGGGCGTGGAGCTCCTCCAGGGCCGCCTTCTCCAGGGCCTCCGCCACCTCGAAGCGCGGGGCGGCCAGCTCACGGGCCGTGCGCCGCAGGACGCGGGCGCGGGGGTCCTCGGCGCGGTAGACGCGGTGGCCGAAGCCCATCAGGCGCTCACCCTTGTCCAGGGCCTGCTTCACGTACGCCGTCGCGTCGCCCGTCCGCTCGATCTCCTCGATCATGCCGAGGACCCGGGACGGGGCACCCCCGTGGAGGGGGCCCGACATGGCGCCCACCGCCCCGGACAGCGCCGCCGACACGTCCGCGCCGGTCGACGCGATGACACGGGCGGTGAAGGTCGAGGCGTTCATGCCGTGCTCGGCGGCCGACGTCCAGTAGGCGTCGACAGCCTTGACGTGCTTGGGGTCCGGCTCGCCGCGCCAGCGGATCATGAACCGCTCCACGACGGACTCCGCCTTGTCGATCTCGCTCTGCGGGACCATCGGGCGGCCCTGGCCGCGGGCCGACTGGGCGACGTACGACAGGGCCATCACGGCCGCCCGCGCCAGGTCGTTGCGCGCGGTCTCCTCGTCGATGTCGAGCAGGGGTTTCAGGCCCCACACCGGGGCCAGCATGGCGAGCGCCGACTGCACGTCGACCCGGATGTCACCTGAGTGCACGGGGATCGGGAAGGGCTCGGCGGGCGGCAGGCCGGGGTTGAACGCCCCGTCCACCAGCAGGCCCCAGACGTTGCCGAACGACACATGGCCGACGAGGTCCTCGATGTCGACGCCGCGGTAACGGAGCGAGCCGCCTTCCTTGTCGGGTTCGGCGATCTCCGTCTCGAACGCGACGACTCCTTCAAGTCCGGGTACGAAGTCGGACATCGGGCGGCTCCCTCGACTCGGCTGCTGTGTGCAGGCCACAAAGGCCCGCACACGATACTGGCGGGTTACCACGACGCGGGGAAGGGTGACGTCCGGCACAGCCCGAGTGGCGCGCGGGCCGGCGATCGCGGCCCTCCCTCTCGGCGGAACCGGTCCGCTGCGGCAGGATGGCCCCGTGCCCACAGCAGATGCCACTTCGTCCTCCGCTTCCGCCTCCTCTCGCGTCCCGTCATCCGATTGCACCACCGATCCGGCCGTGATGCGCGAGCAGTACCGCTCCGAGGACTTCACCGAGAAGGATCTAGCCGCGGACCCCATGGACCAGTTCGCCGACTGGTTCCGCCAGGTCGCCGGGGGCGGCGCGCTGCACGAGCCGAACGCGATGGTGGTCTCCACGGCCGACTCGCGGGGCAGGCCGTCCTCCCGGACGGTGCTGCTGAAGCACTACGACGCGCGCGGCTTCGTCTTCTTCACCAACTACGGCTCCCGGAAGGGCCGGGAACTGACGGCGAACCCGTACGCCTCGCTGCTCTTCCCCTGGCACCCGCTCGCCCGCCAGGTCATCGTCACAGGTACCGCCGTCCGCGTCGGACGCGAGGAGACGGTGGCGTACTTCCGCACCCGCCCGCACGGCTCCCAGCTGGGCGCCTGGGCGAGCGACCAGTCGGCGGTGGTCGGCTCCCGGCAGGAGCTGGTCGACCGCTACGAGGAGCTCGCGGCCCGGTACCCCGAGGGCGAGAAGGTCCCGGCGCCCCCGCAGTGGGGCGGCTTCCGCGTCGTGCCGGACGCGATCGAGTTCTGGCAGGGGCACGAGAACCGGCTGCACGACCGGCTGCGGTACGTGCGGGAGAGTCCGGAGGCGGGCTGGCACGTGGAGCGCCTCTGCCCCTGATGCCCCGGGGGCCTCAGCCCGTCCCGGCGCCCGACGCCCCGGGAGGCCCCTCGCCGGGCCGCCCCGGCAGCAGCCGTACGAGGCCGAGGAGATCGGCCTCGGTGATCTCCTGGCCCAGGAACACCGTCCGGTACACGACGTAACCGGTCCAGCTGTCCACGATCGTGTCCAGGGGCAGCCCCTCCGGCAGCCCGCCCCGGGCCACGCCGTTGCGCAGCAGCAGCGCGGCCCGCTCGGCGTGGGCGCGCAGGAGGTCCCGCAGATCCGTCCGCCCGGCCTCCCCGCGCTCGGTCAGCGCGCCCGTCACGACACTGGGGTCGCCCAGGAGCGTCAGGGTCCGCACCAGGTTCCGCAGCCAGAGCAGCGCGTCCTCGCGCACGTCACCCGTGTCGGGGGCCGGCCCGGGGGCGAGCCGGTCGGCGACCGCCTCGGTGATCACGGCCGCCTTGTTCGGCCACCAGCGGTAGACCGTCATCCGGGCCACCCCGGCCCGTGACGCGATGCGCTCCATCGTCACGCCCTTGTAGCCGAGCTCGGCCACCAGCTCCCGCGTGGCCGTCAGGACCGCCTCATGGGCTTCCGGGTCGCGGTGCGGGCCGCGACGAGGGCGTGGGGCGGCGGGGCGTTCGTCGTCCATGGAACCTCCTGAGCCGCACGATACGGGCACAGCGGAATATTTAGACTGTACGTACTGTCTAGGCTAATGCCATCCGGTACATCTCAGCGTGGAGGTTCAGTCATGGAAGACCGGTTCAGCGGCAAGGTCGTCCTCATCACCGGCGGCGGCTCGGGTCTCGGCCGCTCGGCGGCCGTGCGGGTCGCGGCCGAAGGCGCCAGGCTGGCGCTCGTCGACGTCAGCGAGCAGGGTCTCGCCGCCACGGCGGCCGAGGTGGAGAAGACCGCCCCCGGCGCCGAGGTCCTGCGGATCACCGCCGACGTCAGCTCCGAGGAGGACACGCGGCGGTACGTCTCCGCCACGGTCGAGGCCTACGGACGCATCGACGGCTTCTTCAACAACGCCGGCATCGAGGGCAAGCAGAACCTCACCCAGGACTTCGGCTCCGACGAGTTCGACCGCGTCGTCTCGATCAACCTCCGCGGCGTGTTCCTCGGCCTGAAGTACGTGCTCCCGGTCATGAAGGGCCAGGGCTCCGGCTCCGTCGTGAACACGGCCTCCGTCGGCGGCATACGGGGAGTGGGCAACCAGTCCGGCTACGCGGCGGCCAAGCACGGCGTCGTCGGTCTCACCCGCAACTCCGGCGTGGAGTACGGACAGTTCGGCGTCTCGGTCAAGGCGATCGCCCCCGGCGCCATCATGACCCCGATGGTCGAGGCCTCGCTCAAGCAGATCGACGCGGACAACTGGGAGAAGGCCGGCGAGGCCTTCGTCAGCGTCAACCCGATGAAGCGGTTCGGCAGGCCCGAGGAGGTCGGCAACCTGGTCGCGTTCCTGCTCTCCGAGGAGTCCGGCTTCATCAACGCCACCGTCGTCCCGATCGACGGCGGCCAGTCCGAGCAGTACTGAGCTGCCCGGAGAACGCAGGAACCCGCAGGCTCTGGTTCCTCCTCGCGGAGGAGCCGGCCGGACTTACCGGCGAGCCTGCGGGTCGGTGACTGCTTGGGTTTCGGCAGGCAGCCTGCCGAGGTGCACGGTGTGCGACGACGGGCTGTCAGCCCGCAGCCACCTCACGAATCCGATAAGACTGCACTTTTCGGATCACCTCCTTTCAGCGTGTGCCCACAGCCTAGGAACACCCGCGCGGCCGCACAAGCGAATTAACGGCGCCCCGGGTGGACACCGGATTTCCGGGAAGTGGCTGTGTGGTGGCTCACGTTCGAGTTCAATGGTCTGACGTGCGGCAATGCGGAACGCGAAGCGGAACACGCCCTGCGGGAGGTACGGAGTGAGTGCTTCCAGGAGCACCGGGACCACCGACGCGCTCGGTCCCGATGAGGACCCGGGGCGGGAGCCTTCGACGACGACGGCGGCGGTCCCGGGTTCCCGGCTCCTCGCCGCGCTGCTCGACGGGATGGACGCCGCGCTCTGCGCGTTCGACGCGCACGGCACCGTCACCCACTGGAACCGCGAGGCCGAGCGGATCCTCGGCTGGAGTGCCGCCGAGGCCGTCGGCCGACGCGGTTTCGCCGGGTGGGCCGTGCGGCCCGCGGACGCGGTGGACGTGCAGCAACGGCTGCTGTCCGTCATGGACGCGCCCGGCCGCCAGGTCCACGAGTTCGCGCTGCTGCGCAAGGACGGCGGGCGAGTCCTGGTGCGGACCCAGTCGTCGGGGGTCCGGGGCGAGGACGGGAAGCCCGCCGGGGTGTACTGCGCGTTCAGCGAGGTGCACGCGCAGATCGACCTGGAGCGCTCCATCGCGCTCAGTGAAGCCCTGTTCGAGGACGCGTCCTGGGGCGTGGTCGCCGTCGACGTCGACCTGCGTCCCACCGTGGTCAACGCCTACGCCGCCCGTGCTCTGGGCGGCGGGCGCACCACCCTGCTCGGACGCCCGCTGGGCGAGCTGGTCGTCCAGGGCGTCGAGGACCTGGAGAGCGCGCTGCAGCACGTCCTCGCCGAGGGGGCGCCGCCCGCCCCGGCCGAGCTGTGGGTGACCCTGCGCACCGCCGAGGGGGACCGGCGGCGCTGCTGGCGCAGCGGATTCCTGAGGCTGACCTCGCCGCTCGCCGAGGAACCGGTCCCGCTCGGGGTCGGCTGGCTGTTCCGCGACGTCACCGCGGCGAAGCTCGCGGAGCAGGACGCGGACCGGGTGCGCTTCCGTGCGAAGCAGCTGCACCGGGCGGCCCGTCAGACCGCGGAGTGCGAGGACCCGATGGAGGCGGCGACCACGTCGCTGGACTACGCGCTTGCGGGGTTCGCCGACCATGTGGTCGTCGATCTGCTGGCCGGCCTCGCGGTGGGGGAACGGCTCGTACGGGCCGCGGCCACGCCGTCCGACGCGCCGGGGCCCTGCCTGCCGGTCTCCGGCGGCCCGCTCCCGGTGCGGTACGCGCCGGGGCACCCGGCCCTCCAGGCCGTCGAGCGCGCGGACTCCGTCCGGGCCGCCGCGCCGGCCGGCGCGGGCGGGGCGTGGGCGGTCGGGCACCAGTGGCCGGGCGGCTCCGCGTACGCCCTGTGCGCGGTGCTGCGGAGCCGGGGGAGGACGCTGGGCGTGGTGACGTTCCTGCGCGCGGCGAACCGCGGCGCGTTCGAACGCCCCGACGTGATGTACGCGGAGAGCGCGGCGGCCCGGGTCGCCACGGCGGTCGACCTCGCCCGGCTGACGGGCGTGCCGGAGGCCTGAACCCGGGTGGGCGCCTGAAGCCGGGCCGGGCGCCTGAACCCGGCGGGCGGGCCGGGCTTCGAACCCGGCCGGGGCCGGGCGCGCCGGGCGCCGGCCGCTCGGTGCTGTACGCCGCGTGCCGCTCGGTGCCGCTCAGTGCCGCTCAGTGCCGGTAGAAGACGCGGTCGCCGTACTCCCGCATCACGCGCCCGTTCCACTCGTGTCCGCCGTCCACGTTGCCCGAGCGCAGCAGCGGAGGTTCGATTCCGCGGGCGACGAGTTCCTCGGCCGCGGTGGCCATCATGGCCTGCATCAGCGCGCTGGTGACGACCGTCGACGCGGGCGCGAAGGGTGCCTCGACGCCCTCCGTCCGCAGTTCGGCGTCACCGATCGCGATCTTGCTGTCCAGCACGATGTCGCAGTGGTCGCGGAGGAATCCGCCCGACACGTGCCGCGACCTGGTGCCCGTCGTGTAGGCGACGGAGGTGACCCCGACGACCGTGAGCCCGAGCGCACGCGCGTTCTGCGCCATCTCCACGGGCAGTGCGTTGCGCCCGGACAGCGAGATGATCACGAGGAGATCGCCCGCGCGGGCCGGGCTGGAGTCGAGGACGGCGCTCGCGAGGCCGTCCACCCGCTCCAACGCCGAGCCGAGCGTGGCCGGCATGACGTCGACGCCGACGGTGCCGGGCACCGCCAGAAGGTTCATCAGGGCCAGTCCGCCCGCACGGTAGACGACGTCCTGCGCGGCGAGCGACGAGTGCCCGGCACCGAAGGCGAAGAGCCGGCCTCCCGCGGCGACGGTGTCGGCGATCGCGGCCCCCGCGGCGGCGATCGATCCCGCCTCCTCGTCGCGCACCCGCTCCAGCAGGCCGATCGCTGCGTCGAAGAACTGACCGGCGAGCTTGCTGTCGCTCATCGAGGAGGCCTTTCCGGTGAAGTGGGGTCCGTGCGGTGCCCGTGTCGCGGATCACGTTGCGGTCCGGACCACTGGGCTGTCAATAGCGCCCGGAACCGCCCGTCCGCACGGACTGCCGACGGCAGGGCACGGTTGTCGGTGCCATGCGTCAGAATTGGTGGAGGGCCATCGCACGACGACTTCATGTCACAGCATCGAGGGGCACGTATGTCCGGACTGATCGACACCACGGAGATGTATCTCCGCACCATCCTCGAGCTCGAAGAGGAAGGCGTGGTCCCCATGCGCGCCCGGATCGCCGAACGGCTGGACCAGAGTGGTCCGACGGTCAGCCAGACCGTGGCGCGCATGGAGCGGGACGGTCTGGTCCAGGTCGCGGGCGACCGCCATCTGGAGCTGACCGAGGAGGGACGCCGGCTGGCGACCCGGGTGATGCGCAAGCACCGGCTGGCCGAGTGCCTGCTCGTCGACGTCATCGGCCTGGAGTGGGAACAGGTCCACGCCGAGGCGTGCCGCTGGGAACACGTGATGAGCGAGGCCGTGGAGCGCCGGGTGCTGGAGCTGCTGCGGCACCCGACGGAGTCTCCGTACGGCAACCCGATCCCGGGTCTGGAGGAGCTGGGCGAGAAGGCCGAGGCCGATCCGTTCCTGGACGAGGGCATGGTGAGCCTGGCCGAGCTCGACCCGGGCGCCGAGGGCAAGACCGTGGTGGTGCGCCGGATCGGTGAGCCGATCCAGACCGACGCACAGCTGATGTACACGCTGCGGCGGGCGGGCGTACAGCCCGGGTCCGTCGTCAGTGTGACCGAGTCGGCCGGCGGCGTGCTGGTCGGTTCCAGCGGGGAGGCGGCCGAGCTCGACTCCGAGGTCGCCTCGCACGTGTTCGTCGCGAAGCGCTGACCAGCGGTTGTGCCCGCGTCGGCGCCCTGACACACGTGCAGGCGCCGATGCGGATGCACGTGCAGATGTGAGCCGGTAAGCCCGCTTTCTGTTTTCCGCCCGGAATCGCAGCGCCCGGGCGAAACGCGTGCCAGGCTGTGGCCAGGCATATGACCTGAGGGCGCCGGCGGAACCCGCCGGGCGGTCGGGGAGGGAGCAGGGAATGCGCCCGTCGCACTGGCACGTGCACCATGAGGTGGCTGCCGTGCTTTCCGACGCCCTCACGCTTCCCCGGGCCTTCAGGGCCCTGCGGGATGTTCGATTCTCCCGATTCTCCGGGGTGCCGCTCCGTGCCGCCCCGACGGTCCGCCGCGAGCGCGGACCCCTGCGTTCCCGGACACGTTGCGGCCCCGGCGCCCGAAGGTGCCGGGGCCTGTCCTCCCCTGCGCTGACCTGGAGCCCCGAGCTCTCGAGGTCAGTCCCCGCGGACCCCTGTCCCCGAGTGGTCCGCTTCCCGGAGAAGGTCTCCCCAGGGCGACCGTCATCAATCCTGAACCGCTGTCACTCAAACGTGGGATGTTGCGAGCCGGAAGCGGGTTTTCGAATAAGAGTTCGATAGTCTGGCGCGCACGCACACGGTGATCGAGGACCAGAAGGGGGTGCCAGAACCTATGGTGCGGCGCATCGATGTGACCGGATCGGACGGCGTACGCCTCGCGGCGTGGGAGTTCGCCGACCGGCCCAAGGATCCCGCGGAGGCCGGGCAGGCCCCCGGGATCTTAATGCTCCACGGCCTGATGGGACGGGCCACGCACTGGGCGTCCACCGCCCGCTGGCTCTCCGAACGCCACCGGCCGGTCGGCCTCGACCAGCGTGGCCACGGGCGCAGCGACAAGCCGGCCGACGGCCCGTACACCCGCGACGCCTACGTCGCGGACGCCGAGACCGCGATCGAGCAGCTGGGCCTGGCCCCGGTGACCCTCGTCGGACACTCGATGGGCGCGCTCACCGCGTGGCAGCTCGCCGCGAAGCGCCCCGACCTCGTCAAGGCGCTGATCATCTGCGACATGCGGGCCTCCGCGATCGGTGCCGCCTCGCAGCGCGAATGGGCGGACTGGTTCACCACCTGGCCGCTGCCCTTCGCGACGCTCGCCGACGTGCGGAAGTGGTTCGGCGAGGACGATCCCTGGGTGGAGCGGCCCAACCCCGCGCGCGGCGAGTTCTTCGCCGAGGTGATGGCCGAGAGTTCCGACGGCTGGCGGCCCGTCTTCTCCCAGGAGCAGATGCTGACGTCGCGGGCCACCTGGGTCTTCGACGCCCACTGGGAGGAGCTGGCGCAGGTGCGCTGCCCCACCCTGGTCCTGCGCGGGATCGACGGGGAGCTGGGCAGGGCGGAGGCCCAGGAGATGGTCCGCGTGCTGCCGCGCGGGCAGTACGCGGAGGTGGAGGACGCCGGCCACCTCGTCCACTACGACCGTCCGGATGGCTGGCGCAGGGCGGTGGAGCCCTTCCTGGAACAGCTCGCCGAGGGACGCCGGGACGACCGGGAGCCCGTCAGCCCCTGACCCCGGACGCCCCGCCCTCGTGGGCCCGTACCCTCCCGCGTCCTGGCCCGTCAGCCCTTGCTGACCGCCGCCAGGATCTCCGGGAGTCGCTGCGCGGTGCGCGGAGCCGCGAGCCGTACCCCCAGCCACCCGATGAACGCCCCGTACACCGCGCCCACCGGCAGCAGCAGCCACAGCAGGTCACGATGGTCCGCCACGTGCAGCCAGACCGTCAGCCCGATCACGGGACCGCTGAGCACCGCGGCGCCCACCACCCCGCCGAGCATGGAGATCCAGGCGAGCCCGGCCTGCCCCGGCACGACGTTCTTGAACGCCCCGTCCTGCGGAATCGAGTACGGGAACAGCGCCGACGCCAGAGCGCCCGTCGCCAGCATCGCGCCCAGCAGCGCGAACGACAGGCCCATCACCCCCGGAAGGGCCGCCCAGTCGCCGAGGACCGCCGTGGTCACCACCGTCACCAGGACCGTGTACGGCAGGGTGATCAGCAGCAGGGCCAGCGCACGCGCCCGCAGTTCGAGGAAGGCGTCCCGGGTCGAGGACACCGACAGCGCCACCATCCAGAAGGCGGAGGTGTCCTGCCCGAACTGGTTGTACATCTGCATGCCGAGCATTCCGGCCGCGAAACACGCGAAGTAGGCCGACCCGCCGCCCTGCACCGCGTTGAGCACCGGCACGATCAGACCGATCGCCAGCGCCGTCACCCAGGCCGCCTTCGTCTTCGGGTCCCGTACGACGTACCGCAGGCTCCGCTCCATCACCGTGCCCGTACGCCCCTCCGGAAGCAACGAGAACAGACCGGAACGGCCCGCGCCGGAGCGCCCCGAGGACGGTTCGGCGGCCGCGATCGTGGAGCCGTCCGGCGACGTCATCAGCTTCACGAGGCTCCGCTGCCACAGCCACAGCACGCCGCCCAGCGCGAGCACCGAGAGCAGCAACTGCCCGAACGCCGTCCCGTACGCCCCCTCGGAGGCCGACCCCACCGCGCCGAGAGCCGAGGCCGGCGGCAGCCAGCGCACCACGTCCGCGACCGGCTCGAGCGAGGACAGCCCGCCCGCCCGGCCCAGGCGCTGCGCCCCGAAGTTGACGAACTGGATGCCCACCGCGATCACCAGCCCGCTGAGCACCGCGAGGTCGCGGCCCTTGCGCGAGGTCAGCAGCCGGGTGTTGGCCGTGGTGACCGACCGCGCCAGCGCCACACAGACCAGCAGCGTCAGGGGCACGGCGATCACCCCGAACACCACCGCGACGGCTCCGTGCGCCAGAGCGATCACCGAGCCGAGGACCAGGGCGAGCGTGAAGAGCGGCCCGATACCGATCAGCGAAGCCGTCAGCAGGGCGCCGATCAGCGGCCGCGGCCGCAGCGGCAGCATCACCAGCCGGGTCGGGTCCAAGGTCTCGTCCCCGCTCGGGAAGAACAGCGGCATCACCGCCCAGCCCAGCGCCAGGACCGCGGTCAGGAGCACCACCAGGGTGCTCGCCTGCGCGTGGCCGCGCAGTGCGACCAGGCCGATCAGCTGGCCCACCGCGAGCAGCAGCGTCACGACGAGGGACGCGATGTAGGCGGCCCTCCGCCCGGACGACTGGCGCAGCCCGTTGCGCAGCAGCGCCAGCTTGAGGCGTGCGAACACGGGGACCAGACCCTGGCCGCGTACGGCCGGGACGGCGGCTCCCGCGGGGGCGTCCAGCACCGTCATCGGGCACCGCCCAGCCAGTCGAGGGACTCCCCGGTGTCCCGGGCGCCCGCGCCGACGAGTTCGAGGAAGGCGTCCTGCAGGGAGGCCGCCTCCCCGCGCACCTCGGTCAGCGTGCCGTGGGCCCGGATCCGCCCCGCCGCCAGGACGGCCACCCAGTCGCAGAGCGACTCGACGAGCTCCATCACATGGCTGGAGAAGACCACGGTCGCGCCGGAGCGCGTGTAGCGCTCCAGGACGCCGCGGATGGTCTGCGCCGACACCGGGTCGACGCCCTCGAACGGCTCGTCGAGGAAAAGGACTTCGGGGTTGTGCAGCAGTGCGGACGCCAGCCCGATCTTCTTGCGCATCCCGGTCGAGTAGTCCACGACCAGCTTGTGCTGCGCCCCCGCGAGATCCAGGACGTCGAGCAGCTGGGTGGCGCGCTTGTCCACCTCGGCGCCCGGCAGCCCGCGCAACCTGCCGGTGTAGCCGAGCAGTTCACGACCGGAGAGCCGTTCGAAGAGCCGCAGCCCCTCCGGCAGCACCCCGATCCGGGACTTCACCTCGACCGGGTCCCGCCACACGTCGTGGCCCGCGACCTCGATCCGGCCCATGTCGGGCCGCAGGAGTCCGGTCACCATCGAGAGCGTCGTGGTCTTCCCCGCGCCGTTGGGGCCCACCAGACCGATGAACTTCCCCGCGGGCAGCTCCAGATCGATCCCCGCGACCGCGACCTGTTCCCCGAACCGCTTCCACAGCCCCTCCACCCGCACGGCGGGTGGAGGCGCCGAAGCCGCACCCGCCGTGTTCGTCCCGCCCGTATGCTCCGCCTGGTCCGGCATGGCACTGCCTTTCGAAGTCCCCGCTTGTGGGGGCCACCCTACGAAAGACGGATCCGGGCGTCGGCGGCTTCCCGGGCACAGGCGTACGCGAGCGGGCCGATCAGCTCGTCGGCGTCCGGCAGCCACAGGTTGGCGCGGGACGGGCGGCGGGCCCACTGCACGGCCCCGCGCCCGGCCATCCGGGTCGGCGGCCCGGCCACGTAGTCGCCCTCACCTCGCCCCACCATGCGGATCGCCTCGGCGTCCCAGCCCAGTCCGCGGACCAGCTCGGGCGCCTTGGCCGCGGCGCCCGGCAGCGCGAGGAACGCCATCCGGCGGTTTGGGGTGCGGGTCACCGGGCCGAGCGTCAGGCCCATCCGCTCCATCCGGGCCAGGGCCAGGAAGCCGGCGGCCTCCGGCACGTCCAGGGCGTCGAAGGTCCGGCCGGTCGGCAGGAGGACCGCGGAACCGGGACGCCCGGCCCACATCCGGCGTGCGGCGGCGGCGCTGCCGGTCACCTGGCCCGCCCAGTCCGCCCGGGCGGGATGTGCCCCGGGGGCCGCGCAGCCGGCGTCACCGCACGAGCAGTGCTCCGTCCCTCCGGCGGCCTCGAGCCAGGTGCCCGGGAACACATCCCAGTGCCGCTCCTGGGCGTACCAGGCGGCGGCCTCGAGCAGCTGGTCACTCCGCTGCCGGGGGACCTCGGCGGCTTCCGTCACTCCGATGGGCTCTTCCACTCCCCGCTCAACTCCCGGCACCACCGGGGGTTACGGGCGCACGGGCACCCGTCGGGACGGATCGGTCCGGCACATGGGGCGCACGGGTGCACTGCCGGGGGCGCGTGGGAGGAAGCGCGACGGTGCGCGGGTAGGCACACGCAGGATTGTGCCAACTCACCACCACGCGTACCCGATACAGATGAATATGCGCATTTCTCGTGCCGTGCCGGGCAGTGATGCCTTCACCGGAATCACTGCGGTCTCAGGGGGAAATATGGCAGCCAGGCCTCTCGTCGCCCGCCAGCCGAACGAACGTCTCCAGACGCTCATCCAGGAGGCGGCGTGCTCCAACGCCGGCCTCGCACGCCGGGTCAACATGGTCGGGGCGGAACGGGGGCTCGACCTCCGCTACGACAAGACCTCCGTGGCCCGCTGGCTGCGCGGACAGCAGCCACGCGGCAGGGCGCCGGGCATCATCGCCGAGGCGATCGGGCGCAAGCTCGGACGCACGGTCACGATCGACGAGATCGGCATGGCCAATGGCAAGAGCCTGGCCTCCGGGGTCGGTCTGCAGTTCGCGCCCACCGTGCTCGGCGCCGTCGAGCAGGTCTGCGAGCTGTGGCGCAGCGACGTGGGCCGCCGCGACCTGCTGTCCGGATCGGCCGTGGCCGCCTCGGCCCTGGTCGAGCCCAGCCGGGACTGGCTGATCACGGGCGCCGACCCGCAGGTGGCGCGGACGGCCGGGAGCAGGGTCGGTTCGCCGGACGTGGCGGCGGTGCGGGCGATGACAGCCGCGCTCGTGGACCTCGACCACCGTTTCGGCAGCGGGCACGTGCGGCCCGTGCTGGTGCACTACCTCAACAGCGTGGTGTCCGGGCTCCTTTCGGGGTCGTACCGCGAATCGGTCGGCCGCGAGCTGTTCGGAGCGGTCGCCCGGCTCACCGAGCTCGCCGGGTACATGGCCGTCGACACGGGTCAGCCGGGGCTGGCCCAGCGGTACTACATCCAGGCGCTGCGCCTGGCCCAGGCCGCGGGCGACCGTGCGTACGGGGGCTATGTGCTGGCCGCGTCGATGAGCCATCTCGCGGCCCAGCTCGGCAACCCGCGCGAGATCGCCCAGCTGGCGCGGGCCGCCCAGGAGGGCGCGCGGGGTCGGGTGACCCCGAGGGCGGAGTCGATGTTCCACGCCGCGGAGGCCCGGGGCCACGCGCTCATGGGCGACGCCCGCACCTGCCAGGCCGCGGCGGGCCGGGCGCTGTCCGCCCTGGAACAGGCCGACCCGGACGCGGGCGACGACCCGGACTGGATCGCGCACTTCGACTCGGGCTACCTCGCCGACGAACTGGCCCACTGCCACCGTGACCTGGGACAGGCGGAGCCGGCCGCCCGCCGGGCGAAGGAGGCCCTCGCGGCCCTTCCGGAGTCCCGGGCCCGGCGCCGGGGCATCGGCCTGGTGCTGCTGGCCTCGGCGCAGGTGCAGCAGCGTGAGGTGGAGCAGGCCTGCCACACGGGGCTGCGGGCGATGGAACTGCTGGGAACCGTGCGCTCCAGCCGGGGTGCCGAATATCTCGACGACCTCCAGCAGCGGTTCGAGCCGTTCGCCGACGAGCCCTCGGTCCGTGAGTTCGGCGCGAGGCTGGAGCTCCAGGCCGCCTGACCACCGTGCGCGGGGAGTTGACCATGATCAGCGCCACGGGTGCCTCAGGTGTCACCCGCGGTGTGAAGGGGTCGTGAGCGCTCCCGGGCGCTTGGCGCCGGGCTCCGGAGACCCGGTAGCGTGAGCCGACGATTCCATAGGTTCACACGTAGGAGTCCCGGTGACGCAGAGCGGACAGGGTGACGAGCGGCAGCTTCCCGCTGCACGGCCCGCGCACGAGGGTGTCGTGCTGCCCGCGGAGGGTGGTGCCCCCTGGTACCCGGGGGGTCCGGCGAGCGGGCAGCCGGACCAGGCCACCCCCGCCGGCGGCCAGCCGTGGGGCCAGCCCTGGGGGCCGCAGGCCGGGCCGCAGGACGGCCCGCCACCGGGGCAGCTGCCCCCCGAGCAGCACCAGCAGCAGGCGTACCAGCCGCAGCACGGGCAGTACCAGCAGCCCGCGCAGCAGCACTACGCGCCTCAGCCGGACTCGTACCAGCAGAGCCAGAACCAGTACCACCAGCCGCAGCCGTACGCGCAGCCGCTGCCTCCCGAGGCCGGTCCCGCGGGGGGCGCGGGCCAGGGCGGGGACGCGGACGCCACGCAGTACATCGCGCCCGTACCCGGCGGAGCCCTCCCCGGCGGGATGCCGCCCGAGCGCCCGGCGGAGTCCACCCAGTACCTGGGGCACAACGCCGCGCCCGCGCAGCAGTCCGACGCCGACGCGACCCAGTACATACCCCCGGTGCCCGGCGGCGCTCCGTACGGGATACGGCCGGGAGCCCCGGGTGACCGGCAGCCGCCCGCGGAGTTCGACAGCCTCTTCCGCAGCGAGGAGCCCGCGGGCGCCACCCAGCAGATGCCCCGTTTCGCGGGGCAGCAGCAGCCCCCTCGGAGCGGGCAGCAGCCGCCGCAGGGCGCGCAACCCTACCGATCGGGCCCGCAGGGCGTCCGGAACGGGGACGGCCGGGACGGCGGCCACGGCGGCTACGCGGGACAGGAGCCGGACCAGGGCGGTGAAGCCCCGCGCAGACGGTCCGCCGCGGTCCCGCTGATCGCGGCCGTCGTCATCGGCTGCGCCGTCATCGGACTCGGCGCCGGCGCCCTGATGAGCGGCGGGGACGACAGCCCCTCGGACGACAAGAAGACGGTGGCCGCCCAGAGCCCCACCGCGGACCCCTCCTCGGGGGAGGCGGCCGATCCCGCGAAGCCCCAGGCCGAGGAGCTCGACAAGCTGCTCGCGGACAGCAACAACAGCCGCTCGGCGGTGATCAGCGCCGTGGAGAAGATCAAGAGCTGCCGGGCGCTCGACCAGGCGGCCACCGACCTGAAGGGCGCGGCCCAGCAGCGCCGCGACCTGGTGACCCGGCTGGAGGCGCTGAGCGTGGACAAGCTCCCCGCCAACGCCGAGCTGACGACCTCCCTGACCGACGCCTGGCAGGCGTCCGCGGAGGCCGACGACCACTACGCGGCGTGGGCCGGCCAGGCCAAGGACGGCAAGAAGGTCTGCAAGGGTGGCAAGGCCCGCCAGACCGACGAGACCGCCAAGGCCAACGCGTCGAGTGGCGAGGCCACCACGGCAAAGCGCAAGGCCTCGGGGCTGTGGAACTCCATCGCGCGGAAGTACGGGCTGACCGAGCGCGCCCCCACGCAGCTCTGACGTGACACCCCCACCGGTCTCCGCCCCGTTCGCCGGGGAGGGAGGCCGGTGCACGCGTGTCAGCCGGAGTCGGCGAGGGTCTCCGTGACGTCCACGAAGCCCTTCCTCTCCGCCGTCAGACGCCCGTCGCGGACCACCTGGAACGTCACCCGGCCGTTGACGACGCGGCCGTAGGCGGCCGTGCCGACCATGTCCTGGAACCGCCAGCGCAGGACCGGGGTGAGGCCGCCGGTGTCCACCTCGGTGCCGCGGTTGAGGCTGACGGAGATCCCGCCCGCGGTGATGTCGGGCCGGTCCATCGCCTCGACCACGGCCTTGAGCACGGTGTACGCGATCCAGGTGGTCTGCACGCCCGCGTCGGCCGGATCGATCCGGTCGTCCCCGAATGCGTACCTGCGGATCATCTCCCGCATCTCGTTCCAGCGGGCGTCGCCCGACTCCGGGTACCAGCCGGTGACGAGGGCCCCCTCGAACGGGCTGTCCGGTCCGCCCGTGCGGTCGATGAGGCCTTGGCCGACACTGCCGAGGACCGACGAGATCCGTACCTCGCTGTCCTCCGGCTCCAGCCGGCGGAAGGAGTCGAAGAACGTCTCCGTGCCCTCGCCGAGCACCGCCGTCACACAGCCGTCGCCGGCCTCGCGGAGGGCCTTGGCCGCCTCCGTCTCGTACGAGGTGGCCGCCTCGGTCGTGCTGATGTCGTAGGACGCGGGCCGGTCGCTCCGGCTGAGGCCCGCGTCGAGGAGCCCGGGCATGGTGTCGCCCACCAGGGTGTCGGGCCGCACGAGCGACACGCGCGCGCAACTGGCGGCCAGCTGCTCGCCGTTGCCCGCGACGAGCGCCGACTGGCCGCCGTTGACCGGGTAGGAGAGGTAGCTGGTGAACTCGTCGGCCGAGGCGCCGTACCCGCCGATGTACGGGATCCCGGCGGCCTCCAGCGGAGCCAGGAACGCCCGGCCGTACCGGCTGTACGAGCCGACGACCGCCGCCACGTCCTCTTCGGCCGCCCGCCGGGCGCACTTCGACGCCCCGGCCGCGGTGTCCTGCTCGTTGCAGGTGAGCACCCGGAGCTCGTGGCCGCCGATCCCGCCCTTCTCGTTGACCCAGCGGGCGTAAGCCTTCGCCATGGCCGGCATGCCGGCCATGTTCACCGCGTCGGCCGCGGTGGTGTCCGGAGCCCAGGTCATCACGGTGACGGGCTCCCTGGAGTCCTCCGACGTCCCAGGGAGCACACCGCAGCCGGACATCAGCAGCGCCCCGGCCGCCACCGATGTGAGGAGCTTGTAGGGGCGGGGGGAGGTGAGGCGTCGCCATCCGGTCATGGTCATGAACTTTCGCGGTTCAGGGGTAACGCAGCAGCGTGCCGCGTTCAACGCAGAGTGACGTGGAGGTGAATTGCGGGGGGCCGCGTCCGGCCGCCGGGAGGGAACGTACGATCGGCAACCGTGCAGCAAGGTTCGGAGAACACTTCCCGTCGCGGCCGTCGCTCCTCCACCATGGGCGGCATGCCGCTCAACGACATGCCCTGGTGGCGCTGGCGCAGCAACGTGCGCTCGGCGCTGCACATGCTCTCCGACCCCGTCTTCCACCACGAGTGCTGGCTGGCCGGCCGGGAAGGGTACGGCGACGTCACCGACGCCGTGTACCGCCTGGTAGAGGACACCTGGCTGGACAACTGGTCCGCCGAGAAATACGTGGGGACGATCTTCCGCGACTCGGCCGAGGCCGCCCTCGTGGACGTCGCCGCCCTGCGGGTCCTGCGGATCATGCACCAGATAGGTGCCGACGCCCCCGTGTCCGCCTATCTGGAACATCCCGGGTGGCAGGAGGCGGTCATGGCGGCACGCGAGGCCCATGTGATGCTCGCCACCAACGACGCGGAGGACCCGGACACCCCGCCGCGCTCCCTGGACGTGCTCCGCATCATGACCAGATCCGCGTGACCACCGGGCGGTGTGGCACCCTGACGGGATGACCGCGCCGCAGCCCGCCGAAACCGCATCCGCTGCCTCGGAGACCGCCTCCGAGCAGTACGTCCTCACGCTCTCCTGCCCCGACAGGCAGGGCATCGTGCACGCCGTGTCGAGCTACCTCTTCATGACCGGCTGCAACATCGAGGACAGCCAGCAGTTCGGTGACCACGACACAGGTCTCTTCTTCATGCGCGTCCACTTCTCGGCGGACGCCACGGTCACCGTGGACAAGCTGCGCGCCAGCTTCGCCGCGATCGGGGACTCCTTCCGGATGGACTGGCAGATCCACCGGGCGAGCGACCGGATGCGGATCGTGCTGATGGTCAGCAAGTTCGGGCACTGCCTCAACGACCTGCTGTTCCGCTCCCGCACCGGTGCCCTGCCGGTCGAGATCGTGGCGGTCGTCTCCAACCACACGGACTTCGCCGAGCTCGTCGCCTCCTACGGCGTCCCCTTCCGGCACATCCCCGTGAACAAGGAGAACAAGCCGGAGGCCGAGGCGCAGCTGCTGGAGCTGGTCCGCGGGGAGAACGTCGAACTCGTCGTCCTGGCACGCTACATGCAGGTGCTCTCGGACGACCTGTGCAAGCAGCTGAGCGGCCGGATCATCAACATCCACCACTCCTTCCTGCCGAGCTTCAAGGGCGCGAAGCCGTACCACCAGGCCCACGCCCGCGGTGTGAAGCTGATCGGTGCGACGGCGCACTACGTGACAGCCGACCTCGACGAGGGGCCGATCATCGAGCAGGAGGTCGAGCGCGTCGGGCACGGCGTCACGCCCGACCAGCTCGTCGCTGTCGGCCGTGACGTGGAGTGCCAGGCACTGGCCCGCGCCGTCACCTGGCACGCGGAGCGGCGCATCCTGCTCAACGGCCGCCGTACGGTCGTCTTCCCGTAAGACCCCGCCCCAGGGGCACGGGCCCTCCGGGAGCAGGTCTACAGCCGGCTGAGGGAGGCCGCGGCGAACAGGACGTCGCGGATCGCCTCGCGGTCGCCCTCCTGACCGGCCGCCGCCTCGACCGGCGGCACATGACCCGCGACCAGCCGGCAGAACTCCACCCCGTCGAGCGCGACCTGCGCGACCGTGTGGGCGGGGGAGCCCAGCGCGGCCGGTGAGTCCAGCGCGATGTACCAGTCGCCGCCACCGCGTCCCTCGACCTCCAGGTGGAGCGAGCGGCCCGGGGACCCCGCGGTCACCAGGTGGCGGGCAGGTGAGGCCAGCCCCGCGCGGCGGCGCCCGGCGAGGACGCCGGGGAGCAGCCGGGCGGCCAGGTCGATCATGCGGTGCAGATGGGCGGCGGCGGGCGGCTCGTAGGGGTAGTCCACCGCGTCCGCGATGTCTCCGCCGTGGATCCAGCACTCGAAGGCCCGCTCCAGGAGCGAGTCCTGCAGCGGCAGGGCGAAGTCCCCGTACGGCACGGAGAGTTCCTCGACGCCGCGGCCGGCGAACGACACCGCGCGGACGAGCGAGTGGCTCTGGTCACGCCAGGGCTCCCGTACGGTCCGCGTGGGCGGGAGGCGCGCGGCGGACCAGTACGCCTCGGTGCGCCCGGTCGGTGTCGGCGGCACGGAGCCGTCCGCCTTCCCGAGCGGGTCGTCCAGACCGAGCGCCGCGGACACCAGGCCGTCGACGGCGGTCAGATGGCTGATCACCCCGGCGACCGTCGTCCTGCGGTTCGTCTGACGGTCGGCCTCGAACCACTTGAGCCGCACCGGCGCGTGCCACTCCGCGTCGCCGATGTCCCGCAGCAGCGCGTCGAGCCGTGCGGTCTCCGTGTCGTAGGGCGCGGCCCACGACGGGACGGGGATGCGCGCCGGACGGCGGCCCAGACAGCCCTCCAGGACCCGCGAACGCAGCATCGGGTCCAGGTCCAGGGTGCCGTCGGTGTGCAGCAGCCCCACGGCGTCGCGCAACCGCAGCCCCTCGTCGGCGCAGGGCGCGCACGAGGTGAGGTGTTCCTCGACGGCCGCGGCCTCCTCGGCGGAGCAGGCGGCCAGGGCCCAGGCTCCGAGGAGGGACTTGAGCACCTGGTGCGGGAACGGCGGCCCGGTCCGGCCGGGTTCGGGGGGCTTCGCCGGTTCCTGGACCCCGGGCCGTGCCGGGGGCAGCGTCTCCTGGTCGTCCGCGGCCGGCCGGGGCCCCGGTATGCGGCGTTCCACCGGCTTCTCCCCGTCGAGGCCGCCGCCGTGGCCGCCGGTCACGGCGTCGGTCCGTAGCCGGGAGGGGCGGAGCCCGCCGACGGCCGGGTGTTCGCGGTGGAGAGCAGCTGGAGGCCGAGGCGCAGCCGTCGCCTCGCCTCGTCCTCGGTGACTCCGAGGTCGGCGGCGGCCTGCCGGTAGTCCCGCCGCTGGACGTACGCGAGCTCCAGGGCGGCGCGCAGCGGGGCGGGCATGGAGGCGACGATGTAGTCGGCACGGGCGGCGGCGGTCGCCTTGAGCACCCGGTGCTCCAGTTCCTCGGTGCGCGCCCCGCCCCCGGGCCCCTCGGCCCCGTCGTGGGCGTCGCGGAGTCTCTGCACGGACCGGCGGTGGGTGAGCCGCGCCACCCAGGAGCGCATCGAACCGTGCTTCGGGTCGTACGCGCCGGGGTTCTCCCAGACGTAGCCGAAGACCTCGCGCGTCACCTGGTCCGCGGCGTCCTCGTCGTCCAGCATGCGGTGGGCCTGGCTGTGGACGAGAGCGGCGAACCTGTCGTAGAGCTCGCCGAGTGCCGCCGCCTCGCCACGGGCCAGCCGCTGCTGCATGCGGCGGTCCCAGCGCGGTGGTGCGTCCTTCGCCATCCCGCCCCCAGCCCTGTGCCTCTCGTCACGTCGAATGTAGTCGGCGGCATCCTCCGAGCACGCACCTTTCGGCTAAGTACGTCCCTGGAGTGGCGCCGGATGATAGGGAATGCTTCACCCCTTGTCCCTTCCCGACCGCGTAAGCGGTCCTCCAGTGATCGTTTACGGATGCATCCTGTGTCAGGCTGATGGGCGGGCGGGTGTTTCGCGGGCGCGTGAGCGGGCAGCCGCGAGGAGGAACGGAAACCTCCGGATCCTCCGGAGACCCCGGAACGAGAGGCCGAGTCGCGTGACGCTGAAGGTGTACGAGACCGAGCAGGACGCGTGGACGGTGCTGCGGATCCACGGCGAACTCGACCTCGTGAGCTCACCCGTCGTGCGCCAGTCCGTCCACGGGGCCGTGGCGGCGGGACGGCACGACGTGGTCCTCGACCTCTCCGGCGTCCTCTTCTGCGACTCCAGCGGTGTCAACGTCCTGATCGCCGCCAGACGTCTCATGAAGTCCTGCGGCGGACGGCTGAGGCTGATCCTCCCGGCCCGCGGCGCGGTCGACGGCTCGCACGTCAACAAGGTGCTCGGCGCCCTGGGCGTGCGGCGGCTCTTCGACGTCTACCCCGACGCCGGCGCGGCCACCGACGACACGTCCCAGCCGCTCACCGCCTGACGCGCCGCTCCGGAACGAGGTCGTCACACCTCCGAAGGCCGTCGGTGACACGTGACGCCTCCGGGCGTCGTACGCTCCCCGCATGGACAGCGCAGAGTACGAGCGCAAGATCGCGCACCGCTTCGCCGCCTTCGACCAGGACGGCAACGGCTACATCGATCGCGCCGATTTCAACGCCGCCGCGGCCCGTCTGCTCACCGAGTTCGGTACGACGGCCCGCTGCGACCGCGGCCAGTCGCTCTACACCGGAGCCGAGGCCTTCTGGCAGGGCATGGCGGGTATCGCCGACGTGGACGGGGACCAGCGCGTCACCCGGCAGGAGTTCGTCGGCGGGGCCGTGAAGCGGCTGCGGGACAATCCCGAACGCTTCGCGGAGATCGCGCGGCCCTTCCTGCGCGCGGCGCTCGCCGTCGCCGCGGGCGCGGACCCGGAGGGCAACGCGCCGGCCTCCGCCCCGGTCGACCGGGTGGAACGCGCCCTGCGGGTGCTGGGGGCCGAGGACGACATCGCGAGCGTCGCGGCGCGAAGCCTGGACGACGACCAGGACGGGCGGATCGCCGAGGCGGAGGCGGTCGCCGCCTTCTCCGCGTACTTCACGGTCGTCGAACCCGACGCGTGACCGCCGGGGCCGCGACGGGCGCCCGCCCCGCGCCCTTCCCGAGCCCTTCCGGATGTGGGGTCCGCGGCAACACGCGTGACGGAACGAGTAGTTGACGCCCTCCTTCGACCCGTCCCCGGGCGCTCCGGGGCCGGGCCGGGGCGCCGGACCGGGGGCGGTCATGGCTGACCGGGGGCGTACGGAAGGTGTGCCGCGGGTGACGCAACGCATCCGAAAGCCGGGTGCGCCCCCGGAACGGCCCGTCACCGGGCGGAGTCACGGGCGTGGGCTCGGGTACGCTCCGTGGGATGCGAGTGGTACGGGAACCGGAGGATCCGGGTACGGCCCCCACGGCCGTCCCGGGTGGTGCGCGGTGTCCTGCTCGCGGCCCACGGAGCTGCGGCGGGCCTTCCGGGGACTCGGTCCCCGGGGTGCCGGACGGCTTCTGTTCGACTCTCCGCGGCGCGCGTCGCACAGTATGGACCACGCGTACTCCTTCGCGATGGAATATGCCCGAAGCGCTTGTTGCGGTGACTGTACGTCAACCATGCTGTCCCTCAGGGGAGTCACGTTCCGTGACCCTGAGGAGGCGCGAGGCGATGTGTCCGCCGGTTCGGATGGTGTGAGCGGTGCAGGTGCTTCAGGTTCAGCTGGAGGTCGGGCCGGATCCCGCGGAGGTGGGGCGAGCCCGCAGATGGGCGCGGTCGAGGCTGATCGGGTCGGGGATGGAGGACGACGAGCCCCTCGCGGAAACGCTCATCCTGCTGATCTCGGAGCTCGTCACCAACGCGGTGGTCCACACGGGCTGTCCGGCCGTGCTGCGGATGCTGTTCGGCTCCGCGAGCCCGGCCGGTTCGGCGGGGACGGTGCGCGTCGAGGTGGCCGACACCAGCTGCCGTCCGCCCCGGCCGCGTCACGCGGAGGGTGAGGACACCAACGGCCGCGGCCTGGAGCTGGTGGACGGCCTGGCGGACCGCTGGGGCTGGCAGCCGGAGGGCGCGGGCAAGCGCATCTGGTGCGAGATCGACCGCGGCGGCCCGGTGATGCTCCCGGCGGTCCAGGAGCAGCCCGGCGAGCGGGCCCGTCTCTGAGGAGCCCCTCAGCGTCCCGCGGCCGCCGACCGGAACGTCCGCCGGCAGCACTGCCCCGGGCTGATCCCGACCTCCTCGCGGAAGCGCCGGGTGAAGGTGCGCACGCTCATCGACCGGCCGAAGATCCCCTGCGGGAAGCCCAGTTCGAAGGGAAGCACCCCGTCGAGGGCGAGGACGACCACACGGTGGCTCATCTGGACTCCTGCTCTCCCGCGGATTGGGCCGAACCGCCCGCGTCCTGATAAACGTACCGGTCATGAGGAAGACACCGACCGCCCGCGCCGCCTCCGCCCCCGGGACGGCCGTCGTCCGGCTGACCGCCGCGGCGGCGGCTCTCGTGACCGTCGCCGCGGGTCTCGGTGTCCGCTCCGCGGCGGGCGGGGACGTGGCGAAGTACGCGGGCGACGCCCTCTACACGGTCCTGATCCACATCCTGGTGGTCCTCGTCGCGCCCCGGGTGCGGCCGAAGGCGGCCGCAGCCGCCGCGCTGGCCTTCAGCTGGGCCGTGGAACTGGCCCAGCTCACGGGCGTCCCGGCCGACCTGGCCCGGCAGAGCACGGTGGCACGGCTGGTGCTCGGCTCGACGTTCAACGCGCCGGACCTGCTCTGGTACGTGGTGGGGGCGGCCCTCGCCTGGGCCGTCCACAGCCGCCTGCCGTCCCGGCGGTCACTCGCACGGGCCTGATCCGGCCGGCCTCCGGCGGCGGTCCCCCTGCCCGGCCTCCTCATCGACCCCCTCCACACCTGGTTCGCGTGATGATGCTTCGGGGTGCTTGAGGGCGGCCTTGCGTCTCCGCTGGTTCCCAGGTCGGGGCCGGCTCAGCCCGTCTTCGCGACGCGGGCCGCTATCCTCCGCGCGTCCAGGGCGATCTCGCGGAGCATCCCGCTGATCGGGTTGGTGAAGCCCGTGAAGTACAGGCCCGGCGCCCCGTGCGGGGTGCGGGCGCCGTGCACCACGGGGCGGCCCCTCGGGTCCAGTACCCCGAGATGACCGACCAGGCCCTCCAGGGCGCGTTCGTAACCGGTCGCCGCTATCACGGCGTCCGGGGTGATCCGGGTCCCGTCCGCCAGCACCACCGCGTCCCCGTCGAACGAGGCGACCGTGGCCACGGGGACCACCGTGCCGCTCCTCACCGCGTCGATCAGCCCGACGTCCTGGACGGGGATCGCGCCCTCCTTGACCCGGGAGTACAGGCCGGTGTCCGGGCGGGGGAGGCCGTGTTCCGCCAGATCGGGGACGGAGACCCGGCACATCAGGCGGCCCGCCCGGTCGACGAGCCGGACCGGCAGCCTGCGGACCAGGACGGCGGTGGCCTGGGCGGGCCAGCCGGCCGTCGAGCGGCGCACGATGTGCGGGACCGTGCGGACCGCGATCCGCACCCGGGACGCCCCGCCCTCGACCAGGTCCACGGCGATCTCCGCGCCGGTGTTGCCGATGCCGACGACCAGGACGTCCTTGCCCGCGTACGGGGCCGGGGAGCGGTACTCCGCCGCGTGCACCAGCTCGCCGGTGAAGTCCTCGCTCCCCGTCCACCGGGGTATCCGCGGCGTGTGGTTGAAGCCGGTGGCCACCACCACGGCACGCCCGGTCAGCACCCGGCCGCCGGTCGCGCTCAGCTGCCAGCCGGTGCCGTCGTCGGTCCGGTCGATCCGGGAGACCTCGACACCCGTCACCACCTCCAGCTCGTGCTGCTCGGCGTACTTCTCCAGGTAGCGCACCATGTCGTCGCGCGACACCCAGCGCCCGAAGCGGCGGGGCATGGCCAGCCCCGGCAGGGCGGACCAGCGCCGGACCGTGTGGAGGTGCAGACGGTCGTAGTGGCCGCGCCAGGACGACCCGACGCGGCCGGACTTCTCCAGCACGACCGCCCGTACGCCCTGTTCCCGCAGGGCCGCGGCGGCGGCGAGACCACCCGGGCCCCCACCGATCACATAGACCGGCCGGCCGTCGGTGCGGTCGATGGAGGCGGGCAGGGCGTCATCGGCGGTGGGGGTGCTTTCGGGCATGCTTCGGAGCGTAATAGGACATGAACATGATGGGTTCCGGGTCCGGACGGGAATCGGTTGCGAAATGATCACGGGGCCGGCGCACGGGCCCGTTCAGAGGCCGGGAGCGCCCCACACCGGGAACCACCGCGAGAGATCGCCCTCCACCCGCAGGTCGTCGCCGAGCACGGCCCGCACCTGGAGCTCCAGCTGGTTGTCGCGCCTCTCCCCGCCTCCCGGGGCCGGGGCGAACGGGTAGAACGTGCCCCGCTTGTAGAGGTAGACCAGGGCGAGCGCACGCCCCTCCGGGTTCCGGAACCCGACCATCGAGCAGAGCAGGTGCGGGCCGAAGCCACCGTCCTGGAGCAGGGTGTTGACCGCGTGCAGGTCGTTGACCAGGGCGGCCGTGCCGTCGGCCCCGGTCTCCTGACGGGCGAGCAGCCAGGTGTAGCCGTAGGAGTCCCGGCTGAACTCGACGGGGACCCCTCCCCGCCCCGTGTCCGCGTCGAGCAGTTCGCGTACGTCCTGCTGGATGCGGGCGAACGTGCCGCCCTCCACCCCCGCGAAGCACACCGATCCGGCCCCGGTCGGTGTGAAACCGGTGCCGGCCTGGAGGGTCAGCGCGGCGGAAGGGACGGCGAAGAGCTGGTCGAGGTCGGGGCGGACCGGTTTGCTGCGCCCCAGGATGCTGTCGAGCAGGCCCACGGAAACTCCTTACGGGTGAGACAGGCCGGCGGAGATGCGGGCCAGCTGGTCCAGACGCTGTTCGAGGGTCGGGTGGGAGGAGAGCAGCCGGCCCAGGCTCTCCTTCGAGGCGAAGGCGGGCACGAAGTAGAAGGCGTTGTACGGCTCCGCCTTGCGGAGGTCCTCCGTCGGGATCCTGGCCATCTGCCCGCTGACCTTGGTGAGGGCGGAGGCCAGCGCCGAGGGGCGGCCCGTCAGGAGTGCGGCCGTGCGGTCGGCCGAGAGCTCGCGGTAGCGGGAGAGCAGCCGGGTCAGCAGGAAGCTGAGGGCGTACACGACCGCGCTGATCAGCGGGATCAGCATGATGATGATGCCCGCCGGGTCGTTGCCCCGGCTGTTGCGGGCGAAGCCGCCCCACAGGGCGACCCGGGTGACGACGCCGGCGAGGACCCCGAGGAACGACGCGATCGTCATCACGGCGACATCGCGGTGTGCGACGTGCGACATCTCGTGGGCGAGGACGCCCTCGAGCTCCTCGGGCTCCAGTCTGCGCAGCAGCCCGGTCGTGGCGCAGACCAGGGCGGTCCTCTCGCTGCGGCCGGTCGCGAAGGCGTTCGGCACGTCGCTGCGCGCGATGGCCACGCGGGGTTTCGGCATGTCGGCGAGGGCGCAGATCCGGTCGACCGCCCCGTGGAGTTCCGGCGCCTCCCGCGGGGTGACCTCCCGGGCGCCCATGCCGTACGCCGCGATGCGGTCGCTGAACCAGAACTGGGCGACGAACATCCCGCCCACCAGGATCAGGATGATGGGCCAGGCGCCGCGCAGGACGGCCAGAAGCACGCCCACGAGGACCACGTACAGCAGGCCGATGAAGAACATCGTGCTCACCATGCGGGTGGTCAGACCGCGGTCGGGGGCGTAGCGGGAACGGGTCCGTGCCATGGGTGCCTCCAGTAGCTCACCTGACTCCCATAGTGCCCCTTTCATGCAAAAGCCGTATAAGTAAGCGTTCAGGGCCAGAGGAGCTCGCGGCTCCAGCCCGCACCGTCACGGCGGTAGCGCAGCCGCACATGCCGGCGCCGGTCGTCGCCCTGGAAGAACTCCACCTCCCACGGCTCGACCGCGTACCGCGTCCAGGTCTCCGCCTCCGCGTCCGGCTGTGCCCGCGCGCGCTCCCAGGCCGCCTCGGAGGCGCGTACGAGCTCCTCCCGTGAGGGCAGCACCTCGCTCTGCGAACCGGTCAGCGCGGCGGCCAGCGCGCCGGTGGACCTGGCGCCCAGATCGGCCCGGCTCTCCTCGCGGCCCGCGGGGGTGACCGCGCCCCGCACCCGCACCTGCCTGCCCTGGGCGGGCCAGTAGAAGCCGAGCGCCGCGTACGGGCGGGCGGCGAGCTGGCGGCCCTTCGCGCTGGTGGCGTGCGTGGCGAAGTGCCAGCCGCGCTCGTCCGCGTCGTGCAGCATCAGCGTGCGTACGTCGGGCCGGCCTTCGGGGTCCGCGGTCGCCAGGGTCATGGTGTGCGGTTCCGTCTGGCCGGCGGCCACCGCCTCGGCGAACCAGGCGTGGAAGAGGGGCAGCGGGGTGGCGGGCGCGGTGGACGGGTCGAAGCGGGGGAGGGGCACGTCCCAGACGCGCTGCGCGTGGAGCAGGTCGCGGAAGTCCTTCTGTGCATCGCTCATGGGTCCATTCCACAGCGTCCGGCGCCGGTGCGGAAACGCCGACGGCGGACCACACGGGTGGTCCGCCGTCGGTGAGACAGGACAGGGGGAGCCGTGCGAGGGCGCGGCGCCCGGTGGGTGCGGTGGTGTCCTGGCCGGCGCCTACCTGACCGGCTTCTTGCCGGTGATGCCCAGGTGGACCAGCAGGGCGAGGTTGGGGCGGAGTTCGGCCTGCTTCACGCCCCAGGTGGTGAAGCCCTTCTGGTGCGAGGCGACCCCCGCGAGCATGACGACCAGGGAGCCCGCCACCGCGCCGGGACTGACGTCCTTGTCCACCCTGCCCTTGGACTGGAGCTCCTTGACCGCGTCCGTCAGGGAGTTGGTGACCGAGTTCAGGACCTTCATGCGGATCTTGTAGAACCGCTTGTCGCCCTCGGCCGCGCCGAGATCGACGACGCGGAGGATCGCGTCGTGCCGTCGCCAGAAGTCGAGGAAACCCTCGACCAGTTCCTCGGAGGCCTGCCAGCCGGCCTTGCCGACCCAGGAACGCCCGCCGACCAGTTCGGTCAGTCCGGTACCTTCCTTGACCATTTCCTCGGCGAGTTCGAGAACGGCGCCCTCGACGTCGGGGAAATACTGGTAGAAAGTCGCGGGTGAAGTCCCCGCCTTCCGGGCCACGTCGATGACTTTGACGTCCCGGTACGGCGAGGAGCTGAGCATCTCGCTGAGGCAGTCGAGCAGCTTCTGCCGCGTCGCCTGACCTCGCCGACCAGCCACGCGGCCGTCGACGGTGCGCACTTGTCCTGTCATGCCGTCAGCTTACCGAGGGGTGATCCGAGCGCGATCTGACCGACTGCAAATGGGGAACGCCCCAGTGCGGACAGGGTGGACGGTGAATTCCCGGGGGTGGGTGAGTCGCTATTTCGCGCGAACCCGAGCGTTTATGGAATTTCCCTCCGGCCGCACTCGGAGTGCCCCGGTGCGATGTTGTTATCAACAGCCTGTGGATAACTTCGGTGGACAACTCCTGTCCACGGGCCGGGGGAAAGCTTCACGATTCGGGCAAAGGTTCTATTCGCCCCCTCGGGGCGCGCCCCGGGTCTCCCGACGCTACGTTGAGTGTGACGGACGTCACGGCCGCCCCCACGTGGTGGTCCGCCGCGATCCACAGCGCCACCGCCGTGTCGTCGTCGAGGCGCCGTCACGACCCCACAGCGACGGAAGGACCCCGGCCATGGCCGTATTCGCGCAGTCCGCTCCGTGCTGGGTGGACGTGCAGCTCTCCGACCTGGAGGCCGGCAAGCGCTTCTACGGCGGGCTCTTCGGCTGGACCTTCCGCGCGGGTGACGGCATGCCCTTCGCCGACGCCTACAGCGACGGGCGGCTCGTCGCCGCGCTCGCCGCCAAACAGGACGGCCGTATGCCCACGACCTGGGGCGTCTACTTCTCCACCGACGACATCCTCGCCACCGTCGCCCTGGTCCGGAAGGCGGGCGGCCAGGTCATCACCGACCCGGTGAGGGCCGGCGCCGCCGGGGTACTCGCCCAGGCAGCAGACCCCGGCGGCGCGGTCTTCGGCCTCTGGCAGGCGGGCGAGCGCGCGGGTTTCGAGAAGCGGAACGCCCCGGGATCCTTCTGCTGGACGGAGGTCCACACCCGGCAGCCGGAGCGCGTGGACGCCTTCTACGCGGAGGTACTCGGATTCCTGGGCACCGACATCGAGCTGCCCGGTCCCGCCGGGACGGTGGAGCCCTTCCGGGTCTGGTCACCCGCGGGGACCGAACCGGGCGAGGACACGGCGGTCGGCGGACGCGCGGTCATCACGGACGCGTTCCCCGAGATGCTGCCCAGCTACTTCCTGACCTACTTCGCCGTCGCCGACTGCGACCGCGCCGTCGAGACCGCCACCCGGCTCGGTGGCCGGATCACGGCCCCGCCCCTCGACATCCCGTACGGGCGCACGGCGGTCCTCCAGGACGACCAGGGTGCGGCTTTCGCCGTGCTCCAGCCGGCGGAGCCGATGCCGTAGCCGGCCGACGGCGGTTCTGCGGCTGTCCTGAAAGGGATGGAGTGCCACACAACACCCCGACTCGCCCCCGGGTTCGCAACCAGGCCCCGGGACAGGAAGAATCAGGGTGCGCACCGCCAAATGGTGCCCACTGGTGAGACGCTGCACAGGGCGGGAATTCGCGGGCTTCTGATCCAGAGGCCCGTACGGGGAGGTGGCAGGCAAGTGGAGCAGCTGACGCAGCATGACCCGAGGCGGATCGGCCCGTTCGAGGTGCTGGGACGGCTCGGGGCCGGCGGCATGGGGCTGGTCTATCTGGCGAGGTCGGCGTCGGGCCGACGGGTGGCGATCAAGACGGTCCGGACGGAACTGGCGGAGGACCAGTTGTTCCGGGTCCGCTTCACGCGTGAGGTGGAGGCCGCTCGCGCGGTCAGCGGTTTCTACACCGCCGCCGTGGTCGACGCCGACCCGAGGGCGGCCGTGCCCTGGCTGGCCACCGCCTACGTACCCGCCCCCTCCCTCGAGGAGATAGTGAGTGAGTGCGGGCCGATGCCGACGCAGGCCGTGCGCTGGCTGGCCGCCGGCATCGCGGAGGCCCTCCAGTCGATCCACGGGGCGGGCCTCGTCCACCGCGACCTGAAGCCGTCCAACGTCCTCGTCGTCGAGGACGGGCCGCGGGTGATCGACTTCGGGATCGCGTCCGGGGTCTCCAACACCCGGCTGACCATGACGAACGTGGCGGTGGGCACGCCCGCGTACATGTCTCCGGAGCAGGCGCGCGACTCGCGAAGCGTGACGGGGGCCAGCGACATCTTCTCGCTCGGCTCGACCCTGGTCTTCGCGGCGACGGGACACGCGCCCTACCACGGGGCGAACCCGGTCGAGACGGTGTTCATGCTGCTGCGGGAGGGCCCCGACACCGAGGGTCTGCCCGACGACCTGCGCCCGCTCATCGAGTCCTGCATGCAGATGGACCCGACCCGGCGGCCCAGCCCGGCGGACCTGCAGTCCCAGCTGGCCCCGCACCTGTTCGCCTCGGGCAGCGACGACAGCGGTACGGCGTCGGCCTGGCTGCCGACCGTGGCGACCGCGATGATCGAGCAGCGCCGCGGTGGTGGCCGTGCCGTCACCGTCGCGCCCGCCCCCATGGCCGTCCCCCCGCCTCCGCAGCGACCGCCGGCGGGTGACGACCGGGACGGGGCGTGGCGCGGCGGCGGCGGTGACCTGCGGACGGCACCGGCCCCCGCGCCGGTGTCGGCGCCCGCTCCCGACGGCGGTCCTGTACGGCTGCCCGGCGCGAAGGTGCCGATCGGACCCGGGCCTCGCCCCGTGGACGTACGCGGTCCCGCGGCGGCGCACGCCGATCCGGCCACCGGCTGGGTGCGCCCGCCCGGCGGGCACACCACGGCCGCTCCGGTGCCCGCCCCCGCGCCGGCCCCGGACGCGGCGCCCGCCGCGCCGGAGCGCTGGCGCCCGTGGCGCTTCCGCATGTCGAACGATGTGTGGGGCACCCCGGTCGTGGTCGGCGACCTGCTGTACGTGACGTCCTTCGAGGTCCACGCCCTCGACGTCGGCAACGGGCGCCGTCAGTTCAAGACCCGGGACGTGGCATGGTCGATGGCCGTGGACGGAGGCCGGATCCACGCCTCGGACGGCCCGTCCCTGTACGCGCTGGACGCGACGACGGGCGCCGAGCGGTGGCGCCTCCAGACCGATGCCTGGGTGTACTCCCTCAAGGCCGACCGAGGCACCGTCCTGACCGGGACACGGGGCGGCGGCGTACAGGCGTGGGAGGCGTCCGGCGGCGAGAAGCTGTGGGAGACCACGGGCGTCCAGACGGACTTCGAGACGGCCGAGGCCGGTCCCGTCATCCACGACGGCACGGTGTTCCTGTGGCAGGACGCCCGGCTGCGGGCCGTGGACGCGCGCACCGGCACCGAGCGGTGGTCGTACCCCGTCGGCGACGCCGCCTCCTGCGGCGGGGTCCCGGTCCGGGTCGCCCCCGCGCCCGACGGCTCCGTGTACGTCGTGGCGGGGAACCGGGTGCTCGCCGTGGACACCGTCTCGGGCCGGGTGCGCTGGCACTTCGAGTCCCCGGCCGTCTTCCTGTCACCGCCCGCGTTCGCCCCGGGCCCGGCGGTCACGGGCGGCGGTGTGTACCTCGCCGACTACCTCGGCACCGTGTACGCCCTGGACGCATCGACCGGCAAGGACCGGTGGCGGATCGCGACCGAGGCCCGGCAGTCCGTCGAGCCCGTGCTGGTCACGGCGGGCAACGTACACGTCGGCAGCGGCAGCGCGCTGTACACCCTGGACGCGGTGACCGGCACTCCGAAGTGGCGCTTCGCCGCGGGCGGCGACGTGGTCGGCGCCCCGGTGGTCGCCGACGGCCGGGTCCACTTCGGTTCGGCGGACCACGTGCTCTACACGCTGGACGCGGCGGGTGGCCAGCTCCGCTGGAAGCTGGCCACGGGTGGCGAGATCACGGGCTCCCCGGTGGCGCAGGCAGGCGTCGTGTACGCGTGCAGCAAGGACCGCTGCGTGTACGCCCTCGACGCCCTGAAGGGCACCGGGACGGGGAACAGGGCCCGGGGCTGACGCTCACGGATGGGGCGGGTGGTACCGGTCCCGCTCCCGCTGCTCGCCCTGGACGGGGTGGGTGCTCCCGTCCTGGACCGGGGACTCCGCGGTGTCCTCGTCGTCCCGGGCCGCCCGGTGCCGCCCGGGGCCCGTGTACGGGTCGGCCTCGGGCTCCGGTCCGGGGGACGTGTACGCGGCCGGTCCCGGCTCCTGGGTCGGCGGCCAGGTGTCGGGGCGGTCGTCCGGCGGCGTGGGATACGGCTCGGCGCCCCGCCTCTGCCGTACTCCGCGCCGGCCCGACATCACCAGCGCGCCCAGCAGCAGCAGGACACCGCCCGCCAGCGCCTGCGCGACGCCCCAGCGGAGTCCGGAGCCGTCGCCACCGACCGTCAGGCTCCCCGCGGCCTGACCCAGCCGCACCATCCACAGGACGGTGAAGCCGATGACGACCAGGCCCGCGACGGCCACCACCCAGCGCGAGCGGAGCACGACGCCGACAAGCGTCACCAGCGCGGCGAAGAGGAACGGCGCCAGCATCGAACCCAGCACGGACGACGAGACCCCCGTGATGCCGTCGAACAGGTCCTGCACGCGGTAGTCCCGCCCGAGGCGGTCGTTGTACCAGGTGTGGAAGGGGCTCTGTACGGCCGCCGCCGCTCCCACGAGGGCGACGACGGAACCGAGGACGTTGCGGATCATCGACAGCCTCCCGGGCCAAGGGCGCACGGCTGTGCGCACCGCTCCCCGCCTCGACGCTACGCCCGGCCCGATCCTCCTGCCATCGGAGACCATGACGAGACCGTGACAGGGTCATGACCGCACCATGGGTGAGTGGGCGGAATGCTGTGGGTTACGGTGTCGCGCGGTCGTGCGACGGCCGAAGAAGCCGGCAACAGCTAGGGGGGCTGCATCGATGGTGCGGCGACAGATGAGGTTCGCGGCGGTCCTGGTCGTGGTGGTGCTCGCGCTCACCGGGTTCTCGACATCCAGCCACGGCGGGAAGAGCGGGAAGAGCCGCAGCTCCGGCGGCTCCGGCGGTGGCTGCTCCAACTCCAAGAAGAGCAACAACGGCTACCGCGACTACGACGACGACAACGACAGTTCGTCCGGCTCGTCCGGCGACTCCGCCTACGAGTCGCCCACCCCCGACCCGACCGCGTCGGAGGCCCCCGGACTGCGCGTCGTCCGCTGCGCCCAGCCCAAGAAGGGCAAGCGCAAGGCGAACACCTCCTCGTCGATCGAGGTCAGCTCGAACGCGACGGGCACGCATGTGTACGAGGTCGACGTGACCTTCGTCGACGCCAAGGGCCTGACCGTCGACACGGGTGAGACCGAGGTCGAGGTCGACGCGGGCGAGTCCAGGATCGTCGCCGTCCGGATGGACAGTCCGCGCTCGGTCTCCCGCGTGAAGCGCTGCCTGGTCACGGCGGAGCTGCGGTACTGACGGACGAGGCGACGAGCGAGGGCCCGAGCGGAAGCTCGGGCCCTGCTCCGTGTGCGCGGACGTGCGGCGGCCGCGACGGCTCCCCCTCCGCGCCGCCGCGGCCGCCCGCCCCCGTGCGGGTGAGGTCTACTTGGACGGCTCGCTCGTGGCGTGGGCGTCCTGGGTGGTGAGCTCCTCGCCGGTGGCGTGCGCGTCCGCCGGCTTGAGGGGCGTACCGGTGGCGTGGGCGTCCTGGGTGGTGAGCTCCTCGCCGGTGGCGTGCGCGTCCGCGGGCTTGAGGATGTCGCTCTTCTCGGCCATGAAGTTCAGCTCCTGAAAGGGGTGGTGACTGTGGATGAGGAGTCCGCCCGGCGGTTCCCCCGTGGATCGCCGGGCGGGCTCCTGGGGCCGATCACCCTGACGGTGAGGCCTCTCGCCGATCCGTCTGCCCCCCGACGCGACGGATCGATGAGTAGAGAGTGCCGTCCGGCGATAAACGAATGATGAACGCCGGTCAGGAGGCCCTGGCGACCGGGGTCGGGGTCAGGAGCTCACGCACGGAGGCGGCCTCGGGTGAGGCGAGGTTGTCGAAGATCGAGAGCGCCTCGTTCCAGCAGACGTGGGCACGGTCGGTCTGGCCGATGCCCGCGAGGCCACGGCCCAGGGCGGTGAGCACGTTCGCGCGGCGCCACTCACCACCGATACCGCGCAGGATCGCGAGCGCCTGCTCGGCGTGCGACGCCGCGTGCGCGGGCTGACGGATGGCCAGGTACAGCTCGGCCAGGCGGAAGAGGGTCATTCCGTGCCAGAGCTGCTGCCGGCTGTCGCGGAATATCGACATCGCCTCGGTCAGTGCCTCCTGGGCGGCGGCCGTCCGCCCGGTCCCCGTGAGCGCCAGCCCCAGGGCGTACTTCCCGTTGGCGAGGCGCAGGGCCAGACCCGAGGCGTCCGCCTCGTAGATGCCGACGCCCTGCTGGGCGAGGTCCACGGCGCTCGTCGTCCTCCCTGTGGCCAGGTGGACGCGCGAGAGGTTGCACAGGGCCGACGCCTCGCCGGGCTTGTTGCCGTCCGCCCGGAAGGCGGCGAGCGCCTCGCGAAGGTGGTTCTCGGCGTCGGAGTGCCGGTTCTCGTACAGGGCGATGATCCCGAGCTGGTTGGGGACCTGCCCGAGTGAGACGGGGTCGTCGGCCAGCCGGCCGAGCTCCAGCGCGCACCGGGCCTCGGCCTCCGCGAACCGCCCGGAGACGCTGAGGGCGTGGGTCAGCATCGTGCGGGCCCGGCCCTCGGCCTGTGCGTCGCCCGCTGCCCGAGCCGCCTCGCTCACGGACTTCGCCGCGGTGGCGAACTGGTGCGAGTTGGCGCCCGACTCACCCAGGTCCACCACCGCCATGAGCAGATCGGCGGCGCGACCCGGCATGCCGGATCCGGCCGACTGCCTCGCACAGGCCAGCAGTCCGTTGGACTCCGAGAAGAGCCAGTCCAGTGCGGTCTCGCGCACCTGGAAGGTGAGCCCTGGGTACGCGGTCCGTGTGAAGTGGTCGAGCACCCGCTCCCCGGGCCGCTCCAGCGCGTACACCCCCGCGGCCGTGGCCAGGTAGAAGTCCAGCAGCCGTGAGAGCGCCAGTTCCTTCTCCACCGGCGGCTGCTCGTCCCGTTCCGCGCACGCACGCGCGTAGAGGCGAACCAGGTCGTGGTAGCGGTAGCGGCCCGGGGCCGCCGACTCCAGCAGGCTGGTGTCGACCAGCGACTCCAGGAGGTCCTCCGCCGTGTGGGGGGCGAGGTTCAGCAGGGCGGCGGCCGCCGCGAGGGAGATGTCCGGGCCGTCCGCCAGGCCGAGCAGGCGGAAGGCGCGGGCCTGGGCCGGCTCCAGCTGGCCGTAGCCGAGCTCGAAGGTGGCCTTCACGGCGAGGTCGCCGGCCTGGAGTTCGTCGAGGCGGCGGCGTTCGTCGGCGAGCTTCGCGGCCAGTACCGAGACCGTCCAGGTCCGGCGGGCGGCCAGCCGGGACGCGGCGATGCGGATCGCCAGCGGCAGGAAGCCGCACGCGGCCACCACGTCCAGGGCCGCCTCCCGCTCCGAGCGGACGCGTTCGTCGCCGACGATACGGGTGAAGAGCTGCAGGGCCTCCTCGGGCGACATCACGTCCAGGTCCACCAGGTGCGCTCCGGCCAGGTCGACCATGCGGACCCGGCTGGTGACGAGCGCCACGCAGCCCTCGGTGCCGGGCAGCAGCGGGCGGATCTGGGCCGCGTCGTGGGCGTTGTCGAGCAGGACCAGGACGCGCCGGCCGTCGAGGATGGAGCGGTAGAGGGCGGCCCGCTCGTCCAGGGAGTCCGGGATCGCGGAGTCGGCGGTGCCCAGCGCGCGCAGGAACGCGCCGAGGACGGTCTCGGGGGCGGCAGCGGTGTTGCCCGCGCCCTGCAGGTCGACGTACAGCTGGCCGTCCGGGAAGTGCGGGCGTGCCCGGTGGGCGATGTGGACGGCGAGGGTCGTCTTGCCGACGCCGCCGATGCCGGCCAGCGCGGAGACCGCCATGACGGAGCCCTCGGCGCTCACCAGCCGGTCACCCAGCTCGCGTACGAACGCGGCTCGGCCTGTGAAGTCCGGGACGTTGGCGGGGAGCTGGGCAGGGCGGACCGGTACGGAGGCGGGAGCGGGTTCGTCGGCCGGCCTGGCCAGCTCCTCGTCCGCCCGGAGGATCCGCTGCTGGAGCTGGGACAGTTCGGGGCGCGGGTCGACGCCCAGTTCCTCCGCGAGCAGCCGACGCGTGTCGGCGTACACCGCCAGCGCCTCGGCCTGCCGGCCGCTGCGGTACAGGGCGACCATCAGCAGTTCGCGCAGACGCTCGCGCAGGGGCTGTGCGGCTGTCAGCGCGGTGAGTTCGGAGACCGCCTCCGCGTGGCAGCCCACCTCCAGGTCCAGGTCGAGCCGGGTCTCGGTGAGCTGGAGACGCCATTCCTCCAGGCTGGTGCGCTGGTTCTCGGCGTACGGGCCGGGGAGTGAGGCGAGGGCCTCGCCGTCCCAGAGGCCGAGCAGCTTGTTGATCAGCGTGCGGGCCTTGAAGCGGTCCCCGCCGCCGCGCGCCTTCTCCGCCTCCGCCGCCAGGTCCTGGGCGAGCGTCAGGTCGAGCGCCTCGCGCGGGATCCGGACGGCGTAGCCTCCCGCCTCGCTGACGAGGGTGTCCTGGCCCAGGGTCTTGCGGAGCCTGGACGCGTACGTCCGTACCGTGGCCAGTGCCTGGGAGGGGGGCTCGTCGCCCCAGAGGGCGTCGATGAGCTCGGCGGCGGTGGCCGTGCGCCCGTAGCGCAGCAACAGGGCTGCCAGCAGGGCGCGTTGCTGCGGGGAGCCCGAGGGGAGGGCCTCGCCGCCGCGCCAGACGCGTACCGGGCCGAGCACGGTGAAGCGCAGATCGGTGCCGGACGCTCGTTCCCACGGCGTCCGTTGCTCCGGAACGCGCACGCCGGGTCCGTTGTCGCGGTCCATGATGCCCCCCTGTCCTGCTCGCCCCGCCGGTCCTGCTGATCCCGCTCTGCTTCGTACCGCTGGTATCGCGGTCAACAGTCTGCCTTGTTATGGGCGGGCTCGTCAGTATCGGGTGGCGCTCTGCACAGGCCCTCGACAAGAACGAGGGCCGGGGGCCCGTGCGGCGGGTGACGTCAGGTCAGCCGACGAGGGGAAGCTGGAGTTCGGTGACCCACTTCTCGCGGTCCTCCGGGCACTCCGGAGAGACCTCAGGGGCGTGACCGGCCGGCCGTCGTCCGTGGTCGCCGACCCAGCGGGCCAGGGTCTGATCCGTCGCCAGGACGTGGTCCATGGAACCCCGGTGCACGATGGTCGCCGCCTCGAAGGCGGGCAGTTCGACGACCGTGACGCCCGTGTCTCCGAGCGGGCCTGCCGGGGCCCCGACGGTCACACCGGCGTGGACGGTGACCGCGCCTCACCGGAACCGGACCGGAAAGGCAGGAGCCCCGCTCCTCCGCCGAAGCGGGGGAGCGGGGCTCCTTGGGTACTGCTCACTCGGCCGCGATCGGCCGACCCGGGCAACTAGGCCGGGGTGACGTTCTCAGCCTGCGGACCCTTGGGTCCCTGAGTGACGTCGAAGTTCACGACCTGGTTCTCCTCGAGGGAGCGGAACCCGGACGCGTTGATCGCGGAGTAGTGGACGAAGACATCCGGGCCGCCGCCGTCCTGGGCGATGAAGCCGAAGCCCTTTTCAGCGTTGAACCACTTGACGGTTCCGGTAGCCATAAGCCCTCCTTGGGCCAAAGGGTTGCCCTGCTCCAGAACCTGCAAACAAGTCTGAAAACTACAAAAGCCTGCGGGTTACATGCTCCGCAGGCTCTGTACTGCAAGGGAAACCAAACTGCAACTTGCGGGCGAGCCTAGCACGCAGTCTGTGGGGAGCGGTAGAGGGAAAGATCACTTCACCCGGATGTTTGATTGGGCCCCCGGAGAGCTGACGGACAAGCCCCCCGCGGGGCAGTCGGGCGCCCCGATGACGTCGGCCGAGAGGGACGGGTCTAGCCTCGCGATGTGGACAATTCAACCGTCTCTCCCGTAGAAGGCGACGACCGTCGCAGCAGGCCGCGCGTCGGCCACATCCAGTTCCTGAACTGCCTCCCCCTCTACTGGGGCCTGGCACGCACCGGGACCCTGCTCGATCTGGAGCTCTCGAAGGACACCCCGGAAAGACTCAGCGAGCAGCTGGTCAGGGGGGACCTCGACATCGGTCCCGTCACCCTGGTCGAGTTCCTGCGCAACGCCGACGACCTGGTCGCCCTCCCCGACATCGCCGTCGGCTGCGACGGCCCCGTCATGTCGTGCGTGATCGTGTCCCAGCTCCCGCTGGAGCAGCTGGACGGAGCCCGGGTGGCCCTCGGCTCGACCTCGCGCACCTCCGTACGGCTGGCCCAGCTGCTGCTCGCCGAGCGGTTCGGCGTCACACCCGACTACTACACCTGCCCGCCCGACCTCGGCCTGATGATGCAGGAGGCCGACGCGGCCGTCCTCATCGGGGACGCCGCGCTGCGGGCGAACCTGCACGACGCGCCCCGGCTCGGACTGCGGGTCCACGACCTGGGCGAGATGTGGAAGGAGTGGACGGGGCTGCCCTTCGTCTTCGCGGTCTGGGCGGCGCGCAAGGACTACCTGGCCTCGCACCCCGACTACGTGGAGAAGGTCCACGAGGCGTTCCTCGCCTCCCGTGACCTCTCGCTGGAGGAGGTCGCCAAGGTGGCCGAGCAGGCGGCGCGCTGGGAGTCCTTCGACGCCGAGGTGCTGGAGCGCTACTTCACCACGCTGGACTTCCGCTTCGGCCCCGACCAGCTCGCCGGGGTGCGTGAGTTCGCCCGGCGGACCGGACCGACGACCGGGTTCCCGGCGGACGTGAAGGTGGAACTGCTCGGCGGATGACCGCCGGCGGCGGCCGGGGCCGTGGGCCGGCGTCCGGCGACGGGGAACGGGAATGCGTGCCGGAGGAAAGGTGAATCCTGCACCATCCCGGGCCCCGCTTCTCCGCGCCGCGCTTTACCCCCGACGTGTGACTCCGGCATTCCGTTCCCCTGAAAGGCTACGAATGTCGGAGTTCTGTCGTGCGACCCCTCTCGGCATCCCCCTCGGCATCCCTCTCGGCGCATCCCTCCATACGCCTCTTCATGGAGGGCGGGCGAATAGCGGTCGTATCGCGGAACGCCTTCCGGTTTCCCTGTCGTGAACCCCGATCGGCACGGACGGACGACGTATTCGCGCCTTTCCGTGTGGCGAAATCCCTGCTTCGTGCCCATAGGGGCGATATCGGCGGAAGGGGTCTTCGTGACCGTGCGACGCGGGCGGCCTAGGCTGCCGTCCGAGTCCCGGGTCCACAGGGGGAGACCGTATGCAGCCGCTGGAAGCCGGCGAACCGCACACCATCGGCGCCTACCGGCTGCTCGGCAGACTCGGCGCCGGCGGAATGGGCCGGGTCTACCTGGGCCGCAGCACGGGGGGACGCACGGTCGCGGTCAAGGTCGTACACCCCCACTTCGCCCTGGACGAGCAGTTCCGCGCGCGGTTCCGGCGTGAGGTGGACGCCGCCCGGCGCCTCGGCGCGCGGTGGACGGCCCCGGTCCTGGACGCCGACCCCGACGCGGCCGTGCCCTGGGTGGCGACCGGGTACGTGGCCGGGCCGCCGCTGTCCGACGCCGTGACCCGTCACGGTCCGCTGCCCGAATACGCGGTACGGGCGCTGGGGGCGGGGCTCGGCGAGGCACTCGACGCCGTACACGCACACGGCCTCATCCACCGGGACGTGAAGCCCTCCAACGTCCTGCTCGCCCTGGACGGCCCCCGGCTGATCGACTTCGGCATCGCCCGGGCGCTGGGGGCCACCGTCTCCCTCACCTCCACCGGCGTCTCCGTCGGCTCGCCCGGCTACATGGCGCCGGAACAGATCCGCGGCCTGGACATCTCCGGCGCGGCCGACGTGTTCTCGCTCGGGGCGGTCCTCGCCTACGCGGCGACCGGCACCGCGCCCTTCCCCGGCGACTCGTCCGCCGTACTCCTCTACAAGGTGGTGCACGAGGAGCCCGAACTCGGGGACCTGGAGGGCGAACTGCGTGAGCTGGTCGCCCGGTGCCTCGCCAAGGACCCCGCCGACCGGCCCACCCCCGCCGAGCTCGGACGCACGCTCGCGCCCGGCGGCGCGGCGGCACTGGTGGCGCCGGGCTGGCTGCCGGGTCCGCTGGTCCGTGAGGTCAGCCGTTCGGCGGTGGCCCTGCTGGACCTGGAGCCGCAGGACGCCCCGGTGCAGTCCGGGCCCGTGCCGTTCAGCAACGCCTCACTGGGGAGCGCGGCGATCGGCACCTTCGGTCCTCCGCTGCCGCCCCCGCCTGCCGGGCCGCCGGTCACCTCGGACACGCCGGGGGAACGCGGCACGGGCGGCCCCCGTGTCGCCGTCACCGTGGACGCCGGCCCGCGGTCCGGCGCACCCCGGGGCCGGCGGGTCAGCTGCACCGTCGCGCTGGCGGTCGCCGGGGCGCTCGCCGCGGTCACCGTCGGCGCCGCGATGACGGGGGACCTGTTCACGGGCGACCGCGGCGACAAGGACCACGGGAACGACGCCGCACAGCCTCCCGCGTCCACCGGCTCGCAGGACCCGTCGGACTCCGGGGGGCCGTCCCCGTCGGCCACCTTCCCGGGGGCCGCCCAGGTGAGCGCGCTGCCGAAGGCGTTCGCCGGCACGTGGAAGGGCTCGGCGACCGAACGCAGCGGCGCGCCGCACGGCACGGTCACCGCCGTCTTCGTCGAGGGGAAGAAGGGCGAGGAGGTGGTCCGGCTGTCGTACCGCTTCGACGCGCTCGGGACGACCGTCGTCTGCAAGGGCGTCGGCACGCTCGTCTCCGGCACGGCCACCGAGCTGAAGATCCGGGAGCGCGCCGACCCGGACGCCCGCACCGGGGCGATGTGCACGGGCGGCGACGCCGACCTGGACTTCACCCTCACCTCCGAGGGCACCCTGCGCTACGAGTCCCACGAGGAGGCCGCCGGCACCCCGAAGGGCACACTCACCCGGTCCGACGGCTGACCCCGGCAAGGGCTGGCGTACGCTGGATCGGTCCGTGGAACAGCAGAAGAACCGCCGAAAGGTGACAGCCCGGTGACCGAGAAGGCCGACCTTCAGCCCGTCCTCGACCGCGCCGCCGAAGGCGGGCGGATCTCCCCGGAGGAGGCGCTCGACCTGTACAGGTCGGCTCCGCTGCACGCGCTGGGAGCCGCGGCGGACGCCGCGCGCCGACGCCGTTACGCCGGTACGGAGCACATCGCGACGTACATCATCGAGCGCAACATCAACTACACGAACGTCTGCGTCACCGCCTGCAAGTTCTGCGCCTTCTACGCACCGCCCAAGGACACCGGCAAGGGCTGGTCCCGGGACCTCGACGACATCCTGCGCCGCTGCGCGGAGACCGTCGAGCTGGGCGGCACCCAGATCATGTTCCAGGGCGGCCACCACCCGGACTACGGCGTCGAGTACTACGAGGAGCACTTCTCCGCGATCAAGAAGGCGTTCCCGCAGCTGGTCATCCACTCGCTGGGCGCCTCCGAGATCGAGCACATGGCCCGGATCTCCGGCGTCTCCGCGAAGGAGGCGATCGAGCGGATCCACGCGGCCGGTCTCGACTCCTTCGCCGGCGCGGGCGCCGAACTGCTGCCCGCCCGGCCGCGTACGGCGATCGCCCCGCTCAAGGAGTCGGGCGAGCGCTGGCTGGAGATCATGGAGATCGCCCACGGCCTCGGTGTCGAGTCCACCTCCACCATGCTGATGGGAACCGGCGAGACCAACGCCGAGCGCATCGAGCACCTGCGGATGATCCGCGACCTGCAGGACCGCACGGGCGGCTTCCGCGCCTTCATCCCGTACACCTACCAGCCGGAGAACAACAAGCTGAAGGGACAGACGCAGGCCACGCTCTTCGAGTACCTGCGGATGATCGCCATCGCCCGGCTGTTCCTCGACAACGTCGCCCACATCCAGGGCTCCTGGCTGACCACCGGCAAGGAGGTCGGCCAGCTCTCCCTGCACTACGGCGCGGACGACCTCGGCTCGATCATGCTGGAGGAGAACGTCGTCTCCTCGGCCGGCGCCAGGCACCGCTCGAACCGGCTCGAGATCATCGACCTGATCCGCAAGGCGGGCCGCGTCCCCGCCCAGCGCGCCACGACCTACGAGCACCTCGTCGTCCACGACGACCCGGCGAACGACCCGGTCGACGAGCGGGTCGTCTCGCACATCTCCTCGACCGCGATCGACGGCGGCACGGCGCATCCGGAGCTCAAGCTCCTCGACGCCAACTGAACCGCCCGTGCTGACCGTTCACGCCGCGCCACTGGTCCTTCCGGTCGGTGCGGCGGGCGTGGACGACGGAGCGGTCGCGGTGGACGGCGACCGGATCGTGGCCGTCGGGCAGTACGACGCGGTGACGGCCGCCCATCCGGCCGCCCGGATCCGCCGGTGGCCGGGCGTCCTCACGCCCGGGCTGCGCCAGTGGAACGGCGTCCCCCTGCTGACCCGCTGCTACCACCCCGACCCGCGCGAGGCGGACGAACTCGGCGAACAGCCCCTGACCGGGGAGGACTTCGAGCGGCTTGCCGCACGGATGGACGAGCCCCGCAGAGCCGGCAGCGTACGCCGCGGGCTCCAGCGCATGCTGCGCCACGGCACCACCCATGTCGCGGGCGGGTTCACCGATGCCGCCGTACGCACCGCCGTGGGACGCGCGGGTCTGACGGTGGTCCCGCCGGCCGGGGCCCCGGCCGGCGAGCCGGACCTGGACCCCTTCGCCGGAGGCCGCGACCTGGCGGGATCCGTGCACGGCCCGCTCACGGCCGGCGGCCGGGCCGACCTCGCGGTCTTCGACGTGCCGGACGAGGCGGCGCTGTGCGCGGCGGGCGCCCTGACCTGCGTGGCGACCGTCCTCGGCGGGCGGCTGGTGTACCGGCGCAGGTGACCGGCCCCGTCCCCTACGGCACGGACGGACCGCCCAGGTAGCGGCCCTTCGCGTCGTAGGGCCAGGCGTTCGACACACAGCCCTTGAGCCCCTTGATCTGCTGCATCATGGCGGGGGCCCGCTTACCGGCACCGGGGCAGGTCTCGTGGCCGTGGCCCAGCCAGTGCCCCACCTCGTGATTGATGATCAGGGCCCGGTACTCGGACGCGGTCCCGTCGAACGTCGGTGAACCCAGCTGCCACCGGGCGAGATTGACCATGACGTTCTTCCCCCCGCGGCAGTTCACCTCGCCCCTGGTGTTGAGGCCGTACTGCCCGCAGAGCCGGTCGGTGGTCTTCGGAGTCCCTATCCGGATCACCAGCCCCGCCGATCCGTCGTCGACCTGCCGGAAGGTACGGCTTCCTCCCTTGCCCCAGCCGCGGGGGTCGGAGAGTATCCGCGCGATGTCCTCGGCGGCGCTGTCCGGGTCCACGCCGATGCCGTCCTCCACCTCGACGCGGTAGCGGCTGCCGCCGCCCGCCCCGACTCCCTCGCGCGCCACCGTGAACGTGCCGGGACCCGAGGCCGGTACGGAAGCCGCGTCCACGGACTCCTCCTCCTCGTCCGACGACCCCCCGGTGCCCGGCGAGCTCCCGGCGGACTCCGCGGAATCCGGGCTCACCGACGCCTCCGGCACGGACGGGACGGGGGCCGGGGACGAGACGGTGCCGGACGGCTCCCGGCCGACGGCGGCCGCGTCCCCGCCGTCCCGCCACGGCGGGGAGAAGTGGAGGAACGCCGCCGCGGCGGCCGCGAGCGCCGCCCCGGTGAGGAACGTGCGGCGGCGCCGCAGGCGCATCCTGCGGGCGGCGGACCGCCCCCGGGACCTGACGCCCGGGGGCCGCGTGCCCGGCGAGGGCTTCCCGGCCCCCCGGCCGCGGCCGGTCGCGCTCGCGCTCCGTGTTCTGTGTATGTCGTCACTTCGCATGCTGTGGTGGATTTCCGTGCTCTCGGTGTGGCCGCCCGGGACGGAAGGATCATCCGTCCCGCGCGCTGACCTGCTTCTCGGGCACCGGGTGCCCGTTCGTATCCGCACGATGTCCAGCGCCCGCTCTCCCCTGCCTCGTACGGGAGTTGCTGCGGGTCACCGGAGCGGAAACCCCTTTCCCTCGTCCCGTGAGACGACGATCGAGGCGGCGCTGTTCCCGAAAAAGCAGATGATCGATGTGGACGCCGCCTCCGCGGGCCGGTGGCGCACGGCGGACGGGGCGAGGTCACCGCACGTGGGAAAACGCCGGAGCCGTTCCACGCCGCCGTGAGGCAGCGGAGGCCGGGCTGCTTGAATGGGAGGGTGACCCGAGCATCCCTGGACAAGCAGCCGCACGAAGTCGCCTCGATGTTCGACGACGTGGCGGCGAACTACGACCTCACCAACGACGTGCTGTCGCTCGGACAGGCGCGGCTGTGGCGCAAGGAGGTCGCCCGGGCCGTCGACGCGCGCCCGGCGCAGAAGATCCTCGACCTCGCGGCCGGCACGGCCACCTCCTCGCAGCCGTTCGCCCGGGCCGGTGCCTACGTGGTGCCCTGCGACTTCTCGATCGGCATGCTCAGGGTCGGCAAGAAGCGCCACCCGTGGATGCCGTTCACCGCGGGCGACGGCATGAGGCTCCCCTTCAAGGACGAGACCTTCGACGCGGTCACGATCTCCTTCGGGCTGCGCAACATCCAGGACACCGGTGCCGCGCTGAGCGAGCTGTACCGGGTCACCAGGCGCGGCGGCCGGGTCGTGATCTGCGAGTTCTCCCAGCCGACGTGGACGCCCTTCCGGACCGTCTACACCGAGTACCTGATGCGGGCGCTGCCCCCGGTGGCGCGCGCGGTGTCGTCCAACCCCGACGCCTACGTCTACCTCGCCGAGTCGATCCGCGCCTGGCCCGACCAGGCCGGCCTGGCGACGCTGCTGCAGAAGGCCGGCTGGTCGGACGTGGCCTGGCGCAACCTCACCGGTGGAGTGGTGGCACTCCACCGGGGCGTGCGCGCCTGACCCCGCCGGGGATCAGAGCTCCAGCCGGAAGCAGTACGCCTCCTGCTTCGTCACCGGGCTCGTGTACGTCTCGGCCCGGCGCATGCCCAGTCGCACGGCGACCGCCACCGAGCGGGCGTTCCGCACGTCGATCATCGCCACGACCTCCCGCAGGCCGAGCGCCCTCGTCCGCTCCAGCGTGGCGCGTGCGGCGGCCGTCGCGTACCCCTGCCCCCAGGAGGCCCTGCCCAGCCGCCAGCCGATCTCGACCTCGCCCACCGGGCCGAACGACGCGTGCGGCCACGGCTGGGCGCCCGTGAAGCCGAGCACCGAGCCGGTGTCGTCGAGCACCGTCCACAGACAGTGGCCGAGCTCGGCGTCGTGCCGGCGCTGGCGGGCGGTCAACTCCTCGTACACGGAGTACTCCGCCCTGCGGCCGCCGTGGAACTCCATGACCTCCGGATCGTCGAACACCCGGTACCAGGCCAGGGCGTCCTCGTCGGTGGGGACGCGCAGATGTACGGACGGGGTCGAGCCAGGTGCGTGCGTCATCGGGGAGCCCTTCCGGAGGTTGATCAGCAGGCACCCATAGACTGCACGCGACATGTGCCGCGCGGCACGCGAATTCGAGTCTTCGGGAGATCCGACCGTGACCGAGCCCCTCTCCGAACACAGCGCGGACGTGATCGTCGTCGGAGCGGGCCCAGCCGGCTCCACGACCGCGTACTACCTCGCGAAGGCCGGACTCGACGTCCTCCTCCTGGAGAAGACGGCCTTCCCGCGTGAGAAGGTCTGCGGCGACGGTCTGACCCCGCGCGCCACCAAGCAGCTCGTCTCCATGGGCATCGACATCTCCGAAGAGGCCGGCTGGCTGCGCAACAAGGGCCTGCGCATCATCGGCGGCGGCGTCCGCCTCCAGCTGGACTGGCCGGATCTCGCCTCGTACCCGGACTACGGTCTGGTCCGCAAGCGCGACGACTTCGACGAGCAGCTGGCCCGGAACGCGCAGAAGGCGGGCGCGCGGCTGTACGAGCGCTGCAACGTCGGGGAACCGGTCAAGGACGAGCGCACCGGCCGCATCACCGGCGTCCACGCCAAGCTCGGCGAGGAGAAGACCCCGGTCACCTTCCACGCCCCGCTCGTGGTCGCCGCCGACGGCAACTCCACCCGGCTGTCCCTCAACATGGGCCTGCACCGCCGGGAGGACCGGCCGATGGGTGTCGCGGTCCGCACCTACTTCACCTCGCCCCGCCACGACGACGACTACCTGGAGTCCTGGCTGGAGCTGTGGGACCGCCGCGGCGCCGAGGACCGCCTGCTGCCGGGCTACGGCTGGATCTTCGGCATGGGCGACGGCACGTCCAACGTCGGTCTCGGCATCCTCAACTCCTCGGCGGCCTTCAAGGAGCTCGACTGGCGCGAGGTACTCAAGGCCTGGTGCGCCTCCATGCCGGAGGACTGGGGCTACACGCCCGAGAACATGACGACGCCGATCCGCGGGGCCGCGCTCCCGATGGCGTTCAACCGCCAGCCGCACTACACCAAGGGCCTGCTGCTCGTCGGTGACGCGGGCGGGCTCGTCAACCCGTTCAACGGCGAGGGCATCGCCTACGCCATGGAGTCGGGCCAGATCGCCGCGGACGTCATCGTGCAGGCGCACGCCCGCGCGACCCCGGCCCAGCGGGAACTGGCCCTGCAGCACTACCCGAAGATCCTCAAGGACACCTACGGCGGCTACTACACGCTGGGCCGCGCCTTCGTGAAGATGATCGGGAACCCGAAGGTCATGAAGATCGCCACCCAGCGCGGTCTGACCCACCCCGTCCTGATGAAGTTCACGCTGAAGATGCTCGCCAACCTCACCGACCCGACGGGCGGCGACGCCATGGACCGCATCATCAACGGCCTCTCCAAGGTCGCCCCGAAGGCCTGAGCGGACGGGCCCGGAGGCCTGAGCGGACGGGCCCGGAGGAGACCCCGGGCCCCGGTCGCCGCCGGTCCGCCCTGCGATAGGTTCGGCCCATGGGGGCAACAGGCACATGGACCACCGGCGGTTTCCGACGACTCGGCGCTGCCGGGTCGGTGGCGGTCGCGCTGGGCGGCTGGGCCGTCGGCACGCTTCCGGCCCACGACCCGTGGGGCCTGTGGGTGTCCCACGGCCCCGCGGTGAGAGCCGCGGGCTACGCACTGGCCTACGGCGGGCTGACGGTGCTCGTCGTCGCCTGGTGGCTGTACGGGAGGGCCGGAGCCTCCGTGCGCGACACCCTCGTCACCCTCGGATGGTGGACGGCGCCGCTGGTCCTCGCGCCCCCGCTGTACAGCGCCGACGTCTACAGCTACATCGCGCAGGGTGCGATGGTCCTCGAAGGACACGACGTCTACAGCGTGGGACCGTCCGTCCTCGACCCCGACGGGCCGGGCGGCGACGCCGCGGCCAGTGTCGGCGGCCACTGGACCGACACCCCGGCCCCGTACGGCCCGTTCTTCCTCCTCCTCGCACGCGGCGTCGCGTGGGCGACCGGCGGCACCCTCGTGCCCGCCGTGCTGGGGATGCGCCTGATCGCCCTGTGCGCGCTCGTGCTGATCGTGTGGGCCCTGCGGAACCTCGCCCGGGAGCACGGCCGCAGCGAGAGCGCCGCCCTGTGGCTCGGGGCGCTGAACCCGCTGCTGCTCATCCACGTCGTCGGCGGCGTCCACAACGACGGGCTGATGACCGGCCTCATGCTGGCGGGCGTGCTGTTCGCCCTGCGTGGGAGGTGGATCACCGGGGCGGCGCTCATAGGGCTCGCCATGATGGTGAAGTCACCCGCGGCGGTGGCACTGCTGTTCGTCGGTGTCGTGGTGGGCAGGGCCGCCGGCGGCCCGGTGGTGCGGCGGGTGGCGAAGGGACTGCTGGCCCCCGGGCTGGTCGCCGTGGCGGTCGTCGTCGGCGTGACGTTCCTCGGCGGCACCGGCTTCGGCTGGATCGGGACGCAGGGCGTCGCCGGGCGCATCCACACCGCACTGTCCCTCAGCAGCGACCTCGGCCTGGGCCTGGGGGAACTCCTGCGCCTGCTGGCCGGGACCGACCCGGACCCGGTCAAGTCGGCCGTGCAGAACCTCGGCCTGCTGATCGCACTGGTGCTGATCGCACGTCTCGCGTGGCACGCGACGACCGGACGCACGGAACCCGTGCGCGCCCTGGGCCTCGCGCTGCTGGCCCTGGTCGCGCTCTCGCCGATGGTGCAGCCCTGGTACCTGCTGTGGGCGACGGCGGTGATCGCCGCCACCGCGAGCGGCGGCCGGGCCCTGGGCGCGGTGACCGTGCTCTCGGCCGCACTCGTGTACGAGACCCAGCCCTCGGGCTCCACCCCTCCGTACGGCTTCGTGCTGGCGGCCCTGGTGTGCGTCGCGGGCGTGCTGCTCCTGCGCGGGGACGGGGCCGGAGCCACACGCGGACACGTGCCGGAAGAGCCCCGTCCGGAGGGGGCGGCCATTGGGGCGGTCTCGGTGGAAGCCGTGGATGAGGACGCGCCCACCGCACGATGACGGGCCGTCACTCCGAACGGTGGAGTGACGGCCCGCGGTCGTGTTCAGGCGTGCTTGTGAATCAGAGAACGCGGACGGCGCCCGACGGCGGGTCGTAGTCCAGGGACTTCTGCACGACGCCGGTGCTGGAGTTCTGCGCGCCGACGAACTGGCCGCCGCCGACGTAGATCCCGACGTGGTAGGCGCTGCCCGCGCCGCCCCAGTACAGGATGTCGCCGGGCTGGAGGTTGTCGAGCGAGACCTGGGTGCCGGCCGTCGACTGGCTCTGCGAGACACGCGGCAGGTCGACACCCACCGTGCGGAAGGCGGCCTGGACGAGACCCGAGCAGTCCCACGAGTTCGGGCCGGTGCCGCCGGAGACGTAGGCGTCGCCGACCTGGGACTGCGCGAACGCGACGACGGACGCGGCGGACCCGGTGGCGCTCGAGGACGAGGAGGAGGACGAGGACGAGGAGGAGGACGAGTCGGAGGAACCGGTGGACGCGCTGAGCGTGGTGCGCTCGGCGGAACGGGAGGCGCGCGCGGCGGCCTCCTCCGCCTTGGCCTCGGCGGCTGCTTCGGCCTTCTTCTTGGCCTCCGCCTTGCGAACGGCCTCGGCCTTCGTCTTCTTTGCGGTCTTGGCGGCGGTGGCCGCTGCGGCGTCCTCGGCGGCCTGCGTCTCGAGGTCGAGAGCGACGGCCTGGGTCGCCTGCGCGGACGCGGCGACGGAAGTGGAGAGCCCGGCCGTGATGGTGGGCATCTCGATGGTCTGGGTCACCGGCTCGGCCTGAGCCGGACCGGCGGCACCCGCGACCGCGATGGTGCTGAGGACGCCACCGGCAACTCCTGCCCGCAGCGCCGTCTTCGAGGCGCTTCGGCGGGGCTTCCGGTGGCTGGGTATGTGAGCGGTGTGGGACATGAGTACTAGCGCTATCAGGGCTGTAGGGGTCCCATCAAGAAACGTGTGTTGCGACACAGTTACGTTCGGAATCAGCGAATCCGCTTATTCCGGGCCCTTATTGACGCCCTAAGGGGCAAAACGGTCATGCTTCTGCACCGCTGTGATCACGGCGTTCTTTCAATAGGTCCGAATTGCCCGTCGCTTACCATCTGTTCACACGGTTGGCCAAGCCCGCTTGTCTTGGAGCATCCATGGGGTGACGCAGGTCACAGTGTGGCTCTCCTGTGAGAGGCAACCGCGCGACCGCGCGCCGCGTGCCGTGCGCGACCTGCCGTGGATCGCGGACGGTGTGACCTATTGGCGAGTCATGTCCGATTCCATGGCCGCCCGTCGAGGTCCTGCGGTGATCCGTCCGGCGCCGGCCCGGCGATGCCGTGCTGAGTGGGGGTGGAGCGGGCCGGGGTCCGTGGCCGACCCCTGTCGTCCCGTCGGAGCGTCCGCCCGCCCGGCCGTCGGTCCGTCCGGAAGATCGTGAATGCGCGCGCAATGTCCACATCGGTACCGGGCGCCCCTCGTCCGGGTGGCCTCCGTCTGAAGCGGCCCCCCATACCACCTGACCGGTGTCCACCGCCAATTTGCTTGTACGTGCCGTCGATTGATAAAGCCATCGGCCTTTGACCAGCGATAACGGCGCGAGATGTCACGTCTCGTAACCGCTCGGCCGCTTCGAGTATGAAGATCACCGCTCATCCGACTTCATGATTGTTCGTCAGGTGGTGGAGATCACAAAGACGTTGGTGTACCCCGTGTCGCAGATCACAGGACGGCAGGCATAGGATGCGGGGCAGTCGGGCTTGTGAACTGCCTCACATGTGCACGATCTTGATGAGGTGGCGAGCCGGTCGCCCGATGCGGTCCAACGGTCAAGGACGACTGGAAGGAGCGAGGAGCGTGAATGCCTACGCGCCCATCCTCGTGCTCGGCGCCCTCGGGGCAGGGTTTGCGATCTTCTCCGTGGTCATGGCCACGCTAATCGGCCCAAAGCGGTACAACCGAGCAAAGCTCGAAGCGTACGAGTGCGGTATCGAACCCACCCCCACGCCAGCCGGAGGCGGCCGTTTCCCCATCAAGTACTACCTGACGGCGATGCTGTTCATCGTCTTCGACATCGAGATCGTCTTCCTCTATCCCTGGGCGGTCACCTTCGACGCCCTGGGGATCTTCGGGCTCGTGGAGATGCTGCTCTTCGTGCTCACCGTCTTCGTCGCCTACGCGTATGTGTGGCGCCGGGGCGGCCTGGAATGGGACTGAGGGGCTGAGGGGCACACATGGGACTCGAAGAGAAGCTGCCGAGCGGCTTCGTGCTGACCACTGTCGAGCAGGCCGCCGGCTGGGTACGGAAGTCCTCCGTCTTCCCCGCCACCTTCGGCCTCGCCTGCTGCGCCATCGAGATGATGACGACCGGCGCCGGGCGGTACGACCTGGCCCGTTTCGGGATGGAGGTCTTCCGCGGTTCGCCGCGGCAGGCGGATCTGATGATCGTCGCGGGGCGGGTGAGCCAGAAGATGGCGCCCGTCCTGCGGCAGGTCTACGACCAGATGCCGAGCCCCAAGTGGGTCATCTCCATGGGGGTTTGTGCGTCATCGGGTGGAATGTTCAATAATTACGCCATTGTTCAGGGTGTTGATCATATTGTTCCGGTCGACATCTATCTGCCGGGATGTCCGCCCCGTCCCGAGATGCTGATCGACGCCATCCTCAAGCTCCACCAGAAGATCCAGGGCTCCAAGCTCGGGGTCAACGCGGAGGAGGCCGCCCGCGAGGCGGAGGAGGCGGCCCTCAAGGCACTCCCCCTGATCGAGATGAAGGGGCTGCTGCGATGAGCGACGAACGGAACACCAACAGCGGCCAGGTACCCACCCCCCGGGACGACACCGGCGAGGTCATCGGCGTACGCAAGGGCATGTTCGGTGCAGACAACGGCGGTGACACCTCCGGCTACGGGGGACTCGTCCGCACGGTGAGCCTCCCCGGCGCCACCTCGCGGCCGTACGGCGGCTGGTTCGACGAGGTCGCCGACGAGCTCGAAGGGGCGCTGGAGGAGCAGGACCTGGTCCCCGGGAACGCCGTCGAGAAGACGGTCGTCGACCGGGGCGAGATCACCTTCTTCGTCGCGCGCGAGCACCTGGTCCAGGTCGCCCGCACGCTGCGCGACGACCCGGCCCTGCGCTTCGAGCTCTGCACGGGCGTCAGCGGCGTCCACTACCCGGGGGACAAGGGGCGCGAGTTGCATGCGGTGTACCACCTGCGCTCGCTCACCCACGGGCGGCTGATCCGTCTCGAGGTGTCCGCCCCGGACAGCGACCCGCACATCCCGTCGCTCGTGGGGGTCTACCCCACCAACGACTGGCACGAGCGCGAGACCTACGACTTCTTCGGCCTGATCTTCGACGGGCACCCCGCCCTGACCCGGATCATGATGCCGGACGACTGGCAGGGCTTCCCGCAGCGCAAGGACTACCCGCTCGGCGGCATCGCCGTCGAGTACAAGGGCGCCCAGATCCCGGCTCCGGACCAGCGGAGGTCGTACAGCTGATGACCACTCCCCATGCAACGCCCCGTGCCACGACCGAGGGGACTGTATACACAGTCACCGGCGGCGACTGGGACGAGGTCGTCGAGTCCGCCGCCAAGTCGGACGACGAACGCATCATCGTCAACATGGGTCCCCAGCACCCCTCCACGCACGGAGTGCTGCGGCTGATCCTGGAGATCGACGGCGAGACCGTCACCGAGGCCCGCTGCGGCATCGGCTACCTCCACACCGGCATCGAGAAGAACCTCGAATTCCGCAACTGGACGCAGGGCACCACCTTCGTCACGCGCATGGACTACCTGACCCCCTTCTTCAACGAGGCGGCCTACTGCCTCGGGGTCGAGAAGCTGCTCGGCATCGAGGACCAGATCCCCGACCGGGCCACCGTCCTGCGCGTGCTCCTGATGGAGCTCAACCGGATCTCCTCGCACCTGGTGTGCATCGCCACCGGCGGCATGGAGCTCGGCGCCACGACGATCATGATCTACGGGTTCCGCGATCGTGAACTGGTCCTCGACCTCTTCGAGCTGATCACCGGGCTCCGGATGAACCACGCGTTCATCCGCCCCGGCGGACTCGCCCAGGACCTTCCCATGGGCGCGATCGACCGGCTCCGCGAGTTCGTGAAGACCATGAAGAAGAACCTGCCGGAGTACGACAAGCTCGCGACCGGCAACCCCATCTTCAAGGCCCGTATGCAGGACGTCGGATACCTCGACCTCACCGGCTGCATGGCGCTCGGCGCCACCGGCCCGGTCCTCAGGTCCGCCGGACTCCCGCACGACCTGCGCAAGACCGATCCGTACTGCGGCTACGAGACGTACGACTTCGACGTGCCGACCGCGGACACCTGCGACGCCTACGGGCGCTTCCTCATCCGCCTCGAGGAGATGCGCCAGTCGCTCAGGATCGTGGAGCAGTGCCTGGAACGGCTGGAGCCGGGCCCGGTCATGGTCGCCGACAAGAAGATCGCCTGGCCCGCGCAGCTCGCGCTCGGGCCCGACGGCCTCGGCAACTCGCTCGACCACATCAAGAAGATCATGGGCACCTCCATGGAGGCCCTGATCCACCACTTCAAGCTGGTGACCGAGGGCTTCCGGGTCCCGGCCGGGCAGACGTACACGGCCATAGAGTCCCCCAAGGGCGAACTCGGCGTGCACGTCGTCTCGGACGGCGGCACGCGCCCCTTCCGGGTCCACTTCCGCGACCCGTCCTTCACCAACCTGCAGGCCATGGCGGCGATGTGCGAGGGCGGCCAGGTCGCCGACGTCATCGTCGCCGTCGCGTCCATCGACCCCGTGATGGGAGGCGTCGACCGGTGACCGCATCCAACCAAGAAGTCAGCCTGGGGATGCCGCAGCTCCCCGCCCCCGCCTACCCGGCCGAGGTGCTCGCCCGGCTCGAAGCGGACGCGAGGGAGGTGATCGCCCGCTACCCCGGCAGCCGCTCCGCGCTGCTGCCGCTGCTGCACCTCGTGCAGTCGGAGGAGGGGTACGTCTCCCGCACGGGCATGGCGTTCTGTGCCGACCAGCTCGGCCTCACCACCGCCGAGGTAACCGCGGTCGCCACCTTCTACACGATGTACCGGCGCCGGCCGAGCGGTGACTACCAGGTCGGGGTCTGCACCAACACCCTGTGCGCGGTCATGGGCGGCGACGCGATCTTCGACCGGCTCAAGGACCACCTCGGCGTCGGCAACGACGAGACGACCGCCGACGGCAAGGTCACCCTCGAACACATCGAGTGCAACGCGGCCTGCGACTTCGCGCCCGTGGTGATGGTCAACTGGGAGTTCTTCGACAACCAGACACCGGAGAGCGCGACGCGGCTCGTCGACGACCTGATCGCCGGCCGCACCGTCGAGCCCACGCGCGGCGCGCCCCTGTGCACGTACAAGGACACCGCCCGCATCCTGGCCGGCTTCCCGGACCCGCGCCCCGGCGCCGTCGAGGCGAGCGGCGGAGCGGGAGCCGCGTCGCTGATCGGCCTGAAGCTGGCCAAGGGCGAGGTCGCTCCGCACGTGCGCGTGGTCGGGCAGCGGGGCGAGGCACCCCAGGACGCACAGCCGGAGAAGGGCGCCGAGCACCTCAGCTCGCACGCCCGCCCGTCGCCCGACCACCACCCCTCAACGAATCCCTCCGGGATGCCGAATACCTCGCAGCAGACGTCGGCCTCCGACCCGGAGCACCCGGCCGGGCCTGCCGCCGAGGAGGGGGAGTGATGACCTTGGCAGCCGAGATCGACAAGAACGGGACGAGCCCGGAGAAGCTCCTGTCCCCGGTCCTCTCCTCCTTCTGGGACGAGCCGGAGTCCTGGACGCTGGACACCTACCACCGCCACGACGGGTACGAGGGTCTGCGCAAAGCCCTTGCCATGGAACCCGACGACCTCATCGCCTACGTCAAGGACTCCGGTCTGCGCGGACGCGGGGGCGCCGGCTTCCCCACCGGGATGAAGTGGCAGTTCATCCCGCAGGGCGACGGCAAGCCGCACTACCTCGTCGTCAACGCCGACGAGTCGGAGCCCGGCACCTGCAAGGACATCCCGCTCCTCTTCGCGAACCCGCACAGCCTCATCGAGGGCATCGTGATCGCCTGTTACGCGATCCGCTCCTCGCACGCCTTCATCTATCTGCGCGGCGAGGTCGTGCCCGTGCTCCGCAGGCTGCATGAGGCCGTGCGCGAGGCGTACGAGGCGGGTTACCTCGGGACGAACGTCCTGGGCTCGGGGCTCGACCTGGAGCTCACGGTCCACGCGGGCGCGGGCGCCTACATCTGCGGAGAGGAGACCGCGCTCCTCGACTCGCTCGAAGGACGGCGCGGACAGCCCCGGCTGCGGCCGCCCTTCCCCGCGGTCGCCGGCCTGTACGCCTGCCCCACCGTGGTGAACAACGTCGAGTCCATCGCCTCGGTTCCCGCGATCCTGAACAAGGGCAAGGACTGGTTCAAGTCGATGGGCAGCGAGAAGTCCCCGGGCTTCACGCTGTACTCGCTCAGCGGGCACGTCACCAGCCCCGGCCAGTACGAGGCACCGCTCGGCATCACCCTGCGCCAGCTGCTCGACATGAGCGGCGGCATCCGGGAGGGGCACCGCCTCAAGTTCTGGACCCCGGGCGGCTCCTCGACCCCGATGTTCACCGACGAACACCTCGACGTCCCCCTGGACTACGAGGGCGTCGGCGCCGCCGGATCCATGCTCGGCACCAAGGCGCTGCAGTGCTTCGACGAGACCACCTGCGTCGTGCGCGCCGTCACCCGCTGGACCGAGTTCTACGCCCACGAGTCCTGCGGCAAGTGCACGCCGTGCCGCGAGGGGACCTACTGGCTCGTCCAGTTGCTCCGCGACATCGAGGCTGGCAAGGGGCAGATGGCCGACCTCGACAAGCTCAACGACATCGCCGACAACATCGACGGCAAGTCGTTCTGCGCCCTCGGGGACGGTGCCGCATCGCCCATCTTCTCCTCGCTGAAGTACTTCCGCGAGGAGTACGAGCAGCACATCACCGGCAAGGGCTGTCCCTTCGACCCGGCCAGGTCGACCCTCTGGGCCGACGACAAGGACGACAAGAACACTCACCGGGGGGTGAACGCATGACAGTCACCACGAGTGCGCCCTCCGGGGGCGGCGAGGCGGCCGTTCCGCCCGAGGACCTCGTCACGCTCACGATCGACGGCATCGAGATCAGCGTGCCCAAGGGCACCCTCGTCATCCGTGCCGCCGAACTCCTCGGCATCGAGATCCCGCGCTTCTGCGACCACCCGCTCCTCGACCCCGCCGGCGCCTGTCGCCAGTGCATCGTCGAGGTCGAGGGGCAGCGCAAGCCGATGGCTTCCTGCACCATCACCTGCACCGACGGCATGGTCGTGAAGTCGCAGCTCACCTCGCCCGTCGCGGAGAAGGCCCAGAAGGGGGTGATGGAGCTCCTCCTCATCAACCACCCGCTGGACTGCCCGGTCTGCGACAAGGGCGGCGAGTGCCCCCTGCAGAACCAGGCGATGTCGCACGGTGGCGCCGACTCCCGCTTCGACGGGAAGAAGCGCACCTTCGAGAAGCCCGTCCCCATCTCCACCCAGGTGCTGCTGGACCGCGAGCGGTGCGTGCTCTGCGCCCGCTGCACCCGGTTCTCCAACCAGGTGGCGGGCGACCCCATGATCGAGCTGCTGGAGCGCGGCGCGCTCCAGCAGGTCGGTACGGGCGAGGGTGACCCCTTCGAGTCGTACTTCTCGGGGAACACCATCCAGATCTGTCCGGTCGGGGCGCTCACCTCGGCGGCGTACCGCTTCCGGTCCCGGCCCTTCGACCTGGTGTCGACGCCCTCCGTGTGCGAGCACTGTGCCGGCGGCTGTGCGACCCGGACCGACCACCGGCGCGGCAAGGTCATGCGGCGGCTCGCCGCCAACGACCCCGAGGTCAACGAGGAGTGGCTCTGCGACAAGGGCCGCTTCGGCTTCCGCTACGCCCAGCAGCGCGACCGGCTCACCACCCCGCTGGTCCGCAGCGCCGAGGGCGTGCTGGAACCCGCGAGCTGGCCCGAGGCACTGGAAGCCGCGGCGGCCGGCCTCTCCGCCGCCCGCGGCCGGACCGGGGTGCTCACCGGAGGCCGGCTGACCGTCGAGGACGCCTACGCCTACAGCAAGTTCGCACGGGTCGCCCTCGACACCAACGACATCGACTTCCGGGCCCGGGTCCACAGCGGTGAGGAGGCCGACTTCCTCGCCTCGCGGGTGGCAGGCCGCGGCCGCGACCTGGACGGCAGCGGAGTCACGTACACCGCTCTGGAGAAGGCCCCGGCCGTCCTGCTGGCCGGCTTCGAGTCCGAGGAGGAGGCGCCCGGCGTCTTCCTGCGGCTCCGCAAGGCCCACCGCAAGCACGGGCAGCGGACGTTCGCGCTGGCCTCGCACGCGAGCAGGGGCCTGGAGAAGGCGGGCGGCACCCTGCTCCCCGCCGCGCCCGGCACCGAGACCGAATGGCTGGACGCCCTCGCGGGCGGGGTCGGCCTTGAGGGTGACGGGGCCGTCGCGGCCGAGGCGCTGCGCGGCGAAGGCTCCGTGATCGTGGTGGGCGAACGCCTCGCCGCGGTGCCCGGCGGATTCACCGCCGCCCTGCGCACCGCCGCCGCGACCGGCGCCGCACTGGTGTGGATCCCGCGCCGGGCCGGCGAACGCGGCGCGCTGGAGGCGGGCGCGCTCCCGTCGCTGCTGCCCGGCGGCCGTCCTGCCACGGATCCCCGGGCCAGGGAGGAGGTGGCGTCCGTCTGGGGCGTCGCCGAACTCCCGGCCCGCTTCGGCCGTGACACCGGCCAGATCGTCGAGGCCGCGGCCACCGGTGAGCTGGGCGCGCTGCTGGTCGCGGGGGTCGACCCCGAGGACCTGCCCGACCCGGCGGGAGCGCTGCGGGCCCTGGACGAGGTCGGCTTCCTGGTCTCCCTGGAGCTCAGGCCCGGCGCGGTCACCGAGCGCGCCCACGTGGTCCTTCCCGTCGCCGCCGTCGCCGAGAAGCCGGGAACCTTCCTCAACTGGGAGGGCCGGGCGCGGATGTTCGAGGCCGCGCTGAAGCCCGAGCAGATGCCGAGGACGCTCTGCCCGACCGACGCGCGGGTGCTCCACATGCTGGCCGACGCCCTCGACGTGCACCTCGCACTGCCCGACCTGCGGGCGGCCCGCCGTGAACTCGACCGTCTCGGCGGTTGGCAGGGCGGTCACGCCGACGACCCGCGGGTCACGTCCCGTCCGGTGCCCCGGCCCGGTGACGGCGAGGCGGTCCTCGCCGGTCACCGGATGCTGCTCGACCGCGGCCGGCTCCAGGAGGGCGACGAGGCGCTGGCCGGTACCCGGCACGCGGCCGTCGCCCGGCTCTCCCCGGTCACCGCGGCGGAGTCCGGGGTGAAGGACGGCGACCTGCTCGCCGTCACCGGCCCCGCCGGAACCACCGAACTCACGCTGACGGTGACCGAGATGCCGGACCGGGTGGTCTGGGTGCCGCTCAACTCCGTCGGCCGGGGCGTCCCCGCCGACACCGGCGCCCAGCCGGGCGGACTGGTCCGGATCGGTCCGGCCGCCCCGGGTTCCCACGTCGTGACAACGGAGGTAGGAGAGTGACCGGCCTCGAACGGCTCGCCGCGGCGCCGCAGAGCGCCGTCCTCGCAGCCGGGGACCTCTCGATGTTCGGCACGGACCCCTGGTGGCTCGTCGTCGTCAAGGCGGTGTTCTGCTTCGCGTTCCTGATGGTGACCGTGCTCTTCTCCATCGTGTGGGAGCGCAAGGTCGTCGCCTGGATGCAGCTGCGCATCGGCCCCAACCGGCACGGCCCCTGGGGCATGCTCCAGTCGCTCGCCGACGGCATCAAGCTGATGCTGAAGGAAGACGTCGTCGTCAAGCGCGCCGACAAGGTCGTCTACATCCTGGCCCCGATCGTGGCCGCCGCCCCGGCGTTCATGGCGATCGCGGTGATCCCGTTCGGCCCGGCCGGCAACGAGGTCTCGATCTTCGGCCAGCGCACGACGATGCAGCTCACCGACCTGCCCATCGCGATGCTGTACATCCTGGCGGTCGCCTCCGTCGGCATCTACGGCATCGTGCTGGCGGGCTGGTCCTCCGGATCGACGTACCCGCTGCTCGGCGGTCTTCGCTCCTGCGCCCAGATGATCAGCTACGAGATCGCGATGGGCGCGGCGTTCGCCTCGGTGTTCCTCTACTCCGGCTCGATGTCGACCTCGGAGATCGTGGCGGCGCAGCAGGACCGCTGGTTCATCCTGCTGCTGCCGGTCTCCTTCATCATCTACGTCATCACGATGGTCGGGGAGACCAACCGCGCGCCGTTCGACATGCCCGAGTCCGAGGGCGACCTGGTCGGCGGCTTCAACACCGAGTACTCCTCGATCAAGTTCGCGATGTTCATGCTCGCCGAGTACGTCAACATGGTCACCGTCTCCGCGGTCTCCGTGACCCTCTTCCTGGGCGGCTGGCGGGCCCCGTACCCGGTCAGCACCTTCTGGGAGGGCGCCAACCACGGCTGGTGGCCGCTCCTCTGGTTCGTCATCAAGGTGCAGCTCCTCCTCTTCTTCTTCATCTGGCTGCGCGGCACGCTGCCCCGCGTCCGCTACGACCAGCTGATGAAGCTCGGCTGGAAGGTCCTGATCCCGGTCTCCGTGGTCTGGCTGATGCTGGTCGCCACCGTCAGGGCGCTGAACAACGAGGGGTACGACTACTCGAAGATCCTGCTGTACGTCGCGGGAGCCGTGATCGCGGTCCTGCTGGTCTCCTTCGTCGCCGACATGTTCCGCGACCGGAAGGCCAAGGCCGCCGGGGAGGCGGCAGGACCGGAGCCCGCGTTCGACCCGATGGCGGGCGGATTCCCCGTGCCGCCGCTGCCCGGCCAGGCCCTGCCGCCGGTGCCGCGCCGCGGTCCGCGCCGCGAGCGGGAGCTCGTTGTCAGTGGCGGACCGGATACTCAGAGTGACGACCATGTGGGTGCGGGAAGTTCGAGTGACGGAAGGGAGGCCGACGGTGTCTGAGTCGTCAGAACCCTCAGGGGAGAAGTTCCAGAATCCTGTGGCCGGCTTCGGCGTGACCTTCAAGGCCATGTTCAAGAAGCGGCTGACCGAGCAGTACCCGGAGACGCAGAAGGTGACGGCGCCGCGCTTCCACGGCCGGCACCAGCTCAACCGTCACCCCGACGGCCTGGAGAAGTGCGTCGGGTGCGAGCTCTGCGCCTGGGCGTGCCCGGCGGACGCGATCTACGTCGAGGGCGCCGACAACAAGGACGAGGAGCGGTACTCCCCGGGCGAGCGATACGGCCGCGTCTACCAGATCAACTACGCACGCTGCATCCTGTGCGGGCTCTGCATCGAGGCGTGCCCCACCCGGGCGCTGACGATGACCAACGACTTCGAGCTCGCCAACACCACCCGCGAGAGCCTCATCTACACCAAGGACGAGCTGCTCGCGGGCCTGGAGGACGGCATGGTCGACAGCCCGCACGCGATCTTCCCCGGCATGGACGAGCAGGACTACTACCGCGGTCTGGTGACCGAGGCAGCGCCCGGCACGGAGCGTCAGGTCGCCGTGTCCAAGGGAGAAGCGGACAAGGGGGTGGACGCATGACCGCCGGCCTGGCCGCAGCGGCCACCGCGACCTCGACCGGCGAGGCCGTCCAGTTCTGGATCCTCGGCACCGTCGCCGTCGTCGGCGCCCTGTCCACCGTCCTGATGAAGAAGGCGGTGCACAGCGCCCTCTCGCTCGCCGGCACCATGATCGTGCTGGCGGTCTTCTACCTCGCCAACGGCGCGTACTTCCTGGGCATCGTCCAGGTCGTGGTCTACACCGGCGCGATCATGATGCTGTTCCTCTTCGTGGTCATGCTCGTCGGTGTCACGGCGGCGGACTCGCTGAAGGAGACCCTCAAGGGGCAGCGCTGGCTGGCCGCCGCCTGCGGACTCGGCTTCGGCACCCTGCTGATCGCCGGCATCGGACAGGCGTCCCTGAGCTCCTTCAACGGTCTGGGGGCGGCGAACGCGCGGCACGGCGGAAACGTCGAGGGCCTCGCCAACCTCATCTTCACCAAGTACGTCTTCGCGTTCGAGATCACCGGCGCCCTGCTGATCACGGCGACCGTCGGCGCGATGCTGCTGACGCACCGGGAGCGCACCGAACGCGCCAGGACGCAGCGCGAACTCTCCCAGGAGCGGGTGCGCAGCAGTCATCTGCCGCCGCTGCCCGCCCCCGGTGTCTACGCCCGGCACAACGCCGTGGACATCGCGGGCCTGCTCCCGGACGGCACCCCGTCCGAACTCACCGTCATGCAGACGCTCCGGCAGCGCGGCCAGATCCGCGACGTGTCCGGCGAATCGCTCGCCGAGCTCAAGGCGCTGGAACAGCGCTCCGGGGAGCGGCTCGGCCGTGACCGCGGACCAGCCCGTGACCATGCGGAAGAAGAGGAGGAGGTCGCCAAGTGAATCCGGTCAACTACCTCTACCTCGCGGCCCTTTTGTTCACGATCGGCGCCTCCGGCGTACTGATCAGGCGGAACGCGATCGTGGTGTTCATGTGCGTCGAGCTGATGCTCAACGCCTGCAACCTCACGCTCGTCGCGTTCTCCCGGATGCACGGCAACCTCGACGGCCAGATCATCGCGTTCTTCACGATGGTCGTCGCCGCCGCGGAGGTCGTCATCGGTCTCGCGATCATCGTGTCGCTCTTCCGCTCCCGCCACTCGGCCTCGGTCGACGACGCCAGCCTGATGAAGCTGTAAGGGGTCGGAATCGTGGAAAACCTGATTGCGCTGCTGGTCGCGGCGCCCCTGCTCGGAGCGGTGGTCCTGCTCTGCGGCGGCCGCCGGCTCGACCGGGCCGGACACTGGATCGGCACGGCGCTCGCCGCCGCGTCCTTCGTCATCGGTGCCGTCCTGTTCACCGACATGCTGGGCAGGGGTGCCGAGGACCGCACCCTGCGCCAGCACCTGTACAGCTGGATCCCCGTCGAGGGTTTCCAGGCCGACGTGGCCTTCCAGCTCGACCAGTTGTCGATGACGTTCGTCCTGCTGATCACGGGTGTGGGCACGCTGATCCACGTCTACTCCGTCGGGTACATGGAGCACGACGAGCGTCGCCGCCGCTTCTTCGGCTACCTGAACCTCTTCCTCGCGGCGATGCTCATCCTGGTCATCGCCGACAACTACCTCCTGCTGTACGTCGGGTGGGAGGGCGTCGGTCTGGCGTCGTACCTGCTCATCGGCTTCTGGCAGCACAAGCCCAGCGCGGCCACCGCAGCGAAGAAGGCCTTCCTGGTCAACCGCGTCGGCGACATGGGCCTGTCCATCGCGATCATGCTGATGTTCACCACCTTCGGCACGTTCGCCTTCGGGCCGGTGTTCGAAGCCACCGGGGACACGAGCGAGGGCAAGCTCACCGCGATCGGCCTGATGCTGCTCCTCGCCGCCTGCGGCAAGTCGGCCCAGGTGCCGCTGCAGTCCTGGCTCGGTGACGCGATGGAGGGCCCGACCCCGGTCTCGGCCCTCATCCACGCCGCCACCATGGTCACCGCCGGCGTCTACCTCATCGTCCGCTCCGGCGCCGTCTTCAACGGGGCGCCCGACGCACAACTGGTCGTCGTGGTCGTGGGTGCCGTCACGCTCCTCTTCGGTGCGATCGTCGGTTGCGCGAAGGACGACATCAAGAAGGCCCTCGCCGGGTCGACGATGTCGCAGATCGGCTACATGATCCTCGCCGCGGGCCTCGGCCCCATCGGTTACGTCTTCGCGATCATGCACCTGGTGACGCACGGCTTCTTCAAGGCCGGGCTCTTCCTCGGCGCCGGTTCGGTCATGCACGGCATGAACGACGAGGTGGACATGCGGAGGTACGGCGGCCTGCGGAAGTTCATGCCGGTCACCTTCGTCACCTTCGGCCTCGGGTACCTCGCGATCATCGGCTTCCCCGGCCTGTCCGGCTTCTTCTCCAAGGACATGATCATCGAGGCGGCCTTCGCCAAGGGCGGCACCGAGGGCTGGATCCTCGGTTCGGTCACGCTGCTGGGCGCCGCGATCACCGCGTTCTACATGACGCGCGTGATGCTGATGACGTTCTTCGGCGAGAAGCGCTGGCAGCCGACTGCATCCGATGGCGGCTCCGCCGCGGGCGAGGGCCACGAGCCCCACCCGCACGAGTCACCGAAGTCCATGACGATCCCGATGATCGTGCTGGCCTTCGGGTCGGTCTTCGCCGGAGGCTTCTTCTCCATCGGCGACCGCTTCCTGCACTGGCTGGAGCCCGTCACCGGACACGACCACGGACACGCCCCGGTCAGCGCCACCACCGTCACCGCCGCCACCATGGTGGTGCTCGTCATCGGTGTCGCCGTCGCCTGGGCCATGTACGGGCGCAGGTCCGTCCCGGCCGTCGCCCCGCGCGGTTCCCTGCTCACCAGGGCGGCCCGGCGGGACCTCCTCCAGGACGACTTCAACCACGTGGTCCTGGTCCGCGGCGGCGAACACCTCACCCGCTCCCTGGTCTACGTCGACCACACCCTGGTCGACGGAGTCGTCAACGGCACGGCCGCCTCGATGGGCGGGCTCTCCGGCCGGCTGCGCAAGCTGCAGAACGGCTACGCCCGCTCCTACGCGGTCTCGATGTTCGGCGGTGCGGCGGTCCTCATCGCCGCGACCCTGCTGATGAGGGCGGTCTGATCACATGTCCTTTCCCCTCCTGACAGCGACGGCGGCGCTCCCGGCGATCGGCGCGATCGCCACCGCCGCCGTCCCGGCCGCACGGCGCACGGCGGCGAAGTGGCTCGCCCTGGCCGTCTCGCTGGCCACACTCGTCCTGGCCGGCATCGTGTTCGCCCGCTTCGAACCGGGCGGTGACCGCTACCAGCTCACCGAGTCGCACGCCTGGATCAAGGACTTCGGCGTCCGTTACGAACTGGGCGTCGACGGCATCGGGGTGGCGCTCCTCGCGCTCACCGCACTGCTGATCCCCTTCGTGATCCTGGCCGGCTGGCACGACGCCGATCCCCTGGAGACGAACAGCTCCCGGTGGCGTCCCACTCAGGGCTTCTTCGCCCTGATCCTGATGGTCGAAGCGATGGTGATCCTGTCCTTCGTGGCCACCGACGTCTTCCTCTTCTACATCCTCTTCGAAGCCATGCTCATCCCGATGTACTTCCTCATCGGAGGCTTCGGGGACCGCGCGCACTCGGGCAGCGACGAGAACGCGGCGGCGCAGCGCAGCTACGCCGCGGTGAAGTTCCTCCTCTACAACCTGGCCGGCGGGCTCATCATGCTGGCCGCCGTCATCGGGCTCTACGTCGTCGCGGGGAGCTTCTCGCTCTCGGAGATCGCCGCGGCGCGGGCCAACGGCTCGCTGGACATGGCGACCTCCACCGAGCGGTGGCTGTTCCTCGGGTTCTTCTTCGCCTTCGCGGTGAAGGCCCCGCTGTGGCCGCTGCACACCTGGCTGCCCAACGCGATGGGGGAGGCGACCACCCCGGTGGCCGTCCTGATCACCGCGGTCGTCGACAAGGTCGGCACCTTCGCGATGCTCCGCTTCTGCCTCCAGCTGTTCCCGGAGGCCAGCAAGTGGGCGACGCCGGTGATCCTCGTCCTGGCGCTGATCTCCATCGTCTACGGCGCCCTGCTCGCCGTCGGCCAGCGCGACATCAAGCGGCTCATCGCCTACGCGTCGATCTCGCACTTCGGCTTCATCGTGCTCGGGATCTTCGCGATGACCAGTCAGGGCCAGTCGGGCGCCACGCTCTACATGGTCAACCACGGTCTCTCGACGGCCGCGCTGATGCTGGTCGCCGGATTCCTGATCACCCGGCGGGGTTCGCGGCTCATCGCCGACTACGGCGGGGTGCAGAAGGTGGCTCCCCTCCTGGCGGGGACCTTCCTCATCGGCGGACTGGCGACGCTCTCGCTGCCGGGCCTCGCCCCGTTCGTCAGTGAGTTCCTGGTCCTGGTCGGTGCGTTCAGCGCGTACCCGGTGGCCGGCATCATCGCCACCGTCGGCATCGTGCTCGCCGCGCTGTACGTCCTCGTCCTCTACCAGCGGACGATGACGGGGCCGGTCAGGGAAGGGATCGGGGGCATGCCCGACCTCAAGGTCCGCGAACTGGCGGTGGCCCTTCCGCTGATCGCCCTGCTGATCTTCCTGGGTGTCTTCCCGCAGCCGCTGACCGACGTGGTCAACCCGGCGGTCCAGCACACCATGCACGACGTACAGAAGAAGGACCCCCAGCCCGAGGTGGAGGCCGCCAAGTGAGCGCAACAGCTGTCCACAGCCTGTGGACGAAGGCGGGCGAGGTGACGACGGCAGCGCCGGGCGACAGGTTCACCGCACCGACCATCGAGTACGCCCAACTGGCACCCGTCCTGATCGTGGTCGGTGCCGCCGTCCTCGGGATCCTGGTGGAGGCGTTCGTCCCGCGACGGGCCCGCTACACCACCCAGGTGTTCCTTACGGTCGTCGCGATCGCGGCGGCGTTCGCCGCGGTGATCGGGCTCGCCGCCGACGGTTACGCCGCGAAGAACGCCCACATCGCGGCCATGGGCGCCATCGCCGTCGACGGACCGGCCCTGTTCCTCCAGGGCACCATCCTGCTCGTCTCGGTGGTCTCCGTCTTCACCTTCGCCGAGCGGCGCCTCGATCCGGCCTCGCACGGCAACCGCGTGGACTCCTTCGCCGCCCAGGCGGGGGCGGTGCCCGGCAGCGACGGGGAGAAGGCCGCGGTCAAGGCCGGTTTCACCACGACCGAGGTCTTCCCGCTGGCCCTCTTCTCCGTGGCGGGCATGCTGGTCTTCCCCGCGGCCAACGACCTGCTGACGCTCTTCGTCGCGCTCGAGGTCTTCTCCCTCCCGCTCTACCTCCTGTGCGCCGTCGCCCGCCGCAAGCGGCTGATGTCACAGGAGGCCGCCGTGAAGTACTTCCTGCTCGGCGCGTTCTCCTCGGCCTTCCTGCTCTTCGGGATCGCCCTGCTCTACGGATACGCGGGAACCGTCTCGTACGCGGGCATCGGAGACGTCGTCGACGGCAGCGTCCAGCAGATCGACCCGGCGCTCGCCTCCACCATGGGCAACGACGCGCTGCTGCTGATCGGCGGGGCGATGATCCTCATGGGCCTGCTCTTCAAGGTCGGCGCCGTCCCGTTCCACATGTGGACCCCGGACGTCTACCAGGGCGCCCCGACCCCGGTCACCGGCTTCATGGCCGCCGCCACCAAGGTCGCCGCCTTCGGTGCGCTGCTGCGCCTGCTCTACGTGGTGCTGCCCGGTCTCACCTGGGACCTGCGCCCCGTCATGTGGGGCGTCGCGATCGTCACGATGCTGGGCGGGGCGATCGTCGCGATCACCCAGACCGACATCAAGCGGCTCCTGGCCTACTCCTCGATCGCCCACGCGGGATTCATCCTCGCGGGTGTCATCGCGGCCAGTCCGGAGGGCATCTCGTCCGTCCTCTTCTACCTGGCCGTGTACTCCTTCGTGACCGTCGGCGCCTTCGCCGTCGTCACCCTGGTGCGGGACGCCGGCGGCGAGGCGACCCATCTGTCGAAGTGGGCCGGTCTCGGCCGGCGCTCGCCGCTGACGGCGGCGGTCTTCGCGGTGTTCCTGCTGTCCTTCGCCGGTATCCCGCTCACCTCGGGCTTCTCCGGCAAGTTCGCCGTCTTCAAGGCGGCGGCGGACGGCGGCGCGAGCGGGCTCGTGGTGGTCGGTGTGATCTCGTCGGCCATCGCCGCGTTCTTCTACATCCGGGTCATCGTCCTGATGTTCTTCAGCGAGCCGCAGGCGGACGGCCCCACGGTCGCCGTCCCGTCCCCGCTGACGATGACCACGATCGCGGTCGGGGTCGCCGTGACCCTGGTGCTCGGCCTGGCCCCGCAGTACTTCCTGGACCTGGCGAGCCAGGCCGGAGTGTTCGTGCGGTAACGAAGGGAACGCGCCGCGGCGCCGGACGGCCTTGGAAAGTCAAGCCCGTCCGGCGTTGTCGTACGCGGCGCCTATGGTTGCTGTAGACGGGTGAAGACGGACGGACGGGCGCGACCATGAGTGTGACGACCGAGAGCGCTGCGCAGCAGACGCTGCACAAGGTCTTCGGGTACGAGGCGTTCCGCGGCGAGCAGGGCGCGGTGATCGAGCACGTCGTCGGGGGCGGCGACGCGGTCGTGCTCATGCCCACCGGTGGCGGCAAGTCCCTCTGCTACCAGATCCCCGCGCTGGTCAGGCCGGGCACCGGCATCGTGATCTCCCCGCTGATCGCCCTCATGCAGGACCAGGTGGACGCCCTGCGCGCCCTCGGCGTCCGCGCGGGCTTCATGAACTCCACGCAGGACTTCGACGAGCGCCGCTCGATGGAGGCCCAGTTCGTCGCCGGTGAGCTCGACGTGCTGTACCTCGCCCCCGAGCGGCTGCGTCTGGACTCGACGCTCTCCCTGCTCGCCCGCGGCGAGATCTCCGTCTTCGCCATCGACGAGGCACACTGCGTCGCCCAGTGGGGCCACGACTTCCGCCCCGACTACCTGGCGCTCTCCGTGCTCGGCGAGCGCTGGCCCGACGTGCCCCGCATCGCGCTGACGGCCACGGCGACCGAGGCCACGCACAAGGAGATCACCCAGCGGCTCGGTATGCCCGAAGCCCGCCACTTCGTGGCCAGCTTCGACCGGCCGAACATCCAGTACCGCATCGTGGGGAAGTCCGACCCGAAGAAGCAGCTGCTCACCTTCCTGAAGGAGGAGCACGCGGGGGACGCGGGCATCGTCTACTGCCTCTCGCGCAACTCCACCGAGAAGACCGCCGAGTACCTCTCCCGCAACGGCGTCGAGGCCGTGCCGTACCACGCGGGCCTGGACGCCTCGACGCGCGCCGCCCACCAGTCGCGCTTCCTGCGCGAGGAGGGCCTGGTCGTCGTCGCGACCATCGCCTTCGGCATGGGCATCGACAAGCCCGACGTCCGCTTCGTGGCCCACCTGGACCTGCCCAAGTCCGTCGAGGGGTACTACCAGGAGACCGGCCGTGCGGGGCGTGACGGGGCGCCGTCGACGGCCTGGATGGCGTACGGACTCCAGGACGTCGTGCAGCAGCGCAAGCTGATCCAGGGCGGCGAGGGCGACGAGGCGTTCCGGCGTCGCGCGGCCTCGCACCTCGACTCGATGCTGGCGCTCTGCGAGACCGTGCAGTGCCGCCGCGTCCAACTCCTGACCTACTTCGGCCAGGAGCCCGGGGAGCAGGTCTGCGGCAACTGCGACACCTGCCTCGCCCCGCCCGAGACCTGGGACGGCACGGTGGTCGCCCAGAAGCTGCTGTCCACCGTGGTCCGGCTGAAGCGCGAGCGGAACCAGAAGTTCGGGGCCGGGCAGATCATCGACATCCTGCTGGGCCGCAAGACGGCCAAGGTCATCCAGTTCGACCACGACCAGCTCTCGGTCTTCGGCATCGGCGAGGAGCTGGCCGAGGCGGAGTGGCGGGGCGTCGTGCGCCAGCTGCTGGCTCAGGGGCTGCTCGCAGTCGAGGGCGAGTACGGCACGCTGGTGCTGACGGAGGCGAGCGGCACCGTGCTCGGCAGGGAGCGCGAGGTGATGCTCCGCAAGGAGCCGAAGCGGCCCACGACCCGGTCGTCGTCGGGCGGCGAGCGCAAGGGCAAGGCCGCAGCGGTGGCGGAGCTGCCTGCGGAGGCCGTACCGGTCTTCGAGGCGCTGCGCGCCTGGCGCGGTGCCCAGGCCAAGGAGCTGGGCCTCCCGGCGTATGTGATCTTCCACGACGCGACGCTGAGGGAGATCGCCGCACTGCGACCCGGTTCCCTCGCGGAGCTGGGAGGCGTCAGCGGGCTCGGCGAGAAGAAGCTGGCGACGTACGGCGAGGGGGTGCTGGAGGTGCTGGCCGGGCTGGGGGACACGGGCCCGTCGGCCGTCGCACCGGAGATGTCCTCGCCGGACGCTTCGCAGAGCCCCGCGCCGGTCCGGGCGTCCGGACCGGCGCCGGTGGCCCGGCCCGCCGCCCGGGTCCCGGACCCTGACCCGGAGTTCGGCTGGGACGAGGAGCCCCCGGAGTTCGACTGATCCTCGGGTGGGCCGCGCTCTCCGGCCCTACCTGTCGGTCGCCCGGCGTCGTGAGACGATCGCGGTCAGGTCGAGATCGACGGGAAAGGGCGTGGACACCTTCATCCGGTCGTGGAAGATCCCGGTCGAGGTGTAGGCGCCGGTGGCGGGCTCCAGCTCGAAGGCGTACACGACCGCCCTGCCGTCCTTGTTCTCCACCCGCCAGTAGTGCGGGATCCTCGCCCGCGCGTACTTCAGGGGCTTGGTCTCCCGGTCCCGGGTGACGGACTCGTCCGACACGACCTCGACAGCGAGCAGCACACTGCTCGCGGGGAACCGTGTCTGCCGCAGACTCTCGACCGCGTCCGCACGTACGACGACGACATCGGGTTCGGGCCGGTTCTGGAAGTCGACGTCGATGGTGAATTCGCGGAAGACTTCGAGCTCAAGCGGTGCGAGCGACTGCAGTTGCCACTTGAGGTAGTCGATCGCACGCTCATGAAACACGGTCTGCGGACTCACGAAAACCAGACTCCCGTCGATCAGCTCCGTGTGCGGAGGCAGATTCGGGAGTGTGTCCAGGTCATCGGCGGTCCAGCCGCCCACGGGCGGGACCGCCCACCGCGGCTCGGGGGCCTCGGGTTCGATGCTCATCAGTGCTCCCATGGGAGGCAGTCTCGCGGGCCTCCTCAGCGTATCCGCAGGGAACGCGATGAGGTCCCCCCGAACGTGTGACCACCTGCCGTAACGCTGACCACCGCGCCCCGCGTCACCGGGGCGCGCCCGCCGCGGACGACCCGCGGGGTCAGTCCCCGCCCCCGCTTCCCCCGCCGTCCCCGCCACCGGTGTGGGACGCCTTGTCCTGGCGCACATTGCGGTGCACGGCTTGCGCCGGCCACTCCTGGCGCACCAGGGCCCGCGTCGCGGCACGCGTGCGGCGGTCGCCGCCCCGCACGACCGCCGGCAGCTCCACCGCCGCCGCCAGCGCCGCGAGCAGCCGGCCCCTGCGGTCGGGGTGACCCGCCGCCCGGGACTCCTCGAAGCGCTGCCGCACCTGTTCCGCCGTGGAGGCGGAGCCCGCCGGGTGGCGGTGGTAGGGGAGCAGGCCGAGGAAGCGGCGGGTCTCCCTGCGCAGGACGCCACGCTCCACCAGGGCGTCCAGATACAGCCCCTCGGCCCGCCGCCCCGCCTGCCGCACCCAGCGCCGGGCCGACGCCCCGGAGAGGAACCCGCCCTTGCCCGGAGGCGGGAGGCTGTGCAGGAACACCGCGAGCAGCGGGTCGGGCGGGTCCAGCGGATTCACGACCACCACCCGGCCCCGTTCCTCGGCGATCCGTCCCTGGAGCTCCAGCTCCGCCAGGGCGGCCCCGGCGATGCCGTACTCCAGGAACCTGCCCCGGCAGTACGGCTTTCCGCGTACGGGGTCCAGGGCGAGCAGCAGCAGTTCCTCGGGGAGCGTGGGGGCGGCGTCGTTCACTGCCGCGCCGTGATCCGGCCCGTGACCTCGCCGAGCCCGACCCGGGTGCCGTGCGGACCGGGCGCCCAGGCGGTCAGGGTCACGGTGTCCCCGTCCTCCAGGAACGTCCGCTTGCCCTCGGCCAGTTCCAGCGGGTCACGGCCGTTCCAGGTGAGCTCGAGCAGGGAGCCGCGCTGAGCGGGCTCCGCACCGCTGACGGTGCCCGAGCCGTACAGGTCGCCCGTGCGCAGCGAGGCACCGTTCACCGTCATCTGCGCCAGCTGCTGGGCCGCGGTCCAGTACATCGAGGAGAACGGAGGCTCGGAGACCGTCTGTCCGTTGATCTCCACCGAGATCCGGATGTCGAAGCCGCCCGGCTCCTCGTCGTCCGCGTCCTCCAGGTACGGGAGCAGGTCCTCGTCACGGGCCGGCGGAGCCGTGCGGGCCGCGTCCAGAGCCTCCAGCGGGGTCACCCACGCCGAGACGGAGGTCGCGAAGGACTTGCCGAGGAACGGGCCCAGCGGCACGTACTCCCAGGCCTGGATGTCCCGCGCTGACCAGTCGTTGAGCAGGGACAGCCCGAAGACGTGCTCACGGAAGTCGCCGAGGGCCACGGGGGACCCCTGCTCCGAGGGGACGCCCACGACGAAGCCGACCTCGGCCTCGATGTCCAGCTTCACCGAGGGGCCGAAGACCGGGACGGGGTCCGACGGCGCCTTGCGCTGCCCGGAGGGGCGCACCACGTCCGTGCCGGAGACGACGACCGTGCCGGCCCGCCCGTGGTAACCGATCGGCAGGTGCTTCCAGTTGGGCGTGAGAGCCGCCCCGTCCGGGCGGAAGATCCGCCCCACGTTGGTGGCGTGGTGCTCGCTGGCGTAGAAGTCGACGTAGTCCGCGACCTCGTACGGCAGGTGCAGGGTCACCGACTCCAGCGGGTGCAGCAGCGGCTCCAGCTCCGGGCGGTGGGAGGGGACCGTCACCCACGCCGTCAGTGCCCGCCGCACGTCCCGCCACGCGGTGCGCCCCGCCGCCAGCAGCGGCATCAGGTTCGGCTGCGCCAGCAGTCTGGCGTACGGCGAACCGAGTGCGTGCGCCGCCGCCCCGGCGTCCAGTACATGTCCGCCGACGCGGACTCCCACCCTTCGGCCCTCGGGGTGTCCGGGGATGGAGAACACACCGTACGGAAGGTTGTGCGGACCGAAGGGATCGCCCTCGGCCAGATCGAGCGGGCTGCCATGCTCGGGCATCTGTCGCTGCCCCTTTCCAGTCGCTTGAGGAACACGGTACGTCGGCGTCGCCGGTCGGCGGCAGTACCTCAAGTAGGCGTAATGCCCGGAAGGTTATGGGATAACCCTGGTCAGCCGGCCGTCCGCGGGATCCGCTTCTCCCAGGTCCGGTGGAAGACGATCTCGTCACCGTCCCTGCACACGACCTCGTTGGAGGTGATGAAGTCGTCCGCGTCCGCGCTCAGCTCCGAGCGGGTCTCGACCCGCACGTCCCAGGACATCTCCGGCCGGTGCAGCCTGATCGTCCAGTCCGAACGGGCCCGGGCCGACAGCGGGTCGTCCTGCTGGACCGTGTACGTCTCCAGGGCGTCCTCGGTGAACTCCAGACCGTCCGGGTAGACACGCGTGCCGCCGTACCGCGGATCGACCTCCAGCCGCCATTCGCCCTTGGCGACGTCACGGACCACCAGGCGCTCCGGGCGCTGCTCGTCGAGCGTGGCCGGATACACGACGCCGAGCGGCTCCGCCTGCTCCGGTTCGCCGAAGGTGATGCCCGGGTCCTCGGTGTGCCGGCGCACCGGGAGCTCGACGAGGCTGCCCTCCGCCTCGAGCGTGAAGCCCGCCGAACCGGCCTGGGGCCAGATCCACGGCCAGTACGAGGAGGAGACGGCGAGCCTGATCCGGTGGCCGGGCGGGAAGGTGTGCCCGACGCCGTTCAGCTCGAAGGTCACGTACTCGGTCTGCCCGACGGGCCAGTCCTCCGCGCGGTCGCGCCCGTGACGGGTGGCGAGGTTGAGGGCCCCGCGCGTCACCAGGGTGGAGGCCCCGTCCGGGGCCACGTCGCAGAGCCGGGCGATCGCCTGGCCGCGCGGTACGTCCATCCGGACCAGGAGGGTCACGCGGGGGCGGCCGAGGATCTCGACGGGGGCGTCCGTGACGGGGAACTCGAAGCACACCGATTTGGCGTCCTCGTCCCGCTGGTCGGGCGGCAGGTCGGCGTCGTTGCCGAACGGGAAGAAGCGGCCCGCGTCCAGCCCGGTCTGCTGCGGTGAACGCACGGTCTGCGGTCCGCCCTCCAGGCCGTACGTGACCGGAGCGACGTTCTCGGACGGCCAGGCCGCGTCGCCGACCCAGCGGCCGGGCAGCGTCTCGTAGACCGTGGCGGGGCGGTGCGAGCCGCTGATCCAGGACCGCAGCAGGGGCTCGTTCATCACCCCGGTGTCCTCGTCCTTGAGGTGCTGGTCCCACCAGCGCAGCGTCTCCTGGAGGAAGCCGATCGCCGGGCCCGGTGGCAGCCCGCGGTCGGGGTACTGGTGCGACCAGGGGCCGATCAGTCCGCGTACCTGCCCGGGGTCCAGGTGCTCGACGAGTCTCAGGACGGTGTCGCGGTAAGGGTCGTGCCAGCCGCCCACCGCCAGGACCTTCGCCCGGATGGCGCCGTAGTCCTCGCAGACGCTGCCGTGCTTCCAGTAGTCGTCGCGGGTCTGGTGGGCCAGCCACGTGTGGATGAGGGGTTCGACCTTCTCCAGCCGCCGCAGCCACATGTCCCGCCAGTCGTCGCCCACGTCGGCCGGGTCCGGGGGCCGCGACACGAAGGCCAGCATGGTGGAGGCCCAGGCGTGCATGTCCACGCCCAGGACGGAGCCGCCCATGTAGTGGACGTCGTTGTCGTAGCGGTCGTCGGCCGAACAGACGGTCACGATCGCCTTCAGGGGCTCCGGTGCGAGCGCGGCGATCTGAAGCGAGTTGAAGCCGCCCCAGGAGATGCCGAACATGCCGACCCGGCCCGAGCACCACTCCTGCTGGGACAGCCAGTTCACGACGGCGACCCCGTCGGCGAGCTCCGTCGCGTCGTACTCGTCGCCCGGCATGCCCTCGCTGTTGCCGTGCCCGCGCACGTCGACCCGCACCGAGGCGTACCCGTGGCCCGCGTACCAGGGGTGGCGCTGCCAGTCGCGCGGCGCCGTCCAGTCGCTGAGCCGGTAGGGCAGGTACTCCAGCAGGGCGGGCACCGGTTCGTCGGTGACCGGCCGCCAGATCCGGGCGTACAGCTGGGTGCCCCCGGCCAGGGGGATGTAGAGGTCCTCGTGGGTGGTCTCGTACGGGAAATCGGTGCGGATGCGCATGGCGGTACCTCAGTGGACGGGGTGCATGGTGCGCTTGAGCCAGGGAGCGGCGGCGATGACGGCCACACCGGCCGCCACCGCGATGGCGCCATTGACACCGAAGTAGGCGGGGTTGGAGACCTCGCCGTAGAGCTTCACGATCTGTGCCTGGATGCCGTTGGCGAGGGCCAGGGACAGGAACCACAGCGCCATCGTCTGGCTGGCGAAGGCCCTGGGGGCGAGCTTCGTGGTGGCGGACATGCCGGAGGTCTCCAGCAGGATGTCGCCCAGGCCGAGCAGCAGGTAGGAGCCGACGATCCACCAGGCGGCCATCTCGTAGGTCCCGTCGGCGTGACCCGAGGTGGGCAGGACCATCAGCAGGAAGGACAGACCGCCGAGGATCACCCCGATCGCGATCTTGTTTGAGGCGTGCGGCTGGCGCGGGCCCATCCTGGCCCACACGGCGGCCACGACGGGCGCCAGCGCGACCTCGAAGGCGCCCAGCGCGGAGGCGTACCAGCTCGCCGGGAAGTGGAAGCCGAAGATCTCCGCACGGGCGTTCGTCGAGGCGAGCAGGATCATGGTCGAGTAGGCCTGGAACAGGATGAAGTTGAAGACGACGGACGCCAGGAACAGCACGACGTACGGCCGTAGCCTGCCGCGCTCCTCCGCGGTGACCCGGGGGCTCCTGAACATCACGGCGAAGTAGACGGCGGGCGCGATCACCGAGACGAGGGTGAGGACGTCGACGAAGCGGTCCATCGTGAGCCGGCCGGCCAGCGCCAGGGCAGTCGCCACCAGGGCGACCACCACGGTTCCGGCCACGATCGTCAGCACGGCCCGGCGCATCGGCCCGGGCGCGAGCGCGTACTCCGCCGCGTGCTTTCGCCCGGCCAGGTGACGCCGGCCGGCGACGTACTGCACCAGGCCGAGCGTCATGCCGAACGCGGCGGCCGAGAACCCCCAGTGCCAGCTCGCGTGCTCACCGAGCCAGCCGGTGACCAGCGGGCCCGCGAAAGCGCCGATGTTGATGCCCATGTAGTACAGCGCGAAGCCCGCGTCGCGGCGGTCGTCCTCGGTGCCGTAGAGCTTGCCGACCATCGAGGCCACGTTGGGCTTGAGCAGCCCTGTGCCCGCGCTGATCAGGCCGAGGCCGACCCAGGTCATCGTGGCCGTCGGCACGGCCATGGCGTAGTGGCCGCAGGCGATGAGGATGCCGCCGTACAGGACGGCACGGTACGAACCGAGGATCCGGTCGGCCAGCCAGCCGCCCGCGACGGACACGAGATAGACGAGGGTGCCGTAGGCGGCGGACACGGACGCCGCGGTACCCGGATCCATCCCCAGACCGCCGTCGGACACCTGGTCGGCGAAGAAGAGGACCAGGATGGCCTGCATCCCGAGGAACGAGAAACGCTCCCAGACCTCCAGTCCGGACAGGGTCATCAGGCCCCGTGGCTGCCCGAAGAACGCGTGATCGTCTCCGGGCGGTGGCAGGGCCGGATCGGCACCGGTCGCGGTGTGGGACAAAACGACAACTCCTGATCGTATGAGCTGATGCCGAACATACCGGCGGTGGCGGGAAGGCGCCCACGGTGATCCAAAGGGGACCGGATACGCTGACTCGAGTGAGGACAGCGACACATCGACATTCCGTGTGATCGTCAGCAGACAGGAGATCCCCTCGTGACCGTCGTCGGGCCGTTCGGACTGAGCGTGCGGGACCAGGCTCTTGAGGCCGATGTCCAGGCCGGTTTGGCCGCTGTCGAGGCGGGGCTGCTGGATGCCACCAAAAGTGAGGTCCCGTTCATCACGGAGGCCGCGCAGCACCTCGTCAGTGCGGGGGGCAAGCGTTTCCGGCCCCTGCTCGTGATGCTCGCGGCCCAGTTCGGTGACCCCGACGCACCCGGCGTCGTCCCCTCCGCCGTGGTCGTCGAGCTGACGCACCTGGCGACGCTGTACCACGACGACGTGATGGACGAGGCGGACGTACGCCGCGGGGTGGACAGCGCCAACACCCGCTGGGGCAACTCCGTAGCCGTCCTGACGGGCGACTTCCTCTTCGCCCGGGCCTCGCACATCCTGGCCGACCTCGGCCCGGAGGCCGTCCGCATCCAGGCGCAGGCGTTCGAGCGCCTGGTCACCGGTCAGATCCTGGAGACCGCGGGCCCGCGCGACGGACGAGACCCCGTCGACCACTACATGGACGTGCTGGGCGGCAAGACCGGCTCGCTGGTCGCCGTGTCCGGCAGGTTCGGCGCCCTGATGGCGGGGGCCGACGACTCGGTCGTCGACATCCTCACCCAGTACGGCGAACGCCTCGGCATCGCCTTCCAGCTCGCCGACGACGTCCTCGACATCGCCAGCGACTCACACGAGTCGGGCAAGACACCCGGCACCGACCTGCGCGAGGGCATCCCGACCCTCCCGGTCCTCCACCTGCGCGCGCGTGCCGCGGCCGACGGCAGCCCGGAGGACAAGGAGCTCGTGGAACTGCTCGACGGCGACCTCGCCGACGACGCCCGGCTCGCGGAGGCGCTGCGCCGGCTCCGCGCCCACCCCGCGCTCGAACAGGCACGGCGCGACACCGTCCGGTACGCCCAGGAGGCACGGGCGACGCTGGCACCGCTGCCCGAGTGCTACGCGAAGGCCGCGCTCGAAGAGCTGTGCGACGCCGTGGTGCACCGGGCGGGCTGACGCCCGGACGCCCCGCCGCCGTCCGGCGAATCCTCGGGCCCCCGGTCGGCCCACAGCCGTCCGCCGAACCCCTAGGGGCTCGGCGGGCCCCCAACCCCCGGGGTCATCCCGGAGAGGTACGCACAGTTGCTCCCGAGGACTGACGCTTGTCCTCGCCCGATTTGGTCAGATGGATGACAACCACTCCTGACCACATCGGGTGAGAATGGCGGCGGGGAGTGGACGAGTGCAACGGGATGGCAGCCGCCGACCACGGAGGTAGAGCACACATGGCACCGAACGACAGCGCGGAGACCAACGAGGCCACGGGCACTGTCGTGGGCCGCCGTAAGGCGGCGCGCTACATCGTCCCGTTCGCTGTGGCGGGGGTGGCGGCGGCGACGATCGGACTCGTCCCCGCGCTCGCGGACTCCGGCGACCCGGACCTCCCGGACATCACCGCGCAGGAACTCATCGAGAAGATCGCCGCGTCGGACGAGCAGCAGCTCTCCGGCACGGTGAAGGTCAGCACCGACCTCGGGATCCCGTCGCTCGGCGGACTCGCGGGCTCCTTCGCGCCGGGCGCGGGACCGGCGGAGTCGAGTGCGGCCCCCGAGAGCAAGCTGATGGACCTCGCCTCGGGGACGCACACCCTCCGGGTCGCGGTCGACGGCCCCGAGAAGCAGCGACTCTCGATCCTCGGCGAGGGCTCGGAGTACAGCCTCGTCCACAACGGGGACGACGTCTGGGGCTACGACAGCGCGAGCGACGAGGTCTACCACGCGGAGTCCGGGGGGAACGAGCGCGCGGGCGGCAAGGCCGACAAGGCGCCGAAGGGCGTTCCGGGAACCCCGAAGGAGCTCGCCGAGGAGGCCCTCGCCGCCGCGGACGACACCACGTCCGTCACGGTCGACGGCACGGCGCAGGTGGCCGGGCGCGACGCCTACAAACTCGTGATCAAGCCGAAGCAGTCCGGTTCCACGATCGGCTCCGTCACGGTCGCGGTCGACGCGTCGACCGGTGTACCGCTGAAGTTCACGCTTGCCCCGAGCAGCGGCGGCAAGGCCGCGGTCGACGCGGGCTTCACCCAGGTCGACTTCGCGAAGCCCGACGCCTCCTCCTTCTCCTTCACCCCGCCCAAGGGTGCCAAGGTGACCGAGGCCGACGAGATGCAGGCCGAGGCCGAGAAGAAGGGCGCCGCGGACAAGGCGCGGAAGGACCTGGGCGCGCTGGAGGACTTCCAGGGCCTCAACGTCATCGGCAAGGGCTGGAACGCCGTCGCCGAAATCGACGTCCCGGGCGGGGCGGGCCTCCCCGCCACGGGCTCCGGCGACGTACCGGCGCAGGCGCAGCAGTTCCTGGACGCCCTCGGCGACAAGGTCACCGGCGACTTCGGATCGGGCACGGTCTTCAAGACGCGCCTGGTCAACGCCCTGCTGACGGACGACGGCAAGGTCTACGTCGGCGCGGTCACGAAGGACGCGCTGGTGAAGGCGGCCGACGCCGCCAAGTAGACGCGCAGATGACGGCGGCCGACACCGCCGAGCAGGACGCACCACACGCCCCGCCCCGTCGTACGCTCCGTACGGCGGGGCGGTTCGTGCGACAGGCAGCCCCGTCGGGCACGGGGCGCCGGACACGGCGGGACAGGACCGGGAGTGCGCATGACCGACACGGCGGCAGCGACGGCGGGGCCCGGGACCGGGCCGGAGCAGGGCACGGTGATCGCGACGCGCGGGCTCACCAAGCGCTACCGGGGCGGGCAGTTGGCCGTCGACGGCCTCGACCTCGCAGTCCCCTCCGGCAGCGTCTTCGGCTTCCTGGGACCCAACGGCTCCGGCAAGACCACCACCATCCGGATGCTCATGGGGCTCATCGACCCGACCTCCGGCACCGCACACGTCCTGGGCCGTCCCATGCCGGCAGCCGCCCGCACGGTGCTCCCCCAGGTCGGCGCGCTCATCGAAGGGCCCGCGCTGTACGGGTTCCTGACGGGTCGCGACAACCTCGTGCGCTTCGACTCCGCCGACCCGTCGTCCGATCCGCGCACCCGGCGCGCACGCGTCGGCGACGCCCTCGACCGGGTCGGGCTCGCCACGGCGGCGGGCAGGAAGGCCAAGGCGTACTCGCTCGGGATGAAGCAGCGCCTCGGACTGGCCGCCGCTCTCCTCCGGCCGCGCCGGCTGCTCGTGCTGGACGAACCGACCAACGGCCTCGACCCGCAGGGCATGCGTGAGATCCGCTCCCTGGTGCGGGAGCTCGCGGCCGAGGGCACCACCGTCTTCCTCTCCTCCCACCTCCTCGACGAGATCGAACAGGTCTGCACCCACGCGGCGGTGATGGCCCGCGGCCGGCTCCTCGTCCAGGGCCCGGTCGCCGCCCTGGCCTCGGGAGCCCGGGGCCGGCTCGGCGTGACCACCCCGGACCCCGGCGCCGCGGCCGGCATCCTCGCGGCACACGGGGCGACGGGCCTCGTGACCGAGGGGGACAGGGTGAGCGCCGACGCGCCACCGGGCGAGGTGGAACTCGCGGAGCTCAGCGCCGCCCTGGTGCACGGCGGCGTCCGCGTACGCGCCTTCGGCGTCGAGAGGGCCTCGCTGGAGGACGCCTTCGTCGCACTCACCGGAGAGGGATTCGATGTCGCAGGCTGAACTCACCGCGGTCTCCGCGCCCCGCACACCGCGCCGGGCGCTGTGGACCCTCGGGCTCCTCCGCTCCGAGCTGACCACCATGTTCCGCCGGTGGCGCACCCTGGCCCTGCTCGGAGTGCTGGCGGCCGTTCCCGTCCTCATCGGGATCGCCGTCCGGATCGAGACGGGCGACGGCTCGCGGGGCGGGCCCGGCGGCGGGAGCGGCCCCGCCTTCCTCCCGCAGATCACCGGCAACGGTCTGTTCCTGGTCTTCGCCGCTCTCTCAGCGACCCTCCCGGTCTTCCTCCCGATGGCGGTCGGCGTCATCGCGGGGGACTCCGTCGCGGGCGAGGCGAGCGGCGGCACCCTGCGCTACCTGCTGGTGGCACCGGCGGGCCGCACCCGGCTGCTGCTCGCGAAGTACGCCTCCGTACTGACGTTCTGCCTGGCCGCCACCCTTGTCGTGGCGGCCTCGGCGCTGGCGGTCGGGGCGCTTCTTTTTCCCGTCGGGGAGGTCACGACGATCTCGGGGACGAGGATCGGCTTCGGCGAAGGACTGCTGCGGGCCCTGCTCGTCGCGGTCGCGGTGGCGGCTTCCCTCGTGGGCTTCGCGGCACTGGGCCTCTTCGTCTCGACCCTCACCGACAGCGGTGTCGCGGCGATGGCGGCCACCGTCGGGGTGCTGATCACCGTCCAGATCCTGGACACGATGCCGCAGCTCGAAGGGATCCACCCGTATCTCTTCCCGCACTACTGGATGTCCTTCACGGACCTGCTGCGCGAGCCGGTCTACCGGGACGAGATCGTCAGTAACCTGGGCCTGCAGGCGCTGTACGCAGCGGTGTTCGGCTCTGCGGCCTGGGCGCGCCTCACCACGAAGGACATCAGCGTCTGAGGGGTCCGGCACCGGCCGTCCGTACCGTCGGCCGGTCGAGCCGTCCCCCGATCGGCTCGTCGCGGCACGAACGGCACGAACGGTGTGCTGCACGGAACGTCACGACACGGTACGTTCCGTTTCCAGCCTGGTCATTGTTCGACTTTTGGCGACGACCTGTCAACAAGCGGTGGGGAGAATCCCCCTATGCTCACCGAATGATCACATCGCCGAGTTCCCTGCGTCGCAGCGAGAGGTCACGACGGGCGACGCTGGACGCCGCCCTGGAGCTCTGTACGGAGAAGGGGTACGGCCGGGTCACCGTCGAGGCGATCGCCGCCCGCGCCGGCGTGAGCAAGAAGACGATCTACCGCTGGTGGCCGTCCAAGGGCGCGGTGATGCTGGAGGCCTTCGCCGAGATGCTCGCCGGTGCCACGCCGTTCGTCGACACCGGTGAGATCGAGGCCGATCTGCGGACGCACGTCAACGGTCTCGTGAGGCTGATCTCGACACCGCCGTACGGGCCTGCCTACAGCGGGATCCTGTCGGAGATGCACCACGACGACGACCTCGCGAAGGCCGTCCGTGAACAGCTGGTCGGCCCACGCGTCGAGGCGGCCGTGGGGCGCCTGCGCCGGGCCCAGGGCCAGGGGCAGATACCGGAGGGCGCCGACCTCCCGCTCGCGGTGGAGATGCTCTACGGCCCGGTCTACTACCGCCATGTACTGCGCAAGCCGGCCCAGGACGAGGCGACGGTCGCCGCGCTGGTCGCCCACGTGCTCCGGTCCCTGTCCGCCGGGTCCGCCGGTTCCGCCGGTTCCGCCGGTTCCGCCGGTTCCGCCGGGTCCGCCGGTTCCGCCGCGGAGGAGCGTGCTCCGGCGGGCGGAGCGGGTGAGGGTCCGGGGCGTCCGGGGCCGGGTGGTGCCCCCGCGCCGGGGCACGTCAGCTGAAGTGGTCCGTGCCCGGGCGAGGTCCGTGGTGCCGGACGTACGTCCTCGGGTGGGGAGCCGTTCGACGGCCGTACTCCTCAGGCGAACAGCCGCTCCAGGACCACCGCGACGCCGTCCGCCTCGTTCGAGAGTGTGATCTCGTCCGCCTCCGCCCGCAGTTCCGGGTGTGCGCCGGCCATCGCCACCCGGTGTCCCGAGCGGCGGAACATGGGCAGGTCGTTGGGCATGTCCCCGAACGCCACCGCTCCCGCGGGGTCGCGGCCCAGCAGCCCGGCGGCCAGCGCGATCCCGGTTCCCTTGTCCACGCCGTACGGCGCCAGTTCCACCGTGCCGGGACCCGCCATCGTGACGGACGCCAGGTCGCCCACCGCCCCGCGGGCGGCGGAGGCCAGTTCGTCGTCCGTGAGCGCGGGATGGCGTATCAGGACCTTGATGACCGGCGCTGCCCACAGGTCCGCGCGACGCCCGGCACGCCGGGCGGGGAGCGAGGGATGCGGCATGCGGTAACCCGGCTCGATGAGGGTCCGGCCGTCGGGGCCGTCCTGGTCCACGGCGGCGAAGACCTGCCCCACCTCGGCCTCGATCTTGCCGAGCGCGGTGTCGGCCAGGTCCCGGTCCAGGGTCACCGAGTTCACCATGCGGGCCGACCCGGCGTCGTACACCTGCGCGCCCTGCCCGCAAACCGCGAGGCCGTCGTAGCCGAGGTCCGCGAGCAGGGCGCGTATGCCGGGCACCGGCCGGCCCGTGACGATCAGGTGCTGTGCTCCGGCCGACGCGGCACGGGTGAGGGCCGCGCGGGAGCGGGGGCTCACGGAGTCGTCGGAACGCAGCAGTGTGCCGTCCAGATCCGTGGCGACGAGGGTGTATGCGGCGGGTGGCGTGAACATGTGGTCAGCCTAGAGAGATCGCCTTTCAGCCGTACGCCGCTGACCTGCGAGGACGGTCCGACGCTCAGTGGACGCAGAACTCGTTGCCCTCCGGGTCCAGGAGCACCTGCCACGATCCGCCCGGCTGCTCGACGACGCGCAGCACGCCGGCGCCGAGCTCCACCAGCCGTTCCACCTCGGCCTCGCGCTGTCCGGGAGCGGTGTGCACGTCCAGATGGAGGCGGTTCTTCACCGTCTTGGGCTCCGTCACGCGCTGGAAGAGCAGCCGGCGCCCGAGGCCGGTCCCGCTCTTCGGGTCGTACGGATCGTCCGGGTGCCGCACCGCGGCGAGATCGCGCCAGGCGCGATGTCCGTGGGGCTCGACGGTGGCGGCCTCGGTCACGACTCCCGCGCCGAGCAGTTCCTCGATCAGGACGCTGTTGTCCTCCACGACGTAGCCGAGGGCCTCGGCCCAGAAGTCGGCCTGGGCATGCGGGTCGTTGGCATCGATGACGACCTTCCAGTGCAGAGTCATGAAAACCGTTTGTACTGGTTGTCCGACCGCTGCGGCAACGGGCGCGCCGGGACCGGTCCGTCCGTCATCGGGGCGGGCAGGCCGCGCAGACGTGGCCGCCGCACGCGGTGAGGAGCTCCCCGGCCGCCGCGCTCACCGCCGGGTCGCCGTCCGCGGTCAGCCGCTCGGCCGTCGTCCGGCCGGCGAGGACCGCGAGATGCGCGTCCCTGGTCCACTCAGGGTGGTGCGCGTGGCCGTGGGCGAGGATGGTCCCCAGCAGGCCGAGCACGCCCGCGCGGTCCCTCACGGTCTCCATGGCGGCGAGTTCCCACAGGAAGGGCACCGCGGCGACCGTCGCGTCGAACACGGCCAGGGCGGCGATCCACTGACCCAGATCGCTCAGCGCGTCCTCGGCGGACTCGGTGTCGCCCCAGGCTATGCGCGACAGCATCCCGGGGACCTGGGACGCGGAGCCCTGGGCATGGCGCAGCTCATGCCACTGAACGTGCCTCATGTCCTTCAGGATCGTCCCCATCCGCGCACTCAATCAGCCTTTGCGGGTGCCGTCCACCATGCCTGCCCCACACATCCGGTCCGCCTCCCGGGCCCTGTCCAGCACGGCCAGATACCGGAGTGCGGCACCGTGGTCCTCCGCGTCCGCGATCAGCCCCACGTGGTTGTCGGGCCGGATCACGACGACGGTGTCCCCGGTGACGCCATATGCCGTGCGGGCGTGTCCGTCCCGGTCGTGCAGTGCCCCGGGCAGAGGGGAGGCGGGGGCGGTCCCCGCGTCGTACACCCGGAAGGCCCGCACGATGCCGTCGTGGGCTGCGGCTGCCTCCCGGAGCACGTGTTCCGTTCCCGGGCCGAAGCCCAGCACGGTGATGTGCGGGCCGGCCAGGACACGGAAGAGGCGGGTGGGCGTGCCGGTGCCCGCGTCGGTACAGGGGGCGTCCGGGGCGCGGTCGCCGGACCGTAGGCCCCGGTGGCCCCCGGGGCGGGCGAGGGAACTCCACCGGTAGCCCTGGTCGAGTCCCGTCGTCGACGGGGTGACCGCGGTGTCGAGTCCGCCGCCCGGCTTCCTGATCGCCTCCAGCGTCGCCCGGAGCCGCTCCGAGGCGAGGTCCAGCGTCCAGGCGGCGACCGGCAGCCGTTCCTCCTCGTAGGTGTCCAGCAGCTCGTCCCCGGCCCGCCCCCGCAGCACCTGGGCGAGCTTCCAGCCGAGGTTGAACGCGTCCTGGATGCCGGTGTTCATGCCCAGCCCGCCCGCGATCGCGTGCACATGGGCCGCGTCCCCGGCGAGGAGGACCCGGCCGAGCCGGTAGCGGTCCGCCATGCGCACGTTGACGCGGTACGTCGAGAGGAGGGTCGCGCCGGTGAGGTGAGCGGAGGGAAGCCGGGTGTGCCGGGCGAAGAGCCGCCGGAAGCCCTCCAGGGAGGGGGCGAGTGGCCGCCCGTCCCCGTCCCGCTCCGGGCCCGACTGGAACCACCAGCCCGTCTGTGTACCGGGTATCGGGCAGAGCATGACGGCCCCGTCCTCGTCGAACCACTGGTGCCAGATGCCCCGGTCGAGGACGCCGGGGGTGATCTCGACGTCGCCGCAGACCATCTGCTGTGCCTCGTCCGTCTCGCCGTCGAACGGGATGCCGAGCAGCTTCCGCACGCGGCTGCGGGCGCCGTCGCACCCCACCACGTAGCGCGCGTCCGCGCCGGAGCCGTCAGCGAGGGCGACGGCCACCGAGGCGCCTCGGTCGGTGAGGCCCACGACCTCGGTGCCCGTCTCCACGGTCACGCCGAAACCCGCGAGCCGGTCGCGCAGGATCTCCTCCAGCCGCCACTGGGCGACGAGCCTGCCCCGGTCGTAGGGCGCGTCCGGCGTCGGTGAGGAACCGGCATACGGGTCGGCGTCGGAGACCGGCACGCCGTCGCGGTACTTGCGCATCGGTAGCGGCGCCGAACCCGCCGCCAGCACCGCCTCGACGACACCCAGGTCCTCCAGGACCTCCAGGGAACGGGGATTGGGCCCCTTGGCGCGCGAGCTGCGCGGGTACTCCGGCGACTTGTCCACGACCCGGACGCCGATGCCGCGCCTGGCCAGATCGCAGGCCAGTGTCAGTCCCGTCGGGCCCGCGCCCACGATGAGTACGTCGGTCATGCCTGCTCCTCGGTCAGCGCGTCCTGAGGACCAAGGACAACGCAACCGAGTCAAAAAAGCAACTGGGTAACTATTTTTTGACCGGAGTGTTCGCGTCCGGGTCGGACGCCGAGGCCGTCGCGACGGGCGCCACGGCCTCCGCGGCCCGCACCGCCATGCGCAGGGCCTCCGCCCTCGTGCGCCGTGCCGTCCGCAGGGCGTCCCAGGTCAGCACGATCAGCGCGACCCAGACCAGGGCGAATCCGGCCCAGCGCTCCGGCGGCATGGCTTCGTGGAAGTACAGGATGCCCAGTGCGAACTGGAAGACCGGTGCCAGGTACTGCAGCAGGCCCAGGACGGACAGCGGCACCCGGATCGCCGCCGCGCCGAAGCAGACGAGCGGGATCGCGGTGACGAGCCCGGTCGCGGCGAGCAGGGCCCCATGACCCGCGCCCCCGGTCAGGAACGTCGCGTCGCCGCTCGCGCCGAGCCACAGCAGGAAGCCGAGCGCGGGCACGAACAGCACGGCGGTCTCGGCGGCCAGGGACTCCAGGCCGCCCATGTTGACCTTCTTCTTCGCCAGGCCGTACGTCGCGAAGGAGAAGGCCAGCACCAGCGAGATCCACGGCGGCTGCCCGTAGCCGACCGCCAGCACGAGCACCGCGGCGAAGCCGGTGGCCACCGCGGCCCACTGTGCGGGCCTCAGCCGCTCGCCGAGCAGCAGGACGCCCATGGCGATGGTGACGAGCGGATTGATGAAGTAGCCGAGCGACGCCTCGACGACGTGTCCGTTGTTCACGGACCAGATGTAGAGGCCCCAGTTGACCGAGATCACGGCCGCGGCGACCGCTATCAGCCCCAGTCGCCGGGGCTGCCGCAGCAGCTCGCCGATCCACGCCCAGCGGCGCAGGACCAGCAGGGCGATGCCGACGACACCCAAGGACCAGACCATGCGGTGGGCGAGGATCTCCACCGCTCCCGACGGTTCGAGCAGAGGCCAGAAGAGGGGCACGAGGCCCCACATCCCGTACGCGCCGACTCCGTACAGCAGGCCTGCCCGCTGCTCGTTCTTCCCCTTCACGGGCCCTCCCGGCGATCCTGGTGCCGGCGGTCGGCCGACTGCACGACGGTAGCGCCGGAAAGGCCCTCTGTCATTGCCGTCTCACGGAAACGGTCGTGACAGGCGCTGGCGCGCCCCGGGGTGCCCGTTCGGGCGGCGAACCGCCGCGGGGGCACGCGTTCAGGAGGCCGCGACCGCCGCGGCGACCGTGTCGGCCAGGGGGGTGGTGGGGCGGCCGATCAGGCGGGCCAGGTCGCCGCTCGTCGCGGCGAGCGCGCCGCGCGCCACGGCCTCGTCCACGTCGACGAGGATCGCGGCGAAGGGCTCGGGCAGCCCGGCTCCGGTGAGGATCTCCTGGTGCACCGAGGCCGGCACGTTCCTGTACGTGATCTCCTTGCCGGTCGCCTCGGCCACCACGGCGGCGTACTCGGCCAGCGACCAGGCCACGTCACCGCTCAGCTCGTACGTGGCGCCGATGTGGCCGTCGCCCGTCAGTACGGCGGCGGCCGCGTCCGCGTAGTCGGCCCGCGTGGCGGAGGCGACGCGCCCCTCGCCCGCGTTCGCGACGACCGCGCCGTGCTCCAGGACGGGCGCCAGGTTCGCGGTGTAGTTCTCCGTGTACCAGCCGTTGCGCAGGAAGGTGTGGGGGAGGCCGGAGTCGAGGATCAGCTGCTCGGTCACCTTGTGCTCGGCGGCCAGCTGGAAGTCCGCGTCCGGTCCGCCCAGTACGCCGGTGTAGGCGAGCTGTGCCACTCCCGCCGCCTTGGCGGCGTCGATCACGGCGGTGTGCTGGGGAACGCGCCTGCCGACCTCGTTCGCCGAGATCAGCAGCACCCGGTCGCCGGCGCGGAACACGCCGGTCAGGGTCTCGGGCCGGTCGTAGTCGGCGACCCGGAGCTCCACGCCCCGGGCGGCGAGCGGCGCGGCCTTCTCCTTGTCGCGGACGACCGCCGCGACCGACTCGGCGGGGACCGTGGCGAGCAGCCTCTCGACGACGAGGCGGCCGAGCAGGCCGGTGGCTCCGGTGACGACGATGCTCATTGTTTCCTCCTGGTGTACCGGCCGGGTCCGCCGGCCGGTCGCGCTGATCCTGGGGACGTGGTCCCTGAACTCTTCGCACTCACTCTAGGAGGTGCACTGTCGATGCGAAAGTACCCACTTTGGAGTAAGGTACTGGCATGAGCGTAAGCGGTGTCCGGGTCCCGGGTGTGAACCAGCCGATGTGTCCCTCCCGGCTGGTGCTGGAACACGTCACCAGCCGCTGGGGCGTGCTGGTGCTGGCCGCGCTGCTGGAGCGCCCGTACCGCTTCGGCGAGCTGCGCCGCACCGTGGGCGGGGTCAGCGAGAAGATGCTCGCCCAGACCCTGCAGACGCTGGAGCGCGACGGATTCGTGCACCGCGACGCCAAGCCGGTGATCCCGCCGAGGGTGGACTACTCGCTCACCCCGCTCGGCAAGGAGGCCGCCGAGCAGGTCTGGGGCCTGGCACGGTGGGCGGAGCGGCGGGTGGAAGCGGTGGAGAGCGCCCGCGAGACGTACGACGGGGCCCGGAGCCAGGCGGCTCCGGGCCCCGTCGGGCGGTGACGACGGCGGATCAGCCGACCACGGTCCAGGTGTCGTTCCCGGCCAGCAGGGTGCTCAGGTCGCCCTTGCCGTGCTGCTCGATCGCGGCGTCGAGCTGGTCGGACATGAGCGAGTCGTAGACCGGGCGCTCCACACTGCGCAGGACCCCGATGGGGGTGTGGTGCAGGGTGTCCGCGTCGGCCAGCCGCGACAGCGCGAACGCCGTCGTGGGGCTGGGGTTGTGGGCGTCGTGGACGAGGATCTGGGACTGGTTGTCCTCGGTGACCGCGACGACGGACAGGTCTCCGGTGAGGGGGTCGCGGACGACGCCCTTGGAGTCTTCGGATCCGAAGCGGATCGGCTTGCCGTGTTCGAGGCGGATCACCGCCTCCTCGGCCCGTTCCTTGTCCTTCAGCACCTCGAAGGCGCCGTCGTTGAAGATGTTGCAGTTCTGGTAGATCTCCACCAGCGCGGTGCCGGGGTGGTCGGCCGCCGCGCGCAGCACGCTCGTGAGGTGCTTGCGGTCGGAGTCCACGGTGCGGGCGACGAAGGAGGCCTCCGCGCCCAGGGCGAGTGAGACCGGGTTGAAGGGGGCGTCGAGGGAGCCCATCGGCGTCGACTTGGTGATCTTGCCGACCTCTGAGGTGGGGCTGTACTGCCCCTTCGTCAGCCCGTAGATCCGGTTGTTGAACAGCAGGATCTTGAGGTTCACGTTGCGGCGCAGGGCGTGGATCAGGTGGTTGCCGCCGATGGACAGCGCGTCCCCGTCGCCGGTGACGACCCAGACGGACAGGTCGCGGCGGGAGGTCGCCAGCCCCGTGGCGATGGAGGGGGCGCGGCCGTGGATCGAGTGCATCCCGTACGTGTTCATGTAGTACGGGAAGCGGGACGAGCAGCCGATGCCGGAGACGAAGGTGATGTTCTCCTTGGCCAGGCCCAGTTCGGGCATGAAGCCCTGCACCGCCGCGAGGACCGCGTAGTCACCGCAGCCCGGGCACCAGCGCACCTCCTGGTCGGACTTGAAGTCCTTCATGGACTGCTTGCCCTCGGCCTTGGGAACCAGCTGGAGGAGCTCGTTGGCGTTGGCGTCAGGCACCGATGGCCTCCTTGAGGACTGTGGCGAGCTGCTCGGCCTTGAAGGGCATTCCGTTGACCTGGTTGAAGCTCTGTGCGTCCACGAGGTACTTGGCTCTCAGGAGCAGGGCGAGCTGACCCAGGTTCATCTCCGGGACGACGACCTTGTCGTAACGCCGTAGGACCTCGCCGAGATTGGCGGGGAAGGGGTTGAGGTGGCGCAGGTGTGCCTGGGCGATCGTCTCGCCGGCCGCGCGGAGACGGCGCACCGCCGCGGTGATCGGCCCGTACGTCGAACCCCAGCCCAGGACCAGCGTCGTCGCCCCGGCCGGATCGTCGACCTCCAGGTCGGGGACCCGGATGCCGTCGATCTTGGCCTGGCGGGTGCGGACCATGAATTCGTGGTTGGCCGGGTCGTAGGAGATGTTCCCCGTGCCGTCCTGCTTCTCGATCCCCCCGATCCGGTGCTCCAGACCCGGGGTGCCCGGTACCGCCCACGGGCGGGCCAGCGTCTCGGGGTCCCTCTTGTAGGGCCAGAACACCTCGGTGCCGTCCGCGAGTTCGTGATTCGGACCGGTCGCGAACTGTGTCCGCAGGTCCGGGAGGCTGTCGGCCTCGGGGATCCGCCACGGCTCGGAGCCGTTCGCGAGATACCCGTCCGAGAGCAGGAAGACCGGGGTGCGGTAGGTCAGCGCGATCCGGGCCGCGTCCAGGGCGGCGTCGAAGCAGTCCGCCGGGGTCCTCGGTGCCACGACCGGAACCGGTGCCTCACCGTTGCGCCCGTACATGGCCTGAAGCAGGTCGGCCTGTTCGGTCTTGGTCGGCAGACCGGTGGAAGGGCCGCCGCGCTGGATGTCGATGATCAGCAGCGGCAGCTCCAGCGACACCGCCAGACCGATCGTCTCCGACTTCAGCGCCACACCCGGACCCGACGTCGTCGTGACGCCCAGTGAACCACCGAACGACGCCCCCAGCGCCGCCCCGATCCCGGCGATCTCGTCCTCCGCCTGGAAGGTCCGCACACCGAAGTTCTTGTGCTTGCTCAACTCGTGCAGGATGTCGGACGCCGGAGTGATCGGATACGAGCCGAGGTACACCGGCAGGTCCGCCTGCCGGCCCGCCGCGATCAGCCCGTACGACAGCGCCAGATTCCCTGAGATATTGCGGTAGGTGCCCGTCGGGAAGGCCTGTGAGGCGGGTGCGACCTCGTAGGAGACAGCGAAATCCTCCGTCGTCTCACCGAAATTCCAGCCCGCACGGAACGCCGCCACATTCGCCTCGGCGATGTCCGGCTTCTTGGCGAACTTCGACCGGAGAAACGTCTCCGTCCCCTCGGTCGGACGGTTGTACATCCACGACAACAGCCCGAGCGCGAACATATTCTTCGACCGCTCGGCCTCCTTGCGGGAAAGTCCGAACTCCTTCAACGCCTCGATCGTCAATGTCGTCAACGGCACCGGATGCACGTTGTATGCCTCGAGAGAACCGTCCTCCAGAGGAGACTCGGTGTATCCGACTTTCGCCATCGGACGCTTGGTGAACTCATCCGTGTTCACGATGATGTCCGCCCCGCGCGGAACATCGTCGATATTCGCCTTCAATGCCGCGGGATTCATCGCGACCAGCACATTCGGAGCGTCGCCCGGCGTCAGGATGTCGTGGTCGGCGAAATGCAGTTGGAACGACGAGACGCCCGGCAGGGTTCCGGCGGGCGCCCGGATCTCGGCAGGGAAGTTGGGCAGCGTCGACAGGTCGTTGCCGAACGACGCCGTCTCCGACGTGAAGCGGTCGCCCGTCAACTGCATACCGTCACCCGAGTCACCCGCGAAACGGATGATCACCCGGTCCAGACGGCGGATTTCCTTCTCGGCGGCACCCGCACGAACAATGTGCGGGGCGCGCTGTTCCCCGACGACAGCCTCGCTGGCCTCATCGGACTTTCCGGCTGGGCTACTGACCTGGCTGGTCACTGAACTGGACCTCCCTCGGGGCGGCGGCTCGGGACCGGCCGGCCCGCCGGCGGTCCAGGCCCCACCCTACTTCTGTAAGGGTCGCCTTCCTCGGACCGGTCATATGGTGGACGCGTTTCCGACAATGAATACGTCACGCTCTGCCACATTTCCCGGGCCCCCTCAGCCGACGTCCGAACCCCCTCGTACTCATCCTTTCGTCCTAGGTCCCGGGGAATCGTTCGACTGCGGGTGGATCATCCAGATGATCACAGATAGATCATCGCGTCGTCATGAGTTCAGATAAGTGAGAACGGCGAGAACGCGTCGGTGATCCCCGTCACTGGGGGACAGGCCGAGTTTCAGGAAGATGTTGCTGACGTGCTTCTCCACCGCTCCGTCGCTGACCACCAGCTGCCGGGCCACGGCCGAATTCGTACGCCCCTCCGCCATCAGACCGAGGACCTCCCGCTCGCGTGGCGTGAGTCCCGCCAGCACGTCCTGCTTGCGGCTGCGGCCCAGGAGTTGCGCCACCACCTCGGGGTCCAGCGCGGTCCCGCCCCGCGCCACCCGCACCACGGCGTCCACGAACTCCCGTACCTCCGCGACCCGGTCCTTGAGGAGGTAGCCCACCCCGCGGCTGCTGCCGGCCAGCAGTTCGGTGGCGTACTGCTCCTCGACGTACTGCGACAGGACCAGCACCCCGATGTCCGGGTGGTCCTTGCGCAGCCGCACCGCCGCCCGCACGCCCTCGTCGGTGTGGGTCGGCGGCATCCGCACATCGGCGACCACCACGTCCGGCAGGGCGTCCTGCCCCGCGAGGTCGCTCACCGTCTTGATCAGCGCCTCGGCGTCCCCGACCCCCGCGACGACGTCGTGCCCGAGATCGGTCAGCAGCCGGGTGAGTCCCTCCCGGAGCAGCACCGAGTCCTCGGCGATGACGACTCGCACTCTTTCCTCCACGACGTTGTGTCCCCCACTGTCGGTGTTGCGTGTGTACGCGCTCCCGCGCGCCGCTCGTGTGTCCAGCATTCCAGCTTCGGCGCCCCCGTGAGCGTGGACCAGTGGTTCCGGCACCGCCGGTACGCACCGCAGTGCCCCGGACGCCGTGGTGGCGTCCGGGGCACTGCGGGTCCGGCCCGTGCACGGGGCCCGGGGCTCAGCCCCGCCAGGGCAGTTCGGCCGTGATCGTCGTCGGGCCGCCCGCGGGGGAGTCGACGACGAGGACGCCGTCCACCGCGTCCAGCCGCTCCGTCAGCCCGGCCAGCCCGCTGCCCGTCGACACCCCGGCGCCGCCCGTCCCGTCGTCCCGTACCTGGAGCATCAGCCGGTCCTCCGTCCGCCACACGTCGACGGAGGCGCGGGTGGCCCGGGCGTGCTTGCTGACGTTCTGGAGTAGTTCGGAGACCGTGAAGTACGCGATGCCCTCGATGGCCTGCGCGGGCCGTGACTCCAGATCCACGACGACCTTCACGGGGACGGCGCAGCGGGAGGCGATGGCTGAGAGTGCGGCGTCGAGGCCGCGGTCGGTGAGGACGGCGGGGTGGATGCCGCGGGCGAGGTCGCGGAGTTCCTGGAGGGCGACCTTGACCTCTCCGTGTGCTTCGTCGACCATGCGGGCCGCGGCTTCCGGGTCGTCGGTGAGCTTCTCCTTCGCCAGCCCCAGGCCCATGGCGAGGGCGACGAGGCGGGCCTGTGCGCCGTCGTGGAGGTCGCGCTCGATGCGGCGCAGGTCCGCGGCGGCCGTGTCCACGACCACACCCCGGTCCGACTCCAGCTCCGAGACCCTGGTGGCCAGCCGGGAAGGACCGAGGAGACCCAGGACCATGACCCGGTCCACGGCCACCAGACCGCGGACGATCCACGGCGTGACCAGGACGACCGCCAGGCCCGACGCGCTGGTCACCGCCATCTCGAAGGAGGAGTCCAGATAGACCTGGTGCGTCCGGTCGCCGTACAGCTGGATGCCGTCGATGCCCGCGTACGCCGGGAAGACCCAGCGCCAGAGCGGATAGGTGAACGCCGCCCAGCCGTAGGCCCAGAGGTTGACCGCGACGACGAACGCGAACGTCGCCCACGGCATGTGCAGCACCGCGTAGAGGAGATGCCGCCAGGACACCCCGCTCTTCAGCACGGCACCGACCCAGGACATCAGGCCGCCCTGCCCGCGCATCGGCGCGGGATCCGCGATGTCCAGCCCCAGCAGAGCGCGTGCCCGGGCCCGCTCCACGGCACCGAAACCGCGGCACACCGCCAGGCCGGCCGCGAGTATCGGAATGCCGAGGAAGGTGATCAGCATGCCCAGTCCCAGCGACACCATGGTCACCGCGAAGCAGAACAGCACCAGGCTGATCGGCAGGCTCAGGAGCACGTAGCCCAGTTCCCGCCACGTACGCGCCTCGAAGGGCGCGCGCAGCGCCGCCGGCAGGAGGTGCTTCGCCGGGGGGCGGCTCCCCGCCCCGGTACCGGGCCTGTGGCGGTCCCGCGTGTCCGGTCCGTATGCCGTGGCCATCAGTGGCGTCCGTCCGTTTCTTGTGGGCGGGGACTCCCCGCGGGTCTTCGTGGGGAGGATGCCCCCGTAGGTTCCTGCGGGCCGGTGCTCCCCGCGGGCCGATCAAAGGGCTGATGTCTCAAGACTGCTGTGCCGGGAGCCACCGCACCATGAGGGCGGTCTCCGTATCCGGCAGGGGGTTTTCCCCACCATCGGGCGCCCCTGGCCGAAGCCGGGGGGAGCCGCTCCCCGCGGCGGTGCGGGGAGGGCCCGCGTCGCCGTACGCGCGGTGTGGTCGCGGGGCGCGGGCTGCCGGTTCACGCCGCGCCGACCCGCTCGGTCCCGGTGCCCGCGCGGTCGCGCCACGGCAACTCCGCGGTGACCGTGGTGGGGCCGCCCTCGGGGGAGTCCAGGACGAAGAGCCCGTCGACGGCTCCCAGACGCTCCGCCAGCCCCGACATGCCCGTGCCGCCGTCCAGCCGGGCGCCGCCCGTCCCGTCGTCCCGTACCTGGAGCATCAGCCGGTCGCCCGTCCGCCACACGTCGACGGACGCGGCGCGGGCGCGGCTGTGCTTGCTGACGTTCTGGAGGAGTTCGGAGACCGTGAAGTACGCGATGCCCTCGATGGCCTCGGCCGGCCGGTCCGAAAGCGTCACGGTCACGGTCACGGGGACGGTGCAGCGGGAGGCGATGGCTGAGAGTGCGGCGTCGAGGCCGCGGTCGGTGAGGACGGCGGGGTGGATGCCGCGGGCGAGGTCGCGGAGTTCCTGGAGGGCGACCTTGACCTCTCCGTGTGCTTCGTCGACCATGCGGGCCGCGGCTTCCGGGTCGTCGGTGAGCTTCTCCTTCGCCAGCCCCAGGCCCATGGCGAGGGCGACGAGGCGGGCCTGTGCGCCGTCGTGGAGGTCGCGCTCGATGCGGCGCAGGTCCGCGGCGGCCGTGTCCACGACCACACCCCGGTCCGACTCCAGCTCGGCGATCCTGCGCTCCAGTTCGTCGGACGGCGAGAGCAGACCCCGCGCCATCGCCCGGTCCGCGTTCGTCAGACCGCGCACGATGAACGGGAGGACGGGCCAGAGGACGAACAGGCCCACCAGCGTCACGACGAACGTCGCCACACCCCACGGCAGCCGGATGAACGAATACAGCAACGCCCGCCAGCCCACCGGATCCTTCAGCCCCGCCCACAGCCAGGTGAAGAAGCCCTGGTCCCGGCGGCTCCGAGCCATGGGGCTCGGCTCCTCGATCCGCACCCCCAGCATCCCCCGCGCCCGGCCGCGCTCCACCCGGCCGAGCCCGCGCGCCCCTTGCAGCCCCAGGGCGAGCAGCGGCAGACCGACCACCGTGACGGAGAGCCCGGCACCCACGCCGATCAGGAACACGGTGTACACGAACCCGGCGACGGCCATCGGCAGGTTGGCCAGGAGAAACGCGATCTCCTTCCACGTCCACCGGTCGAAGGCGAAGCGCGCGGGCGGCGGCCGGTCGTTGTCCGGCACGGAGGGGCTCATGGTCATGGGACCAGCGTGCCGGGCCGGACGAGCCCACGCCATGGGGTTCGTGGGTGGGGCCGAGTAGGGATAACCCCACCTCGCCCCGTGCCTCCTCGGTCCCCTCCTGCCCCACCCGTTCTGCCACGGGGCTGCTGACCCTCTCTTTGACAGGGCCTAGACTCCCGTGCGTACAGACCGTCGAACAGGTTGAGGGAGCGAGGGACGGACGTGGCGGACGTGCCGGGACCGACCGTTCTCGCGTCGGACTACTTCCAGAGCTACTCAGTGGTCGGACTGCTCGCCCTGGTGGGCGTGCTGTTCGTCGCCGTCGCCTTCGGGGCCGGCCGGCTGCTGAGGCCCGTGGTCCCGACGCCGGAGAAACTCCTCACGTACGAGTGCGGTGTCGACCCCGTAGGGGAGGGTTGGGCCCACACCCAGGTTCGCTATTACGTGTACGCCTTCCTGTACGTGATCTTCGCCGTCGACTCGATCTTCCTGTTCCCGTGGGCGACGGTGTTCGCGGCCCCGGGATACGGGGCGACGACGCTGGTGGAGATGTTCATCTTCCTCGGTTTCCTGGCCGTGGGACTGCTCTACGCATGGAAGAAGGGCGTCCTCGAATGGACGTGACGAGCCGGTCGAACCCCGAACCCCCCGTGCCGCTGCCCGATCCGACGACACTGCCCGAGCCGAAGAGGCTCGGAGTGCTGTCCCGGCTCGCGCCCGAGCCGATGAAGGTGGTCCTCAACTGGGGCCGCCGCTACAGCCTGTGGGTCTTCAACTTCGGACTCGCCTGCTGCGCCATCGAATTCATCGCGGCCTCCATGGCGCGGCACGACTTCATCCGGCTCGGCGTCATCCCGTTCGCGCCCGGGCCCCGGCAGGCCGACCTGATGGTCGTGTCCGGCACGGTGACGGACAAGATGGCCCCGGCCGTGAAGCGGCTCTACGAGCAGATGCCCGAACCCAAGTACGTCATCTCCTTCGGCGCCTGCTCCAACTGCGGGGGCCCGTACTGGGATTCGTACTCCGTGACGAAGGGCGTCGACCAGATCATCCCCGTCGACGTCTACGTACCCGGCTGCCCGCCCCGGCCCGAGGCGCTCCTCCAGGGCATCCTCAAGCTCCAGGAGAAGATCGCCCGCGAATCGCTCGCCGAGCGGTACGCCACCGAGAGCACCGGCCGGCCCTCGGCAGCGGCCCTGCGCAGCGGTCTCGTGGCAGCCCCGAAGGCGCCGGGGGAGGAGCGGAAGTGACCGCCTCGGACGCCTCGGGCCCCTCGGACGCCTCGGGCCCCTCGGACGCCTCGGGCCCCTCGGACGCCTACGACCGGCTGCCCGACGCCGTCACCGACGTCTTCGGCGCCGACGCCACCGCCGCGCACGCGTACGACCTGCTCACCGTCGACGTTCCCGCCGCCTCCTGGGTCAGGGCCCTGGAAACGGCGCGCGACGAGCTGGGCTGCACCTACTTCGACTGGCTGAGCGCCGTCGACGAACCGGGCACCGGCTTCCGTGTCTGCGCCCACGTCGCCGCCCTCGGCGGCGGCACGGTCCGCCGTCTGCTGCTCCGTACGACCGTCCCGCACGAGGCCGCCGGCCTGCCCACCGCCGTCGGCGTCTACGCGGGCGCCGCCTGGCACGAGCGCGAGACGCACGAGATGTTCGGCATCGATTTCGCGGACCACCCCCACCTGGTCCCGCTGCTGCTGCCCGACAGCTTCGAAGGCCACCCGCTGCGCAAGGACTTCGTCCTGGCGGCCCGGGTCGCCAAGGCCTGGCCGGGGGCGAAGGAACCGGGCGAGTCGGAACACGGCGGGCCCAAGCGGCGCACGATGCTGCCGCCGGGCGTCCCGGACCCCAACGAGTGGGGCCCGCTCAAGGGGCAGCTCCCGCCCGCTCCGGCCCGGCCGGCGCGGGCGGCCCGTGCGGCGGGCGACCGCCCGGTGCGCCGGGCGCGCAGCGCGAGCGAGGGCTCGGCGGCGCAGCGGACGGACGCTGCTGAGACCCCGCAGACGGCACCGCCGCGCCGCACCCGCAGCGCCTCCCAGGGATCGGCGAGCCAGGCCACCGGCTCGGCCCCCGAGACTCCCGCAACCACGCCTCCGGCAGCCACGCCTCCGGCGGGTACGACGGAGTCGGGTACGGAGGAGTCGGGTACGGAGGAGTCGGGTACGACGGACATAGGTACGACGACGGACTCAGGTACGACGGGTGCCGGCAAGACGAAGGGCGGCGGCGACGCGACACGCGCGAAGGGAGCGGCCGGCAGCGCGGACGCGCCCTGGCACGACGCGCAACCCGCTTTCGGCGACGCACCCGAGCAGCCCGCCCCGGAGCAGCCTGCCCCGAAGCAGTCCGCCCCGGTGGAGCCCGGGCAGCCGTCGCAACCCGAGCCCGAGCGGCCGGCAGCGCCTGAGCCCGAGCAACCGCCGGTGTCCGAGCCTGAGGCGAAGCCGGAGCGGCCGTCGGCCCCCGGGCCCGAGCAGCCTGAGCCCGAGCAGCCCGCGCAGCCGTCGCAGCCTGAGCCCGAGCAGCCCGTGTCCGAGCCGGAGCCCGAGCAACCGTCGCAGCCCGCGCCCGAGCAACCGCCGGTGTCCGAGCCTGAGCCCGACCCGGATTCCCCCGGAGATTCTCCCGGACCCGACCGACCCACCGGAGGCGATGCCGCGTGAACGACGTACTCGACGTCGCCCTCCGCCTCCTCATCGTCTTCGCCGTGTTCATGGTGGTCCCGCTCGTCGTGGGGCAGGCCGAGCACAAGGTGATGGCCCACATGCAGGGCCGCCTCGGCCCCATGTACGCGGGCGGCTTCCACGGCTGGGCCCAGCTCGTCGCGGACGGGGTGAAGTTCGCGCAGAAGGAAGACGTCGTACCGGCCGAAGCGGACCGCCGCATCTTCCAGATGGCCCCCGCCGTCGCCCTGCTCCCGTACCTCCTCGTGATCGTCGCCATCCCGATCGGCCCCGGGGAGGGAGCGGTCGGCCAGGTCGTCGACGCGGGCATCTTCTTCGTGCTGGCCGTCATGGGCGTCGGTGTGCTCGGCTCGCTGATGGCGGGCTGGGCCTCGGCCAACAAGTTCTCCCTCCTCGGCGGTCTGCGGACCGCCGCGCAGCTGCTCGCCTACGAACTACCGATGCTGCTCGCCGCCGCGTCCGTGGCCATGGCGGCCGGCACCGTCTCGCTCCCCGGCATCCTCAACGCCTTCGAGTGGTGGTGGCTGCCCTGGCAGATCGTCGGCGCCCTGGTCTTCTTCGTGGCGGGGCTGGCCGAACTCCAGCGCCCGCCCTTCGACATGCCGGTCGCCGACTCCGAGATCATCTTCGGCGCGTACACCGAGTACACGGGTCTCCGCTTCGCCCTGTTCCTGCTCGCCGAGTACGCCGGCATCGTCGTCCTGTGCGGTCTGACGACCGTCCTCTTCCTCGGGGGATGGCACGGGCCGTTCGGCGCCGACGGGCTCGGGTGGGTGTGGACCCTGCTCAAGACCGGTGTGCTCGCGTTCGTCGTCATCTGGCTCCGGGTCACCTATCCCCGCCTGCGCGAGGACCAGCTGCAGAAGCTCGCCTGGACCACGCTCATCCCCCTCGCCCTCGCGCAGATCGCGCTCACCGGCATCGTGAAGGTGGCGATCAACTAGTGCCCCCGATCCCCGGCTCAGGCCTGGCCAAGGGCCTCGCCGTCACTCTGCGGACCATGACGAAGCGGACGGTCACCGCGCAGTACCCGGACGTCCAGCCCGAACTGCCGCCCCGCACCCGGGGCGTCATCGGACTGTTCGAGGAGAACTGCACGGTCTGCATGCTCTGCGCCCGTGAATGCCCCGACTGGTGCATCTACATCGACTCCCACAAGGAGACGGTGCCCCCGGCCGCCCCCGGCGGCCGAGAGCGCAGCCGCAACGTCCTGGACCGCTTCGCGATCGACTTCGCCCTGTGCATGTACTGCGGTATCTGCATCGAGGTGTGTCCCTTCGACGCCCTCTTCTGGTCGCCCGAGTTCGAGTACGCGGAGACGGACATCCACGAACTGACCCACGAGCGCGACAAGCTCCGCGAGTGGATGTGGACCGTTCCTGAGCCGCCCGCTCTCGACCCTGGGGCCGAGGAGCCCAAGGAGATCGCCGCCGCGCGCAAGACCGCCGACAAGCTCCGGGCCCAGGAGGAACGAGAGGCCCAGGAAGCCCGAGAGGCCCAGGAAACCCGCGAGACCCAGGAAGCCCGCGAGGCCGCAGAATCGCCGGAAGACCGGTCGGACCGGGCAGCGGAACAGGAGGGGCAGGAGTGATCCTCTCGGCCACCGCCGGCCACCCCGGCTTCCTCTCACCGACCGGCGTCGAGATCGCCTTCCTCCTGGTCGGGCTCGCCACCTTCGGCGCAGCCGTCGTCACCGTCACGACCAGGCAACTCGTGCACGCCGCACTGTGGCTCGTCGTGGCGCTCGGCGGCATAGCTGTGGAGTACCTCCTGCTCACCGCCGAATTCATCGCGTGGGTGCAGGTCCTGATCTACGTCGGTTCCGTCGTGGTCCTCCTCCTCTTCGGGCTGATGCTCACCAGAGCCCCCATCGGCCGCTCCCCGGACGCCGACTCGGGCAACCGGTGGATCGCACTCGGAGCGTCCGTCGCCGCGGCCGGCGCACTCGTCTGGGTCGTCGTGGACGCCTTCCGCACGACCTGGATCGATCTGGACGGCCCCGCCCAGGGCTCCACCAAGGCGTCCGGGGAATTCCTCTTCCGGAACTGGGTGCTCCCCTTCGAAGCGCTCTCCGTCCTGCTGCTCGCCGCGCTCGTCGGCGCGATCGTCCTGTCCCGCAAGGACCGTCAGGACACCCGGGCCGGCCGAACCGGCCCCGACCGCACGGAACGGCCCGTCGCCGACCGGGAGGACAAGAGCTGATGCACCTCGCCTATCCCGCCGTCCTCGCCGTCCTCCTCTTCTGCACGGGGCTGTACGGAGTGCTCGCCCGCCGCAACGCGATCCTCGTCCTGATGTCCGTCGAGCTCATGCTCAACGCCGTCAACCTCAACCTCGTCGCCTTCGACGTCTGGCTCCGCGACGCACTCCACGGAGGGCAGGCCCTGACCCTCTTCACGATCGCCATCGCCGCTGCCGAGATCGGCATCGGCCTCGCGATCGTCCTGGCGGTGTACCGCAACCGCGGCAGCTCCGACATCGACCGCCTGCGCGACACCGCGGAGACCGACGACGCCGAGACGCTCCCCGACGGCGACGGCGACGACGCCCGGGACACCACCGCAGACCAGGCCACTGCTCCGGCAGGGAAGGCAAAGAAGGCAGAGGCCACCGCGTGACCACCACGACCCTCGCCGTCCTCGTCCCCCTCCTCCCCTTCCTGGGGGCCGCCGCAGGACTCCTCCTGGGCCGCACCGCGCCCGGCTTCGTCCGCCCCCTCGCGGTGCTGCCGACTCTCGCCGCCGCCGTCCTCGCGGTCCTCGTCGCGTCACGCCAGGGCGGCGGCCGGCCCATCGACGCCGTGACCCGGCTGACCCCCACCGGCTCGGTCCCGATCGACCTGGCCCTGCACCTGGACGGCTTCGCCGTCCTCGTCGCCGTCCTCGTCGGGCTCGTCGCCACCTGCGTCCAGGTCTACTCGACGGCGTACCTCAAGGACGACGCCCGCTACCCCTCGTACGCGGCCCTCGTCTCCCTGTTCACCTCCGCGATGCTGCTCGTCGTCTACTCCGGCGACCTCATGGTGCTCCTGGTCGGCTGGGAGATCATGGGCATCTGCTCGTACTTCCTCGTCGGCCACTACTGGGAGACCCCCGAGGCGCGCGCGGCCTCCCTCAAGGCCTTCCTCGTCACCAAGCTCGGCGACGTGCCCTTCCTCATCGGCCTGTTCGCACTCGCCGCGGACACCGGTACGTTCCGCATCACCGGCATCCTGGCCGCCGTCGGCAACGGCGGGCTCGACCACCCCACCCTCATCGCCCTGCTGCTCCTCGCCGGGGTCGCGGGGAAGTCCGCGCAGTTCCCGCTGCACACCTGGCTGCCCGACGCGATGGCCGGCCCCACCCCCGTCTCCGCGCTCATCCACGCCGCGACGATGGTCGCCGCCGGAATCTACTTCGTGGCCCGGCTCCTCCCCGTGTTCGCCGCCTCCGGCGCCGCCCTCGTCGTCCTCGCGGCGATGGCCGCCGTCACGATGATCGGCTCCGGACTCGCCGCACTGGCACAGGACGACATCAAGCGTGTGCTCGCCTACTCGACCATCGGCCAGCTCGGCTACATGTCCGGCGCCCTGGCCGTCGGCGACCGCGGGGCCGCCGTCTTCCACCTCATCTCGCACGGTGCGTTCAAGGCCGTCCTGTTCCTCGCGGCCGGTGTCGTCATCCACGCGGCGGGCACCAACTCACTCGCCGCCATGTCCCGCATGAGCGGCCTGACCAAGCGCATCCCCGACGCCTTCTGGACGATGACCGTCGCGCTCCTCGCGCTGGCCGCCATCCCTCCGTTCGCCGGCTTCTTCTCCAAGGAAGCCGTCCTCGTCGCCGCCGAGCACACCGCCTTCGGAGACCGCGACGTCGCCCCGGCGGCAGCCGGCTGGCTGGTCCTCGTCGCCGGACTCGCCGCCGCGGTCCTCACCGCCGCCTACGCCACCCGGCTGTGGCTCCTCGCCTTCCGGGGCCGCGGTCCCGAGGCCGCCGACCACGGCAGGCAGCCCCTCGCGATGACCTCCGTCCTCTGGGTACTGGCCGTCCCCACGATCGCCTTCGGCCTCACCACCGGTGTCCTCATCGACTGGTTCGACGGACACAGCCTCGCCCCCTCCCTCACGACCGCCGTCCTCTCCACCGGTGTCGGGCTCGTCGGCGGGCTCGTCACCTACGGGGCATGGCGCCACACCACAGCGCTCGCCGAACGTCCCCCGGTCGGCGCGGTCGCCGCCCACCCCGACGCCGAACCCGCCCTCGTGGAGGCCGAGGCGATCGCCTCGCACACCGCGGCGTACGGCACCATCGCGGGCGCCCCGGACCCGTCGGACCCCGGCAGGCTCCTGCTGGGCCCGCTGCACCGCCACGCGGTCACCGGCTTCCACCTGGACGCCCTGTACACGGCACTGTTCGTCCGCCCCACGGCCGCCGCCGCGCAGCTGGTGCGCTTCCTGGACCGTGAGGTGGTCGACACCTACGTGCGCGGCTCGGGCGGCATCGCCCGCGGACTCGGCACCCTGGTCCGCCGCGCCCAGACCGGCAACGTGCAGACCTACCTGGGCGCGCTGCTCGCCGGAACCCTTGTCCTGGCGATCGCCGCCGTCGTCTTTGCCAACGTCTACGCCGGGGCGTGAGCCGTGTTCGATATCAGCGCATCCGTGATGCAGTTCCTTCTGGCGTTCGTCGTCGTCGCCCCGCTCCTCGGCGCGGTCGCCGCGCTCCTGCCCGCCCCTCCCGGGCTCAAGGGCAGGAACCCCGACCAGGCCGTGCTGCGCCACGGCGTGACCGTCACCGGCGCCGTGCTCGTCGCCGCGCTCGTCCTCGCCGCGGGATTCGACCACGACCACCCGTCGAAGATGCAGGCCACCACGGACATCAGCTGGATCCCGGCACTCGACGTCCGGATCCACCTCGGCACCGACGGCATCTCGCTCCCCCTTCTCGTGCTGACCGCGCTGCTGACGTTCCTCTGCGCCCTCTACAGCTACTTCAAGCCCCCCGCAGGCCCCTCCCCGAAGGCCTTCGTCGCACTCGTCCTCGTCCTCGAGTCCGGCACCCTGGCCACCTTCGCCGTCCTCGACCTGCTGCTGTTCTTCCTGGCCTTCGAGATGGTCCTCATCCCGATGTACTTCCTCATCGCCCGCTGGGGCGGCGACCGGAAGCAGCCCGCCGCCTGGAAGTTCATCCTCTACACCCTGCTCGGCTCCGTGGTCATGCTGCTGGGGCTGCTCCTCATCGGACTGGAGAGCGGCACCTTCGACATGGTGGCACTCGCCACTGACAACGGCCGCGGCCTCACCGCATCCGTGCAGGTCATCGCCGTACTGGCGGTCGGCGTCGGGCTGGCCGTGAAGACCCCGATGTGGCCCCTGCACAGCTGGCTGCCCGACGCCCACACCGCAGCCCCGACCGTCGGCTCCGTCCTCCTCGCAGGCGTCCTGCTGAAGATGGGAACGTACGGCTTCGTCCGTATCCTGCTCCCCGTCGCCCCCGACGGGATGCAGACCTTCGCGCCCTACCTCGCGGCGTTCGCGGTCGTCGGCATCATCTACGGCTCCCTCGCCTGCCTAGCCCTCGCCCGGCCCGGAGCCAAGGGCGACCTCAAGCGCCTCATCGCCTACTCCTCCGTCGGCCACATGGGCTTCGTGCTCCTCGGCATCGCGACCATGACCCCGACCGGTGTGAACGGCGCACTGTTCGCGAACATCGCCCACGGCCTCATCACCGGACTGCTGTTCTTCCTGGTCGGCGCCGTCAAGGACCGCTACGGCACGGCGGACCTCGACACCCTGTCCGGGGCCACCGGCGCCGCCCTCTACGGCCGCGCGCCCCGGCTCGGCGGCCTCCTCGCATTCGCGGCCGTCGCCTCCCTCGGGCTCCCCGGCCTCGCCGGGTTCTGGGGTGAGATGCTCACGCTGTTCGGCGCCTTCGACCCCGCCGAGGGACTCAGCCGCCCCGCCTTCCTCACCTTCATGTCCATCGGAGCCCTCGGCACCCTGCTCACGGCCGCGTACATGCTGATCGTCGTACGCCGCGTCTGCATGGGCGAGCAGCGTGAGCAACCCCACCCGGTCGCCGACATCCAGCACTACGAGATCGCCGCCTGGACGCCGCTCGCCGCCCTGACCGTCCTCGCCGGACTCTGGCCCGCCGTCCTCCTCGGCCTCACCGACCCGGCCGTGCAGAAGCTCCTCGCAGGAGGCAAGTCGTGACCGTGGCAGCCGACAGCGCAACCGGGGCGGCGAGCCTCGTCCAGTCCGTCGACTGGCTCGCGATCGCGCCCCCCGTCATCGCGGCGTCCGTGGCCCTGATCGTCCTCGTCGCCGACCTCTTCGTGGCCGGACGGCACAAGCCGCTCCTCGGCTACGGGGCCGTCGCGGGACTCGTCGCCGCCCTCGCGGCGCTCGTCCCGCTGCGGGCCGGCGACCGGTCCACCTTCTGCCTCACCGACGGGTCGCAGGCCTGCAGCTACACCGCCGACCACTTCGCGCTCGTCATCCAGGCCCTCGTACTCGGCGGAGCCCTGCTCACCGCCCTGCTCTCGATCGGCGACACCCGCAAGCTCCCCGCCGGCGAATTCTGGTTCCTCCTGCTCGCCTCCGCCTCGGGCGCCGCCCTGCTGCCCGCGGCCCGGGACCTCACCACCCTCGTCATCGCCCTCGAAGTCGCCTCGCTCCCCGCGTTCGCGCTCGTCGGCATCAAGCGTGGCGACCGGCGCTCCTCCGAAGCGGCCCTGAAGTTCTTCCTCTCCTCCGTCGTCGCCACCGCCGTCATGCTCCTGGGCGTCAGCTTCGTCTACGCGACGACCGGGACCATGCACCTCACGGAGATCGCCGCCCGCCTCGACGACGTACCGGGCAGGTTCTCCACGCTCGCCGAAGCCGGCGTCGTGCTCACCCTCGTCGGCTTCGCCTTCAAGACCGCCGCCGCGCCGTTCCACTTCTGGGTCCCCGACACCTACGTGGGAGCGCCGCTCCCCATCGCCGCCTACCTCTCGGTCGTCGGCAAGGCGGTCGGCTTCTCGGGCCTCGTCCTCGTCACGGTGATCGGCTTCCCGTCGTACGCCGACGTCTGGGGGCCCGCGCTGGCCGTCCTGGCCGCGCTCACCATGACCATCGGCAACGTCGCGGCGCTCCGGCAGACCGCCACCCGCGCCCGCAGCGCCGTACGCCTCCTCGCCTGGTCGTCCGTCGGCCAGGCCGGCTACCTGCTCGTGCCGATCGCCGCCGCCGCGTACTCCAGCGACGAGCAGATCGGCTCCACCGTCGCCTACGCCCTGATGTACGCCGTGGTGAACCTCGGGGCCTTCGCCGTGGCCGCGCTCGTCGCCCGCAGCCACCCCGGCAACCGCCTGAGCGACTATCGCGGCCTCTACGCCGCCCGCCCCCTGGCCGCGCTCGCCATGGGCTTCTTCCTGCTCTGCCTGGCGGGCCTGCCGCCCGGCATCATCGGCCTCTTCGCCAAGGTCACGGTCTTCTCCGCGGCCGTCGACGCCGGACTCGGCTGGCTCGCCGTCGTCATGGCCGTCAACGTGGTGATCGCGCTCTACTACTACCTCCGGTGGACCGCCGCGCTCTTCGTGGCCCCGGAGCCGGACACGGCGGCCGGGGCGGCGTCCCCCGCACCCCGGCACAGGGCCCCCGCCCCGCTCACCCTGGCGATCGCCCTCACCGCCGTAGCCGGAATCACACTGTCGGGCGCGCCCCAGCTCATCCTCCGATTCGCCGCCGTCAGCCTCTTCTGACCAGCCCCGACCGGCTTGCCCGTGGAGCCGTGCACAGGGCATGGTCTTGCGTGCACAGGTCACGTAACAGCGCACGCAAGACGAGCACGTATGAAGAGCACGCACGAAGAGCACAGAGGAGTCAGAGCGGTGCTGAACGGTTTCAAGGACTTCATCCTCCGCGGGAACGTCATTTCCATGGCCATCGGCCTCGCCGTGGGAGCCGCCTTCACCGCCGTCGTCACCGGCTTCAGCAACGCGTTCATCGTGCCGCTGATCGGTCTCTTCACACGGGGTACGGGCGACTTCAGCAAGGCCTCCTACACCGTCGACGGCGTGGAGTTCCCCTACGGCCTCTTCATCAGCGCCGCCATCGCCTTCATCATCACCGCAGCGGTCCTCTACTTCCTGGTCGTCCTGCCGATGGCCAAGGTCCAGAACCGCTTCACGGCTAAGGAGGAGGAGCAGAAGGCGGACATCAAGGCCGCCCTGCGCGACTGCCCCCGCTGCTTCACCGAGATCCCCGCCGTCGCCACCCGCTGCGCGCACTGCACCAGTGACGTGGAGCCGGACGCCGAGGCCCGCGCCCTCGCGGGACTCCCCGCGCAGCGCTGACGCACCGCCGCGGGGGTTCCACCCGTCCGCGGCGGACAGGCCACCCGTACGGCCCAGGGGCGGATCCGACCGGATCCGCCCCTTCTGCCTGTGCCCCCGGCCACCTCGCACAAGGGAACTAGCTTCCCTCGCCTCGCGTTGACCAGTACGGGAGGCTCCACTGGGGAGTGGAGCACCACCGAGCAAGGGTTCCCCTGCTGCACCACTTAGGAGGGCGTACCGTGCACCGCCGGCACAACGGGCTGAAAACCGCTGTACTCCTCGGGGGCCTCTCGGCCCTCATCATCGTCATCGGCAGCTTCTTCGGACGGACCGGCCTCGTCGTGGCCGTTCTCGTCGCGCTCGCGACCAACGCCTACGCGTACTGGAACAGCGACAGGCTCGCCCTGCGCGCCATGAGGGCACGACCGGTCAGCGAATTCGAGGCCCCGCAGCTCTACCGCACCGTGCGCGAGCTCTCGACGGCGGCCCGTCAGCCCATGCCCCGGCTCTACATCTCCCCGACCCAGGCGCCCAACGCCTTCGCCACCGGCAGGAACCCGCGCAACGCCGCCGTGTGCTGCACCGAGGGGATCCTCCAGATCCTCGACGAGCGTGAACTGCGCGGCGTCCTCGGGCACGAGCTGAGCCACGTCTACAACCGCGACATCCTCATCTCGTCCGTCGCGGGCGCCCTCGCCTCGGTCGTGATGTTCCTCGTCAACTTCGCATGGCTCATCCCCGTGGGCCGGTCCGACGACGACGACGGCCCCGGCCTCCTGGGGATGCTCCTCGTCATGATCCTCGGCCCGCTCGCCGCCTCCGTGATCCAGCTCGCCGTGAGCCGCTCCCGTGAGTACCAGGCCGACGCGTCCGGCGCCCAGCTCACCGGTGACCCCCTCGCCCTGGCGTCCGCCCTGCGCAAGCTCGACGCCGGGACCAAGCAGCTTCCGCTCCCACCCGAACCACGGATCGAGACCGCGAGTCACATGATGATCGCGAACCCGTTCCGTCCCGGCCAGGGCATGTCCAAGATGTTCTCCACCCATCCGCCCATGGCCGATCGCATCGCCCGACTCGAGCAGATGGCAGGTTATCGACCGTGAAGACAATCCTGAACGTCATATGGCTGGTCCTGTGCGGGCTCTGGATGTTCCTCGGCTACATGGCCGCGGGACTCCTGCTCTGCATCACGATCATCGGCATCCCCTTCGGCGTCGCCGCGTTCCGCATCGGCGTCTACGCCCTCTGGCCCTTCGGCTACACCGTCGTCGACCGTCACGACGCCGGCGGCGGCTCCCTCATCGGCAACGTCCTGTGGGTGATCCTGGCCGGCTGGTGGCTCGCGCTCGGCCACATCTTCACCGGCATCGCCCTGTGCGTCACGATCATCGGAATCCCGCTGGGCATCGCGAACTTCAAGCTGATCCCCGTCTCTCTGATGCCCTTCGGCAAGGAGATCGTCCGCACCGACCAGCCGTTCGCCACCCGCTGACAGGACGGCCCGGCCGGAACCCGCCCGCCCGCGCAGGCGTCTTGGCTTGCAGGAACAAGCGACGGGTAGGAACGCGAACATGAGCATCATCAGCTGGATCATCCTGGGGCTGCTGGCCGGCGCCATAGCCAAAATCCTTCTGCCGGGCCGCGACCCCGGCGGCATCGTCGGCACCACCCTCATCGGGATCGTGGGTGCCTTCCTGGGCGGCTGGCTGTCGTCCCGCTTCCTCGACCGCCCCATCAGCACGGACTTCTACGACACGGCCACCTGGGTGGCCGCCATCGCCGGCTCCCTGGTCCTGCTGATCGCCTACCGGCTGCTCTTCGGCAACTCCCGCGACCGCCGCTGACCGCGCCCCGCGCGGCCCCGCGCACGGCGACGGGGCGGGCCGTGCCACCCGGCACGCCCCGCCCCGCCCGCGACATGCTGCACTCGGCAGCGAACGCCCTACCGGTAGTTGGCGAACTGCACGGCGAAGTCGAGGTCCTTGCCCTTGATCAGCGCCTGCACCGCCTGCAGGTCGTCCCGGCTCTTGGAGCTGACCCGCAGCTCCTCGCCCTGGACCTGCGCCTTGACACCCTTCGGGCCCTCGTCCCGGATGATCTTGGCCACCTTCTTGGCGTTCTCCTGGGAGATGCCCTCCTCGATCGTGGCGAAGATCTTGTACTCCTTGCCGGAAAGCTGCGGCTCACCCGCGTCCAGCGACTTCAGGGAGATCCCGCGCTTGATCAGCTTGGACTGGAAGATGTCGAGGATCGCCTTGACCCGCTCCTCGCCGTTCGCCTCCATCAGGATCTTCTCGCCGGACCAGGAGATCGACGCGCCCGTGCCCTTGAAGTCGTAGCGCTGGGAGATCTCCTTGGCGGCCTGATTGAGGGCGTTGTCGACCTCCTGCCGCTCGACCTTCGAGACGATGTCGAAACTGGAGTCGGCCATGACGTGTGGCTCCTTGCGTCGTATGCGTTGGGTACGGCACAAAGCCTAGCCACCCGCGCTCGTGCCCGGTGCTGATCAACCGGGTGGCGTAGCACCCCCGGGTATCGGGTATCGTTTACGTCGTCGCCAAGGAGCCCTGACGGGGATCCGAGGCGTCGTTCCAGGCGGTGTGCCCGAGTGGCCAAAGGGAGCAGACTGTAAATCTGCCGGCTCAGCCTACCCAGGTTCGAACCCTGGCGCCGCCACAGGACGGGAAACCCCGTCCGACCTGCTTTAACCGCAGGTCGGGCGGGGTTTTTTCGTGCGTGGACGGTGGGCCGCGGAGTACAGCCACCCGAAGAACGGGCTGTCGGTTCCGTAGTGAGAGGCGCTCGGGTTCGCCCCCGACGCGTCAGGCAGGATGAGGGCTCCAGTCGCGTGGGAGGGGCCTGGGGTGGGTTAGGTACTGCAGGTGGTAACCGCGGGGGACGAGCTGCGCAGTGGCGTCGGCGGGCAGCGAGCCGCCGTCCGGGCTGACGGGGCACTGGTGCTGGGGCCGCTGGATGCGCCGACGAAGAAGCGGTCCCCAACAGTCAGCCCGAGCTCCCGGCCCCTGGGGCGGTTGGGCGCGCGAAGGGCCTGGGTAAGGACGAGTTCGAGGCCGTGGAGCTGGACCGTCACCGTGACAACGAATGCCTGATCTCGTCCAGCACCGGCCAGGCCGTCTCCTTCGGATCACCGACGGGCAGACTGGGCGTCATCCAACGGCTGGAAGCAGACAGCGTGCAATCCGACATATTTCGCATCGGCGCCAGCCTCGCGACTGCCACCGTGCTGGCATTCGCCCCGTCCGCTTGCGGGACAGCCGAACCCGCCCCCACTCCGAAGGCCGTCACTCATGCCGAACTGGTCGGCCGGTGGGACGGGGAGGGGGAATGCGGGTCACCGATCGTCCGGCTACGCGACGACTACACCTTCTCCAGCAACGACTTTCCGGTCCAGTGGGACGGCCCCGTGCCGGACTCGCAGGTGACGCGTCTTTCAAGCGACGGGATATGGCATGGGGTCAACAACGACCCCGGCCTGACGCCTTATCTGGTGCTCAGTTTCAAGAATCACAGCGACTATCAGTCTCTGCCGTTCTATCTGGAGCACGGAAAGCTGTGGATGGACGGGACGGTCCGCGCGGACGGCGGGGACCCCTATCCCTACACATGCCACTACAAACGCACTTCCGTCGACCCTGAGGCCTAGGCCTGCGTGGGGTCGACAGTGAAGCGCTCGGGAGAGGCCGCGCGGACGTAGGGGTCGGTGACGGAGCGGACACCGCACCTGCCACGCGCATCCGGCTGCCGGGCTCAGGCTCGGTGGTTTGGTGGAGCCGGCCGTCGAACCAGACGACCAGGCGGACCCCCTCGCCACCGTGCAGGTTCGCCAGCAAGAGTCGGTCGCCGTCCGGCCACTCGGTGTCCTCGGGGTAGGGGCTGCCCGCGGAGGGGAACTGCCGGGCGTCGGTGAGGCCGGAGAGTTCCGCGAAGCGGGTGAGGCCGGAGTTGCGTCCCTGCAGGCGCCCGTCGCCTCGATCCTGCCGAACTGGGCCACCGCGGCCCCGAAGGCGAACAGGCCTCCACCGGCGGCGAACGCACCCGCCCCGAGGGCGTTCAGCCTGCGGAGACGAGCCACCGACACGGTGTCCGCGCTTCGCGGACGGGACTCCGGTTCGCCTGCGGCCCGCACGGTGAGGCGGCCGCGCTTGCGTGCCGCTCGTGATTCCCAGACAGCGGTGCTTCCGTCGCTGAGGTGCCACGTCAGCCGGGTGGTGAACGGCCCCGCGCCCTCGGCGGTCTCCTCGGTTCGGGTCACCCGGTGACTTTAGCCTTGTGATGCGCATTCATCCCGATTCATGCGCCGGTCCGTTGCTGCAGGCGGGGTCGGGTGGACCGTCGACGCATCAGCTACGAGCCGAGCGTCCCGGGGGGAGCCGCGTGCGGGCTTTCCAGGCGGAGGACGAGTGCGCGCAGGGCGCTGAGCTCGGCTTCCAGGGCCTGAGCGCCTTCACGGGTGAGGGAGATCCATGTCCTGGGGCGCCGGCCCGCGTAGCCCTTCTCGAGGGAGATCAGTTCCGATTCCTCGAGTACACGCAGGTGCCGTGAGAGGTTTCCGTCGGTGACGGCCAGGTGCTTCTTCAGGAAGCCGAACTCGACCCGGTCGGCCTCTCGGGCGATGGCGAGGACACCCAGCCGCACCCGTTGATGGACGGTGTCGTCCAGTGACCGGGTGGGGTGGAGTTCCTCCTGGTCGTCCCCCGTGGCGGCCGCGCCTCCGACACTCATGCGGCAACCGTACCCGCCCCCGCGCCGGCCGCTGCGGCCCGACGGCGGGAGGCGGCCCACTCGGCCGTGCCTGCGAGGAGCAGGACGGCGGCGAGCACGAGTGCCTTGGCCTGTGGTCCATCGGTCCAGCCGGGGTCGACGGGGTGCTGCCAGGGGAGCCAGCCGCTGCCCCAGGAGGCACCGAGGTAGCCGGTGAGCAGCAGTGCGTGAGTGATGCCGGCTGCCGCGGCGATCCAACTGCGCTCGGCCAGCCCGAGGGCGACGAACCCGATACCGACGAGATACCACGGGGAGGCGTACTGGTTCTCCAGCACGACGGCCTCCCACGGCTGGTTCCTGCCGAACAGCAGCGCCAGCAGCGCGGCCGCGATCGCCACGGTGGCTGCCGCGGTGATGCGGATCCACGCCCTGCGGGGGACTACGCCCCTGGACTCGCCTCGCACGCGGTACCAGCGAGCCACGGCGAACCACGCCAGGGGCAGGAGCCCGAACCAGACGCCCCAAGCGACGAAACGCAGGACAGCACCGTCGAACTCGCCCTGCAGGCAAGGGGATCCGGGTTCATGGACGACGCACAGGCCCGTCAACTCGGCGTACGCGAAGGCCGGATAGGAGTCGATGCTGCGGCCGTGGGCGCCGAAGTTGAAGGCGTACCTGGCGATCGGGGCCGCCGCCAGGGCGAGCAGTCCGAACACGAGAAGGGATGTCCAGGAGCCGTTCAGCTGCGCGCGGGTCCTGGCCCTCAGGCCTTCCGTCGCGGCCAGCAGGTCGGCCGCCCGCGCCCTCGGTTCCCGTCCCGCGCTGTCCGTCGACGGTGTTCCCATGATGCCCCCTTGTGCGGTCGCGCTTCGGCAGCGCAGGCCAACGGCGGCCGGTCAGGCCGCTCCCAGGAATCACTTTGTAATGCAAAGTGCACGGCAGTCAAGAGTTATTGGCCGAACAGCTGCTCCGGTCCGCGTCCGGCCCCGCCGGAAGAACGGAACGGACGAACGGATCGGTCGAAGAGAACGGCAGTACGGAGCGGCAGTACGGAGCGGACGTGCGGAGGAACACGGAAGGCTGAGCGAGAGGCGGTGCGCAGGACGTAGCGGAAGGTGGAGCGGACAACCTGACGGGCCCTGATCAGCGGGAACGCTGCCCGTCGGTTCGGCGGGCAGGTTCGTCCCCGGTTCCGGGCGGGCGCCGCAGCAGGTAGACGCCGGCGCACGTGACCAGGACGGCCATACAGGCGATGAAGACCAGCCCCGCGTCCTGCAGGCCGACGTGGCCGGACAGGACGCCCACGCCGATCACCGGCAGCGAGATGCCCGCGTACGCCACCACGAACAGCGTCGAGATCACCGCCGCCCTCCGGTCAGCGGGCGAAGCCGCGGCCACCTGTGACAGGGCAGCCCGGAAAGCCAGCCCCTGGCCTCCGCCGCCGAGGACCGCGCTGAGGACCACCAGGGGCAGCAACTGCCACCACAACGCGCCCGCGAGCAGCGCCAGTCCGCCGAGAAGGCCCGCGCAGCCGAGCGGCAAGGACCGCCGCTCGCCGATCCGGCCGACAGCCGACTGCCCGGCGATCGAGGCGAAGAAGGCCAGCGCGACGATCAGCCCGCTCACCGCGTGGTCGTCCACGTCCAGGAATTCTGAGAGGAACGCCGGGCTGACCGAGGTGAATACCCCGAACAGTGCGAAGCCGACGAAGGAGGCGAGCGCCGCGGGTCCGAACACCGCTCTGACCTCGGGTGGGAGCCCCGGCCTCCGCGGACGGACGGTGTTCAGGGGCCGTCGCTCGCGCACGGTCTCCCGCAGGCCGAACAGGACGGCCGCCGAGACGGCCAGCAGCACCAGGTGCACGACGAAGGGCAGGTACAGCGGCCACGGGGCGTACTGGGCGAGGATCCCGGCCAGCAGCGGCCCGCAGCCCAGACCGCCCATGTTGGCCGCCGTCGCCACGAACGAGGCCCGGGGGGAACCCTTGCCGGGCGCCAGCTCCATGACGTACGCGGTGGCCGCCCCGGTGAACAGCCCGGCCGACAGGCCCGACAGGAGCCGCCCCGCGTAGAGCCAGACCAGAGCGGTGGCGCACAGGAAGCAGACGGCACTGGCTGCCGCGCAGGCCAGGCCCCCGAGCAGTACGGGGCGTCTGCCCACCGCGTCGGAGGCGTTCCCCGCCAGCAGCAGCACCCCGATGACGCCGAAGGCGTACACGGCGTACACCACGGTGACCGTCAGCTCGGAGAACCCGAGCTTGGCCTGGTAGAGGCCGTAGAGCGGGGTCGGCAGGGTGGTCCCCGCCATGCACACGGCGAACACCGCCCCGCTGAGAAAGCAGGGGAGCCAACCTCGGCGAGCAGGGTCACCGTCCATGCGGCCGACGCTATCCCGCGGACGCTCCGGCGGACCGGAACGCCTCGCCCCGTGGACCCGGGGGCGGACGCCGGCGTCGGGGAGCGGCGGTCGTGCCGCGCCTACGACTCCAGGTACCTCAGGACCGCCAGGATCCGCCTGCTGTGACCGGTGGTGCGCGACAGCTCCAGCTTGTCGAAGATCGCGTTGAGGTTCTTCTCCACCGCGCTCACCGAGATGTGCAGTCGTCTCGCGATCGCGGTGTTGGTGAGTCCCTCGGCCAGAGGTTCCAGGACACTGCGCTCGCGCGGTGTGAGACGGCCCAGAGGATCCCCGTGCGTGGAGCGGATGACCAGTTGCCGCACCACCTCGGGATCGAGCGCGGCGCCACCCGCCTGGATGCGCTCCAACGCCTCCAGGAACTCGTCGACCTGGGCGACCCGGTCCTTGAGCAGATACCCCACCCGTTCCGCGCCGGAGGCCAGCAGTTGGGCCGCGTAGTGGCGCTCGATGTGCTGGGACAGCACCAGCACCCCGGTCTCCGGCCACCGTTCGCGGATCTCCAGCGCGGCACGCAGCCCTTCGGTGGTGTGCGTCGGAGGCATCCGGATGTCGAGGACGACGACGTCCGGCTGCCGCGTCCCCATCTCGTGCAGCAGGGACACCGCGTCACCGAATGAGGCCAGGACCTCGTGCCCCTCCTCGACGAGGAGCCGGACCAGGCCCTCCCGCAGCAGGGTCGAGTCCTCGGCGAGCATCAGACGCATGGAAGCTCCGCGGTCACCATGGTGGGTCCCCCCTCGGGGCTGTCGATGTGCAGGGCTCCGTCCAGTGTGTCCACCCGGCTGCGCAGGCCGCTGAGGCCGACGCCCGCAGGGTCCGCGCCGCCCTTGCCGTTGTCCCGGACACGCACCGTGAGTACCCGGCCGTCGAGCAGCACGTGAACCGATACGGCTGTGGCGCCCGAGTGCTTGGCCGCGTTGGTCACGGTCTCCGACACCACGAAGTACGCGGCGGTCTCCACCGGCCGTGGCAGCGGCCCGTGGACGGCGAATTCCGTACGGACCGGGATGCCGCAGCGCTCGGCCACCCCACCCAGCGCCTCTTCCAGCCCCAGGTCGTCGAGCGCCGAGGGGTAGACCCGCCAGGCCACTTCGCGCAGCTCCGCGAGCACCTCCCTCGACTCCTGGTGCGCCTGGTGGAGCAGAGCGTCCGCCTGCTCGGGGTCGCGCCCCCTGCGTGCCCGGCCGAGCAGCATGGCCAGGGCCACCAGCCGCTGCTGGATCCCGTCGTGGATGTCCCGTTCGATGCGCCGGCGTTCGGCGTCCACCGCCCGCACGACGGCAGCCCGGCTGACGGCCAGTTCGTCGATGCGCCGGTGCAGCAACTCCTGTTCGGAGGGGCCGAAGCACCCGCGGGCGAGCCGGGAGTCCAGAGCGACGAGGGAGCGGAGCCCCTGCAGGCCGAGGAAGAGCAGTACACCGCCGAGGAGTGCCTGCGTCAGCAGTTCGTCCCACCGGAGCGACCCCTGGACCGCGCCTCTCAGCAACAGGCCCGCCAGGACGGCTCCGAAACCCAGCAGTCCGATCACCGCACCGCACAGCAGCCCGGTACCGCCGCGGACCGCCAGGTAGTGGAGGATCTTCCGGTCGCAGGACTCGTAGTGTTCCGGGAACCGGTCGCCGAAGAAGAGGGATCTCCGCATCCGGTCGATTCCCGCGAGCCTTCGGGCTCCGACCATGAGAAGGCCGAACGCCCCGGGCCGGGCGCGTGGCCACAGCAGGAACGGCCCGAGAACGACACCGGCGAGGAGGACGGCGAGGACTCCGGCCGAGGCGGTCGCACAGCCGAGGAGCACTCCCGTCACCCTGAGCGCCCAGGAGGGTGTCCGGCCGTCCATGTCCTCGTCCGCGCCGGAGCCTTCCTGTCCCGGCCGGCCGGGGAGGTGACGGGTGGCGGCACCTGCTGGGTCCCCCTGCACGACGGCGGAGCCTAGTACGGCCGTGAGACCGCAGCAAGATCGTCCGGAGGGGTGCGAAGGCCGCGCCGTGGCCCGTGGTCGCCCGGGGCAGGTCATGAACTACGGCGGTGCTGGGCGTGGTCGGCGCCTCGCAGACGCAGGACCACGAACGTCGCGACGGCCGCGACCACCGCGACCAGAACGGCCTTGGAGGCGAACCCCACGTAGGTCTCCACCGACTCCCACCGGTCGCCCAGCCAGTAACCGGCCAGCACCAGTACGGAGTTCCAGATCAGGCTGCCCAGCGTGGTCAGTACGGCGAAGAGGTGCAGCGGCATGCGCTCGACCCCGGCGGGGACGGAGACGAGGCTGCGGAAGATCGGCACCATGCGGCCGAGGAGGACCGCCTTGGTGCCGTGCTTCGTGAACCACTCCTCCGTGCGCACCAGGTCGGAGGCCTTCACCAGCGGCAGCTTCCCCCAGAGGGTGTGCATGCGTTCGCGGCCGAAGACCATGCCGATCCAGTACAGGACCACGGCACCCGTGACAGAGCCGAGAGTCGTCCAGAAGAGGGCGGAAGCCAGGCTGATGACCCCCTGCCCGGCGGCGAACCCGGTCAGCGGCAGGATCACTTCGCTCGGCAGCGGAGGGAAGAGGTTCTCCAGCGCGATGGCCAGGCCGGCTCCGGGGCCGCCCATGGCCTCTACGAGTCCGGCCGCCCAGCCCGCGATGCCGCCCGCCGGTTCCTGGAGCGGGGCCGCGTACGTGAGATGCATGAGAAGTCTCCAAGTGGCAGGGGCATCGTCCCGGGGCGTGTGCCCCGATCGCCCTCCACGTTAGAAACCGCAGCTCAGCGGCGGTATGCGGATGCCCGTCCGGTCCGGTGCGGCTCTCCGCAGGTGAGACCTGAGGAAAACCGCACCCCCGGGCGGCCGCCGCGTCGGCGGGCCGGCCGCCTCGGCCCGGACCACCGCGCTCAGTTGCCCGCGATGTCCTTCACCGCGACCGTCACCGGTTTGTTCCCGCTGATCAACTCCAGCGTGAGACCCGCCGTCGCAGGGGTGTCCAGCAGCTCCACCAGCACCGCCGCCACATCGTCCCGGGGGACCGGGCCGCGGCCCGTCGAGGCGGCGAGCAGGATCTGGCCGGTGCCCGCGTCGTTCGTCAGCATCCCTGGGCGCAGGATCGTCCAGTCCAGGGCGCTCCTGGACTGGACGTACGCGTCCGCCTCGCCCTTCGCCCGCTGGTAGACGTCGAAGACCTCGTCACCCCGGTTGTCCGGGTCGGCGCCCATGGAGGACACCACGACGTAGCGTCGCACTCCCGCCCGTTCCGCCGCGTCCGCGAAGAGCACGGCCGCTCCCCGGTCCACCGTGTCCTTGCGGGCCGAGCCGCTGTTCGGGCCCGCTCCGGCCGCGAAGACCACGGCATCGGCCCCGCGCAGCACCTCCGCCGTCTCCTCGACGGACGCCGATTCGAGGTCGAGCACGACGGGCTCGGCGCCCGCCGCCCTCAGGTCCTCGCCCTGCTGCGGGTTGCGGATGACGCCCACCGCCTCGTCACCGCGCGCGGCGAGCAGCCGCTCGAGCCGCAGCGCGATCTGACCATGTCCACCTGCAATGACAATGCGCATGCCTTCGACCGTACGCCGCATGGGCCGCTCGCGCTCAAGGCCCGCCGCCGTAACCGGAATCGGCCCGTCCCTGGCGCGGGAGGTCGAGGGCCGCCGCCGCGGCCCCGGAGTCGAGGTACTCGCGTACGGCGCTGGTCCGCGCCACCACGCGTCCGCGGTGCACCACGATCCTGCTGTAGGCGAGGGAGAGAGCCCCGGCCAGACCGTCCCCGCGTACGGCGAGCAGCTCTGCGGGGAAACCGGCCTCGACGCGCACCCCCGGCAGTCCCAGGGCCGCCCTGGCGGCTCCCGAGACGGCGTCGTAGGCGCTCTCGGGGGCGAGGCCGTCCTGCGAGGCCAGCAGGTACGCCGCCTCCAGGGGGTCCCCCCGCCCGACCGGGTTGGAGGTGTCGCGCAGGGCCCCGCTGCCCGCCGCCACCCGTACCCCGGCGGCGCGCAGCAGTCCCACCGGCGGGATTCCGCGGAGCCCGGCGCAGGAGCAGCCGCCCTGGGGGAGGCAGACGACGGTCACGGCGGCGGCGGCGAGCCGGTCGGCGGTGCGGGCCGCCTCGTCGCCGGGAAGCCGTGAGAGGCCCGCACAGGGGCCGAGACAGACGCCGGGGCGGAAGCCTCCGGCCATGGCGGCCAGCCGGGCGAGGAGGGCCGGGTCGCCGCCGTCCGTGTGCAGGTCGACGGGGCGGCCCCGGTCGGCGGCGAGTGCGAGCACGGCGTCGGCGTGGCCGGCCGGGTCGGGGTCGATGTCGGGACGGCCTCCGATCACACCCGCACCCATGTCGACGGCGTCCCGGAGCGCGGCGAGACCGTCCGCGCCCGCGACGCCGGTGAGGAGCCGGGGGACGGCCACCGCGGTCAGCTCGGTGAGTCCGCGCAGGGAACGGCCGGCGGCCAGGACCCCTTCCAGGGCGCCGAGGCCCTTGACGCCGCCGACCCGCACGTGGGCGCGCAGTGCGGTGGCCCCGTGGCCGAGCTGCAGCAGCGCGGCCTCGGTGGCGCGGCGCCGGACGTCCACGGGCCGGTGGGGCGGCGGGCCCTCCGCGGCGCTCGTGAGCGCCGTGTCGGCGTGGGCGTGGGGTTCGGCGGGAGCGGGCAGCAGGAGGTGGCCGCGCAGGTCCAGGCGGGTCCCCTCGACCGTCAGGCTGCCTGCGGCCCCGACCGCCTCGATGCGGGCCCCACCGATCCGCACGTCGACGACGCGGCCGTCCGCCAGTCGTGCCCCGCCGAGGAGGAGCGCGGAGGCGTCACCGGTGTTTTCGGGCATCGCGCCGCTCCTGGGGGACGAGCAAGATCACGCAGAGTGCGCCGAGCCTAGGCGTGGGCCCGGCACGCTCCTGGGAAGGCCGAATTAGTCGTACGAATGTGGCCTTGCGAGGCAGGTGCGGGCAGAGGTGCGGCGGAGGCCCGTGGGACGGCCCGCGGAGTCGGCGTACGGGCTGATCAAGGGCCTGATCAGGGGGGCGCCCGCAGGGGTCGCGCGGAGGCGGGAGTGGTCCCGGTGTGGGCGGCGGAAACGGATTTGGGCGATCGGCGACAGACCGTGTAATGTCTTCCTCGCTCGCCCCAATAGCTCAGTCGGTAGAGCGTCTCCATGGTAAGGAGAAGGTCTGCGGTTCGATTCCGCATTGGGGCTCTGGTGATCGGGTGAACCCGCTTCGGCGGGGGATCTCGGCATCAAAGCGGTGTAGCTCAGTCGGTAGAGCAAGCGGCTCATAATCGCTGTGTCACCGGTTCAAGTCCGGTCACCGCTACTAACGGTAGCCGATTGTTGGGTCGGTCCTTCGATCGGCTACTCTTTTATGCGTTCATCCGTCCATCCGTCCGTCCAAGGAGCACTCACGTGGCTGCCACCGACGTCCGCCCGAAGATCACGCTGGCCTGCGTGGAGTGCAAGGAGCGGAACTACATCACCAAGAAGAACCGGCGTAACAACCCGGACCGTCTTGAGATGAAGAAGCACTGCCCGCGCTGCAACTCGCACACCGCGCACCGCGAAACGCGCTGAAACAGGCTCGTACACGAGGCCGTCCCCACTGGGGGCGGCCTCGTGTCGTTTTATGTGGTGGCTAGGGCTGTTCTTCGGCCTATTCGACATTTCACCAGGAGGTACCGGGCTCATGGCGCTCGACCAGTCCTTCGTGGGGCGGACCTATCCGCCCACCCCGGCGTACGAGGTCGGCCGGGAGAAGATCCGGGAGTTCGCGGAGGCGGTGGGTGACACCAACCCCGCCTACACCGATCCGGAAGCCGCCAAGGCTCTGGGACACCCGGACGTGATCGCTCCGCCCACGTTCGTGTTCTCGATCACTTTCAGGGCGGCGGGCCAGGTGATCCAGGACCCGCAGCTGGGGCTGGACTACAGCCGTGTGGTGCACGGCGACCAGAAGTTCGCCCATGTGCGTCCCGTGCGGGCGGGGGACCGGCTGACGGTCACCTCGACCATCGAGGGCGTCAAGTCGATGGCGGGCAACGACATCGTGGACATCCGCGGTGAGGTGCACGACGAGTCCGGTGAGCACGTCGTGACCGCGTGGACCAAGCTGGTGGCGCGTGCCGCCGAGGAGGCGTCATGACGGCGACCATCGCATACGGAGCGGTCGAGGTCGGTACGGAACTGCCGGCGCGGTCGTTCCCGGTGACGCGGGCGACCCTGGTGCAGTACGCGGGCGCCTCCGGAGACTTCAACCCGATCCACTGGAACGAGAAGTTCGCGCGCGAGGTCGGTCTGCCGGACGTGATCGCGCACGGCATGTTCACCATGGCCGAGGCGATCAGGGTGGTCACGGACTGGACCGGCGACCCGGGCGCGGTCGTCGAGTACGGCGTCCGCTTCACCAAGCCGGTGGTCGTGCCCAACGACGACACCGGGGCCCTGATCGAGGTCAGCGGCAAGGTCGCGGCGAAGCTGGACGACAACCTCGTGCGGGTCGACCTGACGGTGACGAGCGACGACAAGAAGGTGCTGGGCCTGTCCCGCGCCGTCGTCCGCCTGGCCTGACGTACGGCCGCCTCTGCCGGGCCGGAGGGGCGCCCTCCCGAGGAGGGCGCCCCTCCGCGCGCTCGGTGGCCCCGCTGGGGCGGCACGGCCACGGACCGTACTCTTGTCCCCGTGCAGGAATTCCACGACGCCCCCCTCGCCCCCCTGACCACCTTCCGGCTCGGCGGTCCGGCCAACCGTCTCCTGACGGCCACCACTGACGCCGAGGTGGTCGCCGCCGTACGCGAGGCCGACGACAGCGGCACGCCGCTGCTGATCATCGGCGGCGGCTCCAACCTGGTCATCGGCGACAAGGGCTTCGACGGAACAGCCCTGCGCATCGCGACCGAGGGCTTCGAGCTCTCCGGTACGGCGCTCGAACTGGCCGCCGGTGAGGTCTGGACCGATGCCGTGGCCCGTACGGTCGAGGCGGGGCTGGCCGGCATCGAATGCCTCGCCGGGATCCCCGGATCCGCCGGGGCGACGCCGATCCAGAACGTCGGCGCCTACGGGCAGGAGGTGTCCTCGGTCATCACCGAGGTCGTCGCCTACGACCGGCACACCCGGGAGACGGTCACCCTCCCCAACGAGGCGTGCGCGTTCTCGTACCGCCACAGCCGATTCAAGGCCGAGCCCGACCGTTTCGTCGTGCTGCGGGTCCGGTTCGGTCTCGAGGACGCGGGCGGACAGTCGGCGCCCCTCCTCTACCCCGAGACGGCCAGGACCATGGGCGTCGAGCAGGGTGATCGCGTTCCCGCCGCCTCCGCCCGCGAGACCGTCCTCCGGCTGCGGGCGGGCAAGGGGATGGTGCTCGACCCGGAGGACCACGACACCTGGTCGGCCGGGTCCTTCTTCACCAACCCGATCCTCGACGAGGCGGAGCACGCGGCGTTCCTCGCCCGCGCGGGCGAGCGCCTCGGTGCCGACGTCACGCCGCCCGTCTTCCCCGCGGGCGGCGGGCGGGTGAAGACCTCGGCCGCCTGGCTCATCGACAAGGCGGGCTTCACCAAGGGGTACGGCACGGGCCCGGCGCGCATCTCCACCAAGCACACGCTCGCCCTCACCAACCGGGGCGGCGCGACCACCGAGGACCTGCTGGCACTGGCCCGCGAGGTCGTCGCCGGGGTCCACGAGGCCTTCGGGGTCACGCTCGTCAACGAACCGGTCACGGTCGGCGTCAGCCTGTAGAGGTGCCGGCGTCAGTGGGCGACGCCCACGACCGTGCGGTACGTCCCCGGCCGAGGGCCGTTCGTCAGCTTCGGCGGCCGTACCGACGCGCGGCCTCCATGCGCGTCAGATCGGCGTACACCGCCTTGAGGACGGAAGGCGGGAGGGATCGCGGACCCGCCGCCGTCACCTCGTGCGCCGCCGCGGACGCCTGCCGCACGATCTCCTGGCCGACCCCTCGTCTGCGAGCCGAGCATCGTGCGGGCCGTGGACGCCCGGGCCGGCGCCTGCGCGGCAGCCCCGCCGCTGTGTAGGTGTCTCCGCCTCCGAGACCCGCGGTGCCGGGAAGCCGCCGGACGACCTCGCCGAGTCGCTCGCGCGCACCCTGCCGGCAGGCGTCAGCCGGCCAGCCACGCGTCGATCCCGCCGAGCAGCTTCTCGCGCACCTCGACGGGTGCCACCGACCCCCGCACGGACTGCCGGGCCAGCTCGGCCAGTTCCTCGTCGGTGAAGCCGTGGTGCCGGCGCACGAGGTCGTACTGCGCGGCCAGCCGCGAGCCGAAGAGCAGCGGGTCGTCCGCGCCCAGCGCCATCGGTACCCCGGCGTCGAACAGAGTGCGCAGGGGTACATCGGTGGGCTTCTCGTAGACGCCCAGTGCCACGTTGGAGGCCGGGCAGACCTCGCAGGTCACCCCCCGCTCCGCGAGCGTGCGCAGCAACCGGGGGTCCTCGGCCGCCCGGACGCCGTGCCCGATCCGGGCCGCGTCGAGGTCGTCCAGGCAGTCCCGGACGCTGGAGGGGCCGGACAGCTCACCGCCGTGCGGGGCGGCGATCAGGCCGCCCTCGCGGGCGATGGCGAAGGCCCGGTCGAAGTCACGGGCCATCCCGCGGCGCTCGTCGTTGGAGAGCCCGAAGCCGATGACGCCCCGGTCCGCGTACCGCACGGCGAGCCTGGCCAGCGTCCGGGCGTCCAGCGGATGCTTCATCCGGTTCGCGGCGATGACCACCCGGATCCCCAGCCCGGTCTCCCGTGCCGCACGGTCCACGGCGTCCAGGATGATCTCGATCGCCGGGATCAGCCCGCCGAGCAGCGGGGCGTACGAGGTCGGGTCGACCTGGATCTCCAGCCACCCGGAGCCGTCCGCGACGTCCTCCATGGCCGTCTCGCGCACCAGGCGCTGGATGTCCTCGGGTGAGCGCAGACAGGACCGCGCGATGTCGTAGAGGCGCTGGAAGCGGAACCAGCCGCGCTCGTCAGTGGCCCGCAGCTTGGGCGGCTCACCGCCGGTCAGTGCCTCGGGGAGGCGAACACCGTACTTGTCCGCGAGTTCGAGCAGGGTCGTCGGCCGCATCGACCCGGTGAAGTGCAGGTGCAGATGGGCCTTTGGCAACAGCCGTACGTCACGCTCCATTGAAGGATCTTGCCGCACCGAGGGGGTGCGGCGGTAGCTGGATCCCCCTGTGAGTTACCCCTCGAACAAAAAGGTGACCCCCGGGCGGAACCGGGGGTCACCTTCACAGCACGGGTGCTCCGCGTCAGTCGCGGGCCTCGCCCAGCAGCTTCTGGAGCCGCGAGACGCCCTCGACGAGGTCGTCGTCGCCCAGGGCGTAGGACAGCCGCAGGTAACCCGGGGTGCCGAACGCCTCGCCCGGGACCACGGCCACCTCGGCCTCGTCCAGGATGAGGGCCGCGAGCTCGACGGAGTCCGCCGGGCGCTTGCCGCGGATCTCCTTGCCGAGCAGGCCCTTCACCGACGGGTAGGCGTAGAACGCGCCCTCGGGCTCGGGGCAGAGCACGCCGTCGATCTCGTTGAGCATGCGCACGATCGTCCGGCGGCGGCGGTCGAAGGCGGTCCGCATCTCGGCGACCGCGTCCAGGGGGCCGGAGACGGCGGCCAGCGCGGCGACCTGCGCGACGTTGCTGACGTTGGAGGTGGCGTGCGACTGCAGGTTGGTCGCCGCCTTCACCACGTCCTTGGGCCCGATGATCCAGCCGACCCGCCAGCCGGTCATGGCGTACGTCTTGGCGACGCCGTTGACCACGATGCACTTGTCGCGCAGCTCCGGCACGACCGCGGGGAGCGAGGCGGCGGCCGCCCCGCCGTAGACCAGGTGCTCGTAGATCTCGTCGGTCATGACCCACAGGCCGTGCTCCACGGCCCAGCGGCCGATGGCCTCGGTGTCGGCCTCGTTGTACACGGCGCCGGTCGGGTTCGACGGGGAGACGAACAGGACGACCTTGGTGCGCTCGGTGCGCGCGGCCTCCAGCTGCTCGACCGAGACCCGGTAGCCGGTGGTCTCGTCGGCGACGACCTCCACCGGGACACCGCCGGCGAGACGGATGGACTCCGGGTAGGTGGTCCAGTACGGCGCGGGGACGATGACCTCGTCGCCCGGGTCGAGGATCGCGGCGAAGGCCTCGTAGATGGCCTGCTTGCCGCCGTTGGTCACCAGGATCTGGGACGCGTCGACCTCGTAGCCGGAGTCGCGCAGCGTCTTCTCCGCGATGGCGGCCTTGAGCTCGGGAAGCCCGCCGGCGGGGGTGTAGCGGTGGTACTTCGGGTTGCGGCAGGCCTCGACCGCGGCGTCCACGATGTAGTCGGGTGTCGGGAAGTCGGGCTCACCGGCGCCGAAGCCGATCACCGGACGCCCGGCGGCCTTGAGGGCCTTCGCCTTGGCGTCGACGGCGAGGGTGGCGGACTCGGAGATCGCACCGATGCGGGCCGAGACCCGGCGCTCGGACGGAGAAGTTGCAGCGCTCATGCCCCCCATGCTCGCAGACCGGAAAAGCCCCCGGCACAGGGGTTTCAGGGACCGGACAGGACTCGGACAGCATCCGGACAGGACCGGTCGGTTGTGGTCTGTTCGACGCGGCGCCCCTGAGCACGTACACTCACCTGTCGTTGGCCTTCATCAGCCACACCGTTTTCCCAACCGGCCCACCGGGGAGGATGCGGTAGGTTGGTGGAAACCACAAAGGGTCGTAGCTCAATTGGTAGAGCACTGGTCTCCAAAACCAGCGGTTGGGGGTTCAAGTCCCTCCGGCCCTGCTACACACTCCTTCGCCAGGATGTGTGCGCATGTACGTACTTCAATGCACCGCCGTGCGGCTCCACCGGGCGCGGCACGGCCATGACCCGGAATCAGGTGAGTAGCGTGACGGACGCCGTGGGCTCCATCGACATGCCTGATGCCGAGGACGAAGCTCCCGAGTCGAAGAAGAAGACCCGGAAGGGCGGCAAGCGCGGAAAGAAGGGCCCTCTGGGCCGTCTCGCGCTGTTCTACCGCCAGATCATCGCCGAGCTCCGCAAGGTTGTCTGGCCGACGCGTAGCCAGCTGTCGACCTACACGGCCGTCGTGATCGCGTTCGTGGTCGTGATGATCGGTCTCGTCACCGTGATTGACTTCGGATTCGCGCGGGTCATCAAGTACGTCTTCGGCTGATCCCCGCGGAGGGCGCCTCATCGGCGCCCCTTTCGCATGTTCCACCCATATGTATCCAGGAAGAAGCAGCCATCGTGTCTGACCCGAACCTGAACGACGACGCCGAGCCCACGGCGAGCGCCGTCGAGTCCGCCGAGGACGAGCTCGACATCGTCGAGGCGGCGGATGCCGTGGCCCCGGACCAGGTCGACGCTGCTGACGCCGCCGCGGGCGAGCCCGCCGAGCAGGACGCCGTGCGTGCCGAGTCCGAAGAGGACGACGAGGCCGTCGAGCCCGCCGAGGACGACGAGTCCGCCGAGGAGGAGTCCGACGAGGAGGCCGAGCCGGCCGCCCCCGTCGACGCCGTCGCCGCCCTGCGCGAAGAGCTGCGCGGACTTCCCGGTGAGTGGTACGTCATCCACACGTACGCCGGTTACGAGAAGCGCGTGAAGGCCAACCTGGAGCAGCGCGCCGTCTCGCTCAACGTCGAGGACTTCATCTACCAGGCCGAGGTGCCCGAGGAAGAGATCGTCCAGATCAAGAACGGTGAGCGGAAGAACGTCCGTCAGAACAAGCTCCCGGGATACGTCCTGGTGCGCATGGACCTGACGAACGAGTCCTGGGGTGTTGTCCGCAACACGCCCGGCGTCACCGGCTTCGTGGGCAACGCCTACGACCCGTACCCGCTGACCCTGGACGAGATCGTCAAGATGCTCGCCCCCGAGGCCGAGGAGAAGGCGGCCCGCGAGGCGGCCGAGGCCGAGGGCAAGCCGGCTCCGGCCCGCAAGGTCGAGGTCCAGGTCCTGGACTTCGAGGTGGGCGACTCGGTCACCGTCACCGACGGCCCGTTCGCGACCCTGCAGGCGACGATCAACGAGATCAACGCCGACTCGAAGAAGGTCAAGGGCCTCGTCGAGATCTTCGGTCGCGAGACCCCGGTCGAGCTCAGCTTCGACCAGATCCAGAAGAACTGACGGCTTTCCGCCCGTTCCTGGACACATGCCTACCGAGCAGGTCAGACAGGCTTCGCAGCCCGTCTGACCTGCTCGGTTTTTGGTCGCGCAGCTATACCCGTTATCGTTGCGCGGTATGCCTCCATCCGGACGACCGGAATGGCGGCGAAACACTCTCACTAGGACCCGGAGAGAGCAATGCCTCCCAAGAAGAAGAAGGTCACGGGGCTTATCAAGCTCCAGATCAACGCCGGTGCGGCCAACCCGGCGCCGCCGGTCGGTCCCGCACTGGGCCAGCACGGCGTCAACATCATGGAGTTCTGCAAGGCCTACAACGCCGCGACCGAGTCGCAGCGTGGCATGGTCGTGCCGGTGGAGATCACGGTCTACGAGGACCGCTCCTTCACCTTCATCACCAAGACTCCGCCGGCCGCCAAGCTGATCCTCAAGGCCGCGGGTGTGGACAAGGGCTCCGGCGAGCCGCACAAGACCAAGGTCGCCAAGCTCACGGCCGACCAGGTCCGCGAGATCGCCACGACCAAGCTCCCCGACCTGAACGCCAACGACCTCGACGCCGCGTCGAAGATCATCGCTGGCACCGCCCGTTCCATGGGCATCACGGTCGAAGGCTGAGTCAGCCCCGTAGCCCCACAGTGGTAGGACCAAGCGCTGGTCCGCACCACGACTCCACACTCTGAAAACCACAGGAGTAGATGTGAAGCGCAGCAAGAACCTCCGCGCTGCGGACGCGAAGATCGACCGGGAGCGTACCTACGCCCCGCTCGAGGCCGTCCGTCTCGCCAAGGACACCGCCGCCACCAAGTTCGACGGCACCGTCGAGGTCGCGTTCTGCCTGGGTGTTGACCCTCGCAAGGCCGACCAGATGGTCCGTGGCACCGTGAACCTCCCGCACGGCACCGGCAAGACCGCCCGGGTCCTGGTCTTCGCGACCGGTGACCGTGCTGCGGCCGCGGAAGCCGCGGGCGCCGACATCGTCGGCGCCGACGAGCTCATCGACGAGGTGGCGAAGGGCCGTCTGGACTTCGACGCCGTCGTCGCCACGCCGGACCTCATGGGCAAGGTCGGCCGCCTGGGCCGCGTGCTCGGTCCGCGTGGTCTGATGCCGAACCCGAAGACCGGCACCGTCACCCCCGATGTCGTCAAGGCTGTCAACGACATCAAGGGCGGAAAGATCGAGTTCCGCGTCGACAAGCACTCGAACCTGCACTTCATCATCGGAAAGACCTCTTTCGATGACACGAAGCTGGTCGAGAACTACGGCGCGGCCCTGGAGGAGATCCTCCGTCTGAAGCCGTCCGCCGCGAAGGGTCGCTTCATCAAGAAGGCGACCATGAGCACGACGATGGGCCCCGGCATCCCGCTGGACTCCAACCGCGTGCGTAACCTCCTCGTCGAGGAGGACCCGGCCTCCGTCTGAACATGACGGTGGTCGCGGATCGCGTGACCTTAAAACCGTCCCCCCGCTGCTCTCCGGAGCGGCGGGGGGACGGTTTTTTTCATGCGGCGGGCTGTCAATGGGGTGGGTTACCGTTCAACGGTTCGACAACACACACAGGGGTGGGGCATGAGCATGTCGGCATGGAGACGGGTGGGCGTCTCGCTGACGTTGGCGGTCGTGGTCGCTGGGGTCGCGGGCTGCCAGGGCGGCGAGAAGAACCCGGCGGCGGAGGCACCGAAGGCGGGGGCGCCGGTGACAGAGGTGCTGACGGCCGCGTACAAGAAGACCGCGGCCGCCAAGTCGGCCAAGGTGCACATGACCCTGGACAGGCCCGACGCCGCCGGTGGCGGCACGATGGAAATGGACGGCACGATGGGCTGGGGGCCTACCGTGATGGACATGACCATGAAGGGTGAAGCGCTTCAGGCCGCTCCGAACGCTCCGGAGCAGATCCGCGTGGTCATGGCAAACAACGTCATGTACATGGACATGGGTGCCTCGGCCGCCGCCGAGATGGACGGCAAGCGCTGGATGAAGATGGACCTCGGTGCCATCGCGGGGGCGTCCGGAAACGCCGGTGCCCAGCAGCAGATGTCCCGTGGACTGGGCGGCGTGAACCAGGATCCGGCTCAGCAGATCGCTCTGCTCCTGGAGTCCCCGGACGTCAAGCGCGTCGGTGCGGAGAAGCTCGGCGGCGTCGACACGCAGCACTACAAGGGCTCCATCTCGTTCGACGAGATGCTGAAGGCCAACGACTCGCTCGGACTCCTTACGCAAGAGCAGCGGAAATCCCTGCTGGCCAACGGGAAGAGGAACGGGATCACGGGCTACGACACAGAGATGTGGGTCGACGAGGACGGCTACCCGAGGCGTATGGACGTCGGTGTGGGAACTGCCCAGGGTGAGATCACGATGGTCGTCGACTACTCGGACTACGGCACCGGCGTGGCCGTCGAGGCGCCGCCTGCGGGGGAGACCTTCGACCTGATGGAGATGCTCAAGGGGATCGGGCAGGCCGCGGACCCCGCGACCACCTGATCCAGTTGCGACGTACGAGGGGCGGGCCCCGGCAGCCTCTTCGGAGACTGCGGGGCCCGTCCTCGTACGCCGGCTTGGGGCGGCTCAGGCGCCGCCCGTGAGCCCTCCGACAGGCTCCTAAACCTCTCGCGCGGGGCGGACCAGGACGGATTTGCTCCGGATGGCCCCGGTCGCGTACTCTCCATGAGAAGCCAAAGACCGCTGGTCGTTGCCGCGCTCTCGTAAGGGAGACGGTGACCGAAGGTTCCGCTAGATCGGACGACCTGCGCAGGTGACTGTGGATCGCTCCCGGACTCTGTCCGGTCGAGCTGCGCCCTGGCACTTGTGCTGGGGCGTTTCGTCTTTCCCGGCCCCTTCTGAGCGGTCCTCATCACCCGGAAGGAGGCCGACGCTCATGGCAAGGCCCGACAAGGCTGCCGCGGTAGCCGAGCTGACGGACCAGTTCCGCAGCTCGAACGCCGCCGTGCTGACCGAGTACCGGGGTCTCACCGTGGCGCAGCTCAAGACGCTGCGTCGTTCGCTCGGTGAGAACGCCCAGTACGCCGTGGTGAAGAACACGCTGACCAAGATTGCGGCCAACGAGGCCGGGATCGACACGCTGGACGACCTGTTCGCAGGTCCGACGGCGGTTGCCTTCATCACCGGTGACCCGGTGGAGTCGGCGAAGGGTCTTCGTGACTTCGCCAAGGACAACCCGAACCTCATCATCAAGGGCGGTGTCCTTGACGGTAAGGCGCTGTCCGCCGATGAGATCAAGAAGCTCGCGGACCTCGAGTCCCGCGAGGTTCTGCTCGCCAAGCTGGCCGGTGCCATGAAGGGCAAGCAGACGCAGACTGCGCAGCTCTTCCAGGCTCTGCCGTCGAAGTTCGTCCGCACCGCGGAAGCGCTTCGCGCCAAGAAGGCCGAGCAGGGCGGTGCCGGTACGCCGGCTCCCGCCGAGGCTGCCGAGTAATTTCGCTCAGCGGTCCAGCGGGCACCACGTACGCCCGCCGACATATACAACCGGCACCAGCCGAATAGTGGAAGGACGCCATCATGGCGAAGCTCAGCCAGGAAGACCTGCTCGCCCAGTTCGAGGAGCTCACCCTCATCGAGCTCTCCGAGTTCGTTAAGGCGTTCGAGGAGAAGTTCGACGTCACCGCCGCCGCGGCCGTCGCCGTCGCCGCCCCGGGTCAGGGTGGCCCCGCCGCCGAGGCCGAGGCCGAGCAGGACGAGTTCGACGTCATCCTCACGGGTGCCGGCGAGAAGAAGATCCAGGTCATCAAGGTCGTGCGTGAGCTGACCTCGCTGGGTCTCAAGGAGGCCAAGGACCTCGTCGACGGCGCCCCGAAGCCCGTCCTCGAGAAGGTCGCCAAGGAGGCCGCCGAGAAGGCTGCCGAGTCCCTCAAGGGCGCCGGCGCCTCCGTCGAGGTCAAGTGACTTCGAGAGTCCTCTGACTCTTCCGAGGGCGCTCACGCCGCACGGCGCTGAGTGACCTCAGCCAAGGGCGATCACCCATCCGGGTGGTCGCCCTTCGGCATGCCCCCGGAGGCTGCCTTGATCTTCGGCGTGCGACGAGTAGGGTGATCTTCGCCGTGCGTTTCTCCAGGAGTGCCGTGAGGCGTCAACCGGCGTCCTCCGGGCGCAGGTGAAGATCGCCGGACGTCCGCCGGGGCCCGCGGGGCCTTGACGAACCGCACGCGGCGCGCAATTCTCAGGACGCGTCGTCATCTCGATCCGCTTCCGAGGCATGGATCGAGAGCGAAGAGGGCAGTAAAGAAGAGCGCACCCCGCGCGAGGGCTATTCATAGGTGTTGAGAACAGCTGTTGAGAGCAACGTGGGTCTCTGAGAACCCCGACTGGACATCAGTGTGCCGCTTGGCTACACTGACCCTTTGCGCTGCCTGTTAGCTGCCTCCTGCCCGTCACCAGGGGCATGCCCACGCTTAGCACCGATGGCCGGACCTTCCCTGACCTTGGGATTTCTGTCTCCGTGTGCGGCTTGGGGCCGGTACGCGCGTAGTGAGTCCGAGCCCTCGGAAGGACCCCCTCTTGGCCGCCTCGCGCAACGCCTCGACCTCGAATACGAACAACGGTGCCAGCACCGCCCCGCTGCGCATCTCTTTTGCAAAGATCAAGGAGCCCCTCGAGGTTCCGAACCTCCTCGCGCTGCAGACCGAGAGCTTTGACTGGCTCCTCGGCAACGCCGCCTGGAAGGCTCGCGTCGAGGCTGCTCTGGACAGCGGACAAGATGTCCCCACCAAGTCCGGCCTGGAGGAGATCTTCGAGGAGATCTCTCCGATCGAGGACTTCTCCGGGTCGATGTCGCTCACGTTCCGCGACCACCGCTTCGAGCCCCCGAAGAACTCGATCGACGAGTGCAAGGAGCGCGACTTCACGTTCGCCGCGCCGCTCTTCGTCACGGCCGAGTTCACCAACAACGAGACCGGCGAGATCAAGTCCCAGACGGTCTTCATGGGCGACTTCCCGCTCATGACCAACAAGGGCACCTTCGTCATCAACGGCACCGAGCGTGTCGTCGTGTCGCAGCTCGTGCGCTCGCCGGGTGTCTACTTCGACTCCTCCATCGACAAGACGTCCGACAAGGACATCTTCTCTGCCAAGATCATCCCCTCCCGGGGTGCCTGGCTCGAGATGGAGATCGACAAGCGCGACATGGTCGGTGTCCGCATCGACCGCAAGCGCAAGCAGTCCGTCACCGTCCTCCTGAAGGCCCTCGGCTGGACCACCGAGCAGATCCTGGAGGAGTTCGGCGAGTACGAGTCCATGCGCGCCACCCTGGAGAAGGACCACACCCAGGGCCAGGACGACGCGCTGCTCGACATCTACCGCAAGCTGCGCCCGGGCGAGCCGCCCACGCGCGAGGCCGCTCAGACGCTGCTCGAGAACCTCTACTTCAACCCGAAGCGCTACGACCTCGCGAAGGTCGGCCGCTACAAGGTGAACAAGAAGCTCGGCGCCGACGAGCCGCTCGACGCCGGTGTCCTCACCAGCGACGACATCATCGCCACCATCAAGTACCTGGTGAAGCTGCACGCCGGTGAGACCGAGACGGTCGGCGAGTCCGGCCGTTCGATCATGGTCGAGACCGACGACATCGACCACTTCGGCAACCGCCGTATCCGTAACGTCGGTGAGCTGATCCAGAACCAGGTCCGTACGGGTCTCGCCCGTATGGAGCGTGTCGTGCGTGAGCGCATGACCACCCAGGACGTCGAGGCGATCACGCCGCAGACCCTGATCAACATCCGGCCGGTCGTCGCCTCCATCAAGGAGTTCTTCGGCACCAGCCAGCTGTCCCAGTTCATGGACCAGAACAACCCGCTGTCGGGGCTGACGCACAAGCGTCGTCTGAACGCCCTCGGCCCGGGTGGTCTGTCCCGTGAGCGGGCCGGCTTCGAGGTCCGTGACGTTCACCCGTCGCACTACGGCCGCATGTGCCCGATCGAGACGCCCGAAGGCCCGAACATCGGTCTGATCGGCTCGCTGGCCTCCTACGGGCGCATCAACCCGTTCGGGTTCATCGAGACGCCGTACCGCAAGGTCGTCGAGGGTGTCGTCAGCGACGACGTCGACTACCTGACGGCCGACGAGGAAGACCGCTTCGTGATCGCCCAGGCGAACGCGACGCTCTCCGAGGACATGCGCTTCACCGAGGCCCGCGTCCTGGTCCGCCGTCGTGGCGGGGAGATCGACTACATCCCCGGTGACGACGTCGACTACATGGACGTCTCGCCGCGCCAGATGGTGTCGGTCGCGACCGCGATGATCCCGTTCCTCGAGCACGACGACGCCAACCGTGCCCTCATGGGCGCGAACATGATGCGTCAGGCGGTCCCGCTCATCAAGAGCGAGGCGCCGCTGGTCGGCACCGGCATGGAGTACCGCTGTGCCACCGACGCCGGCGACGTGCTCAAGGCCGAGAAGGCGGGTGTGGTCCAGGAGGTCTCCGCGGACTACATCACCGTGACGAACGACGACGGCACGTACACCACGTACCGCATCGCCAAGTTCTCGCGCTCCAACCAGGGCACCTCGGTCAACCAGAAGGTCGTCGTCTCCGAGGGCGACCGCGTGATCGAGAGCCAGGTCCTCGCCGACGGGCCCGCCACCGAGAACGGTGAGATGGCGCTCGGCAAGAACCTGCTCGTGGCGTTCATGCCGTGGGAGGGTCACAACTACGAGGACGCGATCATCCTGTCGCAGCGCCTCGTGCAGGACGACGTCCTCTCCTCGATCCACATCGAGGAGCACGAGGTCGACGCCCGTGACACCAAGCTCGGCCCGGAGGAGATCACCCGGGACATCCCGAACGTCTCCGAAGAGGTCCTCGCCGACCTCGACGAGCGCGGCATCATCCGTATCGGTGCCGAGGTCGTCGCCGGCGACATCCTCGTCGGCAAGGTCACGCCCAAGGGTGAGACCGAGCTGACCCCGGAGGAGCGTCTGCTCCGCGCGATCTTCGGCGAGAAGGCGCGCGAGGTGCGTGACACCTCGCTCAAGGTCCCGCACGGTGAGATCGGCAAGGTCATCGGCGTCCGCGTCTTCGACCGCGAAGAGGGCGACGAGCTGCCGCCGGGCGTGAACCAGCTGGTCCGCGTCTACGTCGCGCAGAAGCGCAAGATCACCGATGGTGACAAGCTCGCCGGCCGTCACGGCAACAAGGGCGTCATCTCGAAGATCCTCCCGATCGAGGACATGCCGTTCCTGGAGGACGGCACCCCGGTCGACATCATCCTGAACCCGCTGGGTGTCCCGTCCCGAATGAACCCGGGACAGGTCCTGGAGATCCACCTCGGCTGGCTCGCCAGCCGCGGCTGGGACGTCTCCGGTCTCGGTGACGAGTGGGCCCAGCGCCTGCAGGCCATCGGCGCCGACCAGGTCGCCCCCGGCACCAACGTCGCCACGCCCGTCTTCGACGGCGCCCGCGAGGACGAGATCACCGGCCTCTTCCAGGCCACGATCCCGAACCGCGACGGCGACCGGCTGGTCCTGCCCTCGGGCAAGGCCAACCTGTACGACGGCCGCTCCGGCGAGCCGTTCCCGGACCCGGTCTCGATCGGGTACATGTACATCCTCAAGCTGCACCACCTGGTCGACGACAAGCTCCACGCTCGTTCGACCGGCCCGTACTCCATGATCACGCAGCAGCCGCTGGGTGGTAAGGCACAGTTCGGTGGGCAGCGATTCGGTGAGATGGAGGTGTGGGCCCTTGAGGCTTACGGCGCCGCATACGCCCTCCAGGAACTGCTGACGATCAAGTCCGACGACGTGACCGGCCGCGTGAAGGTCTACGAGGCGATCGTCAAGGGCGAGAACATCCCCGAGCCCGGCATTCCCGAGTCCTTCAAGGTGCTCATCAAGGAAATGCAGTCGCTCTGCCTCAACGTGGAGGTGCTGTCCTCGGACGGCATGTCCATCGAGATGCGCGACACGGACGAGGACGTCTTCCGCGCGGCGGAGGAGCTCGGTATCGACCTGTCCCGGCGCGAGCCGAGCAGCGTCGAAGAGGTCTGACGGGTTGCCCGGCCGGATCCTCGTGATCCGGCCGGCCCTCCCCGGACCCGTTCAGACCATTGCTGAAGTGCCCCGATTTCTCGCGTGAAGCGAGGGGGCTCGAACCCCCGAAAGAGGGATTGACGACAAGTGCTCGACGTCAACTTCTTCGACGAGCTGCGGATCGGCCTTGCCACCGCGGACGACATCCGGACCTGGTCCCACGGCGAAGTGAAGAAGCCGGAGACCATCAACTACCGCACGCTCAAGCCCGAGAAGGACGGACTCTTCTGCGAGAAGATCTTCGGTCCGACCCGGGACTGGGAGTGCTACTGCGGCAAGTACAAGCGTGTCCGCTTCAAGGGCATCATCTGTGAGCGCTGTGGCGTAGAGGTCACGCGCGCCAAGGTGCGCCGCGAGCGCATGGGTCACATCGAGCTTGCCGCTCCCGTCACCCACATCTGGTACTTCAAGGGCGTCCCGTCGCGCCTCGGATACCTGCTGGACCTCGCGCCGAAGGACCTCGAGAAGGTCATCTACTTCGCTGCGTACATGATCACGTTCGTCGACGAGGAGCGCCGCACGCGTGACCTCCCGTCGCTGGAGGCGCACGTCTCCGTCGAGCGCCAGCAGGTCGAGAACCGCCGCGACTCGGACCTCGAGAACCGCGCCAAGAAGCTCGAGACCGACCTGGCCGAGCTCGAGGCCGAGGGTGCCAAGGCCGATGTGCGCCGCAAGGTGCGCGAAGGCGCCGAGCGTGAGATGAAGCAGCTGCGCGACCGTGCGCAGCGCGAGATCGACCGTCTCGACGAGGTGTGGAGCCGCTTCAAGAACCTCAAGGTCCAGGACCTCGAGGGCGACGAGCTGCTCTACCGCGAGCTGCGTGACCGCTTCGGCACGTACTTCGACGGCTGCATGGGCGCCGCGGCGCTGCAGAAGCGCCTGGAGTCCTTCGACCTCGACGAGGAGGCCGAGCGCCTCCGCGAGATCATCCGTACCGGCAAGGGCCAGAAGAAGACCCGGGCGCTCAAGCGCCTCAAGGTCGTCTCCGCGTTCCTGCAGACCAGCAACAAGCCCAAGGGCATGGTGCTCGACTGCGTGCCGGTCATCCCGCCGGACCTGCGTCCGATGGTGCAGCTGGACGGTGGCCGCTTCGCGACCTCCGACCTGAACGACCTGTACCGCCGTGTGATCAACCGCAACAACCGCCTCAAGCGTCTCCTTGACCTCGGTGCCCCCGAGATCATCGTGAACAACGAGAAGCGGATGCTGCAGGAGGCCGTCGACGCGCTGTTCGACAACGGCCGCCGTGGTCGCCCGGTCACCGGTCCCGGTAACCGCCCCCTGAAGTCCCTCAGCGACATGCTGAAGGGCAAGCAGGGTCGTTTCCGTCAGAACCTCCTCGGCAAGCGCGTGGACTACTCCGCGCGTTCCGTGATCGTCGTCGGTCCGCAGCTCAAGCTGCACCAGTGCGGTCTGCCGAAGGCGATGGCGCTGGAGCTCTTCAAGCCGTTCGTGATGAAGCGCCTGGTGGACCTGAACCACGCGCAGAACATCAAGTCGGCCAAGCGCATGGTCGAGCGTGGCCGCACCGTCGTGTACGACGTCCTCGAAGAGGTCATCGCCGAGCACCCGGTGCTGCTGAACCGTGCGCCCACCCTGCACCGCCTCGGCATCCAGGCCTTCGAGCCGCAGCTGGTCGAGGGCAAGGCCATCCAGATCCACCCGCTCGTCTGCACCGCGTTCAACGCGGACTTCGACGGTGACCAGATGGCCGTGCACCTGCCGCTCTCCGCGGAGGCGCAGGCCGAGGCCCGCATCCTGATGCTGTCCTCGAACAACATCCTGAAGCCGGCCGACGGTCGTCCCGTCACCATGCCGACCCAGGACATGGTGCTGGGTCTCTTCTTCCTCACCACGGACGAAGAGGGCCGCAACGTCAAGGGCACGGACCGCGCGTTCGGCTCCACGGCCGAGGCCACCATGGCCTTCGACGCCCGCGAGCTGTCGCTCCAGGCGAAGGTCGACATCCGCTTCCCGGTGGGCACCATGCCCCCGCGTGGCTGGGTGCCGCCGGTCGCCGAGGAGGGCGAGCCCGAGTACCAGCCGGGTGACACCTTCCGCCTGCGTACGAGCCTGGGCCGCGCGCTCTTCAACGAGCTGCTGCCCGAGGACTACCCGTTCGTCGACTACTCGGTGGGCAAGAAGCAGCTCTCCGAGATCGTCAACGACCTGGCCGAGCGCTACCCCAAGGTCATCGTGGCGGCGACGCTCGACAACCTGAAGGCGGCCGGTTTCCACTGGGCGACCCGCTCCGGTGTGACCGTGGCCATCTCCGACGTCGTCGTGCCCGAGGCCAAGAAGGCCATCGTCAAGGGCTACGAGGAGCAGGACGAGAAGGTCCAGAAGCAGTACGAGCGCGGTCTCATCACCAAGGACGAGCGCACGCAGGAGCTCATCGCGATCTGGACCAAGGCGACCAACGAGGTCGCCGAGGCGATGAACGCGAACTTCCCGAAGACGAACCCCATCTTCATGATGGTCGACTCGGGTGCCCGAGGAAACATGATGCAGATGCGTCAGATCGCGGGTATGCGTGGTCTGGTGTCGAACGCCAAGAACGAGACGATCCCTCGTCCCATCAAGGCGTCCTTCCGCGAGGGCCTCACCGTTCTGGAGTACTTCATCTCCACGCACGGTGCCCGTAAGGGTCTGGCGGACACCGCCCTGCGTACCGCCGACTCGGGTTACCTGACCCGTCGTCTGGTGGACGTCTCGCAGGACGTCATCATCCGCGAGGAGGACTGCGGCACCGACCGCGGCCTCAAGCTGAAGATCGCCGTCAAGGGTGCGGACGGTGTCCTGCGCAAGACGGAGGACGTCGAGACCTCGGTCTACGCCCGCATGCTCGCCGAGGACGTCGTCGTCGACGGCAAGGTCATCGCGCCTGCCAACGTCGACCTCGGTGACGTCCTGATCGACGCCCTCGTGGGCGCCGGCGTCGAGGAGGTCAAGACCCGCTCGGTCCTGACCTGTGAGTCCGCGGTCGGCACCTGTGCCTTCTGCTACGGACGCTCGCTCGCCACCGGCAAGCTGGTCGACATCGGTGAGGCGGTCGGCATCATCGCCGCCCAGTCCATCGGTGAGCCCGGTACCCAGCTGACGATGCGTACCTTCCACACCGGTGGTGTGGCCGGTGACGACATCACGCAGGGTCTGCCCCGTGTCGTCGAGCTCTTCGAGGCGCGTACCCCCAAGGGTGTCGCCCCGATCTCGGAGGCCAAGGGACGGGTCCGGATCGAGGAGACCGAGAAGACCAAGAAGCTCGTCGTCACCCCGGACGACGGCAGCGAGGAGACGGCGTTCCCGATCTCCAAGCGTGCCCGTCTCCTGGTCGGCGAGGGCGACGCGGTCGAGGTGGGCCAGAAGCTCACCGTCGGTGCCACGAACCCGCACGACGTGCTGCGGATCCTCGGTCAGCGCGCGGTCCAGGTCCACCTGGTCGGCGAGGTCCAGAAGGTCTACAACTCGCAGGGTGTGTCGATCCACGACAAGCACATCGAGATCATCATCCGGCAGATGCTGCGCCGTGTGACGATCATCGAGTCCGGCGACGCGGAGCTGCTGCCGGGCGAGCTCGTCGAGCGCTCGAAGTTCGAGACCGAGAACCGTCGTGTGGTCACCGAGGGCGGTCACCCCGCCTCCGGCCGTCCGCAGCTGATGGGTATCACCAAGGCCTCGCTCGCCACCGAGTCGTGGCTGTCGGCGGCGTCCTTCCAGGAGACGACCAGGGTCCTGACCGACGCGGCTATCAACGCCAAGTCGGACTCCCTGATCGGCCTCAAGGAGAACGTCATCATCGGTAAGCTCATCCCGGCCGGTACGGGTCTGTCCCGCTACCGCAACATCCGGGTCGAGCCGACCGAGGAGGCCAAGGCCGCGATGTACTCGGCCGTCGGCTACGACGACATCGACTACTCGCCGTTCGGCACGGGCTCCGGCCAGGCCGTGCCGCTGGAGGACTACGACTACGGTCCGTACAACCAGTAGCAGTGAGTGAGAAGGGCGCCCACCCCCGTCGGGGGGTGGGCGCCCTTCTGCGTGCCGCGGCCGGTCCGTGCGGCCCGCGGGACGTGCGCCGCCCCCGGTGCCGGTCAGTGCATGTCGCTGCGCTGCACCAGCGGCGCCAGCCCCGTTCCAGAAGGCGTCGCAGGGGCCGCACCGGCGGCCCGGCCGGGCGCGTCGCAGTGTGGCGGGCTCGGTGCGTGCGGGGGCGGCGGTACGGCCGCCACGGGGCGCCTGTACGCCGGACGGGCCGGAGAGCCGGCACCCCGTGGAGACGCGCCCCCGTTGAACCGCTGGGGGCGGTTGTGGCGAGATCCTGCTGGACCGGTGCACCGGAGGCACCCCCACCCCTCACGGTCCGTCGAGCAGGGCCCTCGGCCTGAAACCCGATCGTTTTGAGCAGTCCCTCGACGGTGGAACTTTCGACTTTCCCCCAAGGAACTCCTTGATTCCTGCGATGTCGTCGGCGAGCCTCTCATTTTTGGGTCCTGTCATAGCCTCTCCGACATCTTGTCCGGACAGGTGTGGTGTGATGTGGTGCGTCGTTTCCGCACTGTTTTCGAGGGAGCTGCGCGTGGACTCGGAGGTCCTGCTTTTCATACCGCCACTTCTCGGCCTTATCGCCATCATCTGGATAACTCGGCGAAGGCTGCTGTTGCGGGCTCGCGGTGTCGAGGCCGAGGCGCGTTGTTACGACCGGGAGTGGCGTACTCAGGGGGGCGGGCCCACGTTCCTCCTGAGCTTCCCCCTGGTGGACGGCCGCCGGATGACCTGTTCCGCGGATGAGGGCGATGTGCCGGCGGGGACTCGAGTGGGAGACACCGTGACGGTCCTTTATGACCCGCAGGCGCCCGGCCGGGTGGAGACGGCTCTCTCCGCTCACAAGCCTCTGTGGAAACGCATGGACCTGATCACGCTCACGCTGGTCGAGGCCGTGTTCGTCGTCCTCGCCCTCAGTTAGGGCGGGGCCGGACGGGCACGGAGTACGCCTGACTCAGGCGAAAGCGGCATGAGTATCGACAACGTTCGGGGGCTTCCTGTGCTGGCGATAAGAATTTTCCTCTTTGTTATGGTGTGCGCTTCTTCTCTCGTGTTGATCACCAACCTCTATGCCTTGCGAAAGGCGAAGCGCCTCGAATCCTCCGGTATGCGCGTAGAGGGCGAATGCGTCGGCCATTACTGGCCCAGTGGTGGGTATGTGGGCGTGGTCTGCGCGTATTCCACGAGAGACAGGAGCGACCTGTCCGTCCGTTCGTCGCGATACTCCGTCGCACCCGTGGAGATCGGTGACGTCGTGGAAGTCGTCTACGACCCGCAGAGCCCGGAGCGCTCGATGCTGTCGTTCGAGGTGGACAAGCGGGTGGGGTTCGACACGGGGCTGTCCGTCGTCGTGGGGACACTGGCGGCAGCGGCCATGGCGGGGATTATCCTCACGCTGTGAGCCGGGTCGTGAGCCCGACCGGAACCGGCCCGTGGGCTGGGCCGGCCTGTCCCCCCGCTCGAGCAGGCATGCACGCAGTGCCCACGATCCCGCGCCTGCGGCCTTCGCCACGTCCTCCGCCGCGCCGCCCGGCGGGATAAGCGGCCCGTCACACCCGACGGCGGACCCCGGTGACGCGGGTCACGGGTTCACGGACATGTCCGCCGACGGGTCCACGGAGCGGGTTCGTGCGACGTGCGCCCGGTGTCGGGCGCCGCCTCCGACGAGGGGTGGCCGTCTCCCGGGCATTTGTTTTGACCCAGCTCCATGAGGTAGGTACGCTCAAGCCTTGTGCCTGGGGTGTGCCTGGGCTCGGGTGCGTGTCCTCAACCGCACGGCGAGTCCGTAAGTGGCCACCGCAATCTGCGTATCTCCTGCCTCACCGCAGGGGCGTGCAGTATTCGACACACCCGACCGCGTGGGTCGGTGGGTGTTCCAGGTTAGTTTCACGAACGGCACACAGAAACCGGAGAAGTAGTGCCTACGATCCAGCAGCTGGTCCGGAAGGGCCGGCAGGACAAGGTCGAGAAGAACAAGACGCCCGCGCTCGAGGGTTCGCCCCAGCGTCGCGGTGTCTGCACGCGTGTGTTCACGACCACCCCGAAGAAGCCGAACTCGGCGCTCCGTAAGGTCGCGCGTGTGCGTCTGACCTCCGGTATCGAGGTCACGGCCTACATCCCGGGTGAGGGGCACAACCTGCAGGAGCACTCCATCGTGCTCGTGCGTGGTGGCCGTGTGAAGGACCTGCCGGGTGTTCGTTACAAGATCATCCGCGGTTCGCTCGACACCCAGGGTGTCAAGAACCGCAAGCAGGCCCGCAGCCGCTACGGCGCCAAGAAGGAGAAGTAAGAATGCCTCGTAAGGGCCCCGCCCCGAAGCGCCCGGTCATCATCGACCCGGTCTACAGCTCTCCTCTTGTCACCTCGCTGATCAACAAGATCCTCCTCGACGGCAAGCGTTCCACCGCCGAGCGGATCGTGTACGGCGCCATGGAAGGCCTCCGCGAGAAGACCGGCGCTGACCCGGTCATCACGCTGAAGCGCGCGCTTGAGAACGTCAAGCCCTCGCTCGAGGTCAAGTCCCGCCGTGTCGGTGGCGCCACCTACCAGGTGCCGATCGAGGTCAAGCCCGGTCGCGCCGCCACGCTCTCGCTGCGCTGGATCGTGGGTTACTCCCGCGCCCGTCGTGAGAAGACCATGACCGAGCGCCTCATGAACGAGCTGCTCGACGCCTCCAACGGTCTTGGCGCTGCCGTCAAGAAGCGCGAGGACACCCACAAGATGGCCGAGTCCAACAAGGCCTTCGCGCACTACCGCTGGTAGTCGCTACCCCCATCGAGACCGAGAGAAGATTGAGCCTTATGGCCACCACTTCGCTTGACCTGGCCAAGGTCCGCAACATCGGGATCATGGCCCACATCGACGCGGGCAAGACGACCACCACTGAGCGGATCCTCTTCTACACCGGCGTTTCGTACAAGATCGGTGAAGTCCACGACGGCGCAGCCACGATGGACTGGATGGAGCAGGAGCAGGAGCGCGGCATCACGATCACGTCCGCCGCGACGACCTGTCACTGGCCGCTCAATGATGTTGACCACACCATCAACATCATCGACACCCCGGGTCACGTCGACTTCACCGTCGAGGTGGAGCGTTCGCTCCGCGTCCTCGACGGTGCCGTCACCGTGTTCGACGGTGTGGCCGGCGTCGAGCCGCAGTCCGAGACCGTCTGGCGTCAGGCGGACCGCTACGGCGTGCCGCGTATCTGCTTCGTCAACAAGCTCGACCGCACCGGCGCCGAGTTCCACCGTTGTGTCGACATGATCGTCGACCGCCTCGGTGCGGTTCCGCTCGTCATGCAGCTCCCCATCGGTGCCGAAGCCGACTTCAAGGGCGTCGTCGACCTCGTGTCGATGAAGGCGTTCGTGTGGTCGGACGAGGCCGCCAAGGGTGAGATGTACGACACCGTCGAGATCCCCGACACGCACAAGGAGGCCGCCGAGGAATGGCGCGGCAAGCTCCTTGAGGCCGTCGCGGAGAACGACGACCAGATGATGGAGCTGTACCTCGAGGGCAACGAGCCCACCGAGGAGCAGCTGCACGAGGCGATCCGTCGGATCACCCTCGCGTCGAAGGGCTCGGCCGACTCCGTCACCGTGACCCCCGTCTTCTGTGGCACGGCGTTCAAGAACAAGGGTGTCCAGCCCCTGCTCGACGCGGTCGTCCGCTACCTGCCTTCCCCCCTGGACGTCGAGGCCATCGAAGGCCACGACGTCAAGGACCCCGAGCTGGTCGTCAAGCGCAGGCCTTCGGACGACGAGCCGTTCTCCGGCCTGGCGTTCAAGATCGCGAGTGACCCGCACCTCGGCAAGCTCACCTTCGTCCGGATCTACTCCGGTCGCCTCGAGGCCGGCACCGCGGTGCTGAACTCGGTCAAGGGCAAGAAGGAGCGCATCGGCAAGATCTACCGCATGCACGCGAACAAGCGTGAGGAGATCGCGTCGGTGGGCGCCGGTGACATCGTCGCCGTCATGGGCCTGAAGCAGACCACCACGGGTGAGACGCTGTCCGACGACAAGAACCCGGTGATCCTGGAGTCCATGGACTTCCCGGCGCCGGTCATTCAGGTCGCCATCGAGCCCAAGTCCAAGGGTGACCAGGAGAAGCTGGGTGTCGCCATCCAGCGCCTCTCGGAGGAGGACCCCTCCTTCCAGGTGCACTCCGACGAGGAGACCGGCCAGACCATCATCGGTGGTATGGGCGAGCTTCACCTCGAGGTGCTCGTCGACCGCATGAAGCGCGAGTTCCGCGTCGAGGCGAACGTCGGCAAGCCCCAGGTCGCCTACCGCGAGACGATCCGCAAGACCGTCGAGCGCATCGACTACACGCACAAGAAGCAGACTGGTGGTACCGGCCAGTTCGCGAAGGTGCAGATCGCCCTCGAGCCCATCGAGGGTGGCGACGCCTCCTACGAGTTCGTCAACAAGGTCACCGGTGGCCGCATCCCCCGTGAGTACATTCCCTCGGTGGACGCGGGTGCTCAGGAAGCCATGCAGTTCGGCATCCTGGCCGGTTACGAGATGGTCGGCGTCCGCGTCACCCTTCTCGACGGTGGTTACCACGAGGTCGACTCCTCGGAGCTCGCCTTCAAGATCGCCGGTTCGCAGGCGTTCAAGGAGGGTGCCCGCAAGGCGTCCCCCGTGCTCCTCGAGCCGATGATGGCCGTCGAGGTCACCACGCCCGAGGACTACATGGGCGATGTCATCGGCGACCTCAACTCCCGCCGTGGCCAGATCCAGGCCATGGAGGAGCGCAGCGGCGCTCGCGTCGTGAAGGGCCTCGTGCCCCTCTCGGAGATGTTCGGCTACGTCGGAGACCTCCGCAGCAAGACCTCGGGTCGCGCAAGCTACTCGATGCAGTTCGACTCCTACGCCGAGGTTCCGCGGAACGTCGCCGAGGAGATCATCGCGAAGGCCAAGGGCGAGTAACTCTTCCGAGCTCACGCTTTAGGCTTGTCACCGGAGCCCGGTCGGGCATTCGTCGCAGTGCGTAAGCAGCGCGGCGAATGCCTCCGGCACCGGCATTCCAGCAAAGATCACCTGGCGCCGATGAAGCAAGGCGTACAGAACCACTCAGGAGGACCCCAGTGGCGAAGGCAAAGTTCGAGCGGACTAAGCCGCACGTCAACATCGGCACCATCGGTCACATCGACCACGGTAAGACGACCCTCACGGCCGCCATTACCAAGGTGCTGCACGACGCGTACCCGGACCTGAACGAGGCCTCGGCCTTCGACCAGATCGACAAGGCTCCTGAGGAGCGCCAGCGCGGTATCACGATCTCGATCGCGCACGTCGAGTACCAGACGGAGTCGCGTCACTACGCGCACGTCGACTGCCCGGGTCACGCCGACTACATCAAGAACATGATCACGGGTGCGGCGCAGATGGACGGCGCCATCCTCGTGGTCGCGGCCACCGACGGCCCGATGCCGCAGACCAAGGAGCACGTGCTCCTGGCCCGCCAGGTCGGCGTTCCGTACATCGTCGTCGCCCTGAACAAGGCCGACATGGTGGACGACGAGGAGATCCTGGAGCTCGTCGAGCTCGAGGTTCGTGAGCTCCTCTCCGAGTACGAGTTCCCGGGCGACGACCTTCCGGTCGTCAAGGTCTCGGCGCTCAAGGCTCTCGAGGGCGACGCCGAGTGGGGCAAGACCGTTCTCGACCTGATGAAGGCCGTGGACGAGAACATCCCGCAGCCCGAGCGTGACGTCGAGAAGCCGTTCCTCATGCCGATCGAGGACGTCTTCACGATCACCGGTCGCGGTACGGTCGTCACCGGCCGCATCGAGCGTGGTGTCCTCAAGGTCAACGAGACCGTTGACATCGTGGGCATCAAGCAGGAGAAGACCACCACCACGGTCACCGGCATCGAGATGTTCCGCAAGCTGCTCGACGAGGGCCAGGCCGGTGAGAACGTCGGTCTGCTCCTCCGTGGCATCAAGCGCGAGGACGTCGAGCGCGGCCAGGTCATCATCAAGCCCGGTTCGGTCACGCCGCACACCGAGTTCCAGGCCCAGGCCTACATCCTGTCGAAGGACGAGGGTGGCCGTCACACCCCCTTCTTCAACAACTACCGCCCGCAGTTCTACTTCCGTACCACGGACGTGACGGGCGTTGTGACCCTTCCCGAGGGCACCGAGATGGTCATGCCGGGTGACAACACCCTCATGGACGTCGCGCTGATCCAGCCGGTCGCCATGGAAGAGGGCCTGAAGTTCGCCATCCGTGAGGGTGGCCGGACCGTGGGCGCCGGCCAGGTCACCAAGATCGTCAAGTAATCACCTGACTGTCTGACCTGGTTGCTCCGCACAGAGCACCAAGAAGGGCCCCGCACCTCGCGAGAGGTGCGGGGCCCTTCGGCATGTGCGGCGCGTGTACGAGGCTCCGCCCAGCCGCGCAGGCGTCGTGGCCGCCGACGTACGAACGGGCAGGGGCAGGGGCAGGGGCAGGGGGACGGCGGGGGCGGTCAGGCCGTGGGCAGGAGTGCCTCGACGGTGAACGAGTCGTCCTCCCGGCCGGCGACGAGCGTCCCGCCCAGCGTGTGGGTCCGGTACCCGAGTCCGGCCAGGCCGGTTCGCCGCCGCCCGTGCTTGTCCGCCGGCCCGTCCAGGGCGAGGGCCCGTGGTTACGGAGGAGCAGCCGGATCCCGGAGGCGTCGGAGCGCAGGTCTGTCTCGCACACGGCGGCGCGACTGTGCTGGAGCACGTTCCCCACCGCCTCGCGCAGCACGAAGCGGAGGCACGCTCACCGGCAAGACACGGCAGAATGAGAGAACCCATGCGCAACTACCGACTGACCTCGCTGCTCTTCTTCGTCCCGTTCATGGCCGTCAGCGGGATCGACCGGGTCCAGGAGGCCGGTTGGGCCCGGCTCTGGGGCACGGCCGAGATCCTCCTGGCCGTCTGCATCCTGGCGGGTGCCGCCAGGGAGATCCGCACCGGCCTGGTCCGCAGGAAAGAGGAGCGGACCACCAGCCCGAGCGATTGAGCTGGTGCACGGGGCGGCCCTCGTGGCGGTGGTGGCCGCCGGGCCACGCGCACTGGTGTGGTTCCTGCCGGCCGTGCTCGGCTCATTGGTGGCCGTCCGGTGGGTGCGCCGGGGAATCGCGGGAGCCGGGACGGGAGCGGCAGGAACGGAGCCCACAGTTCCGGAGCCACGCGTTCCGGGCAGGCCCGGCGGTGTTCGGGTCCATGATCAAGGTGCTGGTGGTTGACCACGCCCGCACACTGGTCGACGCCGTCCGGATCGCGGAGGGCCACGGCTGGCTGTAGCCGCGCGCGGGCAAGCCTGCGCGGTACCTTTCCCCGCCTGCCGGGTGACTCCGGTTCCTCTCTACGGCCGCCAGGCGAAGGGGAGCGCGTCCGGGCCCAGGCCCACCACCACCGGGCGCCCGTCGTCGAGCTGGAGCGTGGCCCCGTCGAGCGCGACGGGCCCCTGCGAGCGGTGGGACAGACGCGTGCCCGTCAGGACCTGGAGCAGGCCCTCTGCGGTGCGGCCGAGCAGGGCAGGACCGCAGGCGGCCAGTTCCCCGTACCCGTCGAAGCCGACGAGGTCCGTGGCCACCCCGTCCCGTACGGCGGTCGTCACGGCCCGCGCCTGTGCCCGGTAGAACAGGTCCACGGAACCGTCGGCAGCCGGCAGCCCCGCGGGTGCCCCGCCCGGTACGGGGCCGGCGTCGATCTGCGTCCGGGCGGTGAGCTCGGCGCCCGGCGCGTCCTGGGTCCAGTGGTGCACGGCGCGATGACCCGCCGCGTGGACGTGGACGCGGCCGGCACGGTCCACCACGGCACTCAGGCCGTCCTGGACCTCGCCCCCACCCATGTCGCGCCATTCGCCCCACGTCCTGTCGGCCTCCCGGACCCGTGTGCTGACTCCCTTCTCCGCGTTGCGTACGAAGAGGTGGATCCGGCCGTCCGGTGCGCCCACGGCGACGGGCGCACCGATGCGACGGCCCTCGTCCCGGCGGGGGGAAGGATTACCGAGACCCCGCCAGGCGAGGAAGCCGCTGTCGGGAGCGGTCTGCTCCAGCAGCACGATCTCGCGCTCGTTGTCCGCCCCGTGCCCGCGGAGTGCCGCGAAGCGCAGCCCGAACAGCAGCAGTGTGCCGTCGCCCGCGGTGGCCGACCCCAGCACCGGGGCGAGCGGGCCGCCCCCGAGGTCCTCCGTCGGGCCCCACACCCCGCCCGTCGGCTCGGTCTCGCGCCACCGGACCAGGCGGAGCCCGACCACGGCGTACGCGTCGAGCCGGCCACCGGGTCCGGGGGTGACGACGGTCCGGTGACCCGGATAGCGGTGGTGGGTCGAACGGACCCAGCCCTTCTTGTTGGTCAGCGGCCGGTCGCCGCCGACGTTGTAGTCCCCGCAGCCCGACGGGTTACCGCACTCCCAGTCGGGCGAACCGCCGTAGGGCACGAGGTGGGCGGCCTTCTCCGCGAGCACACCCGGCGGCAGGTTCTTGGGCCAGTGCCGGTTGTAGTACCCGCGGAACGAGGTGACCGCGAAGCCCGGCACACGGCCGCCGCCACGGGTGCTCCTGGCGACCCACCGGATCATCGCCGCCCAGGCGAAGCAGGCGGCGGCCGTGTGGTCGGCGTGATCCGAGTACCCGGGCTGTTCGCTGTCCCGGCGCCGGGCGGCCTCCGTGCTGTGCTGGATGTCCGGATCGGGGTCCAGGGTGTGCACGACGGTCGGCCGGTGGCGCTCCAGCAGCCCGACGAGGACGTCGACGAGCCCGTCGTAGGTGTACGCGCCCGGGCGCTCCAGGGGTGAACCCTCGGCGACGACCGTGCGCAGGGAAAGCCGCCGGTCGTGCCACAGGCTGGGCAGTCCGAGGCGGTGGCGGGTGGTGTGCATGGCCGTGTCGATGAAGACCAGCTCGACCCTGCGTCCCCCGGCGGCCAAAGTGTCGACCTCGGCCCGGTGCCCGTCGCCGAGCTCGGCGACGGATATCTCCCAGGGGGTGAACTTCTCCAGCCCGAGCAGGGTCGCGTAAGCCTGCCGCAGCCCCTGGTGGCGCGACGACGAGTACGCCGCCTTGTCCGGTACGGGGCGGGGGCGGCCGGGGATCTTGTTGAGGCCGTCGGCCTCGCCCGCCGTGAGGTACACGCAGACCAGCGGCGTCCCGGCGTCCAGCGCGCGCTGGGTGTCCGGGTTCATGAAGTACAGGTCGTCGTCCGGGTGGGCGAGGATCTGCATCAGCAGCGCTCGTCGCGCGGTGTTTACGGGCATGCCGGGTGCGGGGTCCGGTGGGGGGTCGGAACGCCGGGGAGCCGGGACCGAGCAGGCGCTGAGCGCCAAGCCGGCGACGGCTGTGGTCATGACGGCGCGTCGTCGCACACCGTTTCCGGGCAGGGCCGATCGATCCGTCACGCCACGCACTCCGTCCGCGTCCCCCCGCAGCGGGCGGGTCGGTGCCCTGAGCTGCGTGCTGTTGGTCAGTGCAGGTCAGGGCTGTGTGCCTGCTCCTGCGGGGGGATAGACGGGGAACCGGGCGGCCGGGTTGCCCGGAGGGACGCGCCGCTCGGGCCGTGACTCCGGACGGACCACGTCCGGTTCTGTGTGCGGACCGGCCGGCGTGCCGGTCAGGCCGCGAGGCGGGTGAGCGTGCCGCGGCGCCAGACCGCGCGGAGGTTGAGGGTGTCGCCGATGGTGGTGGTGGGGTCGCCCTCCACCAGGAGCAGGTCGGCGCGGAGTCCCTCGGCGATGCGTCCGCGGTCCGCAAGTCCGAAACGCCGTGCCGGGGTGAGGGTGGCCGCGCGCAGGGCCTGGACCGGCGTGAGGCCGGCCCGGACGAGGTACTGCAGCTCGTGGTGGACGCTCGCGCCGTGGATCATGCCGCCCAGGAACGGCAGCGGCATGGGTGCGGCGTCGGTGCCGGCGAGGAGATCGACCCCGGCGTCGTGCAGTGCCCTGACCGAGGCCAGGACGTCCTCCAGCTTGCCCTGGGGGTAGCGGTCGTAGCTGCTGCGCAGGGTCTCGTTCCAGGCGGGGGTCAGGCGTGAGCCGACGCGCGGGTCGTCGGCGAGGTCCGAGCCCGTGATGCCCGTCATCGAGGCGTTCAGGACGACGCAGGGTGCGACGAACGCGCCGGAGGCGGCGATGAGGTCGATGATCTCGTCGGTGTGCGGCTGGTCCATGAACAGGTGGGCGAAGCCGTCGATGCCTGCTTCGACCGCCATCCGCGTCGCCTCGACGGTCAGGGTGTGGGCGATCGTGAGCATCCCGTGCCGGTGCGCCTCGGCGACCCCGGCGGTCAGGGTCGCCTGGTCGAGCATGGGCAGACCGGGGTGCCCCTCGACGGAGCCGTCGTCGACCATGAACTTGATGTAGTCCGAGCCGGCGGCGACGAGCCGCGGGACGAAGGCGACCGCTTCGGCCGGGGTGCTGGAGAACGGCATCAGCGGAGCCGGACCGTGCGCCCCCCGGTCACCGTGACCCGAGTCTCCGGGGTCCTGGTCTCCGTGGCCTCCCGGCTCGAAGTCCTCGGGGAGCAGTTCGCTGGGGTGTCCGCCGGGCGGGGTGATGCCGAATCCCGAGGAGCGGACATCGGCGACGGAGTCGTCGCCGAGCAGGTGCTCACGGGCGTCCCTGGTGTACATGCCCTGCATCTCCAGCTCCGTGGTGACGCCGAACCGCAGCGCCAGCGCGAGCCCGTCCTCGGAGGTGTGGACGTGGGAGTCGATCAGGCCGGGCAGGAGCGTCGCGCCCGAGACGTCGACGATGTCCGCCCCGGCGGGCGCCTCCCCGCCGATCGCGGCGATGCGGGTGCCGTCCAGCAGGACGGTGGTCTCCTCGCGGACGCGCTCGCCGTCGAACACACGGGCGTTGGTGATGGCCGTAACCATGCTGCTCCACCTCTCTTCGCGGGCCCGGGGGCCCGGTGCGGCGAACGTCGTCACCGCGTCGGTCAGGTCAATGCTACGTGCAACTCCATGCTTTTTTGCACGCAACTGCTGTTTGCAAGCTTTTGGGGTAAGGTCGTGGCGTGACGTACTCCGATGCCTCCACCCCGCAGGGAGAGGCCCTGCTGGATGCCGTGGGCACGGCTTTCGCCCGACTTCGGCGGCGCACCATGCAGGCCCCTGTCGACCCCCCGGTGGGCCGCAAGGACCTCAAGCGCAATCTGGTCCTCAACCTCGTCGACGAGGCGACCGAGGCCGGGAGGGACATCACGGTCGGCGGGCTCGCCGACCTCCTCATGGTCGATTCGTCCGTGGCCAGCCGGATGGCGAGCGACTGCATCACCCACGGCTATCTGGTCCGCACCGCCTCGCAGCAGGACGGCAGGCGCACCGTGCTCCGGCTGACCGAGGACGGCATCACCCTGCTCGGCCACTTCCGCAGTCAGCAGCGTCAGGCCTTCGAGCACATCACCCGTGACTGGCCCACGGCCGAGCGCGTCGAATTCGCGCGGCTGCTCCTGAAGTACGCCGACGCCACGGCCCAACTCCCCACGCCCGGCGGCGAGGACACCTCCTCCGCGCGGTGACTTCTCCCCTCCGGCAGCTCTTGCCGCGGAATGTCCAGGGCGAGAGCGTCACGTGATCGTCACCGTTCCTCTCGCACTCTTGTCCGCGCGCTGCTCGGCGACATGAACTGGTGGTGGCAGAGTCGCGTGGGGGAGTGGAAGAGAACAGTGAGCACCAGAACGCCGGCAGGCGAGCCGTCCGAGCGTCCGGATGAGGGGAGCGCCGTCTCCGACGAGCAGTGGGCGGAACTCGTCCGGCAGGCCGAGAGCGGCGGGGGTGACGCGCCCAAGGAGCCCTCGGCCCGGGCCCGGATGGTCACCGCGCGGCTCCGCGCGCTGGACGAGGAGGCCGCCGCGAGCGGGCGGCGCCGGGGCTGGAGGAACAAGCCGGCCGAACCGTGGCAGCCGGACGGATGGCGCACCGGCCCCTCGCAGCACACGAACGACCGCCGACAGAAGCGGAAGCGTCTCGTCGGGGTCCTGGGCTTCGTCGTGGTCCTGGGGGTCCTGGTGGTCACCATGCGCCCGAGTCTGCTGACCGACCACCTTCCCGGAGCCGGAGACTCCGTGGACGCCGCGCCACTGCCCGCCGAGACCGCACCTCCGACCGCCGCGCCGGCGGACGGGACGGATCCGGAGCGGCCGACACGGGAGGAACCCTTCCGGGGTTCTCCCGCCCTCCGATGGGCGGACGGGGCGGCGGGGATCGAGACGCCCGCCGCCGAGGCGGTCGGAGGGATGAGCAAGGACGAGGTCGAGCAGGCCCTTCGGGCCACCCGGCAGTTGCTCGTCGCCGCCAACCTCGACCCGGCCACCCTGCGCGGGGAGAAGCCCGAGGAGGCGCTGGAGCTGCTCGACCCCCTGCAGAAGGGGGAGCGGACACGCCTCGAGCGGTCACTGGCGGAACCGGGTGAGGGACAGGACCCGCTGATGCTGTTCAGCCGGTTCGACCCCGACGAGACCCGGCTGGTGGGGGACGTCGTCAAGACGCGCGGACGGATGACCTTCGAAGCCGGTCCCACCGGCTCCGTGGAGGTGCACGCCGACTACACCTTCGTCTACCCGCTGATGAGAACGGGCGGGGACGAGGTGGCGCGCACGATCGTGCGGCGGAAGCTCACGACGGCGCTGCACGACCCGGAGCGGTTCGTGGCGACGCCCGGCAAGCTCTCCGTCGTCACCTCTCAGCAGAACGTCGGCAACACCGCCTGCGAGGTGAACGACGGCTTCCTGCACCCGTCCTTCCCGAGTGACCGCACGGACCCGGAACGGAAGGGCCCGGACGTGGACCCCTACGACCGCAGCGAATGGCAGCCCGACGGATCGTGCGGGACGGTCACCCGTACGTGAGGTGGGCCCGTACGGTTCCGGGCCGCCGCTCCGGCCCTCGGTGAGGATCGCCTCCACGGAGGTGGCGCTCGCGGCGCGGTCAGGCGGCCTCGCGGGCACCCGTGCCGCAGTCACGGCAGTGTCCGGGGTGGCGCGAGCGGAAGGCGCGGTCGCAGAGGTCGCAGTTCTGGAGCGGGATGACGATCCTGCCGGGGCGCGGGGGCACCAGGTCCTGGGCCCCGGGCAGCGGTGGCGGCAGCAGCGCGGTGATGCGGTGGCGCAGGAGCTTGGCCGGGTGCTTCAACGGGAGCGGTAGGTCGGACGTCAGCGCCCGGCGGACGGTGTCCGGGTGGGCGTCACGCTCCAGCCAGGTGACGACTCCCGGCACGAGTGCCTCGATGTCCCGCTCGGACAGGGTGAGTTGGGGTGCCGTGCGGCGCAGGTCGGCCAGGAGTGCCGCTGCCGACCGGTGGAGTTCGGGGTCGGCGTCCTGAGGCCGTGGCAGCGGCGGCGGCGGTGCCGTACGCGCGGTGGGAGCGGGCAGGGGGACGGGCGGCGGTGCTGCTGCGGGCGGCTGCTCCGGCACGGGCCGGTGCGTCACCGGTGCCGGACCCGGTACGGCGGGCGGGGGCATCGGCGGAGGCGTGGCCGGTGCGACGCGGGTCTCCCGCTGCCCGGTTCCGGGCCGGGGGATCGTGACGGCGGGCGCTTCGGCGCCGGGCCGGTTGTACGAGACGGTCCGGGTGACGATGCGGCCGTCGGGCAGGCGTACGCGGCTGCGGCGCAGGTAGCCGGTCGCCTCCAGCTCACGCAGGGCGACCGCGATCCGGGCCTCGCTCTCGGGGAAGCGTGCGGCGAGGTGCTTGATGCTGATCCGGGCCCCGTCGGGCAGCGACTGGATGTGCACCGCGAGCCCGATCGCCAGCAGCGACAGTGTTCGGTGCCGGGTGAGGTGGTTACCGACGACGGTGAACGCCGTGGTGTGCCGGACGCTGACGTGGAGGACACCGGGCGACGGCGTGGGGCCCCCGGACTCGGGGGACGGGGCGCACGGGGGCGCGGTAACCTGCTGGATACCCATCGGGAAGCTCCTACTTCCTCGGTGGTCAGGCCCTCGGTCGGGATTGGCGTCTCGTCGGGGGCCGTCTCATGTCTGTGGTTGTCGCGGCGAGCATATGCCCGGCAACCTGTCCCAAATCCAGCCCAGTTGCCATATGTCACCCGCGCGAGTGACCAGGCGGCCGGGGCGGGTCGGGTTGGGGTGGGGAGGGTTCTTTCCCACGTACTCAAAAGCTTTTGGTGCCGTGGGCCACCGGGTCGCGGGCCGCCGCGACCCGGTGCGGGCGGTTCACCGCGCCGGGCCCGGTTCGGCCCAGCCGGTCCTGCGCGGGGAGGCGTCGGCGACACCTGCCGTGCGTGTCCGCGCGCGGGGCGGACGGACCATGAACACGTCCACCGGGTCCTCCCGCTCCGGGGCGAAGCCGTGCCGTTCGTACAGGCCGCGGGCGGCACTGCCCTGCAGGACGTTCAGCCGGACCGTCACCCCCTCGGCATCGGTGCGGGCCAGGAGCCCGGCCAGGACGGCCGTGCCGATGCCCCGGCCCTGTACTTCCGGTGCGAGGTAGAAGTGCTCCAGCCAACAGCAGTCCTCGGAGGGCCGCAGAGCGACGCAGCCCGCGACGGCTCCGCCCGCCTCCACCACGGAGGTGTGCTCGGGCACGTAGGCGTCGCGCAGCCGCTGCCGCACCCGGTGCTCGTCGTACCGGCCCAGACGCTCCAGGTCGAGGCGCATGGCCGACGCCCGGATCTCGACTATCGGCTCGACGTCCTCTGAGGTGGCCGGCCGCAGGCGCCAGCCCTGGAGGGTGCTCGTTGACATGGCCGGATTCTGTCAGGCGTCCACGAACAGCTCCTCGGCCCTCTCCGCCGCGAGTGCCCGCGCCAGCCAGCGGGCCAGTGTGTCGGCGTCCGCGCACCCGTTGATACGGGCCCTGACACTGTCGGTGACGGTGATGCCGCGCTGTTCCAGTACCTGGACCACCGCCTCCGCCTTGCCTTCCGCCTTGCCTTCCGCGCGCAGTCGCTGTGAGGACTCCGAGCGGAAGAACGAGAGGTCGATGGCCATGAGGTCCCTCCAGATCTGGGCGGCCGGGGTGTTGCCCAGCCCGAGTTCGGTGAGCTCGCTGAAGATGATCGCGGTCTCTTCGTCAACGGTCTTCAGTGCGGTGGCCAGCGCTTCGAGTATGGCAGCCGCATTCGGATTCTTACCATGTGTAATCGCCGAAAAAGCGGCGAGTGGGACATCGAGCGCCGCCACCGACGGGTCGGTCACGGCCGGGACGTTGTGGGGGCCCAGTGCCAGGGGGCGGACGGTCAGCGACGGCCATTCCGGAGGACCGATCCGGATGGGACGGGCAGCCCACCGTGCCGTCGACTCGTCCTGGCAGACCACGAGGAGAACGGGGTCGATGCCGTACTTGGCGTGGAGGTGGGCGAGGTAGTAGGTCCAACTGCTGGGTTTCGCCGGGTCCTTGCGGCCTTGGGACTCGACAGCCAGGAGATAGGGCCTGCCGTCGGCGGTCTCCACCCTCAGCAGGGTGTCGAGGCGGCGCTCCAGCGGCTGGGTCTCGGTCAGGTCGGTGGTCAGTACCGACACCTCGACGGTCTCGGGGAACGGGATGCCCAGGGTTCTGAATGTCCGTGTGAAGATGCCCGGGTCCTCCTGGAAGATCCGGTGCATCGCTTCGTGCGACGAATTGACCATGATCCGGACGTTAGGGCCGGCATCCCAAGGGCATATGCCGTAGGCGGCGGCTTCACCCCATCCGTGGATGTCCCGAACGGTTCTGCGACCCCGCGGTGCAGGAAGCTCCCGGACCTTCGCGTCGGCGCCCGCGTTTGACCGGTCCCTCGCAGGGGGTAAGATCCCGGACCCGATTGGCCAGGCCCCTGAGCCGTATGGCACACTGGCCAGGTTGCTCGGTTGAGTGTCAATGCTGCGCGCCTCCCGCCGGGAGGACCGGAAGCGAGTCCCACAGTACTCGTCGACCCCCAGGGTCGGACGTACGGGAATCTTCCGGGAAGTGTCAGTGGGGCGCTGACCAGGCACCCGGTGGGGTTTCGCCCCCGGCAGCGCGGTTTCGGCCCGCACACCCTTGGTTGGGAAATCCTTCGGGAGATCTACGTAGAGGGGATGCGACACGCCCGACCGCGTGGGTCGGAGGCGGAGTTACGAGAACCGCTGGGTTCCAGAGCGTTATTGAGAGACAGGACTACTAGTAGCCATGGCGGGACAGAAGATCCGCATCCGGCTCAAGGCCTACGACCACGAGGTCATCGACTCCTCGGCGAAGAAGATCGTCGAGACGGTGACCCGCACTGGTGCGTCGGTCGCAGGCCCGGTGCCGCTGCCCACTGAGAAGAACGTGTACTGCGTCATCAAGTCGCCGCACAAGTACAAGGACTCTCGCGAGCACTTCGAGATGCGCACGCACAAGCGCCTCATCGACATTCTCGACCCCACCCCGAAGACGGTTGACTCGCTGATGCGTCTCGACCTGCCGGCTGGCGTCGACATCGAGATCAAGCTCTGAAGGGACGGGCCGAGATGAGCAAGAACATCAAGGGCGTCCTGGGCGAGAAGCTCGGCATGACCCAGGTCTGGGACGAGAACAACCGGGTTGTCCCGGTGACCGTCGTCAAGGCCGGTCCGTGCGTCGTGACGCAGGTCCGTACGAACGACAGCGACGGCTACGAGTCGGTCCAGATCGCCTTCGGCGAGATCGACCCGCGCAAGGTGAACAAGCCCCTCAAGGGCCACTTCGCCAAGGCTGACGTGACCCCGCGCCGCCACCTGGTGGAGCTCCGCACCCCTGACGCCAGCGAGTACACGCTGGGCCAGGAGGTCACTGCCGAGGTGTTCGAGTCCGGCGTCAAGGTCGACGTCACGGGCAAGAGCAAGGGCAAGGGCTTCGCCGGTGTCATGAAGCGTCACAACTTCAAGGGCCTCGGCGCCGGCCACGGCGTCCAGCGCAAGCACCGTTCCCCCGGTTCGATCGGTGGCTGCGCCACCCCTGGGCGTGTCTTCAAGGGCATGCGCATGGCCGGTCGCATGGGTAACGAGCGCGTCACCACCCAGAACCTGACCATCCACGCGGTTGACGCGGAGAAGGGTCTGCTCCTCATCAAGGGCGCAGTCCCCGGTCCGAACGGCGGCCTCGTCCTGGTCCGTACCGCGGCCAAGGGGGCTTGAGGTAATGAGCACCATTGACATCCTTTCGCCGGCAGGCGACAAGGCCGGTACCGTCGAGCTCCCCGCGGAGATCTTCGACGCGAAGACCAGCGTCCCGCTGATCCACCAGGTCGTCGTCGCACAGCTGGCAGCTGCCCGTCAGGGCACGCACAAGACCAAGACCCGCGGCGAGGTCCGTGGTGGTGGGCGCAAGCCGTACCGCCAGAAGGGCACCGGCCGCGCGCGCCAGGGTTCGACCCGCGCGCCGCAGTTCGCCGGCGGTGGCGTCGTCCACGGCCCGCAGCCGCGTGACTACTCGCAGCGCACCCCGAAGAAGATGAAGGCCGCCGCCCTGCGCGGTGCCCTCTCGGACCGGGCGCGTCACTCCCGCATCCACGTCGTCACCGGCGTGGTCGAGGGTGGGATCTCCACCAAGGCCGCCAAGACGCTGCTCGGCAAGATCTCGGAGCGCAGCAACCTGCTCCTGGTCGTCGACCGCGCCGACGAGGCCGCGTGGCTGTCCGCTCGCAACCTGCCCCAGGTGCACATCCTGGAGCCGGGCCAGCTGAACACGTACGACGTGATCGTCTCTGACGACGTGGTCTTCACCCAGGCCGCTTTCGAGTCCTTCGTGTCTGGCCCCCAGACCGCTGAGACCGAAGGGAGCGCCGCCTGATGAGTGAGGCGACCGTTACCAGCTCGACCATCACGAGCAAGACCTACTCGGACCCGCGCGACGTTCTCGTCAAGCCGGTTGTCTCCGAGAAGAGCTACGCGCTGCTCGACGAGAACAAGTACACGTTCATCGTCGCGCCCGGCTCCAACAAGACCCAGATCAAGCAGGCCGTGGAAGCGGTCTTCTCGGTCAAGGTCACCGGGGTCAACACGATCAACCGTCAGGGTAAGCGCAAGCGCACCAAGACCGGTTTCGGCAAGCGCGCCGACACGAAGCGCGCCATCGTGACCCTCGCCGAGGGCGACCGTATCGACATCTTCGGCGGCCCGACCTCCTAGTGAGGTCGAGTCGTCCGGAATCGGACGAGGACTGAGAAATGGGTATCCGCAAGTACAAGCCGACGACCCCGGGCCGTCGTGGCTCCAGCGTCGCCGACTTTGTCGAGATCACGCGGTCCACGCCGGAGAAGTCGCTGGTCCGCCCTCTGCACAGCAAGGGCGGCCGTAACAACGCCGGTCGTGTGACCGTTCGCCACCAGGGTGGTGGCCACAAGCGCGCCTACCGCGTGATCGACTTCCGTCGTCACGACAAGGACGGCGTGCCGGCCAAGGTCGCGCACATCGAGTACGACCCGAACCGCACCGCGCGCATCGCGCTGCTGCACTACGCGGACGGCGAGAAGCGTTACATCGTCGCTCCCCGTGGCCTGTCGCAGGGTGACCGTGTCGAGAACGGTCCGGGCGCCGACATCAAGCCGGGCAACAACCTGGCGCTGCGCAACATCCCGGTCGGTACGACCATCCACGCCATCGAGATCCGCCCCGGCGGCGGCGCGAAGTTCGCCCGCTCCGCGGGTGCCTCCGTGCAGCTGCTGGCGAAGGAGGGCACGATGGCCCACCTTCGTATGCCGTCCGGTGAGATCCGGCTGGTCGACGCCCGCTGCCGCGCCACGATCGGCGAGGTCGGCAACGCCGAGCAGTCGAACATCAACTGGGGCAAGGCCGGCCGCATGCGCTGGAAGGGCGTTCGCCCGACCGTCCGCGGTGTCGCGATGAACCCGGTTGACCACCCGCACGGTGGTGGTGAAGGCAAGACCTCCGGTGGACGTCACCCGGTCTCGCCGTGGGGTCAGAAGGAGGGTCGTACTCGCTCGCCGAAGAAGGCATCGAGCAAGTACATCGTCCGCCGCCGCAAGACGAACAAGAAGCGCTAGGAGCGGGTTTAGATGCCGCGCAGTCTCAAGAAGGGGCCCTTCGTCGACGGCCACCTCATCAAGAAGGTGGACGTACAGAACGAGGCAGGCACCAAGAACGTCATCAAGACCTGGTCCCGTCGCTCGATGATCGTCCCGGCCATGCTGGGTCACACCATCGCGGTGCACAACGGCAAGATCCACGTCCCGGTGTTCGTCACCGAGTCGATGGTCGGCCACAAGCTCGGCGAGTTCTCGCCGACTCGCACCTTCCGCGGCCACGTCAAGGACGACCGGAAGTCGAAGCGCCGCTAACCGCGGGGTGGAAACGACTATGACTTACACCGAAGGGACAACCATGGAAGCCAGGGCCCAGGCGCGGTACATCCGCGTCACGCCCATGAAGGCCCGCCGCGTGGTGGACCTCATCCGTGGCATGGATGCCACGGAGGCTCAGGCGGTCCTGCGTTTCGCCCCGCAGGCCGCGAGCGTGCCGGTTGGCAAGGTGCTTGACAGCGCCATCGCCAACGCTGCACACAACTACGACCACACCGACGCCTCTTCGCTGGTCATCAGCGAGGCGTACGTGGACGAGGGCCCGACCCTGAAGCGGTTCCGTCCGCGTGCTCAGGGCCGTGCCTACCGGATCCGTAAGCGGACCAGCCACATCACCGTGGTCGTCAGCAGCAAGGAAGGAACCCGGTAATGGGCCAGAAGGTAAACCCGCACGGGTTCCGACTCGGCATTACCACGGACTTCAAGTCCCGTTGGTACGCCGACAAGCTGTACAAGGACTACGTCAAGGAAGACGTCGCCATTCGTCGCATGATGACGAAGGGCATGGAGCGGGCCGGCATCTCCAAGGTGGAGATCGAGCGCACCCGCGACCGCGTCCGCGTTGACATCCACACCGCCCGCCCGGGCATCGTCATCGGCCGCCGCGGCGCCGAGGCCGACCGCATCCGTGGCGAGCTGGAGAAGCTGACCGGCAAGCAGGTCCAGCTGAACATCCTCGAGGTCAAGAACCCCGAGGTCGACGCTCAGCTGGTGGCCCAGGCCGTCGCCGAGCAGCTCTCCTCCCGCGTCTCCTTCCGTCGTGCCATGCGTAAGAGCATGCAGAGCACGATGAAGGCCGGCGCCAAGGGCATCAAGATCCAGTGCGGCGGTCGCCTCGGCGGCGCCGAGATGTCCCGCTCGGAGTTCTACCGCGAGGGCCGCGTGCCCCTGCACACGCTCCGTGCGAACGTCGACTACGGCTTCTTCGAGGCCAAGACGACCTTCGGCCGCATCGGTGTGAAGGTCTGGATCTACAAGGGCGACGTCAAGAACATCGCCGAGGTTCGCGCCGAGAACGCCGCGGCCCGCGCCGGCAACCGTCCGGCTCGTGGCGGCGCCGACCGCCCGGCCGGCCGTGGTGGCCGTGGTGGCGAGCGTGGCGGCCGCGGCCGCAAGCCGCAGCAGTCCGCGCCGGCAGCGGAGGCCCCCAAGGCCGACGCTCCCGCCGCCGCTGCTCCGGCTGAGAGCACCGGAACGGAGGCCTGACCGAAATGCTGATCCCCCGTAGGGTCAAGCACCGCAAGCAGCACCACCCGAAGCGCAGCGGTATGTCCAAGGGTGGCACGCAGGTTGCGTTCGGCGAGTACGGCATCCAGGCGCTGTCCCCGGCGTACGTGACGAACCGCCAGATCGAGGCAGCTCGTATCGCGATGACCCGCCACATCAAGCGTGGCGGCAAGGTCTGGATCAACATCTACCCGGACCGCCCCCTGACGAAGAAGCCTGCCGAGACCCGCATGGGTTCCGGTAAGGGTTCTCCCGAGTGGTGGATCGCGAACGTCAAGCCCGGTCGGGTGATGTTCGAGCTGTCCTACCCGAACGAGAAGATTGCTCGTGAGGCGCTCACCCGCGCTGCTCACAAGCTTCCGATGAAGTGCCGGATCGTTCGGCGCGAGGCAGGTGAGTCGTGATGTCGGCCGGTACCAAGGCGTCCGAGCTGCGCGAGCTGGGCGGCGAGGAGCTCCTCAACAAGCTCCGCGAGGCCAAGGAAGAGCTGTTCAACCTCCGCTTCCAGGCGGCGACGGGGCAGCTCGAGAACCACGGTCGGCTCAAGTCCGTCCGTAAGGACATCGCCCGGATCTACACCCTGATGCGCGAGCGCGAGCTGGGCATCGAGACGGTGGAGAGCGTCTGATGAGCGAGAAGACTGTGACTGAGACCAACACCGACCGCGGTTTCCGCAAGACCCGTGAGGGTCTGGTCGTCAGCGACAAGATGGACAAGACCGTCGTCGTCGCTGTCGAGGACCGCGTCAAGCACGCGCTGTACGGCAAGGTCATCCGCCGTACGAACAAGCTCAAGGCCCACGACGAGCAGAACGCTGCTGGCGTCGGCGACCGCGTCCTCATCATGGAGACGCGTCCGCTGTCCGCCTCGAAGCGCTGGCGCATCGTCGAGATCCTCGAGAAGGCCAAGTAATCCCTGAGGGGGTCTCCCCTCAGGCCAGTTCCGCCAGGCTCGGCAGGGGCTCCCGCAACGGAGCCCCTGCCGGGAACCGGCAGACGATCAGGAGATAGACGTGATCCAGCAGGAGTCGCGACTGCGCGTCGCCGACAACACGGGTGCGAAGGAAATTCTCACCATCCGTGTTCTCGGTGGCTCGGGTCGCCGCTACGCGGGCATCGGTGACGTCATCGTCGCCACCGTGAAGGACGCGATCCCCGGTGGCAACGTGAAGAAGGGTGACGTCGTCAAGGCCGTCATCGTTCGCACCGTCAAGGAGCGTCGCCGTCAGGATGGCTCGTACATCCGCTTCGACGAGAACGCCGCTGTCATTCTCAAGAACGACGGCGACCCCCGCGGCACCCGTATCTTCGGCCCCGTGGGCCGAGAGCTGCGCGAGAAGAAGTTCATGAAGATCATCTCGCTCGCGCCGGAGGTGCTGTAAGCATGAAGATCAAGAAGGGCGACCTGGTTCAGGTCATCACCGGTAAGGACAAGGGCAAGCAGGGCAAGGTCATCGTTGCCTTCCCCGCCCAGGACCGTGTCCTCGTCGAGGGTGTCAACCGGGTCAAGAAGCACACCAAGGCCGGTCAGACGGCTCGCGGTTCGCAGACGGGTGGCATTGTCACCACCGAGGCCCCGATTCACGTCAGCAACGTGCAGCTGGTCGTGGAGAAGGACGGCAACAAGGTCGTCACCCGCGTCGGCTACCGCTTTGACGACGAGGGCAAGAAGATCCGCGTTGCCAAGCGGACCGGTGAGGACATCTGATGACGACCACCACTGCGCCGCGTCTCAAGACGCGCTACCGCGAGGAAATCGCCGGCAAGCTGCGTGAGGAGTTCTCGTACGAGAACGTCATGCAGATCCCCGGTCTGGTCAAGATCGTGGTCAACATGGGTGTGGGCGACGCCGCCCGCGACTCCAAGCTGATCGACGGTGCGGTCAAGGACCTCACCACGATCACCGGCCAGAAGCCCGCCGTCACGAAGGCCCGCAAGTCGATCGCGCAGTTCAAGCTGCGCGAGGGGCAGCCGATCGGGTGCCACGTCACCCTCCGTGGTGACCGCATGTGGGAGTTCCTGGACCGTACGCTGTCGCTCGCGCTGCCGCGTATCCGTGACTTCCGTGGTCTGTCGCCGAAGCAGTTCGACGGCCGTGGCAACTACACCTTCGGTCTCACGGAGCAGGTCATGTTCCACGAGATCGACCAGGACAAGATCGACCGGGTCCGGGGCATGGACATCACCGTGGTCACCACGGCTGTCAACGACGACGAGGGTCGTGCCCTGCTTCGTCACCTCGGCTTCCCGTTCAAGGAGAACTGACCGTGGCGAAGAAGGCTCTGATCGCTAAGGCCGCCCGTAAGCCGAAGTTCGGCGTGCGCGGGTACACCCGCTGCCAGCGCTGCGGCCGGCCCCACTCCGTTTACCGCAAGTTCGGCCTGTGCCGCGTGTGCCTTCGTGAGATGGCTCACCGTGGCGAGCTGCCGGGCGTGACCAAGAGCTCCTGGTAATTCTCCTTCGCCCCTAGGGGCTTGGGAGGACCAGAAAGCTCTCGGTAAGTATCTGGTCGGCAGGAGCCCCGCTTTTCATGCCGTAGGCTTGAAGGGTTGGGCGCCTGCCGCCCTGACCGACTTACTACGCCGTAGGTCCCCGCACCGCACCCGTCCCGCCACTGAGTGGGGAGAGGGATGGCGCATACAGGAAACCCCGGCGAGAGAGGCCGAAGGCCAACTCATGACCATGACTGATCCCATCGCAGACATGCTCACGCGTCTGCGCAACGCGAACTCGGCGTATCACGACGATGTCGCAATGCCGCACAGCAAGATCAAGTCGCACATCGCGGAGATCCTCCAGCAGGAGGGCTTCATCACCGGCTGGAAGGTCGAGGACGCCGAGGTCGGCAAGAGCCTCGTTCTCGAGCTGAAGTTCGGGCCGAACCGCGAGCGTTCGATTGCCGGCATCAAGCGCATTTCGAAGCCGGGTCTGCGTGTATACGCAAAGTCCACCAATCTGCCGAAGGTTCTCGGCGGCCTGGGCGTGGCGATCATCTCCACGTCCCACGGTCTCCTGACCGGCCAGCAGGCCAGCAAGAAGGGCGTAGGTGGGGAAGTCCTCGCCTACGTCTGGTAGTCGGGAACGGAGGAACAGCTCATGTCGCGAATCGGCAAGCTCCCCATCCAGGTTCCCGCCGGTGTGGACGTCACCATCGATGGCCGCACGGTCGCGGTGAAGGGCCCCAAGGGTTCCCTCTCGCACACCGTCGCAGCGCCGATCGAGGTCACCAAGGGTGAGGACGGCGTGCTCAACGTCGTCCGCCCGAACGACGAGCGTCAGAACAAGGCCCTTCACGGCCTGTCCCGCACGCTGGTGGCGAACATGATCACCGGCGTGACCGCGGGATACAGCAAGGCGCTCGAGATCAGCGGTGTCGGTTACCGCGTCCAGGCGAAGGGCTCCAACCTGGAGTTCGCCCTGGGCTACAGCCACCCGATCCTCATCGAGGCCCCCGAGGGCATCACCTTCAAGGTCGAGTCGCCCACGAAGTTCAGTGTCGAGGGCATCGACAAGCAGAAGGTCGGCGAGGTCTCGGCGAAGATCCGCAAGCTGCGGAAGCCTGACCCGTACAAGGCCAAGGGCGTCAAGTACGCCGGCGAGGTTATCCGCCGCAAGGTCGGAAAGGCGGGTAAGTAAGCCATGGCATACGGTGTAAAGATCGCCAAGGGCGACGCCTACAAGCGTGCCGCCCTCAAGCGCCGCCACATCCGCGTGCGCAAGCACATCTCCGGTTCGCCGGAGCGGCCGCGCCTGGTTGTGACGCGTTCCAACCGTCACATCGTCGCCCAGGTCATCGATGACGTCGCGGGCCACACGCTCGCGTCGGCGTCGACCCTGGACACGTCGATCCGTGGTGCGGAGGGTGACAAGAGCGCCCAGGCCAAGCAGGTCGGCGCCCTGGTCGCCGAGCGCGCCAAGGCCGCAGGCGTCGAGGCCGTCGTGTTTGACCGCGGTGGTAACCAGTACGCCGGGCGGATTGCCGCTCTGGCTGACGCCGCCCGTGAAGCCGGGCTGAAGTTCTAAGCCCCGGTTCCAACGCACAGCGGACGTAACAGAGAGAGGTAAATCCAATGGCTGGACCCCAGCGCCGCGGAAGCGGTGCCGGTGGCGGCGAGCGGCGGGACCGGAAGGGCCGTGACGGTGGCGCTGCCGCCGAGAAGACCGCGTACGTCGAGCGCGTCGTCGCGATCAACCGCGTCGCCAAGGTAGTGAAGGGTGGTCGTCGCTTCAGCTTCACCGCGCTGGTCGTGGTGGGCGATGGTGACGGCACCGTCGGTGTCGGATACGGCAAGGCCAAGGAAGTTCCCGCGGCCATCGCCAAGGGCGTCGAAGAGGCGAAGAAGAGCTTCTTCAAGGTCCCGCGTATCCAGGGCACCATCCCTCACCCGATCCAGGGCGAGAAGGCTGCGGGCGTCGTCCTGCTCAAGCCTGCTTCCCCCGGTACCGGTGTTATCGCCGGTGGCCCGGTGCGCGCCGTTCTGGAGTGCGCCGGCGTTCACGACATCCTGTCGAAGTCGCTCGGTTCTTCGAACCCGATCAACATCGTGCACGCGACCGTGGCGGCCCTCCAGGGCCTGCAGCGTCCCGAGGAGATCGCGGCCCGCCGCGGTCTGCCCCTCGAGGACGTCGCCCCCGCGGCTCTGCTCCGTGCGCGTGCGGGAGCGGGTGCGTAATGGCTCGCCTCAAGATCACGCAGACGAAGTCGTACATCGGCAGCAAGCAGAACCACCGCGACACCCTGCGTTCGCTCGGGCTCAAGCGCCTGAACGACTCGGTTGTCAAGGAGGACCGCCCCGAGTTCCGCGGAATGGTTCACACCGTCCGCCACCTCGTGACGGTTGAGGAGGTTGACTGATATGGCGGAGAACAGCCCGCTGAAGGCCCACAACCTCCGGCCTGCCCCGGGCGCCAAGACCGCCAAGACCCGTGTGGGTCGTGGTGAGGCGTCCAAGGGTAAGACCGCAGGCCGTGGTACCAAGGGTACGAAGGCTCGTTACCAGGTTCCGGAGCGCTTCGAGGGTGGCCAGATGCCCCTCCACATGCGTCTCCCGAAGCTCAAGGGCTTCAAGAACCCGTTCCGCACGGAGTACCAGGTCGTGAACCTGGACAAGCTCGCGACGCTCTACCCCGAGGGTGGAGAGGTCACGGTGGCCGACCTGGTCGCCAAGGGCGCTGTGCGTAACAACCACCTCGTCAAGGTCCTCGGACAGGGCGAGATCTCCGTGGCGCTGCAGGTTTCGGTTGACGCCGTCTCCGGCTCCGCCAAGGAGAAGATCGCCGCCGCAGGCGGCACCGTCACCGAACTCGTCTGAGACAACTCGGACAGGGCTGTGGCCTGAACACCCGACCGGGGATGCCTCTCATTTGGGGCATCCCCGGTTGGTCGTTCCTAGGGGGGCATGTCCGCCGGTAAGGTGGCGTGCGTTGCTGTGGTAAGTCCTGGGCAAACGCCCGGGGTCCTTTGGCTGTTACGTAATCGTCGATCCTCAAGACCGTCACCTCACGCTTTTGCGCGGGGGTCGCAGGAGGCACCGTGCTCACCGCGTTCGCCCGGGCGTTCAAGACGCCCGACCTGCGCAAGAAGCTGCTCTTCACGCTCGGCATCATCGTGCTCTACCGTCTCGGGGCGCACATTCCCGTACCGGGGGTGAGCTACGAGAACGTCCAGACCTGTGTTGATCAGGCCAGCAAGGGCAACAACAGCCTCTTCGGTCTGGTCAACATGTTCAGCGGTGGTGCACTGCTGCAGATCACGATCTTCGCGCTCGGCATCATGCCGTACATCACGGCCAGCATCATTCTTCAGCTGCTGACCGTCGTCATCCCCCGGCTCGAAGCCCTCAAGAAGGAGGGGCAGTCGGGCACGGCCAAGATCACGCAGTACACGCGTTATCTGACCGTGGCGCTGGCCATCCTCCAGGGCACCGGCCTGGTGGCGACCGCCCGCAGCGGCGCGCTCTTCAGCGGCTGCCCCGTCGCCGACCAGATCGTCCCGAACCAGTCGATCTTCACGACCATCGTCATGGTCATCACCATGACCGCCGGCACCGCCGCAGTCATGTGGCTCGGTGAGCTCATCACCGACCGCGGCATCGGCAACGGCATGTCGATCCTCATGTTCATCTCGATCGCCGCCAGCTTCCCCGGCGCCCTCTGGGCCATCAAGCAGAGCGGCAAGCTGGCCGACGGCTGGATCGAGTTCATCACGGTCATCCTCATCGGCTTCGTGATGGTGGGCCTCGTCGTCTTCGTCGAGCAGGCCCAGCGCCGTGTCCCGGTGCAGTACGCGAAGCGGATGATCGGGCGTCGGTCGTACGGCGGTACGTCCACTTACATCCCGCTGAAGGTGAACCAGGCGGGTGTGATTCCCGTCATCTTCGCTTCTTCGCTGCTCTACATTCCTGCTCTAATCGTTCAGTTCTCCAACTCCACCGCGGGCTGGGCGACCTGGATTCAGGACCACTTCGTCAAGGGCGACCACCCGTACTACATCGCGACGTACTTCCTGTTGATCGTGTTCTTCGCATTCTTCTATGTGGCGATCTCGTTCAACCCCGAGGAAGTCGCCGACAACATGAAGAAGTATGGTGGCTTCATCCCGGGTATCCGGGCAGGTCGACCTACCGCCGAGTATCTGAGCTACGTGCTCAACCGGATCACTTGGCCGGGCTCGCTGTACCTGGGCCTGATCGCTCTGGTGCCGACAATGGCGTTGGCAGGCTTCGGCGGTGCCAACCAGAACTTCCCGTTCGGCGGGACGAGCATCCTGATCATCGTGGGTGTGGGTCTGGAGACCGTGAAGCAGATCGAGAGTCAGCTCCAGCAGCGCAATTACGAAGGGTTCCTCCGCTGATGCGAATCGTCCTCGTCGGGCCGCCCGGTGCCGGCAAGGGAACGCAGGCTGCGTTCCTTGCCAGGAATCTCTCGATTCCGCACATCTCCACGGGCGACCTCTTCCGCGCCAACATCAGCCAGGGCACCGACCTTGGCAAGCAGGCCCGTGCCTACATGGACGCGGGCCAGCTGGTGCCGGACGAAGTCACCATCGCGATGGCCAAGGACCGCATGGCCCAGTCGGACGCCGAGAACGGTTTCCTCCTGGACGGCTTCCCCCGCAACGTGGGGCAGGCCGTGGCGCTCGATGAGATGCTTCTCGGCGAGGGCGTCAAGCTGGACGCGGTTCTTGACCTCGAGGTCCCCGAGGACGAGGTGGTCAAGCGCATCGCGGGCCGCCGCATCTGCCGTAACGACAGCTCGCACGTCTTCCACGTGACGTACAACGCTCCGAAGACCGAAGGCGTCTGCGACGCCTGCGGCGGCGAGCTGTACCAGCGTGACGACGACACCGAGGAGACCGTGCGCACGCGTCTCGAGGTCTACCACACGCAGACCGAGCCGATCATCGACCACTACCGGGCACAGGGCCTGGTCGTGACGATCTCCGCGCTCGGCAAGGTCACCGAGGTGACCGACCGGGCCATGGAGGCCCTCAAGAAGTCCGACGAGGGCTGATCCCCGCGCTCCACCACTGCAGCCGGCCGCGGCGCCCTCGGGCGTCGCGGCCGACTGTTTGCGCCGTATCGTGGAGTACGGCCGCAGACCGTTCCCCTTCGTACGCAGAGAGGCGCCCAGAGATGGTGCAGATCAAGACCCCCGAGCAGATCGCGAAGATGCGCGAGGCGGGCCTCGTGGTCGCTGCCATTCACGCCGCCACCCGCGAGGCGGCCGTCCCCGGCGCCACCACGAAGGATCTCGACGAGGTCGCACGCAAGGTCATCGCCGACCACGGCGCGAAGTCGAACTTCCAGGGCTACGGCGGGTTCCCGGCGACCATCTGCACCTCGGTCAACGACGTCGTGGTCCACGGCATCCCGGACGAGAAGACCGTCCTCAAGGACGGCGACATCATCTCGATCGACGCCGGCGCCATCATCGACGGCTGGCACGGCGACGCCGCGTACACCGCCTTCGTGGGCACCGGTCACGCGCCGGAGCTCGTCGAGCTCTCCCGGGTGACCGAGGAGTCCATGTGGGCCGGTATCGCCGCGATGAAGGTGAACAACCGGCTCGTCGACATCTCGAAGGCCATCGAGTCCTACATCCGCCGCCAGCCCCGCCCGGCGACCGGCAAGTACGGGATCATCGAGGACTACGGCGGCCACGGCATCGGCACCGAGATGCACATGGACCCGCACCTGCTGAACTACGTCTCGCGCAAGCGCGGCAAGGGCATCAAGCTCGTCCCGGGCGTCTGCCTGGCCATCGAGCCGATGGTCTCGCTGGGCACGGCGCAGACGAAGGTCCTCTCCGACGAGTGGACGGTCCTCACCACGGACGGCACCTGGTCCTCGCACTGGGAGCACTCGATCGCCCTCACCGAGCAGGGCCCCCTGGTCCTGACCGCCCCGGACTGCGGCCGGGCGAGGCTGGCCCCGTACGGCGTCGAGGTGGCGCCGGACCCGCTGGGCTGACCGTCCACCGGCGGGTCGGCGGGCCGACGCCCGCAGGACTGTCCGGCTGATCCATGTCTAAGGATCAGGGCAAGTGGGCAAACTTGACGGATTCGTCTTTTGGAGTCCGCTGACGTAGACTGACTCGTCGGCTCTCGTGCATCCCTGTGTCCACATGCGATGGCGCGAGTCGATCAAGGTAGCCGATTCGAAAGGCGAAGCGTGGCCAAGAAGCAAGGTGCCATCGAAATCGAGGGCACCGTGATCGAGTCCCTCCCGAACGCCATGTTCAGGGTGGAACTCCAGAACGGTCACAAAGTCCTCGCGCACATCAGCGGCAAGATGCGGATGCACTACATCCGCATCCTCCCGGATGACCGGGTCGTCGTGGAGCTCTCCCCGTACGACCTGACGCGTGGTCGGATCGTCTACCGCTACAAGTAGATCTTGCCGCCACCTCGCTCCGGCGTGGTGAGGGCACTGACCCGGAGAACCTGACATCCCATGAAGGTCAAGCCGAGCGTCAAGAAGATCTGCGACAAGTGCAAGGTGATCCGCCGTCACGGCCGGGTCATGGTCATCTGCGACAACCTGCGCCACAAGCAGCGCCAGGGCTGACGCACGACCGCCTGCATCTCGCAGTTCTTCGCGCGACGCACGTAAACGTACATACGCAGTGCCCGTCCAAGCTTCGGCTGACGACACCTCCGGCGGGGGCCGGGGACCCGGGCGTACCACCCTTTCCCATGTGGGCGGGGTCGGCGTTCGGGAGTGGCACTGCGGAAGACCCCCGAAATAACAACTGGAGCCATTGAATGGCACGCGTTTCAGGTGTTGACATCCCGCGCGAAAAGCGCGTGGAGGTTGCCCTCACCTACGTCTTCGGTATCGGGCGCACCCGGTCCAAGGAGATCCTCGCCGCCGCCGGCGTGAACCCCAACACCCGCGTTCGTGACCTGGCCGAAGAGGACCTGGTCAAGATCCGCGAGTACGTGGACGCCAACCTCCGCACCGAGGGTGACCTTCGCCGCGAGATCCAGGGCGACATCCGCCGCAAGATCGAGATCGGCTGCTACCAGGGCATCCGGCACCGCCGCGGTCTGCCGGTCCACGGTCAGCGCACCAGCACCAACGCGCGTACCCGTAAGGGCCCGCGTCGCGCCATCGCCGGTAAGAAGAAGCCGGGCAAGAAGTAGTCCTCAGCGGACGTACTGCGGGTGCCCGGGTCACCGGACGTCCGTGGAAACCAGCGGTCTTCGCTGTAGGACCGATCACCTCCCCTCTCCATCTGGAGTCAAGACATGCCCCCCAAGGGTCGTCAGGGCGCAGCCAAGAAGGTGCGTCGCAAGGAAAAGAAGAACGTCGCTCACGGGCACGCCCACATCAAGAGCACGTTCAACAACACCATCGTCTCGATCACGGACCCCTCGGGCAACGTGATCTCCTGGGCCTCCGCCGGCCACGTCGGCTTCAAGGGCTCGCGCAAGTCCACCCCCTTCGCCGCGCAGATGGCCGCCGAGTCGGCCGCCCGCCGCGCGCAGGAGCACGGCATGCGCAAGGTCGACGTCTTCGTCAAGGGTCCCGGCTCCGGCCGTGAGACCGCGATCCGCTCCCTCCAGGCCACGGGCCTCGAGGTCGGTTCGATCCAGGACGTCACCCCGACGCCGCACAACGGCTGCCGTCCGCCGAAGCGTCGCCGCGTCTGATCCGCTACGGCCGGTGACGGTCGTGCGTCAGTAGCGTAGGTCCGGGCGGTATGTCCCTTCGGGGGCGTGCCGCCCGTACCCTTGTTTCATCTGTCGGGCATCAAATAGTGGGTGCCCACGACTGAAGGATCACCACATGCTTATCGCTCAGCGTCCGTCGCTGACCGAAGAGGTCGTCGACGAGTTCCGCTCCCGGTTCGTGATCGAGCCGCTGGAGCCGGGCTTCGGTTACACCCTCGGCAACTCCCTGCGTCGCACGCTCCTCTCCTCGATCCCCGGTGCCGCTGTCACCAGCATCCGGATCGACGGTGTCCTGCACGAGTTCACCACCGTGCCGGGCGTCAAGGAGGACGTGACCGACCTCATCCTCAACATCAAGCAGCTGGTCGTCTCCTCGGAGCACGACGAGCCGGTCGTGATGTACCTGCGCAAGCAGGGCCCCGGCCTGGTCACCGCTGCTGACATCGCCCCGCCGGCCGGTGTCGAGGTCCACAACCCGGACCTGGTCCTGGCCACGCTGAACGGCAAGGGCAAGCTGGAGATGGAGCTGACCGTCGAGCGCGGTCGCGGCTACGTCTCCGCCGTCCAGAACAAGCAGGTGGGCCAGGAGATCGGCCGGATCCCGGTCGACTCCATCTACTCCCCGGTGCTCAAGGTCACGTACAAGGTCGAGGCGACCCGTGTCGAGCAGCGCACCGACTTCGACAAGCTGATCGTCGACGTCGAGACCAAGCAGGCCATGCGTCCCCGTGACGCCATGGCGTCGGCCGGTAAGACCCTGGTCGAGCTGTTCGGTCTGGCGCGTGAGCTCAACATCGACGCCGAGGGCATCGACATGGGCCCGTCCCCGACGGACGCCGCGCTCGCCGCCGATCTGGCGCTGCCGATCGAGGAGCTCGAGCTCACGGTCCGTTCGTACAACTGCCTCAAGCGCGAGGGCATCCACTCCGTGGGTGAGCTCGTGGCCCGCTCCGAGGCGGACCTGCTCGACATCCGCAACTTCGGTGCGAAGTCGATCGACGAGGTCAAGGCGAAGCTGGCCGGTATGGGCCTGGCGCTGAAGGACTCGCCTCCCGGCTTCGACCCGACCGCCGCCGCCGACGCCTTCGGCGCCGACGACGACGCGGACGCCGGTTTCGTGGAGACCGAGCAGTACTGATCCGCTTCCCGGCCAGGGGCGCCCGCCGACGCGGTCGCCCCTGGGCCGGTCGCGGACCATCAAGGACTTCCGCGGGGCGGCCGCCTCGCGGGAACTGACACCGGTACCTGATACGGCCGGTGCAGCACACAAGGAGAAAAACCATGCCTCAGCCCGCCAAGGGTGCCCGTCTGGGCGGCAGCGCTGCGCACGAGAAGCTTCTTCTCATCAACCTCGCGAAGTCGCTGTTCGAGCACGGCCGCATCACCACGACCGAGGCCAAGGCCCGCCGCCTGCGTCCGGTCGCCGAGCGTTTCATCACCAAGGCCAAGAAGGGCGACATCCACAACCGTCGCCTGGTGCTGCAGTCGATCACGGACAAGGGCATCGTTCACACGCTCTTCACCGAGATCGCCCCGCGGTACGAGAACCGCCCCGGTGGTTACACCCGCATCACCAAGATCGGCAACCGTCGTGGCGACAACGCCCCGATGGCCGTCATCGAGCTGGTCGAGGCGCTGACCGTGGCCCAGCAGGCCACCGGTGAGGCCGAGGCCGCGACGAAGCGCGCCGTCAAGGAAGACGCCCTCAAGAAGGACGAGGCTCCGGCCGAGACCGTCGAGGACGCCAAGCCGGCCGACGCCGCCGCTGAGGAGTCCAAGGACGCCTGAGCGTCCTGAGACCCACGTACGGGCCCGCATCTCCCTTCGGGGCGGTGCGGGCCCGTTCGCTTTTGAGAGGATCTTCGGGTGAGTGACGAGGCAGAGCCCGGATTCGTACGGGTACGGCTGGACCTTTCCTACGACGGCAGGGATTTCTCCGGCTGGGCGAAGCAGACCAGCAGACGCACCGTGCAGGGCGAGATCGAGGACGCGCTGCGCACCGTGACGCGGTCGTCGGTGACGTACGACCTGACGGTCGCCGGGCGGACCGACGCGGGGGTGCACGCGCGCGGGCAGGTGGCGCACGTCGACCTGCCCGCGGAGGTGTGGGCCGAGCACGAGGAGAAGCTGCTGCGGCGGATGGCGGGGCGCCTGCCGCTGGACGTACGGATCTGGCGGGCGGCCGAGGCCCCGGCGGGGTTCAACGCGCGATTCTCCGCGTTGTGGCGGCGGTACGCGTACCGGGTGGGGGACCGGCCGGGCGGTGTGGACCCGCTCACCCGGGGCCACGTGCTGTGGCACGACCGCCCGCTCGACCTGGACGCGATGAACGAGGCCGCCGCCCTGATGACGGGGGAGCACGACTTCGCGGCGTACTGCAAGAAGCGTGAGGGCGCCACGACCATCCGCACGCTGCAGAGACTGCACTGGGTGCGGGAGGCGGAGTCGGGTGTACTGACGGCGACCGTGCAGGCCGACGCGTTCTGCCACAACATGGTGCGGGCGCTGATCGGCGCGGCCCTGTTCGTCGGGGACGGACGCCGCCCGGCGGCGTGGCCGGCGGAGGTGCTGGCGGCGAAGGTGCGGGATCCCGCGGTCCACGTGGTGCGGCCGCACGGACTGACCCTGGAGGAAGTGGCCTACCCGGCCGACGATCTGCTGGCGGCCAGGGCCCAGGAGGCGCGGAACGTCAGGACGCTGCCGGGGGCGGCGGGGTGCTGCTGACCCGCCGGCGGCGCAGAGCGCGGATCAGTTTCGCGGCGAAGTACAGGGCGAGGGTGCTGGACACGGTGGAGCGGAACCAGCCGATGTCCGGGGTCCACCAGGCGTAGACCGCCGCCGCGGTGAAGAACAGCAGGGCCGCGGTCCGCAACACCCACCAGCGGACCGGGTGCGGTTCCTCCTGGGGAGGCGCTTCGGGGTGGACGCCGTCCTTCGTGGTCATGGTGTCCCGCATGCCCGCGAGGAATCCCCGCCGGGCCAGCACCCGGGCGCCGGGGAGCTCCGCGAGGGTCTCCTGCTCGCCGCCGAAGCCGGAGGGCAGCGGGGGGAGACCCAGGGCGGCGACGAGTTCGCCCTGATGGCGGGCGGGGTCGCCGGTGGCCCGCAGGATGTGGGCCACCGGGCGCGGGTCGGTCAGCCCGTAGGCGCGGGCGAGCGCGCCAGCCGTCGTGGTCGCCTCCGTGTGGTCGGTGGCGGGGGCGGCGGTCTCCCAGGCGTGATCCGTCACCTTCCTGCCCCGGTGCACGAGCGTGATGCTGCTGCGTTCCGGTGTGCGGCGCAGGACCAGGGCCGGCCAGTCCTCGGCGGTGGTGAAGCTGGCGGCCGCCGAGGTGAGGGGGTCCTGGGGGAGCAGTGCCGCGCGCTTGCCCCGCACCACGTCCGGGACGATCTCGACGTATGTGTGGCGGCTGCCGGCCGGGGCCGTGCGGAGGCTGTGCCCGCAGATCAGAGCGGCCTGGGCCACCTCGGTGGGGCCGGTGGAGGCGATGGCCAGCGACCGCGGTGCCAGCTCGCGCTCCCAGTCGGGTGTTCCGGCGGCCGGGGGCCCGGGGGTGGCCCGGAAGAAGGGGATCCTCATCGCCAGCTCGATGCGGGTGTCGGATCGGGCCTCCAGGAACTCCTCGCGGGCCTCGCCGAAATAGGTCCACGGGAAGGTGGTGGCGTGCACCCCGATGCTGCGGAAGGCGGTGAGCGCCTCCTCGTAGCGGTTCAGCGACCACAGGACGAGGGCCAGGTGGTTGCGGAAGCCGGCGGCCTCCCGGTCCCCCGGGGCGTAGCTGTCCGACAGCGCCTGCGCGCGGGTCACCGCCGCCTCGACGCGCGGGGTGTACGGGTCGGGGTCGGGCGTCTCCTCGTCGGCGATCAGGTACTCCACGACGGCCTGGAGCGGCAGCGCGTGGAGCCGGGAACCGGGAGGTGCCTGGCCGGCCGCACGCTCGGCGAACGCGAACATCTCCTCGTGCGAGCCGTACCACTTGGCGCAGAGGTACTGGAGCGCCTGGACGTGGCAGCCCTCGTGGTGCGGATCACGGGCGTTCGCCTCGGACAGATAGGTGTCGAAGACCTCGCGCGGTGCCTGGATGCCCCGGGCCTGGGTCAGCGCGATGCGCCAGGGGACCGGGTCGTCGGGGTTGAGCTCGGCGGCGGCGGAGATCACCGGCACCGCGTCCCGCAGTACCGCGTGGAACGCCCGGAACTGGTCGGCCTCGACGTGCTTGGCGCGGGCCCCGGTCCGTATCTCCCAGGCCTGGTAGATGTACTGGTCGGCCTTGACCAGGACGGCGTCGGGATCCTCGGGGGACTCGTCGAGCCAGCTGTCCAGCCAGCCCGGGTGATGCAGCGAGGCCCGCGCGAGGCGGGAGACACAGGTGTCCCTGCGCTCCCACTGGGAGTGTTCGCGGGTGCCCGCGAGCAGCTCGGCGGCCGGGGCGTGATCGCCCGACGCGGCGGCTGCGAGGGCGGTCCGCAGCGAGGAGTCCGGGGCATCGAGGACCACGGCGTCGTCCGGGGGCAGGTCGGCGCCGATCGCGTCGCTGTGGCGCAGGACGCGCGGGATGGTGAAGAGGGTGGTCAGACGCACGGCGGGCGGGTCCTCGTTCGAGGGGAGGGGACGGGGCTGGTGCGTGGGGGGAGGCGCGGGGCCCGTCAGGTGACGGGTGCCCCGGCGGCCGCCGAGGCCTGGACCTCGCCGCGGTGGCGGATCTGGCGGAAGGTGAAGTCGGTCAGGTCGTCGCCGACCGCGTACACGTCCTTGGCCGCCGTGGTCACGTTCTTCCCGCTGATGAAGCCGCCGACGGTGAAGTAGGCATAACGGCCGTAGGAGTTGGCGGTCCGGCGGCACACGGATCCGCCGCGGCAGAAGGTGGGGACGCCCGAGCCGCTGAGCGAGGCGAGACCGCCGGACGCCTGCTGGGCGGCCTTCCTGGCCTCCTTCTCGGTGCCGAAGACGGCGAGGCCGATGGTGACCGCGATGCCGTCCTTGCTGTACGTGGCGCGGATCACCTGGTCGCAGCCGTTGCCGTCGAGGACCGAGCCGAGGGCGCCCTGGGTCGTCGTGGCGCAGGCGGCCGTGCGCGCGGTCGCGTTCTTGGCGTAGACGCGGTCGCCCATCGTGAGTTTCCTGCCGGGGAAGAAGGCGTCCACGGTGACCGGGGACGTGTCCTTCTTCTCGTCGGCTATGTAGTCCTTCGGGTCCGGCGGGGGCGGCGGCGCGACCGAGGAGAAGGAGGGCCCCGGTGTGGACTCCGAGGGCAGGTCGGCGGGGGCCGGCAGCTTGCTCGCGCCGCTCTCCGGTCCCGAGGCCCCGCCGCCACCGTCGGCGGTGATCACGGCGGTGGCCACGATCGCGGCCACCGCAGCGGTGGCCAGCGCGCCGCCGCCGATCAGCAGCCACTTCCTGCGCCTGCCGCGCGCCGCGGAGGCGTCCGCCAGTGCCGCCCAGTCCGGAGTCCGGCTGTCTCCCGGCCCCCAGGAGGGCCCCCCTTGCCCAAAGCTCATGCGGCGAATCCTAGACCGACCGTAATCCGGTTGGGCCAACGGTTCGGCTGCCGTGACAATGCTGTGCATGGGACATCTCGAAGCGGGCCACCTGGAGTACTACCTACCGGACGGACGGGTGCTGCTCGGCGACGCTTCCTTCCGGGTGGCCGACGGTGCGGTCGTCGCCCTCGTGGGCGCGAACGGTGCGGGCAAGACGACACTTCTGAAGCTGCTCTCCGGGGAGATCCAGCCGCACGGCGGCTCGGTCTCGGTGAGCGGCGGCCTGGGCGTGATGGCCCAGTTCGTGGGCTCGGTACGGGACGGGCGGACCGTCCGCGACCTGCTGGTGGCGGTGGCCCAGCCCCGGATCAGGGAGGCGGCGAAGGCCGTCGACGCGGCCGAGGAGCGCATTCTCACCGTGGACGACGAGGCCGCGCAGATGGCCTACGCGCAGGCGCTGAGCGACTGGGCCGAGGCACGCGGGTACGAGGCCGAGACGCTGTGGGACGTCTGCACCATGGCCGCACTCGGCGTGCCCTACGAGAAGGCGCAGTGGCGCGAGGTGCGCACGCTCAGCGGGGGCGAGCAGAAGCGGCTGGTCCTGGAGGCGCTGCTGCGAGGCCCCGACGAGGTGCTGCTCCTGGACGAGCCGGACAACTACCTGGACGTCCCCGGCAAGCGGTGGCTGGAGGAGAGGCTCAAGGAGACCCGTAAGACGGTGCTCTTCGTCTCCCACGACCGGGAACTGCTCTCGCGGGCCGCCGAGAAGATCGTCAGCGTGGAGCCCGGCCCGGCCGGGTCGGACGTCTGGGTGCACGGCGGCGGGTTCGGCACGTACCACCAGGCCCGCAAGGAACGCTTCGCGCGCTTCGAGGAACTCCTGCGGCGCTGGGAGGAGGAGCACAAGCGGCTGAAGGCGCTGGTCCTGCGGATGCGGCAGCAGGCGGCGAACAGCCCCGACATGGCGAACCGCTACCACGCGATGCAGACCCGCTTCAAGAAGTTCGAGGAGGCCGGCCCGCCGCCGGAGCCGCCCCGCGAGCAGGACATCCGGATGCGGCTGCGCGGCGGGCGGACGGGGGTGCGGGCGGTGACGTGCACCGGTCTGGAGCTGACCGGCCTGATGAAGCCGTTCGACCTGGAGGTCTACTACGGGGAGCGGGTCGCGGTGCTCGGCTCCAACGGGTCGGGGAAGTCGCACTTCCTGCGGCTGCTGGCGGGTGAGCCCGTCGAGCACACCGGCGAGTGGAAGCTCGGCGCGCGGGTCGTGGCCGGCCACTTCGCCCAGACCCACGCCCACCCGGAGCTGCTCGGCAAGACGCTCGTCGAGATCCTGTGGACGGAGCACGCCAAGGACCGTGGCGGCGCGATGTCGGTGCTGCGGCGCTACGAACTGGAGCGCCAGGGCGACCAGGCCTTCGAGAGGCTGTCCGGCGGACAGCAGGCGCGCTTCCAGATCCTGCTCCTGGAGCTGGCCGGCACGACGGCGCTGCTGCTGGACGAACCGACGGACAACCTCGACCTGGAGTCGGCCGAGGCCCTGCAGGAGGGCCTCGAGGTGTACGACGGGACGGTCATGGCCGTCACCCACGACCGCTGGTTCGCGAAGTCCTTCGACCGATACCTGGTCTTCGGCTCCGACGGGGTGGTCCGGGAGACCACGGAGCCGGTCTGGGACGAGCGGAGGGTCGAGCGGAAGCGGTAGGGACGGCGCGTTTTGACCCGTCCGGGGCGGGGCGGGTAGTCTCGGTCTTTGTTATACGTATCGGCTTCGTCGTTCTCACGCGAAGAGCCCTTACGTAGGTTCTCTGGAGCAGTTACCAGTGGCTCGCATACGGGCATCGTCCCCGGCATTTGCGGGCCCCAGCTGCATGATCGCTTCAGGGGTGCCATGTGTCTGGACCTCATCCACTGAAGAAGCGAAGGCTACGAAGTGCGTACGTACAGCCCCAAGCCCGGCGATGTCACTCGCCAGTGGCACATCATCGACGCCGAGGACATCGTCCTGGGCCGTCTGGCCACCACGGCTGCGAACCTCCTCCGCGGTAAGCACAAGGCGATCTACGCCCCCCACATGGACATGGGCGACTTCGTCATCATCATCAACGCCGAGAAGGTTCACCTCTCCGGCAACAAGAAGACCCAGAAGATGGCGTACCGCCACTCGGGCTTCCCGGGCGGTCTCCGCTCGGTGCGTTACGACGAGCTCCTCGCGAAGAACCCCGAGAAGGCCATCGAGAAGGCCATCAAGGGCATGATCCCCAAGAACACCCTGGGTCGTCAGATGATCTCGAAGCTCAAGGTCTACGCGGGCGACCAGCACCCGCACGCTGCGCAGCAGCCGGTCCCGTTCGAGATCACCCAGGTCGCGCAGTAGTTCCGGCCTCCCCCCTAAGACGTCAAAGAAAGATCTGAGGAGAATCGTGGCCGAGACCACTGCAGAGACGCCCGTCGAGGGCACCGAGAGCGAAGAGACCTTCGCCGAGGTGACCACCTTCGAGTCGGAGGTCCCCGTCGAGGGTGAGTACACCTCCGAGTCGCTCGCGGGCCGCTTCGGCGACCCGCAGCCCGCCGCCGGCCTTGGCCGTCGCAAGAACGCCATCGCCCGTGTCCGGATCGTCCCGGGCACCGGCAAGTGGAAGATCAACGGGCGCACCCTTGAGGACTACTTCCCCAACAAGGTGCACCAGCAGGAAGTCAACGAGCCCTTCAAGGTGCTCGAGCTCGACGGCCGCTACGACGTCATCGCCCGCATCTCGGGTGGCGGCGTCTCCGGCCAGGCCGGTGCCCTGCGCCTCGGTGTGGCCCGTGCGCTGAACGAGGCGGACGTGGACAACAACCGCGCCACGCTGAAGAAGGCCGGCTTCCTCTCCCGCGACGACCGTGCGGTCGAGCGCAAGAAGGCCGGTCTCAAGAAGGCCCGTAAGGCCCCGCAGTACAGCAAGCGCTAAATCGCCTGCTCGTCTGCATTACACGTTCGCCCCGGCGGCACACACCGTGTCGCCGGGGCGTTCGTTTATCAGCCCTCGCGGGCGTATAACGGCTTAAGACGTTTGCATGTTTATCGGTCTGACAGCCTCAGGCGCGCCCTTCTTTGCTGTGCCTTGTCTTGTCATGCCCGGTTTTGCTTACTTTGGTTTTGCGGTTTCGGAGCACTTTCGGAGGACACCAGTGGGACGACTCTTCGGCACGGACGGCGTACGCGGTGTCGCCAACGCGGATCTGACAGCCGAGCTCGCGCTCGGTCTCTCGGTCGCGGCGGCACACGTGCTGGCCGAGGTGGGCACCTTCGAGGGCCATCGGCCGACCGCCGTGGTGGGTCGCGACCCCCGCGCGTCCGGAGAGTTCCTGGAGGCCGCCGTCGTGGCAGGGCTGGCCAGCGCCGGCGTGGACGTGCTGCGCGTCGGGGTGCTGCCCACTCCGGCCGTCGCGTACCTCACCGGCTCGCTCGGCGCCGACATCGGTGTCATGCTCTCCGCCAGCCACAACGCGATGCCGGACAACGGCATCAAGTTCTTCGCCCGCGGTGGGCACAAGCTCGCCGACGAGCTGGAGGACCGCATCGAGTCGGTCTACGAGCAGCACCGCACCGGGGAGCCCTGGGAGCGCCCGACCGGCGCGGGCGTGGGACGCGTCACCGACTACACCGAGGGCTTCGACCGCTACGTCGCCCACCTCATCGCCGTCCTCCCCAACCGGCTGGACGGCCTGAAGGTCGTTCTCGACGAGGCCCACGGTGCCGCCGCCCGTGTCTCGCCCGAGGCGTTCGCCCGGGCCGGGGCCGAGGTCGTCACCATCGGTGCGGAACCGGACGGCCTGAACATCAACGACGGCTGCGGCTCCACCCACCTCGACCTGCTGCGGGCCGCCGTCGTCGAGCACCGCGCCGACCTGGGCATCGCCCACGACGGTGACGCGGACCGCTGCCTGGCGGTGGACGCGAACGGCGAGGAGATCGACGGCGACCAGATCCTGGCCGTGCTCGCCGTCGCGATGCGCGAGGCCGGCCACCTGCGCAAGGACACCGTCGTCGGCACGGTCATGTCGAACCTCGGCTTCAAGACGGCCATGGAGCGGGAGGGCATCCAGCTCGTCCAGACCGCCGTCGGCGACCGCTACGTCCTCGAGTCGATGAAGGCCGAAGGCTTCGCGCTGGGCGGCGAGCAGTCCGGCCACGTCATCGTCCTGGACCACGCCACGACGGGTGACGGCACGCTGACCGGGCTCATGCTCGCGGCCCGCGTCAGCGCCACCGGGCGCACGCTCGCCGACCTGGCCGGCGTCATGCAGCGCCTCCCGCAGGTCCTGGTCAATGTGCCGGACGTCGACAAGTCCCGCGTGGACACCTCGCCCGAGGTGGCCAACGCGGTGTCCCGTGCCGAGCACGAGCTGGGTGACACCGGGCGCGTGCTCCTGCGCAAGTCGGGCACCGAGCCGCTCGTACGGGTCATGGTCGAGGCCGCCGACCTGGAGCAGGCGCGTGCCGTGGCCGGGCAGCTGGCCGACGTGGTCAAGTCCGCTCTCGGCTGATCTGCCGTCAACTCCCGGACGGGCCCGGCCTCACGGCCGGGCCCGTCCGGCGCCGTGAGGCCCGCGGCTCCGCTCCAGCTCACGGATGATGCGGGTCAGGTCGTCCGGGGCGGCGGCGAGGCGGACCGGTGTGCCCGCGTCGTCGAGCTCGGCGACGTGCCAGCTCCTGTGGACGGTGTCGCCGTCACTGCCCCTCAGACGCTGACACGGTGGATCTCCTGGTTACGCCCGTACTGGATGTACGTACGCAGGTCCGCGACGTCGGACCACGGCATGCTCCGGCGGCGCAGCAGCGTCCAGGAGCGCAGACCGTGGACACCGGCGCTCACCCGGGCGGTCGCGGCGTACAGGCAGACGAGACCCAGTACCGCGAGCAGCAGGCCCACAGCCGCCGCCGGGTCCGGGAACCCGGCCACGTACGCCAGGCGTATCGCTGCCAGGCCGGTCCCGGCCGCTCCGAGGGCTACGGAGCACCACAGGGCACGTCTGTTCCTGGGATTCAAGATCAGATCCGGGGTGTCGGTCATGCCGGGATCGTGTCATCGGCGCTGCCGCTGCCGCCTGTACCCGGTACGGCAGTCTCCGCGCCCGTGAAGCTGCCGGTTCGTCACCCCTTCGACAGGGCCGCGGTCACCTGGGAACGCCCGGTGCCCGCCGGACGGCCGGAACCGTCCGGCGCCGCATGTTCCACACGGCCCGCTGCACCAGCAGTGTCAGCGTCCCCGCGAGCACGATGCCGCCGAGGTTGGCCAGCAGCTGTACCGACGACCCCCAGGTCTGCTGGAGGTCCTGATAGCTGAACGCGACCGCGGCGTTGGCGGCCGCCGGAACCGTGGTCACCGAGATCGCCACACCGATCAGCGCACCCGACTTCGCCGAGGTCAGCGAGAGCGTCCCCGCGATGCCCGCCAGCAGCGCGACCACGAACGACATCCAGTCCGGGTGCCAGATGAAGCCGGTGTTGGGCCGCTCCGCCGTGACCATGTCCTCGGTGAACAGGCCCAGCAGGTCCATCAGCCAGGCGAAGCCCGCCGTGATCGCCATGGCCGCGGCGAAGCCGCCGATCAGCGCCCACAGCGACCGCCCCACCAGCCGGGGCGCCCGCTGCACCAGCGCCGTCGAGATACCCGCCAGCGGCCCGAACTCCGGCCCCACCGCCATGGCTCCCACGATCAGGACCGCGTTGTCCAGCATCACCCCGCACGCGGCGAGCATCGTCGCGAGGGCCAGGAAGGCCACATAGGTGACGCTGAACGTCGACTCCTCGTGGGTGACCTCGCTCAGCTCTTCCCAGAGGACCGCGTCCGCGCCTTCTCCCGGCGCTGCCCGTTCGGCCTCGTCGGCGTGCCGGGAGAGGGTGAGGTCCATGTTCTCGACCGTGATCGAGCCGACGCTGTCGATGTCCATCCGCCGCAGGGCGCCGATCAGTTCGTCGCCCGCCTCGCGCGCCACGTCGCACATGACCACATCGCCCGCCGGGTTCCGCGCGGCGCCCGCGAGCACCGCGACGTGGGTGGTGCCCACGGTCCGCCCGATCAGCTCCAGCACCTCGTCGGTGCGGTCGGCGGGCACGATGAGGCGCAGATGCAGCACGGTGCACCCTTTCCGGGATCAGAGCTTGCGCAGTGACAGGCGCTGGACCTTGTGGTCCGGCCCCTTGCGCAGCACCAGAGTGGCACGGCCGCGCGTCGGCGCCACGTTCTCCAGCAGATTGGGCCGGTTGATGGTCCGCCACATGGTGCGCGCGTAGTCCAGCGCCTCCTCCTCGGAGACCTGCGTGTACTTGCGGAAGTACGAGAACGGGTTCTGGAACGCCGTCTCACGCAGCCTGCGGAAGCGGTGGAGGTACCAGGTCTCGATGTCCTCGGCGCGGGCGTCGACGTACACGCTGAAGTCGAAGTAGTCCGCGAGCCCGACCCTGGTCCGGCCGTCCTTGCCGGGCAGCGCGGGCTGCAGCACGTTCAGCCCTTCGACGATCAGGATGTCGGGGCGGCGTACGGTCAGCCGCTCGCCCGGCACGATGTCGTAGATCAGGTGCGAGTAGACGGGAGCCGTCACCTCGTCCTTGCCGGCCTTGATGTCGGCGACGAACCGGGTCAGCGCCCGCCGGTCGTACGACTCGGGGAACCCCTTGCGGGACATCAGGCCCCGCGACTGGAGCTCCTTCATGGGCAGCAGGAAGCCGTCGGTCGTCACCAGCTCCACCCGGGGGTGCTCCGGCCACCGTGCCAGCAGGGCCTGAAGGATGCGGGCGGTGGTGGACTTGCCCACGGCGACACTTCCGGCGACCCCTATGACGAACGGGGTGCCGCGCTGCTCGCCGTGCCCGTTGCCCGCGTCACCCAGGAAGGTGTTCAGGGCGCCGCGCAGGCCGGAGGTCTTCTGGACGTAGAGGTTGAGCAGCCGTGAGAGCGGCAGATAGACGTCCCGGACCTCGTCGAGGTCGATGACGTCACCGAGGCCTCTCAGCTTCTCGACCTCCTCGGCGGTCAGGGGCAGCGGGGTCTTGTCACGCAGCGCGCTCCACTCCGCCCGGGTCAGGTCGACGTAGGGCGTCGGCGCGTGCTCGGTGCGGCGGGGGCTCCGTGCGGACGAGGTGATCACGTGTTCATTGTTGCGGGAGTTTGAACGGAGTGGGGGGTGGGGTCGGTCACGTGGGGGAGAGGGCGGTGCTCCCGTCCGGGACGACACGGGACGGAACGAGCCGGAAGCCCGAACGCCGAGGAGCCGGCAAGCCCGGGCCGCACAGCTGCGGTCCGGGCTTCCCGGCTCGATCCGGCCACGACGTCAGCCGAAGGCCTTGACGTCGCCCCAGCCGCCGGAGATCACGGTCTTCGCGGGCCCGTTGGTGTTGGTCTTGGACGGGTGGTAGACCTTCACCGATCCGTCGACCGTGAAGCGCGCCCATATATCGGGGATGCGGTCGTTGTTCACGTCCGGGATACCGATGGCGGTGTCGATGGCGGCGCCGGTCCACGAGTTCCCGTACGGGGTGTCGATGCCCTCGCGGGAGGCCGCCGCCGTTTTCAGGGAGGCCAGGTCCACGCTGCCGGCGACCGTTCCGGGCTTGCCGTGCCGTACGTACACGTTCCCGTTGGAGGTGTTCCTCCAGAGGAGGTCGGGGGTTCCGTCGAGGTCGATGTCGGCGACGTTGACGATGTCGCGTATCGCCCACGCGTCGGGATTCATCCGGACGGCTTCCTGGAAGGAACCGCCCGTGTAGCCGATCAGCGCCCAGTAGGCGTCGCCGGTGCGCAGGAACACTTCCGGCCGCTGGTCGCCGGTGATGTCACCGACGGCCTTGAGCTGGACCCAGCTCGCCGGGTCCGGGGAGCCGGCGGGCAGGCGGACCGCCAGCCGCTTGTCGACGTCGAAGCTGCCGTAGCCGTCGCCCGGGTACAGCCAGAACCCGCCGTCGGGGGTGCGGGCGAAGAGGTCGGTGACACCGTCACCGGGGTAGACGTCGGTGTGGTGGGAGATCAACGCGGCCTTGTCGGTTGCGGGGGCGTACCAGTGGCCGGTCGGGTTCAGTGCCCCGCCGGAGGCGTATCCGGCGGTGAGGGAGACGTAGAGCTCACCGTCGGGCAGGCCGGAGTAGGAGCGGAGGTTGCCGCTCGCGTTGATGGTGAGCAGGTCGGCGCGGCCGTCACCGCTGAGGTCTCCCGGAGCGTCCGCGGTGTCCCGCGGCGGCACGTAGAAGAGGTAGTCGGTGTACTCCTTCGACTTGTTGCCGACCGAGTCGTAGGCGTAGACGCGCATGCTGTTGGGCCCTGCGCTGGGCGGGGTCAGGGTGAGGGAGAGCACACCGACGGCGTTGCCCGACTCGTCCGTGGTGAGGGTGGCGGCTTTCTCGGTGTACGTGGCGCCGACGAGCGTGTAGGCGAACTTGGTGGCACCCGGTGAGCTGAAGGTGAAGGTGCCGCTCAGGCCGAACTTCTTCTCGGACCAGGTCAAGCCGTCCGACGTCGCCTCCGGGAAGTCCACGCTGGTCACGTCGGGCCGCGGTGGTGCGGAGGCGTCGACGGTGAACTGGCAGGGCTGGTCACCGGGTGGGAAGTAAGTGGAGTCCGCGCCCTCGCTGTCCTCCGCCCGGACGTCCCACCGGTAGGTGGTCTTGTCGGTGAGGCTGCTGGACGGAATGGTCAGCGTCGCCTTGCCGCCGCTGTTGGGGGTGACCAGGGTGCCCGAGGGCACGGTGGCGCCCGACTTCCACCACCGGAAGCGCAGCTTGGAGAGGTTCTTGTCCGGGTCGGTCGCCGTCGCGGAGAGCACGATGTTCGTCTTGGCGACGGGTCGGCTGGACGGGGCTGCCAGGCAGGCGCCGCCCGGGGTGGTGGTGCCCGCCGTGGGCTCGTTGGGCTTGCGGTTGTACTCCACGTAGAGGGTGGCCGACGTGGCGCGGAACTTGCGCCAGGTGTACTCATCGCTCTCGGCGTCGGCCCGCATCCCCAGGGTGAGGGTCGACGCGCCGGCGTTGGCCGCGTACTGGGCGCCTGCCTGCACGTTCCACAGCACGTAGTCGTCGGAACAGGTCTTGTACCCGTGGGCGAACGACTGCGACTGCAGGAGCGACGACCAGCTCGGCTGCTTTGCCCAGGTGGTGCCGGAGGAAATCGCCCCGGTGCGGTACAGGTGGAACTTTCGGGCGTCGCACGACCAGGAGTGGTTGTTGAGCACCTTGAACTGCGCCTTGGTGACGGTGGCGCCCTTGAGGCTGCTGGAGAAGCCCATCCGCCAGAAGGAACGGGCCGTGCCCCTGGTCTCGTTCTCGTGACCGACACGGGCGTCCGATGTGCCGGAGCTGAAGTTGGTGCCGTTGTAGAAGCTGGAGTTCGGGTAGGGCTTGTACGCGACCGTCCAGGCCTTCCAGGGGGGCTGGATCGACGGATCGATGAACAACGGATAGCGCACGTCGTCACTCTTCAGAAGACCTGTGGCATCCATGTCCAGGCCGAGGCGGGCGCCGCCTTCCTCCTTGGTCAGGCTGGTCTTCAGCGCACTGCTCCGCGCGCCCGGCTCGATGCCGGACAGACCGGAGAGCCCCAGCACCTCATCAGCGTCTCCGGTAGCTGTGCGGACCTCGGTGCCCGGCTCCAGGTCGGGGTCCTTGCCGGAGGAGTCCCAGGCGAAGGGGGTCGGCACGGAACCGATCTCCCTGCCCTTCTGCGAGTCGAGCACGCGGACCGTGTCGGTGGTGCGGTCATGTTCGAACTCGGCAGTCTCGGAACGCAGTCCGAAGGTGAGCGTCTCCAGGGCCTCGTTCCGTGCCGCCTCTGGCGTCTTGACGATCAGCAGTTGCGCGAAGCCGCCCTCCTCACGGGCGACCAGCAGGAGGTCCACGCCCGGGAAGACCTCCTCGTACAGCGCCCGCGCGCCGTCGAGCACCGGCTCGGGCAGTGTGCCGGGCCAGGTGTAGGCCACGGTGTGGCCCTCCAGCTCGACCTCGGCCAGCACGCTGTCCCCCGCCGTCGGCGTGCTCCGGGGGGGCGTCGCGGTCGGCTCGTTCCTGGCGGTCACCGGCCGAGAAACGGACCGGTACCACGACGTTGACGGGGAGGATGCCGTCCTTGGTGCGGCGCAGCTCCGTGTCGATCTTCGCCCACTCGCCGTCGGCGTTCCTCGCCCGCTGCGGGGTGGCGTTGATCTGCTGACGCGTCTTCCCGTCGGGCAGCGCCCAGGTGAGGGTGGTGGGGGTGGTGGCCGCTTCTACGAGGACCTTCTCGCCGGTGTGGCGGGCCGCGGCGGCGGCCTGCTCGTGGGTGCGGGGGCGATCACCCGCCGGTGACGCCTTCGTACTGCCCCCCTGGGCCTGCGACGAGGCGTTCTCGTCGCCCGGCCAGCCGGTGAACCACGGCAGCAGGGATGCGGTGAGCGCGGCCACGAGCAGGCCGAGGGTGACGGACAGCCGTGCGCGGCTACGCACGAACGGTCTGAGCAGGCGTGGCACGGTCACTGAGCTTCTCCGAGGGGACCGAACGGACGGGCGGGGGTCGACAGGTCTGGCCCGCGCTCCACCGGCCGCGGACACATGCGCCCGCACGATCGCATGTGCTTGCGACAACTGCCTAAGTAAAGAAATTTATCGATCCGTGATCGAAACGCAGTGTGATGAGGCGAGAAGGTCAAATTTTTGATCATGGATGCCCGGGCGGGGAGAAAAGCTCTGACATTGCGGAGATCTTGTGAAACCCCCGCTCCCGACCGCCTGATGGGAGCGGTTCCTGTTTGTCCCGTGGTGAAGATCACTTTTCGCATTCACCGGTCACTCTGCGTTCCTTGATCATTCCCCTCGCGTGTCGCAAGATTCCCGGCGCGTGCGCCCAAGTCGGGCGCGCTGCGCGGTATTTCAAAGTTCCGCTGTTCTTTGCGCAAGGTGGGAGTCGACGCATGCGTGCAGCAGGTCCGGGGTCCTGGTGGGGGCTCGGCCGGCCGGCCTCGGCCGGAAGGAGTCGGCAGAGACGCCGCCGTCTCCGCATGACGGTGGTCGTCTCGCTGACGTCGGCTCTCACCTGGGGCAGCCTGTCGCTGGAGGCCGCAGCCATCCCGCCGAAGCCGCGCGAAGAGATGGCGGTCGAACTCCCCGAACTGCCGGAGAGCGCGCGCACGGAGCAGGACGAAAGTGCCGAGAGGCACCTGACCACGGCGCCGGAGGTGCCGACCACCCCCTACGCCCCCGTGGCCGTGGAGGAGTGGGCGCCGGGTGTGGGTACGGCTGACCTGACGGAGGCCGAGCCGGGGAAGTCGGTCCCGGTCGAGAACGTGCCGACGGTCTCGCTCGGAGTACCCGAGGACGGCGACCCCGCAGGTCTGGCAGGCGAGTGGACCGTCGACCTGAAGGCTCCGGCGGACTCGCAGACCGCCGATGTCGACGGGCTGCTGATGGAGATCACCCCGCCTGCCACCGCCGACCCGGCGGCCGAGGTCATCGTCGGGGTCGACTACACCGCATTCGCCGACCTGTACGGTCCGCAGGCGGCCGACCGGTTCGGTGTCGTCCTGCTGCCCAACTGTGTGATCGACGCGCCGACCGAGGGCGAGTGCGCCCCGGAGCCGCCGGCCGAGGAGACGCCGGACGGCGCGGCGGTGTCGATGCAGCCTATGGCCAGCGAGATCGAAGTGGTCCACCCGAAGGCCGACGCGAAGCTGCGTGCGGCCGCGGCGAACGAGGGCGAGACCCTGCAGACCCGCCGGGTGGTCTCCGCCGGTGTTCCGGTCGCCGAACTCCTCGGCGTGGAAGCCGGCTCGGAGGCGTCCGGTCTCGCGCGGGCCTCCGCCGCGGACGGGCCCGGCTCACGTGCGGTCGGCGTGCTGGACACCGGAGCGTCGGCGGCGGGAGACTTCACAGCGACCCCACTGCAGTCGTCCGGCGCCTGGGCATCCGGTTCGTCCTCCGGTGCTTTCACCTACGGCTACCAGGTCCAGGTGCCCGAAGCACCCGGCGGGCTGACCCCGAAGGTGGGACTGTCCTATTCGTCCCAGTCGGTCGACGGTCGGACCTCGTCCACCAACAACCAGGCCTCCTGGATCGGCGACGGCTGGGACTACAACGCCGGCTCCATCACCCGTACCTACGCCTCCTGCCGCGAGGACGCCAAGAAGACGGGCGCCAACAACGCCACCCACAAGACGGGTGACATGTGCTGGGGCTCGGACAACGCCACACTGACACTGGGCGGGGCCACGACGGAGCTCGTCTGGGACGCGGACGACAAGCAGTGGTTCACGGCCAACGGAGACGGCTCCCGGATCCAGGTCGTCATGGACACCGGCAAGGGCAACGGCGACGCCGACGGCGAGTACTGGATCGTCACCACCAACGACGGCACCAAGTACCACTTCGGCATGAACAAGCTGCCGGGATGGTCCGAGGGCGACCCCGTCACCAACTCGGCCCTCACAGTGCCGGTGTTCGGGAACCACGCCGACGAGCCCTGCTACAAGGCCGGTGACTGGAAGGGCTCCGAGTGCAAGCAGGCCTGGCGGTGGAACCTCGACTATGTCGAGGACGTCCACGAGAACGCCATGTCCCTGTGGTGGAAGAAGGACACCAACCACTACGCGAAGAACTTCAACTGGAAGGCCCCGGTCACGTACGACCGTGACGGCTACCTCACCCACATCGACTACGGCCAGCGCAAGAACAGCATCTTCGGCGCCGAAGCCCCCGGCCGCGTTCTCTTCACCGTCGCCGAACGCTGTTACGCCGAGGGCTCCCTCGAGTGCAGCGACGCGAACTTCACCTCCAAGGACCCCGGTAAGTACCGCATCTGGTACGACACCCCGGCTGACCTGCGATGCGCCTCCGGCAAGATGTGCTGGAACGCGGCGCCGTCCTTCTGGTCCACCAAGCGCCTGGACACGATCCAGACGTCCGCGCAGCGGCGCACCGGCACCGATGCCCGCCAGGTGGTGGACCGCTATCAGCTCAAGCAGTCCTTCCCAGTCCTGCGCACCGGTCCGAACACCGCCCTGTGGCTGGAGTCGGTCACCCGCACCGGCTACGCCCAGAAGGGCTCCACCGACGCGAGCGTGACGCTGAACCCGGTCCGGTTCGAGCCGAACGTGGACGACATGCCCAACCGCGTGATGCGGGGGGACCAGGACCCGCGCCCGGGCTTCTCCCGACTGCGCATCGGCCGTGTGATCAGCGAGTACGGCGGCGAGACCGTCGTCACCTACAAGCAGCCGGCAGGGCAGTGCGCCACCGGCCAGGACCTGCCCGGCAAGTCCGAGAAGGACGCGCTGAAGAGCAACACACGCCTGTGCTACCCCTCCTACTGGCATCCGGACCCGGAGAAGGAGGACATCGACTGGTTCCAGAAGTACGTGGTCCAGGAGATCGAGGAACTCCCCAACGTCGACGGTGCCTACTCGACCAGCACGAAGTACACGTACGGCACCGCCGGCTGGCGGATGGCCGAGCAGGAGTTCACGAAGAAGTCGACGCGGACGTACTCGCAGTTCGCGGGCTTCGACCAGGTCGCCGTAGTCACGGGCGCCGACGATCCGGTGATCGGCAGCAAGCGGACCAAGGCCGTCACACGGTACTTCCGCGGTATGGGCGACAACGTGTCCGTCAAGGACACGGCCGGTGCGCACATCGCGTACGACCGCGAACCGTTCGCCGGGCGCATAGCCGAGGAGCTCACATACGCCGAGGCAACCGTTGCCGACGCGGCCTGGCTGACCCGTTCCGTCACCGTGCCGGAGGCCACCGAACTGGCCTCCCGCGATCGGGGCGACAGCCTCGACCCGCTGAAGGCCTGGCGGGTCACCGAACCGCGTCAGCTCGCCTACAGCAAGGACGGCGACGGCGACGTCCGCACGTCGGAGACGAAGACCACCTTCGAGACGAAGTACGGCCTGCCGGTCCGGATCGAGACCCTTGAGGACAAGGCCGACCCGGGACTCGTCGGTGACGTCTCCTGCACCGAGCTGGAGTACGTCCACCACACGGGCAAGAACCTCATCGGTCTGACCAAGCAGAGCCTGAGCACCGCCACCCCGTGCGCCACGGCCGACTTCACCAAGACGGCGAAGCTCGCCTCCGGCTCCCGCACCGCCTACGACGGAGGCGGGTACGGCGCCGCACTGACCGACTCCACGCGGGGTCTGGCCACCCGGACCTGGTCGCTCAAGGCCGACGGATCAGGCTTCCAGGCCGACGGCACCGTCGAGTTCGACTCCCGCGGCCGTGTGGTGAAGACCACCGACCCGGACGACAAGTCGTCGACCACGACCTACCGCATGGAGGGCGGCCAGACGTTCGGAGTCACCGAGACCAACTCCCTGGGCCAGAGCTCCATCCAGGAGATCGAGCCCGGGCGCGGGACCGCCCCCAAGAGCACCGACGCCAACGGACACGTCACGCAGTCCGTGTTCGATCCGTTGGGCCGGCTCGTCGAGGCGTGGGCCCCGGGCCGGACCTCGTCGTCGTCCTCCGTGCCGGACTTCGCCGCCGAGTACCACATCCCGGAGATCGACCCCGAGGAACCGGACCGCCTCCCGCCCTACGTCGTCACCAAGGCCCGCGGGCACGAGAACCGTGTCGAGTCCTCCGTCACCGTCTACGACGGCCTGGGCCGGGAACGGCAGACCCAGGAGGAGGCGACCGGCGGCGGCCGGCTGATCACCGACACCCTCTACAACAGCTCGGGCGAGGTCTGGCAGACCAACAACGCCTACCTGGCCACCGGCAAGCCGAGCGGTCAGCTCTTCACCCCGCTCGCCGAGACCGCCGTGCCCAACGCGACCCGCTACACCTACGACGGTCTGGGCCGCGTGGTGAAGGAATTGCCGGTCCTCAACGGCAGCGAGATACAGGCGCGTTCGACGCGGTACGAGTACGGCGCCGACTGGTCCACGGTCATCAACCCCTCCGGCGCGGCCTCCTATCGAGTCCGGACCGACTCGATGGGCCGCACCACCCAGGTCGACACCTTCACCGACGCCGAACGCACCGAGTACACGTCGGTGAAGTACGAGTTCGACGACCTCGGTCAACTCGTGAAGGCGTACAGCGCACAGAACTCCGCGCGCACATGGACGTGGAAGTACGACCAGCGCGGCCGGATGGTGTCCGCAACCGACCCGGACGCCGGAACCACCCTCACGACGTACGACCACCGCGACCGGCCGCTCACCACGACCAACGCGCGCGGTGTCACCGTCTGGACCAAGTACGACGAGCTGTCCCGGCCGACCGAGCAGCGTCTCGACGGCTCCGCCGGTGACCTGGTCGCCCGGAGCACGTACGACACCGCGCCGGGGGGCAAGGGCCTGCCGGCCAGTTCGGTGCGCGTCACCGACGGCCAGGAGTACACGATGACGGTCGGCGGGTACACCGCCGACTACCAGCCGCGCTCCACCACGCTGTCGCTTCCGGACGCCCTCGCCACCACCTGGGGCCTGCAGAAGTCGTACACCTCCACCTACAACTACAGCGACACGGGCCTCCTGCTGGACGGCACCATCCCCGCGGCAGGGGCGTTCGACAGCGAGAAGCTGGTCGTCCGCTACAACGAGGAAGGCCTGCCGCTCTCCATCTCGGGCAAGGACTGGTACGGCTCCGAGGCCGCGTACTCCCCGTACGGCCAGCTGCTGCGCTCGACGCTGGGCGCTCAGCCCCACCGGGTGTGGTCCTTCTCGAGCTTCGACGACGCCTCCGGGGCACTCACCGACCAGCAGGTGTACCGGGAGCAGAACGGCGACACCGCGGTGGTCGCCGGCAAGCTCGCCTCCCACCGGTCCTACTCGTACGACGACGCGGGCAACGTCACGGGCATCCAGGAGCGCTCGACCGGCATCCAGGAACGCCAGTGCTTCACCTACGACCCGATCGGCCAGCTCACCGAGGCGTGGACCTCCGCCGACCTCGACCACTGCGTCGACGGCCCGGTCAAGGAGGACGGCGCCCTCAACGTGACGGCCGGCCCGGACGGCTCCGGCTACTGGCAGCAGTACGAGTACGACCTGCTCGGCAACCGTAAGAAGCTCACCGAGAAGGACCTCGCCGGCGCCACCGCCAAGGACTCGGTGACGAGTTACGCCTACGGCAAGGCGGACGGCTCACAGCCACACACCCTGACCAAGGTGACCAAGAAGTACACCACCCCGGCCGGCGCCCAGGTCACCGCGGAGGCCGAGCGGCTCCACGAGCTCACGGGCGAGACCAAGCAGGTCACCTCGCTCGGGAACGGCGACACCCAGGACCTCACCTGGACCTGGGACGGCCAGGTGGAGCGCCTCAGCGGCGAGGGCGGCGGCGGCAGGTCCCCCTATGTCGGCCTCGCCGACAAGTGCCTGGACCTGAGCGGCGGCACGGCGGCGGAGAACACGCCGGTCAACCTCTCCGGCTGCAACGGATCGGCCGCTCAGAAGTGGTCCTTCCGGGAGCAGCCCGGCCAGTCGGACCCGGACCTGGGCACCATGACCGTCTACGACGACAAGTGGTGCATCGAGCCCGGCTCGCCCTCGGCGGGTTCCGGTCTGCAGCTCCACGCGTGTGACGGATCGGCCAACCAGAAGATCAAGCGCAACGCGTCGGGCCAGCTGATCCACGCCGACACCGGTCTGTGCATCGCGGTCAGGGACGGAGCCACGGCCAATGGCACGTCCACCGTCCTCGCCACCTGCTCGGCTTCCTCGGCGGCGCAGAAGTGGGAGGCGCAGGACGAGACCCGTTACATCTACGGTCCGGACGGCAGCCGTCTGCTGACGGTCCAGGGTAAGCAGGCCACGCTGCATGTGGGGGAGACCGAGGTCACCACGCAGGCGGCGGGCAAGCTGGTCTCCACGCACCGCAGCTACGATGCGCCGGGCGGCAGTGTGCTGCGCTACCAGTACGGCTACAACAAGACCAGCACCTTGGTCGCGCAGGTCGGTGACCATCAGGGCAGTACGTATGCCGAGGTCGCCATGACCGACGGCATGCCGGTCCGCGTCCGCAAGCAGGACCCGTTCGGAAACGAGCGCGGCGCGTCCACGTCCGGTGCGGGCCGGCAGACGCATGCGGCGTTCCTGGGCATGACCCCGGACGATGCCTCGGGTTACACGCAGCTTGGTGCCCGTATGTACGACCCGGCGGTGGGGCGCTTCCTGTCCGCGGACCCGGTGCTGGACCTCGCGGACCCGATGCAGGCCAACGGGTACGCCTACGCCCACAACAACCCGGTGACGCTGTCCGACCCGACGGGTCTGGCTGTCTCCCTGACGGCGTCGGAGACGGCGGCTGCCCTGGCCGGGGCTGGCTTGTCGGCGGCGCAGGTGTCGCAGGCACAGTCGACCATGGGCAAGTCCGTCACCTCGGTGATCCTGTCGGCCGCCGGGGAAGCGCTGTGGGGCTTGATCGGCGGCGGCGACGTCATGGGCTGCTTCGGGGGCAGCGTGATGTCCTGCGTCAGCATGGTTGTCGGAGCAGTTCCCTTGGGCAAGCTCGCTCGGATTCCCTCCCTCGTCAAGGCCGTTCACCGTACGTTCAACGCCATCCAGGCGCTCAACAAGGCGAAGAAGAAGGCCGAGGCGGTCCTTGCCGCGGCCAAGGCGGCGCAGCAGAAGGCGCTCGCGGCGAAGAAGGCGGCGATCGAGAAGGCCAAGAAGGCGGCGCAGGCCGCGAAAAAGAAGGCGGCGGAGAAGAAACAGACAACCAGTAACAAGGCTGTCAACGAGACGAAGAAGACGGGCAGCCCGGTCCAGAAACAGGCCCAGGCCAATTCGGCGCCGAAGGTGTCCTCTGCTTCGGCCACCCACAAGAGCTCGGGTGGCACCAAGGCCGGCGCGGGTAAACCCGGTGGCTCTTCCGGTGGTTCCTCACGGAGCAACGGCGGCAGCAGTGGTGGCGGAGGCTCTGGCAAGCCGGGCGGTTCCTGCCCGACCAGCAACAGCTTCGTCCCCGGGACCAAGGTCGTGATGGCCGACGGCTCGACGAAGGACATCGAGGACGTCGAGGCCGGCGACAAGGTCCTGGCCACCGACCCGGAGACCGGGGAGACGACGGTCGAGACGGTCACCGCCGAGATCAAGGGCGACGGCCTCAAGCACCTGGTCAAGGTCACCATCGACACCGACGGCGACCGGGGCGACGAGACCGCCTCGGTCACCGCGACCGACGGCCATCCCTTCTGGGTCGAGGAACTCGGCGACTGGATCGATGCCACGGACCTCCGCTCCGGCCAATGGCTCCGCACCAGCGCCGGCACCCACGTCCAGATCAGTGCCATTCAACGTTGGACCGCAGCCGGCGAAACCGTCCACAACCTCACCGTCAGTGACACCCACACGTACTATGTGCTGGCGGGGGCCACGCCGGTTCTGGTTCACAACTGTGGTAGCAGGCCCGATGGACCGGATCCCGACGGAAATATCGTCTACCGTGCGCTGGCTGAGAATGATGACCCTGCAATGGGATTGACGGCTCGGGCTCCCGGTAATGCAGGGGTCAGTCCTCTGTCGCATGTTGCCGGAAAAAAGCTGACGCCATGGATCTCGACAACCAAGAACCCCGGCATTGCATTCGATAAGTACAATCAAGGCCATGGGGTGGTTGCGATCGACCTGAGGCGCACTCCATATAGCTACGTGGATATCTCTTCTGGTCCGTTTCCGTCGAGCAGGAGGCATAGCGCCTACGCCAGGAAGGACTCAGAAGTTTTGATCTGGCAGAATATCCCGGCGGAAGCGATCGTCGGACACTGGCCTGGAGGGTGAACATGGATGACCTGCTGGAACGTCTAGACGAAGCATGGGATGACGAGTCTGGATTTCTCGGAAAGCTTCGGTCTGGGAAATTTGATCCCGATGCTGGTGAAGCGTACGTAGCGCTACTCTCTCGGATTCCTCCGATCGGCGAGACCGTGGAAGCGAGACTCGTACAACTCATCTGGTTCGCACCGATGTTCATCGAATGGCAACTGGAGCGAGCTGCCAAGAGCGAGGATGAGCTTAAGCAGCTAACTCGCATTGCGACTCAGGTGCACGAAGCGGTGTCCGACGTTCTCGGGATTCCGTAAGTCAATTCACTTCTTCTGGTCTGTAAGTAAGTACCAGGCAGTGAAGGGGAAGTGCTGCGGAAAATGTCAAACAGAGAGCCCTGCCGGACGCAGTCCAGCAGGGCTCTCTGGGCGCTTGACGGCAACGCTGACGGCAACGTCAGCGGACGGCTGCTGCGTCGGATGGGTCGTCAGGGTCGTCGTTGGCCAGGCCGAGGGCGGTGCCCAGGGCGTTGATGGCTTGGCGCTGGAGGCGGAGGCGTACGTGGGCGTAGACGCCGGCGGTGACGCCAATGTGGGCGTGGCCGAGCAGTTCCTTGATCACGACGAGGTCGATGCCCTGTTCCAGGAGCAGGGTCGCGGTCGAGTGTCGGAGGTCGTGGAAGCGGATGGTCCGGAGCTGCGCGCGGTGGAGGAGACGGCGGAAGCGGCGGGTGAGGTTGGTGGGATCGAGAGGTTTACCGGTGGGGGTAGTGAAGACGAGCCCGTTGTCTGCCCAGCCTGCTCCGGCAGCTTCGCGTTCTTCATGCTGTCGTTCCGGGTGGGTCTTGAGGGAGTTGATGCATTCGGTGGGGAGGGCGATGCGGCGTTCGGAGGCGCGGGTCTTGGTGTGAAGGATGGTCAGGCCGCCGGTGGGCGTGCGCTGGAGAGAGCGGTGGATGCTGGCGGTGCCACTGTCGAGATCGAGGTCCTCCCAGTGCAGCCCGAGGAGTTCGCCCTTGCGGAGTCCGGTGCGCAGGGCGAGTTCGTACAGGGCGTGAAGCCGGTCGCTGCTGGCTGCGTAGAGGAACTGCCGGGCCTCGCTCGCGGTGAAGGGCTTGAAGCGCCGGGGGCGGGGTGCGGGGGTCTTGACGTTGCGGGCGACGTTGCGGGGCAGGTCGTCTTCGCGGACGGCGTGTTCCAGGGCGGACTTGAGGACCGAGTGGACGTAGGTCACGGTCAGCGGGGAGAGCCGCTTGTTGCAGCACTGGCCGATGGCGCAGCAGAAGTGCCGGTCGGTGTCGCGTCCCTGGGCACAGCACTGGCAGGCGGCGCGGAGGTGGTCGAGGAAGGTGCGGACGTCGCGGGCGGTGAGTCGGGCGAGCTTCTTGGCGCCGAGGCCGGGGATGAGGTGGAGGCGGATGCAGGCGGCGTAGCGGGTGTGGGTGTTCTCCCGGACTTGGCGGACGGCGACGCCGTTCAGCCAGTACGTGAGGTAGTCGCTGACGGTGCTGTCGGCTGTCGCGACGGGCAGGCCGAGGTTGCTGGCGGCGATCTTCTCGGTGAGCTTGGTCAGGGCTTCCTTGCGGGTGGTGCCGTAGACGCGGATGCGTTTGCGGGTGTTGCCGGGGGCGAGGACGTATCCGGCGGCTTCCCAGCGGCTGTCCTTGCGCTTGTAGACGGTTCCGTCGCCGTTGGCGCGGGTGCGGCGGGAGGCGGGGGTGTCGCGGGGCGTGGTCATCAGGCGGCTTCCTGTTCGAGGCGGGTGCAGATGAAGTCGGCCAGCGCGTGAGTGGGGATGCGGCGGGCGCGGCCGAGGGTGATCGAGGCGAGCTGCCGGGTGCGGAGCAGGTCGTAGACGGCGGAGCGGCCGAGCTGGAGGCGGGCCATGACCTGGGGGACGGTGAGGAGTTCCGTGCCGGCGGTCACGCGACGGTCCCAGGGCGGGCAGCACTGGTCAGCCGATCGGTGGAGTGACCGACCGGGTGGCCGGCGCGGTCGCCGGAGCGCTTCGAGCGTCGGGTTCGGGTCGGTTGCTCGGGTCGGGTCTGCCGTTTCGTGGCCAGGAGGTCGGCGAGGTGTTCGAGTTCGGGCAGGAGGCCGGTTCCGGCGTACTGCCAGTGGGAGATGACCAGCGTCGTGTCCGAACCGTCGGGCCGTGCGGCGATATCGCTGTGACCGGGTCGGTGACCTGTGGAATGACCGTGACCGGGTCGGTGACCAGCGGCCAGGTCAGTGGAGTGTCCGGCGCGGTCACTGACCGGCGTGCCGTCCGTCTGGTCGGCCTGCGTCTCAGCCGATGCCGGGGCTGGGGTCTGGGTGTCGGGTCGGCTGGTTCGCCAGGCGGTGCGTTCGGCTCGGAGGTGGGCGAGGGTGGTGGAGTAATGACGGGTGCGGGTGGAGAAGTGGCCTCGGAAGCCGAGCATGTGGGCCCATTGGCGCAGGCGGAGGTGGGCGTGCTGGGCGCGGGTGGCGAGGTGCCAGGCGGTGTGGATCATGCGGCGGGCATGGTCGGTGATGTCGTACTTGTGCAGCTCGGCGAGGAAGCGGAGTCGGCGGTCGAGGGTGCCGGTGGTGGTCTCGGCTCCCTTGGTGGCGTACTTGGCGATGTAGGCGGCGACGTGCCGGTCGGTGACCGGGCCACCGCCGCTGAAGTCGGTGCCGCGGATCGCCCGGACGTCGATCTGCCGCCCGAACCGAAACACCAACCGCCCACCCCGATGTGAGTTTTGGGGCTGGGGCGCGGGGATGTCCCCGGCAAGCTGCGGTTGCTTCGGCGGTTCGCCCTCGTGGTGGACGCGGGTGCGTGCGGCGGCGGCGCGGACGGCGTGGTCGAGGAGCTGGGTGGTGGCCCAGGCGGGCGGGGTACTGCCGGGGCCGGTGGGTCCGTCGAGGCGGATGACGGCGTGGAAGTGGACCTGGCCCCGTTTCTGGTACTCGGCGACCTTCGCGTACGAGAGCGTGGCGTGGTCCCGCAGGACCCGCTGTGTCAGCCCTGCCGCCTTGGCGATCTCCCGTCGCAGGTGGGTGGTGAAGCGTGCCCACAGGGCTGGGGCGTGCGCGTTCCACAGCACCGCGCCCGCGTAGTCGTAGCGGTCGGGATCGAGCGGGGTGCCGAGGAGCGGGTCGTCGTCGGGGTGGGTGTGGCCGCAGTGGCAGCGGCCGGTGTCGGGCTGGTTGTGGACGGGGCCGAAGCCGGGTGCGGTGAGGGTGGCGAAGACGCGGGGGTGTGCGGCGACGCTGGTGGGGACGGTTTTGCCGCCGCGAAGGCCGGCGGCGATGAGTTGGTAGGTGTCGTAGCGGTAGATGGTGGAGCAGGCGGGGCAGCGGGTGGCGCGCCGGTTGCCGCAGCGGACCAGCAGCTCGCCCGCCGGGAGTTGGCCGGAGTCGAAGTGGTTGAGGATCTCGCCGGTTGCGGTGTCGAGGTGGGTGCGGTGCCCGGTGAGGCGGATCGGGTGCGCGCACCCGCCGAGCGTGCTGATCTGTCGTGCGAGGGGTGCGAGGTGGCCGGTGGCGGCGAGTTTCGCCAGCTTGGCGGTGAGCCTGGCGCGGCGCTGCAGCGTCGACCGTCCTGCCGCCGAGGCGGTGACGTCCTCCGGGCAGGCCGGGGTCGTGAACGCCGGCGACGGACGCGAGGCGGCTGGAACGGTCGCGGGGTAAGGGAGTTGGAGCTGTGCGGGCATGCGGGACGGGGCCTTTCGGCGGGAGTGCGGAAGCGGTACGGCGCGGGGCGGCGTGGGCAGGCCGAAGTGATCGGCTCACAGGGGAACGGGGCGCCTCGAAGTTGGGCGCGGGGGCCGGACCAGTGGGGGCTTGGTCGGCGGGGCGCGGTGGTGATCACCGGCGGGTGCGTGACGTTAACATCGCACCACCGGCGCATTCAAGTGCATCCCTCCTGATTCCTTTCTGGTGGGTGGTGGGACGCGGGTAGTGTGAGGGCGGTTTCCCGGTTTGGACGGGCCGGATTGTGCTGGTAGTGGGCGTGGAAAGCAGGGGTGACCGGGCGTGGTGGTGGGGCGGCGCGGGCGGAGGCCGGCGGGCAGCGGGGTGCCGCTGACGTTCGAGGTGATCGCCGAGGCTCTGCGGGAGCGGATCCGCTCCGGCGGGCTGCAGCCGGGGGACGCATTGCCGACGCAGGCCGTGCTGATGCGGGAGTTCGGGGCATCGAGCCTGACCGTGCAGAAGGCCATGACCCTGCTGAAGCAGGAAGGATGGGCGGTCTCCCGCCCCGGCAAGGGTGCCTTCGTCGCCCACCACGACCACCCCGACGACCTCGACGGCCCGGAGGCGACCGCACCCGCCGACGGCACGACGGCCCGCGTCGAGGCGCTGGAACGGGCACTGGCCGACGCCGTCGAGCAGCTGGCCGACCTTCGTGGCCGCGTCGAGGCCCTGGAGTCGAACGGCGGCAAGCGGGGCCGCTGACCCGCCGCGCCGGGTGGCCCGGAGCGTGCGTTCAGATTTTCTCTACGAGGTTCAAGGCGGCCCCCGCCCGCCAAGGCTGGCCGCCGTCGCCGGCAAGCCCCACCGTCTACTCCCGCGATCACGCGCTACTGGAGGCACCGAGCCGACGCGGCGGCCGGGCTGCGGGAGCGGCAACCGGCCAGATCGCCGGGATGACCGGAGCCGGGCTCCTGGCGGAGCAAGCTATCGCCTACGACCGTCCTACGGCCGGATCGCAGGCAAGGGCCGACCAGGGGGCCGCCCCTTCACGCGCGTCGCGCAGGCTCACCGGGGGCGGTGGCCGACACCACGCCAGCGGGGATGAAACTCTGCCGATCCGGCTGTCCGAGGCCGCGGGGCCGTCCTACACTGCTTGCGTGACCGCTGCATACGACTACGAGGACATGCACCACCTGGTGGACCGGCTCACCCCGACCCAGGTGCGACGCCTGCGCCTGCTCGTCACTCAGGATGAGGAACTGTCCCAGGTTGCCCAGTCGCTGCCGGCGGTCGACGCGGGCGAGGACGAGGAGTCGGTCCCGGCCGGGCTGCTGGCCCTGATCGGCAGCGTGAATGGCCCAGAGGATCTGGCTGAACGGCACGACGACTACATCCGCGAGCGGATGCGCGAGCGCTTCGGCGACTCGGCGTGATCGCCACGGTCCTGGACACCGGACCCCTGGCTGCGGCGTTCAACGCGGCCGACCGGCGTCATCCGGAGTGTGCCTCCCTGCTGACGTCGCTGACCGGGCGCCGTCTGCTGCCCAGCCCGGTCATGACCGAGGTCTGCTGGCTGCTGGAGCGCTGGCCCCAGGTCGAAGCGGCGTTCCTCACCGAGGTCGCACGGGGAACATTCGAGCTGGTCCACCTCACTCCCGCCGACCTGGCGCGCATGGGTGAGCTGGTCCTCCAGTACGCCGACTTCCCGCTCGGCGGGGTCGACGCCTCGGTCATCGCGGTGGCCGAGCGCTTTGGCGTGGACCGGGTAGCCACCCTCGACCGGCGGCATTTCAGCGTCGTCAAGCCCGCCCACGTCCCCGCGCTGACACTCCTGCCGTAGCTCGATCCGCGGTCTATGCCTCTGACGGCAGTACTGACGGCAACAAGCGCGGACACCAGGGCACAGCCACGGACGCCAGCGGAGCGCGAAACCGCCGATGACCTGCGAAAACGCAGGTGGGGAGGGGGCGCGTAGCACACGTACTATGTGCTGGCGGGCGCCACGCCGGTCCTCGTACATAACTGCGGAGTTACGCGTGGTGGTAACGAAAGCACTTATTCTATCTCGCATGATGCGAGTGGAAGTGGCGTGATTGCCGACCTCGATAGTGACGGCATTCTGACCATGATGATGCACAACAATCCCGACAAGGGTTCACCGCTGCGGGGGGTAAGGCGATGTTCGACGAAGTTATGGGCCACTTCGGGGACCGAGTTCAGGGTGTCCAGGGGATCTGGGTCTACGGAGATAACCTTGGAGGCTTCAATGAAGCCGTCCGTGGTGGTGCAAGCCTTGTGTCGGCAGCCAAGGGAACCTGGACTGGAAGGCAGGCAGCCAGATATGGCTTCACTCGTGCGAGGATCGATGAAGCAGTTCCGAGGCTCGACGGGGACTTCCAGCAAGTCCTTGCCACATTCCGAAGATGAGGGAACTGATGGACGAGGAAATTGAACGATTGGCGCGCTTGGCCGTCGAGTACCACGGAATTGGGTGCAGCATCGCAGAGATCGCTGATCTCCTAATCGACAAGCATCCAAACTTGAGGTTGGCGCCGTTCCGGCTGGCCCAAGTTCTTCGATCGGCCTTCGGTCTTTCGGTTCATGACCTGCAATACGTCACGGCATGGGTGCAAGGTGAGATTTCACTGGAAACACTGGAGGAGCGCCTTCAGGTGACTTGGTAAGTCAGCCTCAGTCCATAACATGCTGTGGACATTTCGAGAGGCCCCACCGAATGGATATTCGGTGGGGCCTCTCGGGCGTTTGACGGCAACGCCGACGGCAACGTCAGCGGACGCCTGCCGCGGCGGGTGGGTCGTCCGGGTTGTCGTTGACAGGGCCGAGGGCGTCGTTCAGGGTGTCGATGGCTTGGCGTTGGGGGCGGAGCCTTACGTGGGCGTAGACGCCAGCGGTGACGCCGATGTGTGCGTGGCCCAACAGCTCCTTGATCACAACGAGGTCCACGCTTTGCTCCAGGAGTAGCGTCGCGGTCGAGTGGCGTAGGTCGTGGAAGCGGATGCGGCGGAGTCCGGTTCGGTCGAGGAAGCTACGGAAACGGCGGGTGAGGTTGGCCGGGTCGAGCGGGCCGCCAGTCGGGGTGGTGAAGACGAGGCCGCTGCCTCTCCAGTCCGGTTCTGCCGTCTCACGCTCCTTGCCCTGCCGCTTCTTGTGTTCCTTGAGGGAGCGGAGACATTCGGTGGGGAGGGCGATGCGGCGTTCGGAGGCGCGGGTCTTGGGCTTTTACCACGGCACGACCGCGGCCAAGGGGGCAGTGAGCGGCGGGCTCCGTACGGGCATCTACACCTGTTACCCGACGACTCCCCGGCTCGCGGACTGCGAGGGCAGCCTGTACATCGATCCGCGTTACGACCTCGACTCGAACAACCTTGCCACCACTTGGAAGATCGGCGTCCTGACGCAGCTCTGGAAGCCCAGTGGCGGGCTCAAGGCGGAGAAGGTGATCACCGCTTCCGGCACCGTGAAGGTCAAGCGTTGGGCCAAGGCCACGGTCAACGCCTCGCCCGAACCGGTGACCAAGGGCAAGACGATCACCGTCACCGGCAGCCTCAAGCGGGCGGACTGGGGGAAGCACACGTACACCGGTTAGGCCGGTAAGACGGTCAGCCTGCAGTTCCGTAAGAAGGGCAGCTCCGTCTACTCCACCGTCAAGACGGCCACGTCGTCCAGCACGGGCGCGCTGAAGACCACCGTCAAGGCATCGGTCGACGGCTACTGGCGCTGGACGTTCGGCGGTTCGTCCACCTCGGGCACCGCCACCGCCGCCGGCGACTTCGTCGACGTGCGCTGAGCAGGGCCGTGCCGGCGTCCCGCCTCCTGAGGGGCGGGGCGATGGCACGGCAGCGCCGGGCTCCGGACGTCACACGCCGTCCGGATGCTCACCGAGCCGGGCCCGGAGGGCCAGGGCCATCCGGTCCGCCTGGTCGGCCGTCACACGCTCGGACTCCGGAGCCCGTAGCAACTCGAATATCCCCGGCCCCCGTTGCTCCTGCGGCAGCTCCGCCGTACGCGGGACGATGTGGAAGTGCACATGGGCGAAGCCCTCGGCCTCGGCGAACTGCACGACGTAGGTCTTGTCGCAGCCGGTCACGTCGCGGAGCGCCCCGGAGAGGCTGACCTGCCACGTCCCCAGCGTGGCGGCCTCCGCGTCCGTGAGGTCGTGGACTGCCGTGACGTGGCGGCGCGGCAGCAGCACCAGCCAGCCCGGGAGCGCGGTGCCGAAGGCGTGGGCCACCCTCCAGTGCCGGTCGGAGGCCACATGCTCCCGGGGCGGCAGTGAGTCGAACTGTGCTTCCTTGGCGCACGGGTAACACTCGGCTGTCGTCATGGACCGAGAGCGTAGGACCGCCCGGCCGGGTACGCACCGGGTTACGCCGTCATCCCCTCCGCCGTCCGAAGAGCTTGCCCAGCCGGACGGAGGCCGTATGCCGTACCCTGCCGCGTCGCTCGGGTCGGGGGATGTCCTCCGGGTCGCGGGGAGGCATGCGGACGACCGCGGCCGACGGTACAGCGGAGTCGATGACCGCCGTGCGGTCCGGGGTGAGGCCCTTGTAGAGGGTGGGCTCCACCTGGATCAGGAAGCCGTCCAGGCCGGTGAGGTGCCGGCCGCCGTCGGGGTGGACGAGGAGGGCGGCGCAGTCGGCGTAGCGGATGACGACCTGGCCGGCGGGCGTGGTCAGGGACACCGCGTCGGGCGCCACGGTCAGCACCTGGGAGCCGTCCTCCCGGGAGGGATGCCGGCTGCCCGGGGCGGTGGGAGTGTCGGTCGACCACCGTGGCGCCGCCGTGAATCCCGCCCATTCCACGCCCCGGCCGGGGACCTGGAGCAGAGTGGTGGAGTGCAGTTCGCGCGCGACCTCGCGCAGGTCGTCGAGGGTGACGGCGGCGAGTTCGGCCCGGTGCACCTCGTCGGTGATGCTGGGGTGTCCGGTCAGCAGGTTCAGGGCGTACGAGGGCAGTTGGGCGGCCGCGACGTCAGGGAGGTCGTACTGCTTGAGGATCTTGGCCCGGGCCGAGTCGAGTTCCGCCTGCTGGATGGAGCCGGCCCGCAGCCGGGCCAGGACGTCGACGAAGCCGCCGACCACCGCGTCCTGCTTGCTCGGAAGCGCGTCGGCGAATGCGGTGACCGCCGCGAAGTCGCGGTCGCGCGGGGTGTAGTCGGCGTCCGCCGTGTAGGAGTAGCCGCCCTTCTGCCGCAGGTCCGTGAAGAGCGCACGGCTGAGTACCTCCGCGAAGACGGAGGCCGCTGTCGAACGCCGGACGATGCCGTCCATGACCACACCGCCGTTGCCGCCGGTGAGGTACGCCGGGGTGACGGGGAGGGCCGAGGTCGGGGCGGGCGGCGGGTGAGGGACGCCCGCCGGGAGGGTGAGGTCCAGCCCTTCGGGAACGGTGTCGGCGGTGATCCACAGGACCGCGTTGTCGCGGGTGAACCGAGTGCGCGCCCAGTCGCGTACCGCGTCGGCCGTCAGATGCCAGGTGCCGTTCTCCTCGTAGCTGCTGAGCCCGTAGCCCTGGGCGCCGTAACGCCACAGCGGCAGTTGCCGGCCGGGGCGGCGGCTGCGTCCCGCCGCCTCGGTGCGCAGGATCTCGCGCTCGGTCTCCAGCCGCTCCATCGGCAGGTCACGGAGAGCCTCGCAGACACCGTTGAGGTAGGTGACGACCTCCTGGGGCGTGCCGGTGGCGTGGAAGAGGGTGTACGTGGCGCCGGTGGCGCCGTTGTAGTGCAGGTCGGACAGGCCGTGGCGGTGCAGGGCGAGGTGCTCGACGAGATGCGTGATGCCCGTGGTGGCGAGCGTCTCGTCGGCGACGCCGACCCGGAAGAGGAGCCCTGCCGTCACCGGCCCGGAGGCGGCGGCGAGCACGGTACGGATGCCGTCGACCTCGGTCCTGCGGACGGGGGGCGTGGTGGGGCCGTGGCCCTGACTCGTCGGTGACATCTGAGACATCGCTTCAGCCCTTCGCCAGCGCGGTTCTGCGGTGCTTGAGGAACTGGATCTCCTTGTCGCCGACGTGCTGCCAGGGCGACTCGGTGGCCTTGTTGCCGAGGGTGCGGAAGAACGGCGCGGCCTCGCGGTGGTGGCCGCCCAGGCAGAGCGCCCCCGCGAACGTGTTGTGGTCGGCGATCCAGTCGAAGCCGGGCCGGTAGTCCGGGTGTTGCACGGACCGGGCGGCGGCGGCCAGGATCTCGTCCCTGACCTCCGCCGAGCGCAGGTAGTCGCTGGGGCTGATGTCGGAGTCGTCCAGCCAGCGCTCCAGGTGTACTTCGGCGACGAGCCGGCCCGCGTGGCTGCCCGGGGGCGCCGACTCCAGGCACGCCCGGGCGAACGCGTGGGCCTCCTCCCAGCTTCCGCCCCACTTGGGGCACAGCCGCTGGAGCAGCGAGGACTGTGCGGAGATGTGGTGCGGGTGGTGCTCGGCCAGCCGCTCGTAGCGCCGTCGCACCTCACTCGCCCCGAGCCCGAGCCCCCGCGCGGTGGTCAGCCGGGCCGCCCAGGCCATCGCGTACGTCGGATGCTCGGCGCACACGTCGATGAGCAGCTGCTCCGCGCGCCGCAGCCACTCGTGGAACTCCCGGAACTGGTCACGTGAGACGTGTTCGGCGGTGTGAGCACCGCGGATGTCCCAGCCGATGACGATGAAGCGCCTGGCGAGCAGGGTGCGGGCGAGCGCGGAGCGCGGCTGTGCGGCCACCGCGCGTTCCAGGAGGCGCTGGGAGGTGCTCAGGCGGTCGACGACGCCGGCGGCGACCGCGCGGTCGTCCTCGTGGTCGATGAAGTCGAAGTACGCCTCCACCGTCTCCCAGTCGTCGTTGCGCAGGGCCGCCCGCAGATCGGCCAGGGAGGGTAGGGCGACGCACGGGTCGAACTCCGCGCGTATCGGGGGAGCGGTGGGAGACATGGCCATCCTCGGAGCGGACGCGGCCGTTGCCGCACAGGCTCGAACGGATCGAGGGACGTGGGCACGCAGACGGGTGGCGGGCAGCAGCGGTGAGGGGGGAAGCCGCAGGTTAGCAGCGTCCGCCGGCAGGGGCACAGCCACTTATGGGCGCGGGTGTCCGGGGCGAGTGCGTGGGACACGATCAGGGCTGCCACGGCGGAGTCCTCGCGACTGGCGGCACCGCTCGCGGCCGGCCGGACACTTTTGGCGCAGTGGCAGGCGCTTTCGCGCCGCCCCGGCCGAGGGCACGGCCTTATGGTGCCGATATGTGCGGAATCGTGGGTTACGTCGGAACGCAGTCGGCGCAGGATGTCGTTGTCGCGGGGCTGAAGAGGCTGGAGTACCGGGGGTACGACTCCGCCGGGGTCGCCGTCCTCGCGGACGGGGGGCTGGCCTCCGCGAAGAAGGCCGGGAAGCTCCTCAACCTGGAGAAGGAGCTCAAGGACCGGCCGCTGGCGGCCGGGAACACCGGGATCGGGCACACCCGTTGGGCCACGCACGGCGGGCCCACCGACACCAACGCCCACCCGCATCTCGACAACGCGGGCCGGGTCGCCGTCGTGCACAACGGGATCATCGAGAACTTCGCCGCCCTGCGCGAGGAGCTGACCGGGCGGGGCCACGACCTGACCTCCGAGACCGACACCGAGGTGGTCGCCCATCTGCTCGCCGAGGCGTACTCGTCGGGCGGCGACCTGACGGAGGCCATGCGACAGGTGTGCCGGCAGCTGGAGGGCGCCTTCACCCTGGTCGCCGTGCACGCGGACGAGCCCGACGCGGTGGTGGGGGCACGGCGGAACTCGCCGCTGGTGGTGGGGGTGGGGGACGGCGAGATGTTCCTGGCCTCCGACGTGTCCGCCTTCATCGCGCACACCCGCTCGGCGATCGAGCTGGGCCAGGACCAGGTCGTCGAGCTGCGGCGGGAGGGGGCCACGGTCACCGGTTTCGACGGCCGGCCCGCAGACGTGAGCGAGTACCACGTGGACTGGGACGCGTCGGCCGCCGAGAAGGGCGGCTACGCCTCCTTCATGCTCAAGGAGATCGCCGACCAGCCCAAAGCGGTCGCCGACACGCTGCTCGGACGCGTCGACGGCTCGGGCACCCTCCACCTCGACGAGGTGCGCATTCCACAGACCGTGCTGCGCGAGGTCGACAAGGTCGTCGTCGTCGCCTGCGGGACGGCCTTCCACGCCGGGATGATCGCCAAGTACGCCATCGAGCACTGGACCAGGCTCCCTTGCGAGACGGAGCTCGCCAGCGAGTTCCGCTACCGCGACCCGATCCTGGACCAGCGCACCCTCGTCGTCGCCATCTCGCAGTCGGGCGAGACGATGGACACCCTGATGGCGGTCCGGCACGCACGTGAGCAGGGGGCGAAGGTCCTCGCCATCTGCAACACCAACGGCTCGACCATCCCCAGGGAGTCCGACGCCGTCCTCTACACGCACGCCGGGCCGGAGGTCGCCGTCGCCTCCACCAAGGCGTTCCTGACGCAGCTCGTCGCCTGCTACCTCGTCGCGCTGTATCTGGGACAGGTGCGCGGCACCAAGTGGGGTGACGAGATCCGCACCGTCGTGCGCCAGCTCTCCGAGATGTCGGGCGCCGTCGAACGCGTCCTCGGGACCATGGAGCCGGTGCGCGAACTGGCACGCTCCCTGGCCACCCACGACACCGTGCTCTTCGTGGGCCGGCACGTGGGCTACCCGGTGGCCATGGAAGGGGCGTTGAAGCTCAAGGAGCTCGCCTACATGCACGCCGAGGGGTTCGCCGCCGGGGAGCTCAAGCACGGGCCCATCGCGCTGATCGAGGAGGGCCTGCCGGTCGTCGTGATCGTGCCGTCGCCCCGCGGCCGTTCCGTGCTGCACGACAAGATCGTGTCGAACATCCAGGAGATCAGGGCCCGCGGAGCCCGTACCGTCGTCATCGCGGAGGAGGGCGACGAGGAGGTCGTCCCGTACGCCGACCACCTCATCAGGATCCCGGCCACGCCTACGCTGCTCCAGCCGCTGGTCGCCACGGTGCCGTTGCAGGTCTTCGCCTGCGAACTGGCTACCGCCCGGGGCAACGAGGTGGACCAGCCGCGCAACCTGGCGAAGTCCGTGACAGTCGAGTGAGTGAGTGAGTGAGCGCGTGATCATTGGGGTCGGGATCGATGTGGCGGAGATCGAGCGCTTCGGCGCCGCGCTGGAGCGTACGCCCCAGCTGGCCGATCGGCTCTTCCTGGAGAGGGAGTTGCTGTTGCCGGGCGGGGAGCGGCGGGGAATCGCGTCGCTGGCGGCCAGGTTCGCCGCGAAGGAGGCCCTGGCCAAGGCGCTCGGCGCGCCGGCCGGGCTGCTCTGGACCGACGCCGAGGTGTGCGTCGAGGCGAGCGGCCGGCCCCGGCTGGAGGTGCGCGGCACCGTCGCGGCACGGGCGGCCGAGCTCGGCGTACGGAGCTGGCACGTCTCGCTCAGCCATGACGCGGGGGTGGCGTCGGCCGTGGTGATCGCGGAGGGTTGACCGTATGCGACATGCCTACAGCGTCGAGACCGTACGGGCCGCCGAGAAGGCGCTCATGGAACGGCTGCCGGAGGGGGCGCTGATGCAGCGCGCCGCCGCCGGACTCGCGGTGGCCTGCGGTGACCTGCTCCGGCGCAACGGGCGGGTCTACGGGGCGCGGGTCCTGCTCCTCGTGGGCAGCGGCGACAACGGCGGGGACACCCTGTACGCGGGAGCCCGGCTGGCCCGTCGGGGAGCCGGCGTCCGGGCCCTGCTGACCTCGCCGGACAAGGTCCACCGGCAGGCGCTGGCCGCCCTGCTGGCGGCGGGCGGGCGGGTAATCGGCGGATCGCCGCCCGGCGCCTTCGGCCCCGTCGACCTCGTCGTCGACGGCATCACCGGGATCGGGGGCCGCGGCGGACTGCGGCCCGAGGCGGTGGAGCTCCTGCGGGCGGTCACCGCGGGCCACGCGCCCGTGCTCGCCGTGGACCTGCCGAGCGGCGTGGAGGCGGACACCGGCCAGGTGCTCGGCGAGGCCGTGCGGGCCGACGCGACGGTCACCTTCGGCACGTACAAGCCGGGACTGCTGATCGACCCGGCCGCCGGACACGCGGGCGCGCTCCGGCTCGTCGACATCGGCCTGACGGGGGAGCTGCCCGCCCGGCCGGACCTGGAGGCCCTCCAGTACGCCGACGTGGCCGCCCTGCTGCCCGTGCCCGGCGCCGAGAGCGACAAGTACCGGCGCGGGGTCGTCGGAGTGACCGCGGGCTCGGAGCGGTACCCCGGCGCTGCCGTCCTCGCGGTCGCCGGGGCGCTGCGCGGCGGTGCGGGAGCCGTGCGTTACGCGGGCCCCGGTGCCGAAGCGGTGATCGCCCGCTTCCCGGAGACGCTGGTGCACCCCGGCCCGCCGTCGAAGGCCGGGCGGGTGCAGGCCTGGGTCGTCGGCCCGGGACTCGGCGACTCCTCGGCGTCGGCGGAGGCCGTGGCCGACGTGCTGGCCGCGGACGTCCCGGTGCTGGTCGACGCGGACGGGCTGCGGCTGATGGACGCCGCGGTCGTGCGCGCGAGGACCGCCGCCACGGTCCTCACCCCGCACGCCGGCGAGGCCGCCGCGCTGCTCGGGGTGGGGCGCGAGGAGGTCGAGGCGGGACGGCTCGCCGCCGTACGGGAGCTCGCCGCCCGCTACCGGGCCACGGTGCTCCTGAAGGGCTCGACGACCCTTGTGGCGGACCCCGGGGACACACCCGTGCGGGTCAACCCGACCGGCACGTCCTGGCTGGCCACGGCGGGCAGCGGCGACGTGCTGTCCGGGCTGACCGGCTCGCTGCTCGCCGCGGGCCTCGCACCCCGCGACGCCGCCTCCGTGGGCGCCTACCTGCACGGACTCGCGGCACGCCGGGCAGCGGACGGGGCGCCGGTCGCCGCGCAGGACGTCGCGGACGCCGTGCCCGCGGCGTGGCGGGACGTCCTCGCCTGATCCACGCTGGGAAGCGGAGGCCGGAGCGACGGGAAGGGCCGGTGATCGGTCATGGGCAGCGGCAGCGGCATTCGCGTACGCAGGGTGTACGACCCGCCGGAGGACGACGACGGCACCCGTGTGCTGGTGGACCGGCTCTGGCCGCGCGGGATCTCCAAGGAGCACGCGGCGGTCGACATGTGGGCCAAGGACGTGACGCCGTCGAAGGAACTCCGCACCTGGTACCACGAGGACCGCTCGGGCGGCCGGTACGACGACTTCGTGGACCGCTACCGCACCGAGCTCGGCGACCCCGCCCACACCGAGGCCGTGGAGTCCCTGCTCGCGCTGCTGCGACGGGGCGGGCCCGTCACCCTGGTCACGTCCGTGAAGGACGTCCCGGCCAGCCACGTACCTGTCCTCGTCGACCATCTGGAACATGCCCTCGACCACCGGTGACCGCCTCACCGCGCACGGGAGGTCGAGGGCACAGGCGTACGGCTCTGAGACACTGGGCGCGATGAACGAGACAGCGACCCTGAGAGCCCGTGCCGAGATCGACCTCGCCGCGCTGCGCGCCAATGTGCGTGTCCTGCGTGCGCGGGCGTCCGGGGCGCAGCTCATGGCCGTGGTGAAGTCCGACGCGTACGGGCACGGTGCGGTGCCCTGCGCCCGGGCGGCGCAGGAGGCCGGCGCGGCCTGGCTGGGCACCGCCACCCCGCAGGAGGCCCTGGCGCTGCGTGCGGCCGGCATCCGGGGCCGGGTGATGTGCTGGCTGTGGACGCCCGGCGGCCCCTGGCGCGAGGCGGTCGAGGCCGACATCGATGTCTCGGTGAGCGGGATGTGGGCGCTCGACGAGGTCGTCGCCGCCGCCACGGACGCAGGCGTTCCGGCGAGGGTCCAGCTGAAGGCGGACACGGGTCTGGGGCGCAACGGCTGCCAGCCCGCCGACTGGCCCGCGCTCGTGTCGGCCGCCCGCGCCGCCGAGGAGGCGGGCGTCCTGCGCGTCACCGGTCTCTGGTCTCACTTCGCCTGCGCGGACGAGCCCGGCCACCCGTCGATCGCCGCCCAGCTGAACGTCTTCCGCGACATGGTGGCGTACGCGGAGAAGGAGGGCGTCCGGCCCGAGGTGCGGCACATCGCCAACTCCCCGGCGACGCTCACGGTGCCGGAGTCGCACTTCGACCTCGTGCGCACCGGGATCGCGATGTACGGCATCTCGCCCAGCCCCGAGCTGGGCACGTCCTCCGACTTCGGACTGCGGCCGGTCATGACCCTCGCCGCCTCCGTCGCCCTGGTCAAGCAGGTGCCCCCGGGGCACGGCATCAGCTACGGGCACCACTACACGACCCCGGCCGAGACGACCCTCGCCCTGGTGCCCGTCGGCTACGCGGACGGCATCCCGCGCCACGCCTCGGGCCGGGGCCCCGTCCTGGTCGGAGGCGCCGTCCGCCGGATCGCGGGCCGGGTCGCGATGGACCAGTTCGTGGTCGACCTCGGGGGAGACGTCCTGCAGGCGGGCGCGGAAGCGGTGCTGTTCGGGCCGGGAGACCGGGGCGAGCCGAGCGCGGAGGACTGGGCGCGGGCGGCGGACACCATCGCGTACGAGATCGTCACACGCATCGGTGTACGCGTCCCACGCGTCCATCTCCACGAGGACTCCGGCAGGGACTGAACCCTGCCGGAGCGGATCACGGTCCGACGACGACAACCACGACGAAGGAGCACTGCACGGTGAGCGAGACCAGCGCGGAGGACGTGGTGGCGACGGCGGCCGTCGCGGCGGCCGGCTGGCGCCGGGCGGGCATCGCCGGAGCGGCGATAGGCGTCATCGCCGCGGGCGCCGCCGCCGGCGTGGCCGTCGAGCGGCTCACCGTGGGCCGGGGCATGCGCAAGAAGGCCCGGATCGCGCTGGACGCCTCCGGCCCGTACGGCTCCCTGCGGGGGCTGCCCGGCCGGGCGGTCGCGGACGACGGCACCGAGCTGTACTACGAGATCGACGAGATCGAGCCGGACGGCGGTACGAGCCGTGCGGGCGGACGCCCCGGGGCGGGGACCCCCGCGGGCACCGGGTCGCGCCGTCGCAGGCTCTTCGGCAGCAAGGACCCCGCGCCGCTGACCGTCGTCTTCAGCCACGGCTACTGCCTCGGCCAGGACTCCTGGCACTTCCAGCGAGCCGCGCTGCGCGGACTGGTCCGCACGGTCCACTGGGACCAGCGCAGCCACGGCCGCTCCGAACGGGGCAGGGCGCAGGCCGAGGGTGTGCCGGTGGGCATCGACCAGCTGGGCCGCGACCTCAGGGCGGTCATCGACGCGGCGGCCCCCGAGGGCCCGCTGGTGCTGGTCGGGCACTCCATGGGCGGCATGACGATGATGGCGCTCGCCGACCGGTACCCGGAGCTGATCCGCGACCGGGTCGCCGCGGTCGCGTTCGTCGGGACGTCGAGCGGCAAGCTCGGTGAGGTGAACTTCGGTCTGCCGGTGGCGGGGGTGAACGCGGTGCGCCGGGTGCTGCCCGGGGTGCTCAAGGCGCTCGGCTCGCAGACGGAACTGGTGGAGCGCGGCCGCCGGGCGACCGCGGACCTGTTCGCGGGGCTGATCAAGCGGTACTCGTTCGGATCGCGGGACGTGGACCCGGCGGTCGCCCGGTTCGCGGAACGGCTGATCGAGTCCACACCGATCGATGTCGTCGCCGAGTTCTACCCGGCCTTCACCGAGCACGACAAGAGTGGTGCCCTGCCCGCCTTCCGTGACATCCCGGTGCTGATCCTGGCCGGTGACAAGGACCTCGTGACGCCGAGCTCGCACAGCGAGGCCATCGCGGACGAGCTTCCGGACGCGGAGCTGGTCATCGTGCCGGACGCGGGCCACCTGGTGATGCTGGAGCACCCGGAGACGGTGACCGACCGGCTCGCGGACCTGCTGGTGCGGATCGGAGCCGTTCCGGCCGGGACGCGCTGATCCTCTACCGTTGGTCGGCATGGAAGCAGCGCACAACGGCCCGGTGGCCGGCACCGTCGCACCGGGCACCGTCACCCTGGACGTCGCAGTCGAGTCCCCCGAAGAGATGAAGGAGCTGGGCCGCCGGATCGCCGGAGTTCTGGCGCCCGGAGACCTCGTGATGCTCACCGGCGAGCTCGGTGCGGGCAAGACCACTCTCACCCGGGGCCTCGGCGAGGGCCTCGGCGTGCGCGGTGCCGTCACCTCGCCGACCTTCGTCATCGCCCGGGTCCATCCGCCGCTGGGCGGGGGCCCCGCCCTGGTCCACGTCGACGCGTACCGCCTGGGCGGAGGGCTCGACGAGATGGAGGACCTGGACCTCGACGTCTCGCTCCCGGAGTCGGTGATCGTCGTGGAGTGGGGCGACGGCAAGGTCGAGGAGCTGTCCCAGGACAGGCTGCGCGTGGTGATCGACCGGGCGGTCGGTGACACCGACGACGAGCGTCGCACGGTGACCCTGATGGGGATCGGCTCCCGCTGGGCCGGACTCGGCGCCGAGCTGTCGGCCCTCGGGTAGCCGGCCCCGTGCGGTGATGTCCGTGCCCCGGCTTCCCGACGCGTCCCGTCGCTTTCCGACAGGACGTCGGTAAAATGTTGCGTCGGGGAGCCCCGTCGTGGTCACATGGGGTACAGGTACTGGTTAGGTCTACCTAACCACGCCTCTCGCCGAAGCCCGAGGAGGCATCCATGCCGGCACCCGAGCGTGAAGTGCAGCCGCAGTCGTCGCAGGCGGAGCCACCGTCGGTGTCCGCGGTGTCGATGAAGGACCTGCTGGCCTCCTGTGCGGCCGCGACAGCGGTGTCGACGCCGCCCCGCGAGACCGAGCACGCGGACGCGGACGAGGACGTGGACGACACCGACGACGCGGGCCCCGCTGCGGCGTGACCCCGCCCGGGCCGGTCCCGCCCGGTCGTCGGGCGGGACGTGCCTCAGGGGACGACGACGACCTTCACACCGACCGTGGCGAAGGTCCACAGCACGTCGCCGTCGGCCCTCTTCATCCGCACGCCGCCGGTCTTCATCGTGGGGTCGGGGCTCTGCATCGAGCCGTCCTGGGCGGCGCTGAAGCCCACGGACACGTCGTCGACGTTCGCGAAACGCACCACGTGTTCGATCAGCACACCGTCGGAACCCTTGATGGTGCCCGAGCGTGAGGTCACCGTGTAGACGCCCGGCAGAGGGCTCACCGAACTCGGCATGACGGTGAACGTCCGGAGGGTCTTCTCCTTGTCGTCCACGATCCAGACCCGGCGGTCCTTCAGCGCGTACACGACGCGGGCACCGGTGTCGGAGTCCGCGGGGACCGCGAGCGGCTCCTTCGTCGCCTCCGGCGTCGCGGACGGCTTCACCGGCGCGCTGGAGGGCCCGGCCGAGGGAACGGCGACGGAGTCGGGCGCGTTCGCCGACGCCTGGTAGGCGAGGAAACAGACCGCGGCCACCGCCGCGGCGGTGAGCCCGGCCACGATTCCCGAGCTGCCCCGTGCCACCGTGAGGTCCCCTTTCACATGCATTCCGTCGCATGTCGTACAAGCATTTACGTCGTACACGCGTATACCCGGCGACGGTACCAGCAGCGGAAGGGGAGACCGGGACGCTGCACGGGCCGCCGTGGCCGAGTCGGCGGAGCCGTAGGCTGTTTGTGTGCTGCTGCTCGCCATGGATACCGCCACCCCCGCCGTCACCGTCGCCCTCCACGACGGGACCTCCGTCGTCGCCGAGACCGGCCAGGTCGACGCCCGGAGGCACGGGGAGCTTCTCCTCCCCGCCGTCCACCGGGTCCTCGCCGAGGCCGGGGTGAAGCTCGACGCCGTGACCGATGTCGCCGTCGGGGTCGGCCCCGGCCCGTACACAGGGCTGCGTGTCGGTCTGGTCACCGCCGCCACCTTCGGCTCCGCCCTCTCCGTGCCGGTGCACGGGGTGTGCACCCTCGACGCCCTCGCGTACGCCGCCGGCCTGGACGGCCTCGAAGGCCCCTTCGCTGTCGCGACCGACGCGCGCCGCAAGGAGGTCTACTGGGCGCGCTACGCGGACTTCCGCACCCGGGACGGCGAGCCCTCCGTCGACCGGCCCGCCGACGTCGCGGACCGGCTCGCCGGACTGTCCGTCGCCGGCGCGGGCGCGCTGCTCTACCCCGAGGCCTTCCCGGACGCCCGCGGTCCGGAGCACGTCTCCGCCGCGGCGCTCGCCGCCCTGGCCGCCGAACGGCTGGCCGCCGGCGCCGCACTGCTGCCGCCCCAGCCGCTCTACCTCCGCAGGCCCGACGCCCAGGTCCCGAAGAACTACAAGGTGGTCACCCCCAAGTGACCACCGCGACCGCTGTGCTCCGCGAGATGCGCTGGTGGGACATCCAGCCCGTGCTGGAGCTGGAACACGAGCTGTTCCCCGACGACGCCTGGTCGGCGGGCATGTTCTGGTCCGAACTGGCCCGCACCCGCGGACCGGGTTCCACCCACCGCTACGTCGTCGCCGAGGACCCCGCCGACGGCCGGATCGTCGGCTACGCGGGCCTGGCGACGGCCGGCGACCTCGCCGACGTCCAGACGATCGCGGTGGGCCGGCACCGGTGGGGCGGCGGCCTCGGCTCCGAACTGCTGACCGACCTGCTCCGGCACGCCACCGCCCTCGAATGCGCCGCGGTGCTCCTCGAGGTCCGCGTCGACAACACCCGCGCCCAGAAGCTCTACGAACGCTTCGGCTTCGAGCCCATCGGCTTCCGGCGGGGCTACTACCAGCCGGGCAACATCGACGCACTCGTCATGCGCCTGACCGTACAAGGAACAGAGACAGACTGATGGCTGACGAACCGCTCGTACTGGGCATCGAGACCTCCTGCGACGAGACCGGTGTCGGCATCGTGCGAGGGACCACGCTCCTCGCCGACGCCGTCGCCTCCAGCGTCGACACGCACGCCCGTTTCGGCGGTGTCGTGCCCGAGATCGCCTCCCGCGCCCACCTGGAGTCGATGGTCCCCACCATCGAGCGCGCCCTGAAGGACGCCGGGATCAGCGCCCGTGACCTCGACGGCATCGCGGTCACGGCCGGCCCAGGGCTCGCCGGTGCCCTGCTCGTCGGCGTCTCGGCGGCCAAGGCGTACGCGTACGCCCTGGACAAGCCGCTGTACGGCGTGAACCACCTCGCCTCGCACATCTGCGTCGACCAGCTGGAGCACGGCCCGCTGCCCGAGCCGACGATGGCGCTGCTGGTCAGCGGCGGGCACTCCTCGCTGCTGCTGGCCCCGGACATCACCAACGACGTGCGGCCGCTCGGCGCGACCATCGACGACGCGGCGGGCGAGGCCTTCGACAAGATCGCCCGGGTGCTGGACCTCGGATTCCCCGGCGGTCCGGTCATCGACCGGCTGGCCAGGGAGGGCGACCCGAAGGCGATCGCCTTCCCGCGCGGCCTGAGCGGGTCCCGCGACCCCGCGTACGACTTCTCCTTCTCCGGGCTCAAGACGTCCGTGGCGCGCTGGATCGAGGCCAAGCGCGCGGCGGGCGAGGACGTTCCCGTACGGGACGTGGCGGCGTCCTTCCAGGAGGCCGTCGTGGACGTCCTCACCCGCAAGGCCGTCCGGGCGTGCAAGGACGAGGGTGTCGACCACCTGATGATCGGCGGCGGCGTCGCGGCCAACTCGCGGCTCCGCGCGCTCGCCGAGGAACGGTGCGGGAAGGCCGGGATCAGGCTGCGGGTCCCCCGGCCGGGACTCTGCACGGACAACGGCGCGATGGTCGCCGCCCTCGGCGCGGAGATGGTGGCGCGCAACCGCCCGGTGTCCGATCTCGGCCTCTCGGCGGACTCCTCCCTGCCGGTCACGGAGACCCATGTGCCGGGCGCGCACAGCCACGACCACGGCCATGACCACGTCCACGAGATCAGCAAGGACAACCTCTACTCATGACCGTCGCCCTGATGTGGGAGGCCCGCGCCCCGGAGGGCCGGGGTGCGGAACTGCTGGAGTGGGCCGGGGCGAGGGCGGCCGAGCTGTCCCCGAAGCCGCTGCGCAGTGAGCTGCTGCGCGCCCCCGAGGACCGGGTGCTCGTGCTGACCTGGTGGGACGCGGGATACGACGACCAACTGCCGGAGCTGCCGGAGCCGGACGCGGGGCTGATCACCCGCGCCGTCCACCGGTGGCGCTTCGAGTCCCTCGGCCCGGCGGGCGGCTGATCCGGGGGCGGGGAGCGCCGGACCGGACGACCCCCGGAGAGGAATCCCGAAGAATCTTCCCGGACGTGTCGATCCGGGCCCCTCCCGTTCGACGCATGGGTGAGAGGTGGGGAACAGCCCCGCTTCCGAAGTCTGAGGAGACACCGTGCCGCGCTATCTGACGATGGTCCGGATCGACGAGAAGAACGCCCCGGCCGAGGGCCCCAGCGAGGCGCTGATGGAGCGTATGGGGGCGCTCATCGAGGAGATGACCAAGGCGGGTGTCCTGCTGGACACCGCGGGCCTCACCCCGACCTCCGAAGGCACCAGGGTCACCTGGTCGAACGGCGAGTTCACCGTCACCGACGGACCGTTCACCGAGACCAAGGAGGTCATCGGCGGCTACGCCCTCATCCAGGCCAAGGACAAGGCCGAGGTCCTGGAGTGGACCAAGCGCTTCCTCGCCGTCCACGAGCCGTACTGGACGATCACCTCCGAGATCCGCGAGATCGCCGAGGGCTGACGGGTACGGCGGGCAGCGACCGGGGCGGGTGGCGGATTCTTGCCGCGCCCGCCCCCGGCTGCTCTGATGTGTGCCCGTGACAGCAACGAGCAGCGCCGTCGAGGCCGTGTACCGCATCGAGTCGGCCAGGATCATCGCCGGCACGGCGCGCATCGTGCGGGACGTCGGGATCGCCGAGGAGATCGCGCAGGACGCACTCGTCGCCGCGCTGGAGCAGTGGCCCGAGGACGGCGTCCCGGACCGCCCCGGGGCCTGGCTGATGGCCACCGCCAAGCACCGGGCGATCGATCTCGTGCGCCGCAGGGAGACCTACGCCCGCAAGCTGGCCGAGGCCGGCAGGGCGCTGGAGGACGTGCCGTCGCCCGAACCGGCCGACCCGGACGGCATCGACGACGACCTGCTCCGGCTGATCTTCACGTCGTGCCATCCGGTGCTCTCCACCGAGGCGCGCGTCGCACTCACCCTCCGCCTGCTCGGCGGCCTGAGCACGGACGAGATCGCCCGCGCGTTCCTGGTCCGGGAGTCCGCCGTCGCCCAGCGCATCGTCCGCGCCAAGCGGACCCTCGGGCGTGCGGGCGTGCCCTTCGAGGTGCCGTCGGGCCCGGAACGCTCCGCCCGGCTCGGCCCGGTGCTCGACGTGATCTACCTGATCTTCAACGAGGGGTACGCGGCCACCGCCGGCGACGACCTGCTGCGCCCCGCGCTCTGCGAGGACGCGCTGCGGCTCGCACGACTGCTGGCGGGCCTGATGGACCGGGAACCGGAGGTCCACGGGCTGGCCGCCCTCCTGGAACTCCAGGCGTCCCGGACCCGCGCCAGGACGGGCGCCGACGGCACGCCGCTCCTGCTGGCCGAACAGAACCGGGGCCGCTGGGACCAGCTGCTGATCCGGCGGGGCTTCGCCGCCCTGGAACGGGCGCACGCGCTGGGCGGCGCCCCGGGGCCGTACACGCTCCAGGCCGCGATCGCCGCCTGCCATGCCCGCGCCGTGCGGTATTCCGACACCGACTGGCCGGTGATCGCCGCCCTCTACGGCCGGCTCGTGGGGGTCGCCCCGTCGCCGGTGGTGGAGCTGAACCGGGCGGTGGCCGTCTCGATGGCCGAGGGGCCGGAGGCCGGCCTCGCCCTGACCGACGCACTCGTGGGCGACCCGGCCCTCTCGGGTTACCACCTGCTGCCGAGCGTGCGCGGCGACCTGCTGGAACGGCTGGGACGCGGCGAGGAGGCGCACACCGCGTTCGTCCGCGCGGCCGAGCTGACCCGCAACGCGCGGGAGAGGGAACTGCTGCTCGCACGTGCCGAGCGCGTGTCCCGATGAGTTCCGGGCCCCGCCGCGGTCTACCTTGCACAGCGTTCCGCGGAGCAGCGCGGCGAGTGGAGGAGAAGGACCATGCAGAAGATCAGGCCCTGTCTGTGGTTCGACGGCCAGGCCCAGGAGGCGGCGGAGTTCTACGTATCGGTCTTCGGCGGCGACTCCCGCGTCGTCGAGGTCACCCGCACCACGGAAGCGGCGCCGGGGCAGACCGGCACGGTCCTGACGGTGGACTTCGTGCTCGCGAGCCAGGAGTACCTCGGACTCAACGGCGGCCCCCAGTTCCACTTCAGCGAGGCCGTCTCGCTGAGCGTGGACTGCGTGGACCAGGAGGAGGTCGACAGGCTGTGGGCGAAGCTCACCGAGGGCGGTGAGGAGAGCATGTGCGGCTGGCTGAAGGACAGGTACGGCCTGTCCTGGCAGATCGTCCCGCGTGCGCTGCCCGAACTGCTCTCCGGTCCTGACCGGGCCAGGGCGGACCGGGCGATGAAGGTGATGATGGGGATGCGGAAGCTGGACGTACAGGCCCTTCTGGACGCCTGAGGCGCGGGTCCGCACGCCGTGCGGGGGCGGGACGACGGGCGCACCCTGGAGACAGGAGACCCCGGGAGGTGACCGTCATGATGGAGACGACCGTCGGATGGCATGTCGAGCTGGAATTCGAGGAGGACACCCATCGCACCCGTGCGGCCGCGATGGTACGGCTGAGCGACGGGACCGAGGTGCGGGCCCACGGTTACGCCAGCCGGCACCCCTCCGACTCGCAACAGCCACGGGTGGGCGAGGAGATCGCCGGGGCCCGTGCGCTCAACGAACTCGCCATGAAACTGCTCACCAAGGCACACGACGAGATCGACGAGGCGTCGGGCCGGGCGTCGTACCCGCTGACCTGACCGGCCACGGCGTTCCACCGGCGCGGGGCGACGCGCGGACTCGGTAATGTCTGGGCCATGCCCAGTCGTTCGCCACTCCCGCCCTCGCCCCCACCCGTGGAGATACGCGCATGGCCCGGCCGGGAGGACCTGTTGAGGGACCGGGCGGTCGTCCTCGGTGAGCTGGTGAAGATGTTCATCGGGCCCGCGCGGCTCGGGATCCTCTGGATGTGGGCGGGTGTCGCCGCACTGGGCTGGTCGGTCGTGGGGACGGCCCTCCTCATGTTCGAGGACTCCTACGACGCCCTCAGCGCGGTCCCGGCCGTCGTCTGCCTCGCGGGCGGTGCGGCCGTGCTGGTCCCCGCCGTCGCCCTCCTCGCCGTCGGTGTGGCCAGGGACCTGCGGGTCCACCGGCTCCTCGTGGAATGGGGCGGGCTGGACCGCGATCCGGCGGGGGACGCGCCCCTGCGCATGCCGCGGGCGAGTCTCCTCTGGCTGCTGATGTCGTTCGCGCTCTGCGCAGTCGGCCTGTTCACCTGTGTCGTCGTCCCGGCGACCGCCAGGGCCGGCGAGGAGACGTACGGCTTGGTGACCCTGTTGATGGGGCTCGGATTCCTCGCGTGGCTGACCGGACTGACCGGCCTCGTCAAGGCGTTCGCGCATCGCCGCTGGGTGCTCCGGGTGATCCTCGGAGTGCCCGCGGACCCGCTGGTCACGGTGGAAGGCTGAATCAGGGCCGCTTCACCGGCTGCCCGATCAGCATCGTGGGGGCCCCGGCCACCCGGGTCAGGAAGACCGTGGCCTCGTGCGGCCCCTGGAGCTTCATCTTCCGCCGCAACTCCTCCGGTTCGACCGCCGAGCCGCGCTTCTTGACGGTCAGGACACCCACCTGACGCTCCCTCAGCAGCGCCTTCAGCTTCTTCATGTTGAAGGGCAGCTGATCGGTGATCTCGTACGCGGCGGTGGCGTCGGACTCGTACGGCACGTCGCTCGTGACGTACGCGATCGTCTCGTCGATCAGCCGCCCCCCGCACGCCTCCACGATCCGGGCCACCAGATGGGCGCGGATCACGGCGCCGTCGGGCTCGTACAGATACCGGCCGACGGGCCCGACCGGCGGGGCGGGCAGCGGGCCGTCCGAGGTGAGGGTCGTGCGGGACGGGAGCAGCGTGGCCCGGAAGGCCCCGGGGGTGAAGCCCTCGCCGAACCAGAGCACGGCCTCCTTCACGTCGCCGCCGTCCGAGATCCACTCGGCCTCGGCCTGAGGTCCGATCGCCTCGTGGGGGACACCGGGGGCGATCTTCAGTGCGGCGCGGGGGGCCTTCAGCGCGGCCCCGGTCGCCCAGGAGAGCGGTGGCGAGTAGGCCTCGGGGTCGAAGATCCTGCCGCGCCCGCCGCGCCGCGCCGGGTCGACGAAGACGGCGTCGTAGGGGGTGGTGTCGATCTCGGTGACGTCGGCACACCGCACCTCGACGAGGTCCTGGAGGCCGAGCGCCTCGGCGTTGGCACGGGCCACCTGTGCGGTGAGCGGATCCCGGTCGACGGCCAGGACCGGGATGCCCGCCCGGGCCAGGGCGATCGCGTCGCCGCCGATCCCGCAGCACAGGTCGGCCACGCTCCGCACGCCGAGCTCCGCGAACCGCCCGGCGCGGTAGCCGGCGACCGAGGTGCGGGTCGCCTGTTCCACGCCGTTCGGGGTGAAGAACATGCGGTACGCGTCCTCGGCCCCGAACTTCGCCTCCGCGCGCTGCCGCAGCCGGGCCTGACCGAGCGCGGCCGACACCAGGGCGGCGGGGTGGGCACGGCGCAGCCGGGTCGCCGTCGCCAGTTCCCGGGCCGGGTCGTGGTCGCGCAGCTCGTCCAGGAGCGCGGCCCCCTCGGGGGTGCGCAGGGCGGCGAAAGAGGCGAGCGGATCGGCGGGGTCGGTCCGGGCGTCGGGGGGAATGGCGTTCACGGCTCCATTGTGAGCCAGCCGGGGGACGCGCCCGGTCCGCCGGAGGTGTCGAGGCGGGAGGCCGGTGCCCCGGTGGCAGGATGCGGCGCCATGCAGCTAGTAAGACAAAAAGAAAAATTCGGCGTCAAGCGTCACAGAACGGTCTGCGCGGTCCTGGCCGCCCTGATGATCGGCGCGACCGCATCCGGGTGCGCCGACGGTGGGGACGAGGGGGCCGGCCGCCCCTCGGAGCCCGTCGCCGGTCAGCCGGGAGTCGCGGCCGCCCGGCAGGGCGCCGTCGCGGCCGAGGCGAAGGCCCGGCGTCTGAAGCGGGAGCAGGCCGCCCGCGTCGCCGCCGCGAGGAAATGGGGGCTGGCGAAGATGCCGCTCGCAGCCCCCGCGCCACCCGCCGTGAAGCCGCGCATCACGACCCGGGAGGGATTCGAGGTGGAGGGCGGGAAGACGTTGCCGCCGGTCTTCACCACCGTGCCCACCAAGGAGCGGATCGTCTTCCTGACGATGGACGACGGGGCGGAGAAGGACCCCGAACTGCTGCGGATGATGACCGAGCTGAAGATCCCGTACAGCGCCTTCATCAGCGACTACGTGGTCAGTGACGACTACGGCTACTTCAAGGACATGCAGGCCCGGGGGGTCACCCTCAACAACCACACGCTCAACCACCGTTACCTCCCGGGGCTTTCGAAGGAGGACCAGCGGCGGGAGATCTGCGGCGAGCAGGACAAGCTCGAGAAGTACTTCGGGAAGAGGGCCACCCTCTTCCGGCCGCCGTACGGCAACTACAACGGCGACACCCTGCGCATCGCGAAGTCCTGCGGCATCAAGGCCGTGCCCCTGTGGGCGGCCGAGGCGTTCCCCGACCACATGGAGTGGCGCGAGTGGGACCAGGACCTGCACCCCGGCGACATCATCCTGACCCACTTCCGCGGCGAGGAGGACTGGAAGGGAACCATGCCCGACATGATCCGCCGCGTCATGAAGACGGTCACGGACAAGGGGTACGCCGTGGCCAGGCTGGAGGACTACGTCTGACGGGCGAGGCCGGCGCGGGAGCGGACCTCATGACGGGGCGTCCGCCCGCCCGTGCGGCTTCCCCGCCCGTGCGGCTTCCCTGCCCGTGCGGCTCCCCCCCGGTGCGGTCCGTGTGTCCGCCCCGACCGCACCGGAACGCCGCGCCCCTCTCCCGCGTTGATCCGGGCGTGCGCCGGTCCCTCCGACGCCACGCGAGGGTGGTCAATTGGCACTCCGCTTGACCGAGTGCTAATCGCGGTCATAGTCTCTGTGCTGGCACTCACCGATGGAGAGTGCCAGCACAACCGCGCGACAGGGCAGGTCCGGCACCCGCGACGACGGATCGGTCTGGTCGCCACCCCACAGACTGTTAAACCCCGTGAGATCTCCGAAGGGGGAGACCGGATCGTGTCGACCACCAGCTCCAAGGTTGCGATCAAGCCGCTCGAGGACCGCATTGTGGTCCAGCCGCTCGACGCCGAGCAGACCACGGCTTCCGGCCTGGTCATTCCGGACACCGCCAAGGAGAAGCCCCAGGAGGGCGTCGTCCTGGCCGTGGGCCCGGGCCGCTTCGAGAACGGCGAGCGCCTTCCGCTCGACGTCAAGACCGGCGATGTCGTTCTGTACAGCAAGTACGGCGGCACCGAGGTGAAGTACAACGGCGAGGAGTACCTCGTCCTCTCGGCGCGCGACGTTCTCGCGATCGTCGAGAAGTAGTTCACCCACGTTTGCTTCTGTTCTGCGCCCCTGGCCCCCTGCGAAAAACTAGCCGGGTGGCGAGGGGCGCAGTTCGTTTGAGAGGACAGCTCAGCCCATGGCGAAGATTCTGAAGTTCGACGAGGACGCCCGTCGCGCCCTTGAGCGCGGCGTCAACAAGCTTGCCGACACGGTGAAGGTGACGATCGGCCCGAAGGGCCGCAACGTCGTCATCGACAAGAAGTTCGGCGCCCCCACCATCACCAACGACGGTGTCACCATCGCGCGCGAGGTCGAGCTCGACGACCCGTACGAGAACCTCGGTGCCCAGCTGGTGAAGGAGGTGGCGACCAAGACCAACGACGTAGCGGGTGACGGCACCACCACCGCCACCGTGCTCGCCCAGGCCCTCGTCCGCGAAGGCCTGCGCAACGTCGCCGCGGGCGCGTCCCCGGCCGCCCTGAAGAAGGGCATCGACGCCGCCGTGAAGGCCGTGTCCGAGGACCTCCTCGCGACCGCCCGCCCGATCGACGACAAGGCCGACATCGCCGCCGTGGCCGCGCTCTCCGCGCAGGACCCGCAGGTCGGCGAGCTCATCGCGGACGCGATGGACAAGGTCGGCAAGGACGGTGTCATCACCGTCGAGGAGTCCAACACCTTCGGTCTGGACCTCGAGTTCACCGAGGGCATGGCCTTCGACAAGGGTTACCTGTCCCCCTACATGGTGACCGACCAGGAGCGTATGGAGGCCGTCCTCGACGACCCGTACATCCTGATCCACCAGGGCAAGATCGGCTCCATCCAGGAGCTGCTCCCGCTCCTGGAGAAGGTCATCCAGGCGGGTGGCTCCAAGCCGCTGCTGATCATCGCCGAGGACGTCGAGGGCGAGGCGCTCTCCACCCTCGTCGTCAACAAGATCCGTGGCACCTTCAACGCCGTCGCGGTGAAGGCCCCCGGCTTCGGTGACCGCCGCAAGGCCATGCTCGGCGACATCGCCACGCTCACCGGTGCGACCGTCATCGCCGAGGAGGTCGGCCTCAAGCTCGACCAGGCCGGTCTGGACGTGCTCGGCACCGCCCGCCGCGTCACGGTCTCCAAGGACGACACGACCATCGTCGACGGCGGCGGCGACTCCGCCGACGTCAAGGGCCGCGTCAACCAGATCAAGGCCGAGATCGACGCCACGGACTCCGACTGGGACCGCGAGAAGCTCCAGGAGCGCCTCGCGAAGCTGGCCGGCGGCGTGTGTGTCATCCGCGTCGGTGCCGCCACCGAGGTCGAGCTCAAGGAGAAGAAGCACCGTCTGGAGGACGCCATCTCCGCGACCCGCGCCGCGGTCGAGGAGGGCATCGTCTCCGGTGGTGGCTCCGCTCTGGTCCACGCCGTCAAGGTCCTCGAGGGCAACCTCGGCAAGACCGGCGACGAGGCCACGGGTGTCGCGGTCGTGCACCGCGCCGCCGTCGAGCCGCTCCGCTGGATCGCCGAGAACGCGGGCCTCGAGGGCTACGTCATCACCTCGAAGGTCGCCGAGCTCGACAAGGGTCAGGGCTTCAACGCCGCGACCGGCGAGTACGGCGACCTGGTGAAGGCCGGCGTCATCGACCCGGTCAAGGTCACCCGCTCCGCCCTGGAGAACGCCGCGTCCATCGCGTCGCTGCTGCTCACGACCGAGACCCTGGTCGTCGAGAAGCCGGCCGAGGAAGAGGCCGACGCCGGTCACGGCGGCCACGGCCACTCCCACTAGTACGGCTCCGTACGCCACCGAGGCCCGGTACCCCCGTCGCGGGGGCACCGGGCCTCGGTGTCGGTGCGGGGCACGTCCGGCTACTTGGGGCCGTACGTCCGGCCCGCGCGGGAGGTGACTCCTCCCAGGAGGCTGCGGGGCGTCAGCCTCACCAGGCCCATCAGCGCCTTGTAGCGCGGGTCCGGGATCGACACGGACCTGCCGCGGGCCAGGTCCTCCAGGGCCGCTGCCACCAGCTTGTCCGCGTCGAGCCACATCCAGTCCGGGATGTTTCCCGTCCCCATCCCGGCCCGCTGGTGGAACTCGGTCCGCACGAAGCCGGGGCACAGCGCCATCAGCCGCACGCCCGTACCCGCCAGGTCCTTCGCCACCCCCTGGGTGAACTGGACGACCCACGCCTTCGACGCCCCGTACGTCCCCCGCGGCAGGAAGGCCGCGACCGAGGCCACGTTGACCACTCCGCCACGGCCGCGTTCCCGCATCGAGCCCGCCGCGGCCGAGGTCAGTCGCAGCACCGCCTCGCAGTGGACCTTGAGCATCGTCAGCTCGTCGGCGACGGACACGTCCAGATAGCGCCCCTTGTTGCCGAAGCCGGCGTTGTTGACCAGGAGGTCGACCGGGCTCACACGATCCGTCAGCCGTGCGGCGACCGCCTCGATCCCGGCATCCGTGGACAGGTCGGCGGTGAGCACCTCGGCCTCGATGCCGTGCCGGTCGTGCAGCTCGGTGGCCTGGACCCGGAGCCGCTCCGTGTCGCGGGCCACCAGCACCAGATTGTGCCCGTCACCCGCGAGCCGCCGTGCGAAGGCGGCCCCGATCCCCGCCGTCGCGCCCGTAATCAGTGCAGTCGTCATAAGCGGCACGTTAGCGTCCGCCCGGGCGGGGCCCCGACCCGCCTTCTCCCTCGGCCCTGAGCGACCCGGGACGGAGGGCCGCACCGGTCCGGCCGGCGGGCCCTAGGAGACGGGGCTCTGCTTCGCCACCCAGGCCCGCGCCGCGCGGAGCGTCTCCGTGTGCAACGCGTCCCCGGCGTCGAGCAGGCGGGGCAGCAGTTCCCGCTCCGTGGTCGTCGCCCGGAACTCCAGGGCGGCCGTGATGTCGTGGTCGGGCACGTGCACCACCTCGACCGGGTCCCCGGAACGGATCGTGCCCGGCACGACCACGCGGAGATACGCGCCCGTGGCCCCCTCCCGCGTGAACCGCTTCACCCAGCCCCGCTCACCCAGGTGGCCCGCGAACGTACGGCAGGGAATGCGACCCGAGGTCACCTCGAGGACCAACTCGTCGCCGATCCTCCAGCGCTCCCCGATCCGCGCGTGGCTCACCGTGACACCGAGGGTCGTCAGGTTCTCGCCGAACACGCCGTTGGGCAGAGGACGGCCGAGCTGCTCCTCCCAGGCGTCGAGCTCCTCGCGGGCGTACGCGTACACCGCCTGGTCGGTGCCGCCGTGATGGCGGAGGTCGCACACCGCGTCGCCGGACAGACCGCTGCCCCCGCTGCCCTTGGGGCCGGGGTCGGCGACTCGCACCGGGACGCCGGACGGCTCCTTGCCGATCCCGGTGAGGCCGTCGGCGGCGTCGGAGTGCGCGGAGGGGGTGGGACGGCCGAGATTCACGGTGAGCACCTTCATAACCGGACAGGTTAACCGCGAAGCTCTCAAAGCCGCTCATGGTTAATCGACCGATACTGCAAGAGTCCCTTATGGTTGAAGGGTGATCGAAGCTCGTCATCTCCGTGTCCTGCGCGCCGTGGCCACCACCGGCTCCTTCTCCGCCGCCGCGCGGGAGCTGGGCTGCACCCAGCCCGCCGTCAGCCAGCAGATGAAGGCGCTGGAGACCTCCGCCGGCACCCCGCTGCTGATCCGCACGGGACGCGAGATGCGCCTCACCCAAGCGGGTGAGGCGCTAGTGAGGCACGCCTCCGGCATCCTCGCCGGACTGACCGCCGCCGAGGAGGAGGTCGCCGCGATCGCCGGGCTGCGGGCCGGCCGGGTCCGACTCGTGTCGTTCCCCAGCGGAAGCTCCACCCTGGTACCCGGCGCCCTCGCCGCCCTGCGTGCCGCGCACCCCGGAACACAGGTCTCGCTCGTCGAGGCGGAACCGCCGCGTTCGGTGGAGATGCTGCGCGACGGCGACTGCGACATCGCGCTCGCGTTCCGCTACGGGACGGCCACCGGCGAATGGGACGACCTGGTCGTGCGCCCGCTGCTCAAGGACCGGCTGATCGGCCTGGTGCCCGAGGGGCACCGGCTGGCGGGGACGGACGCTGTGGGCATCGGGGAACTGGCCGACGAGCCGTGGATCGCCGGGTGCCCGCGCTGCAGGCGTCAGCTGGTGGAGGTCTGCGAGTCCTCCGGCTTCACCCCCCGCATCGACTTCGCCACCGACGACTACCCGGCGGTGATCGGCCTCGTGGGGGCGGGGCTCGGCGTCGCCGTCCTGCCCGGGCTCGCCCTCGAGTCGGTACGGCCCAAGGGGGCCCGCACGGTGACGGTGGAGCCTGCGGTGGAGCGGGAGATCGTCGCCCTCACCCTGCCCGACCTCGCCCGTGTGCCGGCGGTGGCGGCGACCCTGGACCAGCTGTCCCTGGCGGCCGCACGCTGAGCGGCCCGTTCCCAGCCGCACTGCGGCGGGCCCGGCCCGCCGCACCCGGCCGAGCGGGTCCGACGGCGGGCGTGCGGTTGTGAAGAAACGTTTCTTTTCTCGGTGATCCCTGCGGAGCGTCAGGTGCGACCGGCGTCCGGCGGCGGACCCGAGTGGGCGGAGATCAGGCGGTTGCGGGCGCGGCCCATGAGCTCCTCGCGCTCGTCCTCGGTCAGGCCGCCCCAGACGCCGTAGGGCTCGCGCACCGCGAGTGCGTGAGCCGCGCACTCGGCGCGTACCGGGCAGCGCATGCAGACCTCTTTGGCCGAGGTCTCACGGGCGCTCCTGGCCGCTCCTCGTTCTCCTTCGGGGTGGAAGAACAGCGAACTGTCGACCCCACGGCAGGCGGCCAGCAGCTGCCAGTCCCACAGGTCCGCGTTCGGCCCTGGAAGGCGGGAGAAATCTGCCATTGCGTGTCCCCTCGAAACCTTGCTGGTTCGGAAACGGCATCCTCGACCGTTGTCGCTCGTCACGTGCTCGACGGTGACCGGAGTCCCGACGGTACATCTACGGTCTTAGTAGATGTAAATATGACTGATTGCGAATCTAGCCACAGACGTCACCAAAAGGGAAGAAAACCCGCTAAATGGGGCAGGTCGTCGAGTGGAAGGTCGATCGGGGGGCGAGTGATCCCGTGTCGCTCTTCTCCGTGCACGCCCCCTCACTTAGAGTGCCGAACCGGATGCTTTGGCCCGTAACTCTTTCGAGTGACCGTCGTTGATGAGGGGGAGGCGGTTGACGGAGAACGAGCTCGGGCACATGTCCGAGGGGGTCAACCGCACAGGTGACGACTTGTACCAGCCTGGAGGCTCAAGGTGACGCGCATCAGCTGCGGAGGACGGTCATGACATCCGTCCTCGTCTGCGACGACTCCCCGCTTGCCCGAGAAGCGCTCCGCCGCGCGGTTGCGACCGTGCCCGGCGTCGAGCGTGTGACGACCGCGGCCAACGGGGAGGAGGTCCTCCGCCGCTGGGGAGCGGATCGTTCGGATCTGATTCTGATGGACGTACGCATGCCCGGTCTCGGGGGTGTGGAGACGGTCCGGCGGCTGCTCTCGGCCGACCCCGGGGCCAGGATCATCATGCTGACCGTCGCGGAGGATCTCGACGGGGTCGCGCTCGCGGTCGCCGCCGGGGCGCGCGGCTATCTGCACAAGGACGCCTCGCGTGCCGAACTGCGCGCCACCGTGACCCAGGCGCTCGCCGATCCGACCTGGCGGCTCGCCCCGCGCAGGCTGCGGTCCGCGGAGATGGGCGCGGCGCCGACGCTCACGGCCCGGGAGATCCAGGTGCTCGAAGGGATGAGCCACGGCCGGTCCAACGCGGAGATCGGGCGCGAGCTGTTCCTCTCCGAGGACACGGTGAAGACGCACGCGCGGCGGCTGTTCAAGAAGCTCGGCGCCTCGGACCGCGCGCACGCCGTCGCGCTCGGATTCCGCTGGGGCCTGGTCCGCTGACACCGCGGCGCGGCCGACAGCCGTGCGATCCCGTCCGCACGCCGGCGGACGGGGCGACGGTGGCGGCGGACCCGCGGCCGGGCCGTCCCCACCAGCGCTATGTGACGCTTCCTGGCCGATGCCGCATCCTTGGGGTGGTGGAGTTCCTCGGGGAACATTCGGTCGAGCGGAAGGGGAGGGCGCAGGACATGACATCCGGCGCACCCGCTCAGAACGCTGGAGCACTCACTCACCACGCCGACGGCGCACCGGCCGGCGCGCCCGCCGATGGTGCCGACGTGTCCGTCGGCGACACGGAAGCGGCCGCTGATAACGCTTCGGTGCACAACTCGGGACGCGATGCATCGGATCGGACGCCGTCAAGGCACCATGGTCCGATGCGTGAGGACGGGACGACGGTGATCGGTGCTCTGGTGCACCGCGCCGTCGACGGCGACGCGCAGGCCACCCACGACCTGCTGGCGCACGTCCACCCCCTCGCCCTGCGCTACTGCAGGTCCCGGCTGAACCGGCTTCCCGGTGATGCCCGTCACTTCGTGGAGGACCTCGCGCAGGAGGTCTGCGTGGCGGTGCTGATGGCGCTGCCGAGGTACAAGGACACCGGCAGGCCGTTCGAAGCCTTCGTCTTCGCCATCGCGGGCCACAAGGTCGCCGACCTCCAGCGCGCCGCGATGCGGTACCCCGGTTCGACGGCCGTGCCCTCCGACGAGATGCCGGAGCGGCCCGACGACTCACTCGGCCCCGAGGAGCGGGCCCTGCTCAGCAGCGACGCCGCCTGGGCGAAGAAGCTCCTCGCCAACCTTCCGGAGAACCAGCGAGAACTGCTGGTCCTGCGGGTCGCCGTCGGCCTGACCGCCGAGGAGACCGGGCAGATGCTCGGAATGTCCCCGGGCGCCGTCCGGGTCGCCCAGCACCGCGCGCTGAGCAGACTGCGGGCCCTCGCAGGCCAGTAGGGACCGGCCCCCGAGGCTCCCGCGGTGTGGAGGAAGCCACAGAACCCCTAGGTGATCTTGATCGTGGAATGAGACACCCCGTGAGCCCGTTAGCATGGACATCCGCACCGATCAAGACCATTTGGGGAAGGTGTCATGACTGCAAACGTCGACGGAGTGCCTGAGAAGTTCGCGACGCTCGGGCTGACATACGACGACGTGCTGCTGCTGCCGGGCGCGTCCGAGGTCCTGCCCAACGCGGTCGACACCTCGTCCCTCATCTCGCGCAACGTGCGGGTGAACATCCCCCTGTTGTCGGCTGCCATGGACAAGGTGACCGAAGCCCGGATGGCCATCGCCATGGCCCGTCAGGGCGGCGTCGGCGTGCTGCACCGCAACCTCTCCATCGAGGACCAGGTGAACCAGGTCGACCTGGTCAAGCGGTCCGAGTCCGGCATGGTCACCGACCCGATCACCGTGCACCCCGACGCCACACTCGGCGAGGCGGACGCGCTCTGCGCGAAGTTCCGCATCAGCGGAGTGCCGGTCACCGACCCCGCGGGCAAGCTCCTGGGCATCGTGACCAACCGTGACATGGCCTTCGAGTCGGACCGGTCGCGCCAGGTGCGCGAGGTCATGACGCCCATGCCGCTCGTCACCGGGCGGGTCGGCATCTCCGGTGTGGAGGCCATGGAGCTGCTGCGACGCCACAAGATCGAGAAGCTTCCGCTGGTCGACGACTCGGGCGTCCTGAAGGGCCTGATCACGGTCAAGGACTTCAAGAAGGCCGAGCAGTACCCGAACGCCGCCAAGGACGCCGAAGGCCGTCTGCTGGTCGGCGCGGCCGTCGGCGCCAGCCCCGAGGCGCTGGACCGCGCGCAGGCGCTCGCGTCGGCGGGTGTCGACTTCCTCATCGTCGACACCTCGCACGGGCACAACCGCAACGCCCTCGACTGGATGGCGAAGATCAAGTCGAGCGTCGCCATCGACGTCATCGGCGGCAACGTCGCCACCCGTGACGGCGCCCAGGCGCTGATCGACGCGGGTGTCGACGGCGTGAAGGTGGGCGTCGGACCCGGCTCGATCTGTACGACCCGCGTGGTCGCCGGTATCGGTGTCCCGCAGGTCACCGCGATCTACGAGGCGGCCCTCGCCGCCCGTGCCGCCGGTGTCCCCGTGATCGGCGACGGTGGCCTCCAGTACTCCGGAGACATCGGCAAGGCCCTGTCCGCCGGGGCTGACAGCGTGATGCTGGGCAGCCTCCTCGCGGGCTGCGAGGAGTCCCCGGGCGAGCTGATGTTCATCAACGGCAAGCAGTTCAAGTCGTACCGCGGCATGGGCTCGCTGGGCGCCATGCAGTCCCGCGGCCAGGGACGGTCCTACTCCAAGGACCGCTACTTCCAGGCCGAGGTGTCCTCGGACGACAAGCTCGTGCCCGAGGGCATCGAGGGGCAGGTGCCCTACCGCGGCCCGCTGGCCAACGTCCTCCACCAGCTGGTCGGCGGCCTCCGCCAGACCATGGGCTACGTCGGCGCCGCGACCGTCGACGAGATGGAGAGCAAGGGCCGCTTCGTCCGGATCACCTCGGCGGGTCTCAAGGAGAGCCACCCGCACGACATCCAGATGACGGTCGAAGCACCGAACTACAGCAGGAAGTAAGGCATCAGCGCAGGTGAGGGGCGGACCGGTGTTCCCGGGACCGCCCCTCACGCGTGCGTCGGGGATACTGGTCAGCGCAGACGTAGAGGGAAAGGCCACACCATCGTGACTGAGATCGAGATCGGGCGCGGCAAGCGCGGCCGCAGGGCATACGCGTTCGACGACATCGCTGTCGTGCCGAGCCGGCGCACCCGTGACCCGAAGGAGGTCTCGATCGCCTGGCAGATCGACGCCTACCGTTTCGAGCTGCCGTTCCTGGCCGCGCCCATGGACTCGGTGGTCTCACCGCAGACCGCCATCCGCATCGGTGAGCTGGGCGGCCTCGGTGTCCTCAACCTCGAGGGGCTGTGGACCCGGCACGCCGACCCGCAGGCGCTCCTCGACGAGATCGCCGAGATGCCCGTCGAGACCGCCACCCCGCGGCTCCAGGAGATCTACTCCGCCCCCATCCAGGAGGAGCTGATCGGGCAGCGCATCAAGGAGGTGCGCGACTCCGGTGTCGTCACCGCCGCCGCGCTCTCCCCGCAGCGCACCGCGCAGTTCTCCAAGGCCGTCGTCGACGCGGGCGTGGACATCTTCGTCATCCGCGGTACGACGGTCTCCGCCGAGCACGTCTCCGGCGCGGCCGAGCCGCTCAACCTGAAGCAGTTCATCTACGAGCTGGACGTCCCGGTGATCGTCGGCGGCTGTGCCACGTACACCGCCGCCCTGCACCTGATGCGCACCGGCGCGGCGGGTGTCCTCGTCGGCTTCGGCGGCGGCGCCGCGCACACCACGCGCAACGTCTTCGGCATCCAGGTCCCGATGGCGACCGCGGTCGCCGACGTGGCCGGGGCCCGCCGCGACTACATGGACGAGTCCGGCGGCCGGTACGTGCACGTCATCGCGGACGGCGGCGTCGGCTGGTCCGGCGACCTGCCCAAGGCGATCGCCTGCGGTGCGGACGCCGTGATGATGGGCTCCCCGCTGGCCCGTGCCACGGACGCGCCCGGCCGCGGCCGGCACTGGGGCATGGAGGCCGTCCACGAGGACGTGCCGCGCGGCAAGCTGGTCGACCTCGGCTCCGTCGGCACGACCGAGGAGGTCCTGACCGGCCCCTCGCACACGCCCGACGGCTCGATGAACATCTTCGGCGCGCTGCGCCGCGCGATGGCCACCACGGGCTACAGCGACCTCAAGGAGTTCCAGCGCGTCGAGGTGACGGTGGCGGACTCGCAGCACCGCCGCTGATCTCCGCGGAGCACACGCGACGGCCCGGACCTCTCGGAGGTCCGGGCCGTCGCGTGTGACGCGGTGACGCGCCGCTGGTTACGCGGCCTTCCTGGCCCCACCGAAGGCGGCGACCGGACCCAGGAGGAGGAAGAGGTACGTCATGAAGTCGGCCTCCTGCTTCCAGACGTCGATGACGTCGCCGAAGTGCTCGAAGAAGACCTCGGAGAAGCCGACGCCCAGACCGTCCGCGAGGATCATCGACATGGCGACGAGCTGACCGAGGAAGACGGCGCCCAGGGAGAAGAGGGCACTGGCCGCGCCGATGGCCGGGAGGGGACCGCCGACCTTGCTCGCCGCGAAGCCGACGAGGAAGCCGACGCCGATGGCCGCGTAGCCGACCTCGCGCTCGATGGAGCCGGCTATGACGCCGTACAGGATCGCCGCGACGATCGCCGTACCGAAGGCGGTCAGCACGCCGAGGCCCACATTGCCGCGCGGGGCCGGAGGGGCGGGCGGGAAGCCGCCGCTGAACTGCCCGGGCTGCTGGCCCGCGAACGGGTTGCCCGTCGGGGCAACGGGCTGCTGACCGGCGTAGGGGTTTCCGGGCGTGGGCTGCTGACCCGCGTACGGGTTGCCCTCGGCCGGCTGGCCGCCGTGGGGCTGCTGCGGCGGGTTCGGTGGCTGTACGGGCTGGCTCATACGGGTGTTCCCCCTGGGGCGGTGCGCACGGCTGTGCGAGAAGTGACGCCGCAGGCTAGCAGCCCGCGCCGACACGGCCCACCGGGAATTCCGGGGGCCCGTCCGGGGACACGCGTCACAGCCGGTGGGCGGCTCCCGCCGGGGTCGCTCCCCGGGTGTCCAGGAGGAGCTGGGCCTTCACCGCGAGGCCCTGGAGGTCGTAGGTGCGGTGGTGCTGGAGCAGCACCGTCAGATCGGCTCCGGCGGCGGCCTCGTAGAGCGAGTCGGCGCGCGGTACGGGAAGGTCGCGCACCCGCCAGTCCAGGACGTGCGGGTCGTGGTAGCCGATCTGGGCGCCCATGTCCATCAGCCGGGTCGCGATCTCGCGGGCGGGTGAGGACTCCTGGTCGGCGAGGTCCGGCTTGTACGTGACGCCGAGCAGCAGGACCCTGGCCCCCCGGACGGACTTGCCGTGCTCGTTCAGCAGGGTCGCGCAGCGCTGGATGACATAGCTCGGCATCCGGTCGTTGATCTCCTTGGCGAGCGAGACCATGCGCAGGGGGTGCCCGGGCGTACGGCTGCTGTACGGGAAGTAGCCGGGGTCGACCGGGGCGCCGTGGCCGCCCACACCGGGGCCGGGGCGGAACGGCTCGAAGCCGAACGGCTTCGTCTCGGCGCACCTGATGACGTCCCAGAGGTCGACACCGAGGTCGTGGCAGAGCACCGCCATCTCGTTGACCAGCGCGATGTTGACGTGGCGGAAGTTGGTTTCGAGGACCTTCGTCATCTCCGCCTCGCGCGGCCCGCGGGCCCTCACGACCTTGTCGGTGAGCCGTCCGTAGAACGCGGCGGCGGACTCGGTGCACGCGGAGGTGAGGCCGCCGATGACCTTCGGGGTGTTGCCGTACACGTGGACGCGGTTGCCGGGGTCGAGGCGGCCGGGGGAGTGGGCGAGGTGGAAGTCCCGTCCGGCGCGCAGCCCGGAGCCCTCCTCCAGCAGGGGGCGTACGACGTTCTCGGTGGTGCCGGGCGGGACCGCCGACTCCACCAGGACGGTGGTGTGCGGCCGCAGCCGGGCGGCGAGCGCGCGGGCCGCGTCGGTGACCGCGCCGAGGTCGAGGGTGCGGTCCGGGCCGAGGGGCGCGGGGGCGCAGATCGCGGCGGTGCGTACGCGGCCCAGTTCGGCCGGGTCGGCGGTGGGGCGGAAGCCGCCCGAGAGCATCCGGCGGATGTCGGACGCGCTGAGGGATCCCTCGACCGGAGTACGGCCCGCCGAGAGTTCGGCGAAGGGGCGTGGGTCGGTGTCGTAGCCGACGGTGTGGATCCCCACGCCGACGGCTGCTTGGGCGAGGGGCAGGCCGAGGTGACCGAGTCCGATGACGGCGAGGTCTGCGGGCATGTGGGCCGTCCTTTCCCTAAGACCAAGAGACAGAAAGTGCAACTGCTGTGGACAGCGCTATGTCAGACTAGGCGTAAATATGACCTATATGTCGCATTCTGTGACTCTTGTGAGGCGGGTGTTGTCCACAGGCGGTGGCTGAAGTCGTGGACCGCGGACAGAATCGAGAGGTGGGCACGGACGCCCGGCCCCCCGGCCGGTCCCCGAACCCGTGCCGTACCACCCCCGATGCACCGGGATTACCGGGAGGCAGCAGTGAGGACAGCGATACTGGGACCTGCGGAGCGCGCCGAGGCGCTGACCGCGATGGCCGAGCGCGAACTGGACGTGCTGGTCGTGGGAGCGGGCGTGGTCGGCGCCGGGACCGTGCTGGACGCGGCCACCAGAGGACTTTCCACCGGGCTGGTCGAGGCGCGCGACTGGGCGTCCGGCACGTCCAGCAGGTCGAGCAAGCTGATCCACGGCGGACTGCGCTATCTGGAGATGCTGGACTTCGCACTCGTGCGGGAGGCGCTGAAGGAGCGCGGGCTGCTCCTGGAGCGGCTGGCGCCGCACCTGGTGAAGCCCGTCCCCTTCCTCTACCCCTTGCAGCACAAGGGCTGGGAGCGGCTGTACGCAGGCTCGGGCGTCGCGCTGTACGACGCGATGTCGGTGTCGTCCGGGCACGGCCGCGGACTGCCCGTGCACCGGCACCTCACCCGCCGCCACGCCCTGCGGGTCGCTCCCGCCCTGCGTAAGGACGCCCTGGTCGGAGCCCTGCAGTACTACGACGCCCAGATGGACGACGCGCGGTTCGTCGCGACCCTGGTGCGCACCGCCGCGGGGTACGGCGCGCACGTGGCGAACGGCGCGCGGGTGACCGGCTTCCTGCGGGAGGGCGAGCGGGTCGTCGGCGCGCGGGTGCAGGACGTCGAGGGGGGCGCCGAGTACGAGGTCCGGGCCAAACAGGTCGTCAACGCGACCGGGGTGTGGACCGACGACACCCAGGCCCTCATCGGCGAGCGCGGACAGTTCCACGTCCGGGCGTCGAAGGGCATCCACCTCGTCGTCCCCAAGGACCGCATCCACTCCACGACCGGGCTCATCCTGCGGACCGAGAAGTCCGTGCTCTTCGTGATCCCGTGGGGACGGCACTGGATCATCGGCACGACCGACACCGACTGGGACCTGGACAAGGCCCATCCGGCAGCCTCCAGCGCCGACATCGACTATCTGCTGGAACGCGTGAACTCGGTGCTGAACACCCCACTGGGCAGGGACGACGTCGAGGGCGTCTACGCCGGACTCCGGCCCCTGCTGGCGGGTGAGTCGGACGCCACCAGCAAGCTCTCGCGTGAACACACGGTGGCCCACCCGGCGCCGGGGCTCGTCGTCGTGGCGGGCGGCAAGTACACGACGTACCGGGTGATGGCGAAGGACGCCGTCGACGAGGCCGTGCACGCGCTGGACCAGCGGGTCGCCGACTGCGTCACCGAGGACATCCCGCTGCTGGGTGCCGAGGGCTACCGCGCCCTGTGGAACGCCCGCGCCAGGATCGCCGCCCGCACCGGGCTGCACGTCGTGCGGGTGGAGCACCTGCTCAACCGGTACGGGGCGATGACCGAGGAACTCCTGGAGCTCGTGAAGGGCGACTCCTCGCTGGGAGAGCCGATCGCGGGAGCCGAGGACTACCTGCGCGCCGAAGTCGTCTACGCCGCCTCGCACGAGGGCGCCCGCCACCTCGACGACGTCCTGACCCGACGCACCCGGATCTCCATCGAGACCTTCGACCGGGGCACCCGCTGTGCCCGCGAGTGCGCGGACCTGATGGCGCCGGTGCTCGGCTGGGACACCGACCGGGTCGAACGGGAGGTGGAGCACTACCGCAAGCGGGTGGAGGCGGAACGCGAGTCCCAGCGGCAGCCGGACGATCTGACGGCCGACGCGGCGCGGCTGGGGGCGCCGGACATCGTGCCGCGCTGAGACGGCCCCAGCGGTCCTCGGAGCGGGCCGGCGGGACGAACTCCGCCTCCGGCGGGCCCGCTTCCAGGTCCTTGCCGGGCCGTGCGTTCGGTGCTCCCCCGGACGGTGTGGACGTGCCGGCCGTCGCGGGTCGCGGCGGTCCGGACGCCACTGCCGGTGATGTACCCGTCGTGCCCCGACGGTGACCACGCAGGGAAGACCGTCGTGCCCCGGACGGTGAATCAGCAGGGGAGACCGTCGTGCCCCGGACGGCAAATCAGCAGGGGAGACCGTCGTGCCCCGGACGGCAAATCAGCAGGGAAGACCGTCGTGCCCCCGGACGGTGAATCCGCAGGGGAGCCGCCGGGTAGGGCGTGCTGCCGTATCTCGGTGGCGTACGGACGTCCCTGCCCAGGCGCAGCCCTTCCTCCCGGCCGAGTCGGAGGACCACCACCATGACGGACGTCGTGGTGAGGCCGCCTGCCCGGAGGCGGTCGGCCGCCCCGATGCCGCGGCCCGCGGAGTCGTACGCCTCCCGGCCTCAGGGGGGCACCGCGGTGCCCCGGAACGGCCGCGGCGGGGGTGCGGCCGTCGACGACGAACCGGGGGAGGTAGGACGATGCAGCCGAGAGGTGTGGTTCGCTGGGCAGGTTCGCGGACAGCGCCGCGAGCAGAGTCAGCAGCAGCGGGGCGGTGAGCAGCGCCCTGAACATCGGCAGGGCAGGGGGTTCCTCCCTCCGGCCGCATCGTGGCCGACCCCGGACCCGGCACCACGACCGGTCCCGGGGTGAGGGACAATGAACGCTCTGCCAGGGCGGGTTGATCGCAGAGGGGACGCATGTCGGAGGCGCAGCAGTCGCGGGAGCCCCAACGGGACAAGGACGGACGCCTTCTCGCGGGGCGTTACCGCCTCGGGGAGGTGCTCGGCCGGGGCGGCATGGGCACGGTCTGGCGTGCTGCCGACGAGACGTTGGGGCGTACGGTCGCGGTCAAGGAACTCCGGTTCCCGTCGTCCATCGACGAGGACGAGAAGCGGCGTCTGATCACGCGAACGCTGCGTGAGGCGAAGGCGATCGCGAGGATCCGCAACACCAGCGCGGTGACGGTCTACGACGTGGTCGACGAGGACGACCGGCCGTGGATCGTCATGGAGCTCATCGAGGGCAAGTCCCTCGCCGAGGTGATCCGTGAGGACGGCACCCTGACGCCGAGGCGCGCGGCGGAGGTCGGCCTCGCCATCCTCGACGTGCTCCGCTCCGCGCACCGTGAGGGCATCCTGCACCGGGACGTGAAGCCGTCCAACGTGCTGATCTCCGAGGACGGCCGTGTCGTCCTCACCGACTTCGGCATCGCCCAGGTCGAGGGCGACCCCTCCGTCACCTCCACGGGCATGCTCGTCGGCGCCCCCTCCTACATCTCGCCCGAGCGCGCCCGGGGTCACAAGCCGGGGCCGCCCGCCGACCTGTGGTCGCTCGGCGGGCTGCTGTACGCGAGCGTCGAGGGCCGCCCGCCGTACGACAAGGGCTCGGCCATCGCCACGCTCACGGCGGTGATGACGGAGCCCGTCGAACCGCCGGCCAACGCGGGAGGGCTGGAGGAGGTCATCTACGGCCTGCTGGCCAAGGACCCCGACGAGCGACTGGACGACGCGGGGGCGCGCGTCCTGCTCAACGCGGTGATCAACTCCCCGGAGAAGCCCGTCGCACCGCCGGCCGACCGCACCCAGGTCATGGCGCTGCCCTCGATCGGTGACTCCGGGAGCGGCAAGGGCGGGAACGGCAGGAAGGACACCAAGGGCAGGAAGGCCGCCGCGGCAGCCCCTGCCGTGGGCGTCGGATCCGCTGCCGCCGCGAGCTCCGGGAGACCGGCGGCCGTCACCCCGGCCCCCGAGGGCCCGGCCTCCGGAGCCGCCGCCACGTCCGTGACCCCCTCCGCCGGGATCGGCGAGAGCACCCGGGACCGGCTGCGCGGCGCACTGAAGTCCGTCCGGAACGCGAAGTCCCCGGCTGCGGGCGCCGTTCCGTCGCGCACCACCTCCGCCACGGCGTCGGTGTCCGGGACCGCCGGTCCTGCGGGCAGGCCGGCCGTCCCGCGCGCGTCGATCACCGACGTCGTGCCGCGCCGCACCCTGGCGGTCATCGCCGGTGTCGTCGTGCTCGCCGTCCTCGGCACGGTCCTTGCGCTCACCCTCGGCGACAGTGACGCGGGCGACCAGGGCGGGTCCAAGGGTGGCGAAACCGCCGCCTCGTCCGGTGCGACGGCGGGCGGCGACGCCGAAGCCTCCACCGGAGGCGGCTCGGGCAAGGACGAGGTCACCGGCGCGCAGGACGGCGGCAAGGAGAGCCAGGGGCAGGACGAGGGACAGGCCTCCACCGACCCCTCGCCCTCGAAGGGGACCGGCGAGGCGAGTCCCGGCCCGGACGCGCTGCCCGCCGGGTACAAGAAGGTCGCCGACGAGCGGTTCCACTTCACGATGGCGATGCCCGAGAGCTTCAAGCGCAACGCCATAGCGGGAAGCAACTCGGGCGGCATCTACAACGAGAACGGCGGCTTCCCACGCGTCCAGGTCGACTACAACAGCTCGCCCGGGAACGACGCGGCCGCCGCGTGGCGCAGCCTGATGGGGGCGGTGGCCGCGAGCAGCAACGGCTACAAGCACATCGGGATAAAGAAGGTCGAGTACAACGGCTACCCGACCGTCGCCGACTGGGAGTTCACCCGTAAGCAGCAGGGCAAGACGATCCGGGTCCTCAACCGGGGCTTCAAGGCCGACGCCACCCACGGTTACTCGATCATGATCAGCTGCGAGGCCGACGCATGGGACGGGGAGGAGTGCCGGACGCTGCGCGAGACGGCCTTCGCCACGTTCGAGCCGAAGGACTGACCCGTCCCGAGGCAGGCCGGGCGGCCGGGTTGCCCTGACCCGGCCGCGCGGCCGCGACTTGCCACGTATGGTGAGAGGCCGAGGACCGTACGCAGCCGGAATGACGGGTCAATTGCACGGCAAGTGACCGCAACTGACGGATTCACGCGGTCTCGGTGACCGGGGGACAGCGCGCTCTGGGGAGGCGTCGTGGACGACTACGCGGGTCGGGTGCTTGCCGACCGCTACCGCCTTCCGCTGCCTCCGTCCGATGCGTACGAGCTGGCGGAGACCCGGGCGTTCGACACGTACAGCGGGCAGGAAGTCCTGGTGCGGCAGGTGCCGTTGCCGGAGGTCGTGGACGCGGAGGTGCTCGACGCCGACGGTCTGCCCTCGGCCAGACGCGCCGCCGGGCGCACGGTGCGGCGCCCCACGGACCCCGCCGTACGGCGGGCGATCGAGGCCGCGCAGGCGGCTGCCCAGGTGCCCGACCATCCACGCCTGGACCAGGTCTTCGACGTCTTCGCCGAGGCGGGGTCGCTCTGGATAGTGAGCGAACTCGTCCCGGCGAGGCCACTCGCCGCGCTCCTCGCGGAGCGGCCCCTCAACCCCTACCGGGCGGCCGAGATCGGTTCCGACGTGCTCACGGCACTGCGGGTGCTGCACGCGCACGGCTGGACGCACCGCAACATCACGGTCCGTACGGTGCTGGTCTGCGACGACGGGCGCGTCGTGCTGACCGGGCTGGCGGCCGGTGCGGCGGAGGAGGCGCTCTGCGGATACGTCCCGGTGCCGCAACCGGACGAGGAGAACGCCTACGGGCCCCCGGCGGTCGAGTCAGGACCCACCGGCCCCTACGAGCCACCGGCCGTCGAGGCAGGCCCCTACGAACCGCCCGCCGTGGAGCCGGGCCCGTACGGGGCACCCGTCGACGAGGCCGGCCCCTACGGCCCCGCCGACGGATCGGAACCCGCCGCCGCCTACCAACCCCCGGCCGTGGGACCCGGACCGCACCGGCCCTCCGCGGCCGAGCCCGCTCCGGAGGCGCTGCCCGCGCCCCGGGCGTCCACCGACGGGGTGCCGGTCTCCGGGTCCCGCGCCGAGATCGAGGTGGCACCTCCCGCGGCCCCGCCCGCGCCGGGGAGTGCCGCGCAGTTGCGTGCCGCCCGTGCCGGAGCCATCGCGGCGTACCGGGCGGGAGCCCGCGCCGCTGCCCGCGCCGGTGAGGACCGGGATCGCGCGGACCATAACCGCGAAGGCGGCCCCGGGACGGACGCACGGGAGGAGCCCGCCGCTCCTCCGGCCCCCGGGCGCCCGCAGCTGCCCAGCACCTGGGGCAGGCCGGCCGAGGGCCCGTATCCGTACGACGACGAGGACGACGACGAGGACGGCGACGGCGACGAGGGCGACGGCCAGGGCCCCGGCGGCCCCGTGCCCCCCGGCCAGCGCGTCCACCTCGCCGGCACCTGGGGCGACGGCCCCGGCTCCGGCCGTCCCGTGCCCGCCGGCGGTTCCGGAGGACGGGGCGGCTCCGGTGAGGACGCGCTGCGCGCCGACGCCCGGCGCCTCGGCGGTGGACCCGCCGGGCGACCGGACAGGCTGCCGGAGCCGGTGGCGGCCCGCGCGTCCGCCGGGGGCTGGGACGAGGTCGTCGCCGCGAGCGGTGCCACCCCCGCCTACCGGGGCCCGGCCACGCCCCTGGCCGCCGAACGCGCCCGGCAGGCCCGTATCGCCGTCGTCGGAGCCGTCACCGAGCGCTGGGCGCCCGAACAGGCGGGGCCCGTCCACGACAACTGGCAGCTCGCTCCGCCCATCGGCCCCTCCACCGACCTCTGGGCGCTCGGCGCGCTGCTCTACCGCGCCGTGCAGGGCCACGCACCGTATCCGGAGGAGAACGCCGCCGAGCTCGTCCAGATGGTCTGCGGCGAACCGCCCGCCTTCGCCGAGGAGTGCGGCCCGTTGCGCCCCGTCGTCGAGTCGCTGCTGCGTCAGGACCCCACGGAACGGCCCGACTTCGAGGAGCTGAGCGGCTGGTTGCGCTCCCTCGTGCGCTCGGCCCCCGAACCCGAGGCCGGCGCCGACATCGTCACGATGCCGCCCGCCGACGCCACCCGTCTGCCGGTCGTACGCCGCCGGGGCGAGCTGGTGCGCCGTCGCAGAGGACGCGGTGGCGCTGCCCACGGCCGGCACCGCCAGGGGAAGGCACGGCGCCGCGACACGCAGCAGGCTTACGAGCAGCCGCACACCTACGAGGAACCGCAGACCTACGAGAAGCCGGCACGCCCGCCGCGGGAGCCCAAGGGGCCCAAGGTGCTGCGCCAGCCGCAGCCCGGCGGCAGGGCGCCGCGACGGCTCGGACGGCTGCTGCTGGTCCTGGTCCTGCTGGCGATGGCCGCAGCCATCGCCTACGCCATGCTGTTCATGCCCAAGGAGGGCGAGGGCACGGGGGCGGCGCCCTCGGACTCCATTGCACCGGCGGACCCCGGCGGCAGCCCGTCCACCGGGGCGTCCTCGTCCTCAGGATCCTCCGGTCCGTCGGGTTCCCCGGGCTCGGAGAAGCCGCAGACCAGCCGCTCCGCCGTCGCCCTGGCGTCCGGTTACGAGCTGCGCAAGGACCCCGAGGGATTCGAGATCGGCGTGCCGGAGGACTGGCAGCGCAGCCCGGCCAACGCGGACCGTCAGGTCCGTTACGGCAGTGACGGGTTCAGTGTCCTGGTCGTGCCCGGCAGGGACACCGTCAAGGCCAACGGGAGCGACCCGCTGGACTACCAGCGGACCGCGGAGCCCGAGCTGAAGCCCTTCCGCGACTCCAGCTGGGCCACGTCCACCGGTCTGCGCCGCGTCGACGTCGGACGACAGGTCATGGCGGAGGGGCAGTTCACCTGGCAGGAGAGCGACGGCCGTCAGGTGTACGTCCGTAACCTGGTCGTGATCGTCGACGGCAGGTACCACATCGTGCAGGTCATCGGCCCGGAGGAGGAGCGGGACAAGGTCTCCGACATCTACGGCCAGGCCATCTCCAGCTACCGCGCGGGCTCCTGACGGGACGACAGCGTAAAGCGACAAGCATCACAGTGCGGTCTCGTGGGCGGTGCGAGGTTCCGTGGCACCGCCTCCCGTCCGTAACCTGGCGTCCCAAGGAACGGGGCGGGGACACACGTGGAACACGCACAGGGCACGGGCGCAGGGGTCGTACTGGCCGGACGGTACCGGCTGGGTGACGTCCTGGGCCGGGGCGGCATGGGCAAGGTGTGGCGCGCCCACGATGAGGTGCTCCACCGGACCGTGGCCGTCAAGGAGTTGACCGCGGGTCTGTACGCCACCGAGGCGGACCGGGCCGTGCTGCACGCCCGGACGCAGAAGGAGGCGCGCGCGGCGGCCAGGATCACGCACCCGGGCGTCGTCACCGTCCATGACGTCATCGAGTACGACAACCGCCCCTGGATCGTCATGCAGTACGTCGACGGGCCCTCGCTCGCCGACGCGGCCAAGGAGTCCGGCGAGGTCGAGCCCCGCGAGGCGGCCAGGATCGGGCTGCACGTGCTGAGCGCGCTGCGGGCCGCCCACGGCGCGGGAGTCCTGCACCGGGACGTGAAACCGGCCAACGTCCTGCTCGCCCGGGACGGGCAGGTCCTGCTGACCGACTTCGGGATCGCCGCGATCGAGGGCGACTCCACCATCACCCGGACCGGCGAGCTGGTCGGCTCCATCGACTACCTGGCACCCGAGCGCGTGCGCGGCGGCGATCCGGGCCCCGCGTCCGACCTCTGGTCGCTGGGTGCCACGCTCTACACGGCCGTCGAGGGCAACTCGCCGTTCCGCCGTACGTCGCCCATCTCCACCATGCAGGCCGTCGTCGCCGAGGAGCCGCCCCCGCCGGCGCGCGGCGGCGCGCTGGCGCCCGTGATCACCGCTCTGCTGCGCAAGGAACCCTCGGACCGTCCGACGGCCGAGGAGGTGGAGCGCATGCTGCTGGACGCGATGGAGGGGCGGAGGCCGCGTGCCGCGCAGGCGCACGTGCCGACACAGCGGCTCTCCGAGGACGACCTGCGCGCCTTCCCCACGCCGGAGGACTCCACGGCCCGGCTCCCTCAGCCCCAGCCGCAGACCCCGCTGCCCGTGCCCCCGTACACCGCGGCGTCCACCACGCGGCCCGGCCGGGGCCGGTGGCGCACCGTCCTCGTGGTCGTCGCCGCGGCCGCGGTGATCGGCGGGGCGGCCGGTCTCGTCGCGATCAAGGCGCAGGACCGGAGCGGAGGCACGACCGGGGGCGGGGTGGAGCAGAGCGCCACCGGCCCGGACCCCTCCGCCCCCGCCTCCGCGTCGGCCTCCGCCGTCGACGGTCAGGCGGGGGACGGGAACGACTCCGCGACGAAGGACATCCCCGACGGCTGGAAGCGGGTCACTGCCCCCGAGGGCTTCAGCATCGCCGTACCCGAGGGCTGGGAGCGGAAGGCGGACACCGGCCAGATCGACTACACCCCGGACAACGGCGCGCACAGCGTCCGCATCAGCCTCGACCCCGATCCGGACTTCGGTAACTCGTACGCGCACATGCGGAGCATCGAGAAGGACCTGTCCAGGCGCCTGCCGGAGTACGAACGTCTGACGCTGGAGGAGAACGTCTTCCGCGACCGCCCTGGCTCCCGCTGGGAGTTCACCTGGGTCGAGTCCAAGGACCACGCGGGGCCGCGCCACGGCATCGACCAGATGTACTTCGCGGAGACGGGCGGGCCGGAGTACGCGCTCTACTTGACCGGGCCCGAGGAGGACCGGGCGGAGAACCGGAAGATCTTCGAAACCATGCTGCGGAGCTGGGAACCGCCGGAGGAAACCGCCTGAGGGCCGGGAGCGGACCGACCGCCGGCCGAATTCATGATCTCCGGCTCCTGATCCCGCGAACGACGGTGGATCGCCCCTGATCAGCGGTTATGCCGCCAGTGATCACTGGCTGAATGGGCGGACGCCGCAGGAGTGTCCGGCGGGGTCTGTGAAAACCTGTTACCCACGGGTACCCAAAGTGCGCGGGTGGACATACTCTCGCCCTCATGACGGACTCGCAGGCACCCACGACCACCTCCGCCGCCTCCGGCAGCCGCGTCGGCACCAATCCCGTGGCCGCCGCCCCGGCGAACGCGCGCACCGCCGCCGACGTGGTGACACCCGAGGTGATCGCCCAGCTGACCCGTGACGTCGTGGGCACCGGCCGCACGGCCAACCACAGCCCCTTCACCGGGGAGAAGCTGGCCGACCTGCCCGAGTCCACGCCCGAGGACGTCCAGGCGGCCTTCGACCGCGCCCGCGCGGCCCAGCCCGCTTGGGCCGCCACGCCGGTCCGGGCCAGGGCGGCCGTGCTGCTCCGCTTCCACGACCTGGTCCTGCAGCGCCAGTCCGAGGTCCTCGACCTCATCCAGCTGGAGACCGGCAAGGCGCGGCTGCACGCCCACGAGGAGGTGCAGGCCGTCGCCGTGGCCGCCCGGCACTACGGGCGCCGGGCCGCGTCCTACCTCAAGCCCAGGCGGCACACCGGGGTCGTCCCGACCCTCACCAAGGTCACCGAACTCCGCCAGCCCCGCGGGGTCGTCGGCCAGATCGCCCCCTGGAACTACCCGCTCGAACTGTCCGTCGGCGACGCGCTGCCCGCCTTCGTCTCCGGCAACGCCGTCGTGATGAAGCCCGACACGGAGACCGCGCTGACCGCCCTGTGGGCACGTGACCTGCTGATCGAGGCCGGGCTGCCCGCCGAGGTGTTCCAGGTCGTCATCGGTGAGGGGCCCGTCGTCGGCCCCGAGGTCGTCAGCCGCGCCGACTACGTCTCCTTCACCGGCTCCACGCGGACCGGCCGTGAGGTCGCCCAGGGTGCCGCCGCCCGGCTCGTCGGGGTGTCCCTCGAACTGGGCGGCAAGAACGCCATGCTCGTCCTGGAGGACGCCGACGTGGAGAAGGCCGCAGCGGGCGCCGTCCGCGCCTGCTTCTCCTCCGCGGGGCAGCTCTGCATCTCCATCGAGCGGCTGTACGTCCACGAGTCGGTGGCCGACGCCTTCGTGGAGCGCTTCGCCGCCCGCACGAAGGCCATGCGGCTCGGCGGCTCCCTCGCGTACGGCGCCGACATGGGATCCCTCGTCGGCGAGCGGCAGCTGGAGACCGTCAGCCGGCACGTGGCGGAAGCCGTGGAGAAGGGCGCCACGCTCGTCGCGGGCGGCGTCGCCCGCCCCGACATCGGCCCGCTCTTCTACGAGCCGACGATCCTCGACGGTGTCGAGGCGCCCATGGCGGTGTGCGGCGAGGAGACCTTCGGGCCCGTCGTCTCCATCTACCGCTTCAGTGACGACGACGAGGCCGTCGACCTCGCCAACGCCACCCCGTACGGTCTCAACTCCAGTGTCTGGACCAGGAACGCCGGGCGAGGACACCGCGTCGCCGCGCGGCTGCGGACCGGCACGGTCAACATCAACGAGGGGTACGCACCCGCGTACGGCAGTGTCCAGTCGCCCATGGGCGGCATGAAGGACTCCGGGCTCGGCCGCCGGCACGGCTCCGAGGGCATCCTGAAGTACACCGAGGCCCAGACGGTGGCGCAGCAGAGGCTGATGCCCCTCGCGCCGGCCTTCGGGATGGACGACGAGAAGTACGCCGCCTTCATGACCCGCAGCCTCAAGGCGATGAAGGCCTTCCGGCTGCGCTGAGCCGCACCCCCCAGCGCCCCCATCCGCCCTTTTCGCACCGAGGAGAGCCATGTCCCAGGACAGCCATGCCCAGAACCAGGCCGGCCGGGCCGTTCCGGCCGCGGACGACGCCGCGTACGACTACGACGTCCTCGTCGTCGGCTCGGGCTTCGGTGGCGCGGTCTCGGCCCTGCGGCTGAGTGAGAAGGGATACCGGGTCGGCGTCCTGGAGGCCGGCCGCCGCTTCACCCGCGCGACCCTGCCCAAGAACTCCTGGGACATCAAGAACTACCTGTGGGCCCCGGCGCTCGGGCTGTTCGGCATCCAGCGGGTGCACCTGCTCGGAAAGGTGATGGTGCTGGCCGGCGCGGGCGTCGGCGGCGGCTCCCTCAACTACGCCAACACCCTGTACGTGCCGCCGGCGCCCTTCTTCGAGGACCGCCAGTGGGCCGGCATCACCGACTGGAAGGCCGAGCTGGCGCCGTACTACGACCAGGCGAAGCGGATGCTCGGAGTGCGGCTCAATCCGACCGTGACCCCGGCGGACGTCCACCTCAAGGCCGTCGCGGAGACCATGGGCGTCGGCGACACCTTCCACCTGGCGCCGGTCGGCGTCTTCTTCGGCGACGGGAAGGACGCCGACGGGACCGCGCGCGCGAAGCCCGGGGCGGAGACGGCCGACCCCTACTTCGGCGGCGCCGGCCCCGCCCGCAAGGCCTGCTCCCAGTGCGGCGAGTGCATGACGGGCTGCCGCCACGGCGCGAAGAACACCCTCAACGAGAACTACCTCCACCTCGCGGAGAAGGCCGGTGCCGTGATCCACCCGATGACGTCCGTCGTCGCGGTCACGGACGGCCCGGACGGGGGCTACCGCGTGTCGACCGTGCCCACGAACCGGCGGCGCAAGGCCGAGCCGACCGTACTGCGGGCCCGGAACGTGGTCGTCGCCGCAGGCACGTACGGCACCCAGACCCTGCTGCACACGATGAAGGACGAAGGGCTGCTGCCCCGGCTGTCGCCCCGGCTCGGCGAACTGACCCGGACCAACTCCGAGGGTCTGGTGGGGGCACAGACCAGCGACCACCGCTACCGCAAGAAGCACGGCACCGGTAAGGCGGACTTCACCCGGGGTGTCGCCATCACCTCGTCGATCCACCCGGATGAGAACACCCACATCGAGCCGGTGCGTTACGGCAAGGGCTCCAACGCGATGGGCGCGCTGACCATCCTCCAGGTGCCCTACAGCACCCACCGGGTGCTGGGCTGGTTCGGCAACGTGGCCAGGCACCCGTGGCTGATGATGCGGTCGCTGTCCAACCGGCGCTGGTCGGAGCGGACCATCATCGGCCTCGTCATGCAGTCCCTGGACAACTCGCTGACCGCGTACCGCAAGCCCGGCGGCCTCGGCAAGGGCCTGCTCACCGCACGGCAGGGCCACGGCTCGCCCAACCCGACGCAGATAGCCGAGGCCACCCAGGGCGCGACGCTGCTCGCCCAGGAGATCAACGGCTTCGCCGGATCGAACGTCGGCGAGCTGATGGGCACGCCGCTCACCGCCCACTTCCTCGGCGGCTGCCCGATCGGAGCCGGCCCGGAGGAAGGCGTCATCGACCCGTACCACCGGCTGTACGGGCACCCGGGCATCTCCGTGGTCGACGGTTCCGCGGTCTCCGCCAACCTCGGGGTCAACCCGTCGCTCACCATCACCGCGCAGGCGGAGCGTGCGATGTCCTTCTGGCCCAACAAGGGCGAGGCCGACCCGCGCCCCGCCCAGGACGCGGCCTACGAACGGCTCGCCGCGGTCGAGCCGCAGGCGCCCGCCGTGCCGAAGGAGGCCTTCGGCGCGCTGAGGCTGCCGTTCCTGGGGATCCCGGTGGTACCGCCGAAGGCGGCCGCGGAGGAGGCGTGAACGCGGGAACGCGAAGGGGCTGCACCCCCCTCCGAGTGCAGCCCCTTCACGTACCTGTCGGTGACGCGCCTACGCGGCGGCGTCACCGCTCTTGCGGCGCCGCACGACGAACATCGCGCCGGCACCGAGCACCACGGCCGCGCCACCCGCGAGGGCGATCACCGGAGTGGTGGAGGACGAACCGGTCTCCGCGAGGTTGCCGGTGACCTTGGCGGTGTCGCCGACGGGCTTCGTGTCGGGGACGGGGATCTTGCCGCCCTCCTGGGGCTCCGTGCCGCCGCCGCCGTTCCCGGTGTCGACGATCTGGAACTTGTAGGCGACGTCCTGGAAGCACGGCACGGCCTCGAGTTCGTCACCGAAGACGAGCCCGCCGCCGAGGCTGAAGCCGGCACCCACGGGGGCACTCGCCTCCACCTTGAGGCGCAGGTCGATGTCGACCTCGTAACCGGGCTTGATCGAGTCGGTCTCGCCGACGTAACCGGACGAGCTGCCCAGGTCCTCGATGTCCTCCCAGGTGCCGTCCGCCTCGTTGAGCGCCTGCAGCCGGACCTGCTTGGTGGTGAAGAGCTTCTCGCCTGCCTTGTCGGCGGCGGCGCCCGCGAAGAAGGCCACGTTCTTCACGGTCTTCTTCGAGTCGTTGTAGATGTTGAAGGTGAACCGGTCCCAGCCACTGCCCCGGGCGATCTTGCCGGAGAGGCCGTTGATGGACAGCTCCAGCGGGCGCGGCTCGCACTCGCCGAGCGGCTCGTCGTCGCCCTCGCCCTCGTCCTCGGTCTCCGAGGCGGTGGGCGTCGGCTTCGCGGACGCCGTCTCCGACTCGGTGGCCGTCGGGGTCGGAGAGGTGGTCCCGGGCGCGACACCCTCGGACGACTCCGTCTCCGACGGAGTGGTCGTGGCGGTCTGCGACGCGGACTCGGTGCTGTCCGGGGTCTCCGTGGCGGACGGTGTCTCGCTCGGGGTCTCCGTGGGAGCCGGCGAGGTCGTCTCGGTCGTCGTGGTCTCGGTCTCCGCGAACGCGGCCGGTGCCGAGAGCAGGACGACCGGGCCTATGACGGCGGTGGCGGCAGCGAGTGCCAGGGTGCGGCGAAGCTTCATCTGGGGCCTCAGCGAGTCCGTGGTACCGCGCGAGTTGCGGTACGGCGCGAAAAGAGTGAACGGGCCTGCCGTCGTGGGGCACGGAACGAGCCGGTGTGTTCGCCATGCATGACCTGTGAAGTGCGGAAACGGTTGTACTCGCTTTCACATAATCTTTATGTGGCGCTCGCCACACGCTGTCGCGCCGTGCTCATTTCGTGATCCTGTCCGGCGCAACTCCCGGCGCCGCGGAGCGGTCGAACCCTTACCGAGTCACAGCAGTCACACAGCTATGCCGATCCCCAGAGGTTCGCGATGACACGCCTTTCCCCGAGAACAGCGCTGCGCCGTACGGCAGGAGGCCTCGCCGTCGCAGGGCTGCTCGCCGCCGGCTCACTCGCCGGCGGCGCCCCGGCGCAGGCGGACGGCCCCGCCTTCACGCTCGGTGGCCCCGCCGAGACGGCCCTGCACCCCTACCCGGAGACCGGAACCCCCCAGAAGTCCTCGCTCGGGCTCACCGTCCACAACCCGGACCCGGACCCGGAGAGCACGGGATACGAGGGCGAGGTGACCTACACCCTCGACCTCGGCGGCATCGCCGGCATCGCCGAACTCTCTCCCGCGCAGGACACCGGAGCGGACTGCGAGATCACCGGGGACACGGCCGTCTGCCACGACCACGGCGTACACGCGGGCCTCAGCTCCGTCGCCGACTTCGACCTCGCGGCCGCCAAGGGCAGCAAGGACGGCGCCTCCGGCACCATCGAGGTGACCGGATCGGCGGACGGGGTCGCCTTCACACCCTTCGCGGCGAAGGTCACCATCGGCGGCCCCGACCTGGTCATGAAGCAGCTCCCCTTCGAGCAGCGGCTCCGGCCCGGCGACCTCCAGCCCGCACCGATCACCTTCACCAACAAGGGCACCACCGCCGCCGACGGCGTCCTGCTGACCCTCATGTACTCGCGTGGACTGGACATCCCCGAGCGCTACGCCAACTGCGAGTACAGCGGCGAGGCCGGGGAGGAGCCGTTCGAGGGCTTCGTCTGGGCCACCGCGCTGTGCTCGGTCCCGGGCTCCTACGAACCGGGCGCCACCTACACACTGGCGGCGCCGCTGTCCGTCGAGGCCACCGACCGCGCGTACCACGACACCTTCGTCTACCGCATCGACGAGGACGGCGCCGCGCAGCGCTCCGCGCAGCGCGCGGGCGCGCCCTTCACCAGGGGCACCGGCCCCGAACTGGCCCTGAGGAAGGTCACGGCCTCCGCCCGGAGCGCGGACCTCGATCCCCGGGACAACCAGCAGGAGGCAGACTTCCGTACCGAGAACACCGCGAACTTCGTGGCGGTCGGCAGCGAGACGGTCGGCGCCGCGGGTGAGACCGTCACGGTCGACATCGGGTTCCGTAACGACGGACCGGCCTGGATCGGCAACCTCCGGTCCGGCGAGCCCGTCGCCGCCTTCGACTTCACCGTCCCCGAGGGCGCCGTGGTCACCGGGAAGCCGGACTCCTGCCAGGGCGTGACGGCGGAGGGGAAGTACCGGGAGGACCGGACCGGCGCGCCCCGCTACGTCTGCGACACCTCGATGACCGTGCGCGACGGGGCCGAGGTCTCGTACCCGTTCGAACTGAAGATCACCGCTGTGGTCCCCGGCGCCGAGGGCGCCGTCCGGATCCGCGACCCCTGGCTGAGCGACCCCGGCCTGCCCTTCGACCCGAAGCCGGCCGACAACACCGCACAGCTGGTGCTCAACGGCGGCGACTCCGGCTCCGCGAACACGGGCGGCACGTCGGAGGGCACCACAGGGACGGGCTCGACCGAGGGGGGCGCCGGCGGTGACACGGGAGGTCAGGGCACGCAGACGTCCGGCACTCCGGGTACGCCGTCCGCGTCGGGTACGAGCGGGAACACGGGAGCGTCGGGCTCCGCGTCGACGGACACGGGCGGTGGCCTCGCCTCCACCGGATCGGTCGCGCTGACGGCCTCCGCCGCCGGGGCGGTCGCCCTGGCCGCCGGTGGTGTGCTGTACGCCACGACCCGGCGCCGCGCACAGCGGGTCTGAGGTCCGTCGTCCACGACACGGACCGGAGGCGGCCGGTCCCGGGCGTTCCCGGGGCCGGCCGCAGGGGTGACCGGACCGCTGTCCCCTGCCGACCGGTCACACACGCCGGGCCGTGGTCCCACGACGCACCTGGGTACGTCGCACGTCCCGGCGGAGCCACGCGTGGATTCCTGCCGATGCCGCCCCTGGCCGGCACGGACACCCGGACCAACGAAGCGGTCCCGGACCCGGTCACGCGCCGTACGGGTGAGTCGGGGCCCGAACGCGGGTGCGGCCGTTCAGCCTTCGCGCGCGTCGCACCCGGCTGCTCCCGTGCCTCGCACCCGGCCGCTTCCCGTATGTCACACCCGGCCGCGGCACAGTTCCAGCAGCGTCATGGCGAGGGCCGTTCCCGGCTTGCCGAGGGCGTCGCTGTAGTGGCTGAGGACCTCCATCTCCCGGGAGAGGTTCACCCGCCGGCCGCCGGACGTGATCCTGGCCTCCTGGATCACCGCCGAGACGGCCATCCGTTCCTGGACGAGGCCGATGATCCGGTCGTCCAGCGCGTCGATGCGGGCCCGGGCGCCCCCGATCAGGGACGCCGCCTCGTCGGTGTGCGCGCCGGTCCGCTCGGCGGCCGTCTTCGTGGGTGCGGTGCTGGTCATCTGTGACTCCCGGTGGGCTGAGGCCCCCGGAGCGACAGGCCCGGAACGCCAGAACGCCCCGGGCCTGTCGGCCCGGGGCGCCTTGGAGAAGTTGCTTGTCAGTTGCTCAAGCAGCACGACCATGGCAGCCGGCGGGCCGGGTGCCATAGGTAAAGACGAAGATCGTGTGCTGACGCATGGGGCAAGTATGACCCCGCCCGGGGCCCGGGTCCACGCAGGGCCCGGATGGTGAGACGGGAGCCCGGCGGGGCGATGTCCCACGGCCGGTAGAATTGGGTGGACCGACCCCTCTCCACCGCCGGAAGGCCGCCCCAGTGCCAGCAGCACCCCCCGCCGCCCCCGACACCGCGACCGACGTCGTCCTGGTTGTCGACTTCGGCGCCCAGTACGCCCAGCTCATCGCCCGCCGTGTCCGTGAGGCCCGGGTCTACAGCGAGATCGTCCCGTCCACCATGCCGGTGGCCGAGATGCTGGCCAGGAACCCCCGGGCGATCATCCTGTCCGGCGGCCCGTCCTCGGTGTACGCGGAGGGCGCGCCCAGCATCGACCGCGCGCTGTTCGAGGCCGGTGTCCCGGTATTCGGCATGTGCTACGGCTTCCAGATCATGGCCACCACCCTCGGCGGCACGGTCGACGACAACGGCGCACGCGAGTACGGCCGCACCCCCCTCGCCGTCTCCAAGGCGGGCTCCACCCTCTTCGAGGGCACCCCCTCCGAGCAGCCGGTCTGGATGTCGCACGGCGACGCCTGCTCCGCCGCCCCCGAGGGCTTCACCGTGACCGCGTCCACGGACGTCGTCCCGGTCGCCGCCTTCGAGAACGACGAGAAGAAGCTCTACGGCGTCCAGTACCACCCGGAGGTCATGCATTCGACCTACGGCCAGCAGGTCCTGGAGCACTTCCTCTACCGCGGCGCCGGCATCGAGCCGACCTGGACGACCACCAACGTCGTCGAGGAGCAGATCGCCCTGATCCGCGAGCAGGTCGGCGACAAGCGCGCGATCTGCGGCCTCTCAGGCGGCGTGGACTCCGCGGTCGCCGCGGCCCTCGTGCAGAAGGCCATCGGTTCCCAGCTCACCTGCGTGTACGTCGACCACGGCCTGATGCGCAAGGGCGAGACCGAGCAGGTCGAGAAGGACTTCGTCGCCGCGACCGGCGCGAAGCTGAAGGTCGTCGACGCGGAGAAGCGCTTCCTCGACGCCCTGGCCGGTGTGTCCGACCCGGAGCAGAAGCGGAAGATCATCGGCCGCGAGTTCATCCGCGTCTTCGAGCAGGCCCAGCTGGAGATCCTCCAGGAGGACGGCCCCGAGGTCGCCTTCCTCGTCCAGGGCACCCTCTACCCGGACGTCGTCGAGTCCGGTGGCGGCACCGGCACCGCCAACATCAAGTCCCACCACAACGTGGGCGGGCTCCCCGACGACATCGAGTTCCAGCTCGTCGAGCCGCTGCGCCAGCTGTTCAAGGACGAGGTCCGGATGGTCGGCCAGGAGCTCGGCCTGCCGGAGGAGATCGTCCAGCGCCAGCCGTTCCCCGGCCCCGGCCTCGGCATCCGCATCGTCGGCGACGTCACCAAGGAGCGGCTCGACCTGCTGCGCGAGGCCGACGCCATCGCCCGCGAGGAGCTGACCGCGGCCGGCCTGGACCGCGACATCTGGCAGTGCCCCGTGGTCCTGCTCGCGGACGTCCGCAGCGTCGGTGTCCAGGGCGACGGCCGCACCTACGGCCACCCGATCGTGCTGCGCCCGGTCTCCTCCGAGGACGCCATGACGGCCGACTGGTCGCGACTTCCGTACGAGACGCTGGCGAAGATCTCGACCCGCATCACCAACGAGGTCGCCGAGGTCAACCGCGTGGTGCTCGACGTGACGAGCAAGCCGCCGGGGACGATCGAGTGGGAGTGACCCCTGCTCCCTGAGGTCAATGCCGATGCCGTCGCTCATTCGTTTGGGCGGCGGCATCGTCGTATCCGCTGGGTACGCTGGCTGAGGAGACGAGACTCAGCCAGATGGGAGCCATCATGAGTGCCGCACCCGACGACGATCTGGCCGAGCACTACCACTACCCCGTCCCCCCGCCACAGGGCTGGGTGGCGGAGGATCTCGATCAGCTTCCGGACCTGCCGCGGCACACAGAGCTGATCGACGGGAGTCTCGTCTTCGTGAGTCCGCAGCGGAAGTTCCACACGCGCGTGATGTGGTTGCTGGAGAGGGCGCTGCTGGCGCACCTCCCGACCGGCCTGGACGTAGACCGGGAGATGAGCATCAGGCTCGACAGCAGCAACAGACCGGAGCCGGATCTGCTGGTCTACCGCGCTGAGGCGGACACGGGTCCCGATCAGACGTGGTACGCCCCGGAGGACGTCGTCCTGGCCGTCGAAGTGGTGTCGCCCGATTCCGTCGGCCGGGACCGTGACGTCAAACCACGGAAGTACGCGGCTGCTGGGATCGGACACTTCTGGCGGGTCGAGGCGAACGACGACGGCTTGCCCATCGTGTACGTCTACGAACTCGACCCCGCGCTCAAGGCCTACACGCCGACAGGAATCCATCACAACAAGCTCAGGCTGGATGTGCCGTTCCCGGTCGAGGCTGACCTCACGGAGGTCTACAACCGGGGCCGGTGACCGGGGGCGGTAAAACGCATGGCCCGTCGGGGAGCTGCCGTGCCAGGCTGAGGCGCATGTCAGCCGAAGAAGTCCGCGCGCTCATGTCCGCCCCCGGCAACGACAGCCTGATCTGGAACACCCCGCTGTCCGAGGCGCATGCCGCCCAGCTGATCGCCGCTTGCGCGCCTGCTCCCGGCGCGCGGATCGCCGACTTCGGCAGCGGCTGGGGTGAACTGCTGATGCGCCTGGTCGAAGCGGCGCCCGGATCCACCGGGGACGGTGTCGAGACGGACCCGGACGCCGTCGCGCGGGGGGTGCGGCTCGTGGAGGAGCGGGGGCTCGCCGACCGGGTGAGGTTCCACGAGGTCCCGGCGGCGGAATACCCGGGCGAGGACTACGACCTCGCCGTCTGCATCGGTTCCTCGCATGCCTGGCCCGGCGGCACCCCGGAGGCGCTGAAAGCCCTGAAGGCAGCCGTACGGCCCGGCGGGAGGGTGCTGTTCGGCGACGGGTTCTGGGAGCGCGAGCCCTCGCCCGCCGCGTTGGAGGGCCTCGGCGCGGAACCGGACGACTTCGGCTCGCTCCTGGAGCTGATCCGGCAGGCGGAGGCCGCGGGGCTCAGGGCGCTCCAGGTGACCGTCGCCGACCAGCGCGAGTGGGACCTCTTCGAGTCCGCGGCCAACATCGGGCGCGGGGAGCGCTGGGCGTCGGCCGACCCGGGGCACCGGCTGCACGCCGCGGTGACCGAGGCCGTCGACGCGCGCCGCACCGGGTACTACGGCGGATACCGGGGGACGCTGGGCCTGGCCTACCTCGTCCTCGGCGCCTGAGAATCGCACATTTAAGCGACGCGTGACCCCGGCCCGCCCCGATGCGGGGACAGCCCGCTCCGTACGGCACAATTCGCAGAAATAAGCGGCGAGTTGGTTCGATCAGGGTGGGAAAGGGCGGCGTTCTCCGTGGCGTTGGACGAGGCGAGGGCGAAAAGCACGCACGGCGGTGGCTGTACGTGCGGTGACTGCCCGCACGGAGCACGCGAAGGCCATCGGCGGGCCGTGGCCGCCTTCCTCACGAAGCGGGACGAACTCGCCGCCGGCCAGGGACTGCCGGGCGGAGTCGCCCAGTCCGTCTCCGCGTCCCGGCAGTGGGTCTCGGACGAGCTGACCGAATCGGCCCGCACGGTCGCCGAACGCAGCCGCGAGGCCGGTGACGCCTGGCTCCACACCCTCTGGCGGCGCACCCTGGCCGTGGTCTGGGCCGGTGTCGCCCTGCTGGTCGTCGGCGAGTCCGTCACCGCCATCGGCGCCGGCTGGTCCACGGCCCGCACCGCGGGCCTGATCGCCGCCTGCGTGACCGCGGGCCTGCTGACCGGTGCCGCCCGCGTCCACCGGGCCCGCGGCGGCCTCCTCGCCCCGCTGATCGGCGAGGACAACCGGCTCTCCACCTCGCGCACCGTCGCCGCCTCCTGGGTGCTGCTCGCCGTCTTCGCCGTGCTCGTCCTCGCGCTGCAACTGGCCGGGGCGTCCGACCACGCCGACCGCGACACCCTGATCGAGGGCCTGGACCTGGTCCGCTCGGCCGGCGTCCTGACCGTGCTCGCGCTGGTCTGCGCCGTCGCCGTCGTCGTACGCCGGGTGGTGACCGTGCGCGTGCTGTCCCAGCGGCTGCAGAAGCTCCGCGCCGACCGGCCGCGCGCCGCCGATCTGCTGACCGACGACTCCGGGCGCGGCAGCTTCACCGATGTGCAGTACGTGCTGGTCAGCACCGTTGCCGTACTCTTCGCCGCGGTCCGCCTGGCCCGCCGCCCGGAGCAGTTGCCCGACCTCCCGTGGGGCCTGGCCGTCCTGGTGGCCGTCTCGGCGGTGACGTACTTCGCCGGGAAGTACGCGGAGGGTGGCCGGCCGGTCATCCTGTCGGTCGTGCGGGCCAGGGAGGCCGGGGACCTCGACGCCCCGATCCGTACCGGCGACGACATCGAGATCCGCGGCGCGGGCTTCGTCCCGCCCGGAGCGGGCAGCCCCGACCGGCTGGCGCGGGTGGTCGTCAGGATCGGCCGGGTGCACGTGCACGTACCGCTCATCCCGGTCACCGGAGGCTTCGCCAACCCGGCGGACACCGTGCTCACCGTGCCCGTACCGGTCGAGGTCGAACCGGGCGCCGTGGAGGTACAGGTGGTCACGGCGGCGGGGGTGGAGACGAACTCCTGCGTCATCGATGTCATGGACTGAGCCGCACACCTGGTGAGCGGCCCCGAACCCGGCGTACGTATGGTCTGTCCGAAGGCCAACGGAAGGCGGAGCGGTGATGCACGGGTACAGGGGCGGTTCCTACGGACTGGACGAGCCCAGGAGTCTCAGGGACCGGGCGGGGGAGTACGCACTCCTTCCCCTGCGGATCTTTCTCGGCGTCACCTTCGTCTACGCGGGGCTGGACAAGCTGACCGACGGCGCGTTCCTGTCGGCGAACGGGGCGGGTTCGATCGGCGAGATGATGCACGCCGTACGCGACAGCGCGGCGATCCCGGGCCTCGTCGACCTTGCGCTGAAGAGCCCCTCGGGCTTCGGTTACGCCATCGCGATCGGTGAACTCCTCGTCGGCCTCGGCACCCTGGCCGGTCTGTGGGCCCGGCTCGCGGCACTCGGCGGGGCGCTGATCTCGCTGAGCCTGTGGCTGACGGTGAGCTGGCAGAGCACGCCGTACTACTACGGCAACGACCTGATCTACCTCATGGCCTGGCTGCCGCTGCTTCTCGCCGGCGCGACCTACTGGTCGGTGGACGCCTTGCGGGGCGGGCGGCGCCCCGGGCGGATCTGAGGACACCGGGCCCCTGCTGACGGGACATCCGCCGGCACTCAGGGCGCCCTGGTGGAACCACTGTGCGAGGGCTCACGGGCCGCCGCTCCCTCCGCCGCCGTCCTCCGCGCCGCGCGCCGTCGCCGCGCGCGGTAGCTCACCCACGTCACCGTGGCCGCAAGCCACAGTCCGCCGAGGAACACGGCGGCGAAGTACGTCCACGGTGCGTTCCACGCACCTGCCGCGTCCGCCGCGTAGCCGCCCGCCAGGGTGAGCATGACGAGGCCCGCCACCGCGCGGCCCGGCCGGAACTCATGACGCGGCACGGATGACCTCCAGTTGTCCGATTCCGGTCCCCATGCCCAGTTCGAGGGTTCCGGCGGGCTTGCTGTTCTCCGCGGGGCCGATGGTGCGCCGGATGTGCCGGTCGGGGGCGATGTCCACGTCCTTGCGCCGGTCCGTGGGGAGCCGGATGTCGCCGAGGCCCGCTTCGGCGTCCACCTTCACCGTCACCCCCGCGGGCACGACGACGAGCGCGCGGCCCGCCGCGACCTGGACGCGGGTGCGCAGGGTCTCGCCCTTCGGCACGGTGATCCGGGAGAGGTCCAGCTTCGCGATACCGGTGTTGACCTTGTACTCCGGCCGGACCGTGGCCACCGACGCGGGACGCCACTCCTTGCGGACCCAGTCGGTACCGATGTCCCGGGGGATGGCGGAGGCACCCGCGAGCAGCCCGGCCGTGATCATGGCCAGCACGATCGTGCCGAAGCCGGTCCTGCCGACGACGGACGCGATCAGCAGGCCCAGGCCGAACACCCCCAGGGCGGCGGCGAGTCCGATCTGCAGACTCGTCCCCAGCGGATGGGTCTCCCAGCTCAGCCCCGTCCCCAGGCCGCCCGCGACCATGGCGAACAGGAACACCAGGCCGGCGATCGAGCGCGGGCCCCGGGTGCCCTGCACGCGGTGGGGAGGGCGGAACGGGTCGTCCGGAGTCGCCCTGCGCCCGCCCGGCTCCGCCGCCTCGGAGACCGCGTCGGCGGGGCCCCACAGATAGCCGGTCCCCGCCGGGCCGGTCGTGCCGTCCTTGACGATCGGATCCCGCCACCAGGACGGGCTGCCCGGGGAGGGCGGCGCCTTCACCTCGGGGGGTGCCCCGTGTCCGGCGGTGTGCGCCGCGCTCTTCGGGGTGTACGCCGCCGTGCCCGGCGCTTCCTCGGGGGGCACGGTCCGGCGGTGCTGCGTCCAGACGGAGAAGCCGACCACGGTCAGCGACAGCATCGCGGCGAAGGCGAGCATCCCGCCGTTGTGCAGCATCGACAGCAGCAGCCCGCAGCCCACCAGGGCCAGCAGCAGCGCGACGAGGGAGGCGCCTTCGACCCGGCCCGAGAGCAGTCGGCGCGCCTCGTTCCCGTCCTCGCCCTCCACCGGGAGGAGCAGCCACGCGAAGCCGTAGAAGATCAGGCCGACGCCGCCCGTCACCGCGAGGACACCGAGCACGATCCGGAAGATCACCGGGTCCACGTCGCAGTACCGGCCGAGCCCGCCGCACACCCCGGCCACCACTTTCTGCCGCGGACTGCGCTGCAGCCGCGGTCCCGGCTCGGGGGGCGGAGCGACGCCGGGGGAGGCGTCCTGGGGAACGGTCATGGGTCCATGGTGACGGCCCGTACGCCCTCGTGGGGCCCCCGACGACCCTGGCCGATCCCTGATATTGCCTCCCGGAGGTCCCCGGGGGCCCGGACCGCACGGCAGCCGGGCCCTCAGGGTCGAGTCCGGGCAGACCCTGATGCCACGACCCGCCGGAACGTGTGACGATCGGTGCATGCCAGCAGCCACGACCCGAGCCCCGAGCTCCCACGCCCCGGACCCGGAGGAGCCGGCGCCGCGCAAGCTGTACCGCAGCGCCGACGGACGGATGCTCGGCGGCGTCGCGCGCGGACTGGCCGGCCATATGGGACTGCCCGTCGTCTGGGTCCGGTTCGTCTTCCTCGGACTGTTCTTCGCGGACGGCCTGGGCGCCCTGCTCTACGCGGTGTTCTGGATCGTCGTGCCGCTCGGGGTCGGCGGGGTCGGCGGAGCCGGCGGGGTGGATCGGTCCATCTTCGAGACCGCCCCCGACGGGCGGCGCAGACTCCGCAAGCCCGACAAGGGCCAGGTCTTCGCGCTGGTCGCACTGCTCGTCGGCGCCATGATCTTCGTCGGTAACGTCGACATGGGCAGCAAGGCGGACCGTTACGTCTGGCCGGCGCTGCTGATAGGCGCGGGCTCCGTCCTGGTGTGGCGCCAGGCGGACAACGCGCGACGGGCCCGCTGGATGGAGGCCGGACGCAGTCGCAGGGTGCTGCACCTGGCGCGAGGACTCGCGGGCGTCGCGCTCGTCGGCCTCGGCCTCGCCGCCTTCATCGTGGTGCGGGGCTCGGCGGCCCAGCTCGGTACAGCGCTGACCGCCGCCATCGCCGTGCTCACCGGAATCGCGCTGCTCGCGGGCCCCTATCTCGTACGGATGACGCAGGACCTCTCCGAGGAACGCCTGATGCGCATCCGGGCCCAGGAACGTGCCGAGGTCGCCGCCCACGTCCACGACTCGGTCCTGCACACGCTCACCCTGATCCAGCGCAACGCGGACGACGGCGGCGAGGTCCGCAGGCTCGCCCGCGCGCAGGAACGCGAGCTGCGCAACTGGCTGTACGACCCCTCGGGTACGGGCAAGGACGAGGACGACGAGCCCACGAATCTGGCCGAGGCGGTCAAGCGTGCCGCGGCCGAGGTCGAGGACAAGCACGGCGTCCCGCTGGAGGTCGTCGTCGTCGGCGACTGCCCGCTCGACGAGAAGCTGGCGGCCCAGATGCAGGCCGCACGCGAGGCGATGGTCAACGCCGCGAAGTACGGTGGCGAGGGCGGCGCCGTCCAGGTCTTCGCCGAGGTGGAGGGCCGCACGGTCTTCGTCTCCGTACGGGACCGGGGGCCTGGATTCGACCTGGACGCGGTACCGGGCGACAGGATGGGCGTACGAGAATCGATCATCGGCCGGATGCAGCGCAACGGCGGTACGGCGCGGCTGCGTTCGGTGCCCGGCGGGGGCACGGAAGTCGAGCTGGAGATGGAGAGGGCGAGCCAATGACCGAGAACACCGAAGCGACCGGGGGCCCGGAGCGCCGGGTACGGGTCGTGCTCGTCGACGACCACCGCATGTTCCGCACCGGGGTCCAGGCCGAGATCGGCCGCACCGAGGAGACCGGGGTGGAGGTCGTCGGCGAGGCCGCCGACGTCGACCAGGCGGTCACCGTGATCACCGCGACCCGGCCCGAGGTCGTCCTCCTCGACGTCCACCTCCCCGGCGGCGGCGGCGTCGAGGTGCTGCGGCGCTGCGCCCCGATGATGGGCGCGGTCGAGAACCCGGTGCGCTTCCTGGCGCTGTCCGTCTCGGACGCCGCCGAGGACGTCATCGGGGTCATCCGCGGTGGCGCCCGCGGCTACGTCACCAAGACGATCACGGGTAGTGACCTCGTCGACTCCGTCTTCCGGGTCCAGGAGGGCGACGCGGTGTTCTCCCCGCGGCTGGCCGGCTTCGTCCTGGACGCGTTCGCCTCGACGGACGCCCCGCCGGTCGACGAGGACCTGGACCGGCTGACGCAGCGCGAGCGGGAGGTGCTGCGGCTGATCGCCCGGGGGTACGCGTACAAGGAGATCGCCAAGCAGCTGTTCATCTCGGTGAAGACGGTCGAGTCCCACGTCTCGGCGGTGCTGCGCAAGCTCCAGCTCTCCAACCGGCACGAGCTGACCCGGTGGGCGACGGCCCGGCGGCTGGTCTGAGCCGCGCGCACGCTCAGGCGGGGGCGAGAGAGATGTTGAGCTTCTCGCCGGTCCTGCGGTAGCCGATGGACGCGTAGATCCGCTCGACGTCGGGGCCGCCCGGCTCCAGCCACACGGTGTCGAAGCCGCGGTCGAAGGCGGTGCGGGTCAGCCAGGCGGAGAGCGCCGCGCCGACGCCCCGGCGGCGGAAGGCGTCGGCGACGGCCAGGCCGGCCAGTTCGCCGATTCCGTCCGCCGGGGCCGAGCAGCCGCCCGCCCCGGCGGGCAGGCCGTCCACGGTGGCGAGTGCCGAGACCCCGCCACCCGCCGTCGCCCCGCGGAGCCACGCGATCTCTCCGTCGTCCGGACCGCCCGCGCCGCCGAATCCCGTGTGCTGCACGGATGCCGCGGTGATGAACTCCGTGTCGGTGACGGGCTCGGCGACCCGGAGGCCGTCCACCGGTTTCGGCGGGACGAGGCCTTCAGGGGCGCAGGCCATGACCGGTGCGCGGTTCTCCACGGTGAAACCGGCGGCCAGCAGGGCCGGTTCGACGGCCGGAGCCCAGGCGGGCAGGAATTCCAGCCGGGGCAGCCGCTCGTGTTCGCGGAAGGCCGCGACCAGGTCGCCGATGTCCCGCGCGGTGGGCTCGGCGTGGCGGTCGGGGATGGCGTAGTTCGCGAACTTCAGGTCCCAGCCCGGGTTGTGGCGCACGGTGAACGGCCCCACCCGGTAGTGGTCCGGGGAGCGGAGGGCGAGGGTGCGCGCGTAGTTCTGAATGGCGGTGTCCATGGGCCCGAGAGCCTAGGCGACGCGGGTCGCTCCGGCGAAAGGCATTTCGGAGATCGGCGCGATACGTACGGGCGCTCCGGGGCGCGGGGCGTGGATCATCTGCCCACCGCCGATGTACAGCCCGACATGGGTGACCCCCGGGTAGAAGAACACCAGGTCCCCCGGCGCCAGTTCGGAACGCGACACGCGCTGACCCGCGTTGATCTGTGTGTAGGTCGTCCGGGGCAGGGAGATGCCCGCCGTGCGCCAGGCGGCCTGGGTGAGCCCGGAGCAGTCGAAGGAGGAAGGCCCGGTGGCGCCCCAGACGTACGGCTTGCCGAGGGCCCCGTACGCGAAGTCGACGGCCTGGGCCGCGCGGGCGTCGGGGGCGGCCACGGAACCGCGCGGGGTGCTCCGGTCGGCCCGCACGGCACTGCCGCCGTGCGCGGCGTCGGCCGAGCGCTCGTAGGCGGCGCGCTGGTCGGCGGTGAGGGTGGCCAGCAGCTTGCGCGCACCGGCGAGCTTGGTGCGGACGGCGTCCTTCTGCTTCTTCAGCTCGGCCTGGCGGGACGTGAGGACCGCCAGCTCGTCCTGGGCCCGCGCGCGGAGCCGGGCGATGTCGCCGATCTGCCTGCGCACGCCGTTGATCGCACCGGCCTGGCGGTCGCCCGCCCGGTCCTCGAAGGAGGCGCGCTCCAGATACTCGTCCGGGTCCGAGGAGAGGGCCAGCCGCACGGCCGGGTCGATCCCGGCGCCGCGGTACTGGGCGGTCGCGTAGGAGCCGAGGGCGTCGCGTGCGGTGTTGAGGCGCTCGGTCCTGCGGGCGGCCTCGTCACGCAGGGCGTCCAGGGACTTCTCCGAGGCCGCGGACTGTTCCTTCGCGCCGTTGTACTTCTCGGTGGCCACCTCGGCGTCGTGGTAGAGACGGTCGACCTTGGCCTCGACCTGGGCCGTGGTGAGCTGGGGGTCGGCCTGTGCGGCGCCTTCGAGGGCGGTCGCGGTCGCCGCCCCGGCCAGGGCGAGGGTGGCCGCCGTGCGGGCGGCGGGCCCGGTGAACAGGCGCTGCCTGGGCTTGCGGTGAGCGGCTTCTCGATGGGCGGCCACGGGGGTGGTGCGTCCTTCCGTTCGACTGCCCGGCGGTGGGTGCCGCGGGCCCGCCCGGGTCCGGCGGCGGGTCACCACAGGGGGGAGTGGACCGCCGCCGGACTCCGGCGGGGAGACCGGGGTGCCGCCCCGGTGCGGGGGCGGCGATGGAGATCCGGTCACCTGGGAGGGACGCTAAACCCGGCACAGAGGGAAGAGGCGTAATGACAGCTATTGCCCTCATGTGCTGTTTCGTTTCCGTCGGATGACAGGAAAATTCAGCCGGAGTCCGGCAATTCGTGCAGACCAAGGGGCAACTCATCGGTAAGTCGTACCTGGCCGAAGAGTGGTGATATGGCCGCGGTTAGGCTGCGGCCATGGACGTACTCATCAATGTCTTCGTGGCCTTGCACATCATCGGTATCGCCTCCCTGCTGGGCGGCTTCCTGACGCAGATGAAGGCCATGGGGGCGGGCGAGGCCCGCTTCGTCCCGGCCATGCTGCACGGTGCGCTCACCATGCTCGTCACGGGTGTCGCCCTGGTCGGGCTCAACCAGGCCGACGACCAGAGCGTGAACAACATCAAGATCGGCGTCAAGCTGCTGGTCCTGATCGTGATCCTGGCGCTCGTCTACGTGAAGCGGGACGACGAGAAGGTGGACAAGGGCGCGTTCGCCGCGGTCGGCGGACTGACGGTCGCCAACATCTTCATCGCCACGCTCTGGACCTGAGCGGCGGCGGTCGCACGGAGGAGGGCCCGGGGACCGACCCCGGGCCCTCCTCCGTGTGTGAGTGGCGTGGCTACGCCGGGCGCACGCTGCCGTAGATCGGCATGTAGTAGATCGACTCCTCGCGGACGTTCGCACCCGGCTTGGGCGCGTGGATCATCATGCCGCCGCCCTTGTAGATGCCGACGTGGCTGATGTCGTCGTAGAAGAAGACCAGGTCCCCCGGCCGCAGATCCGCCGTGGCCACCCGGGTGCCGACCTCGACCTGGTCCCAGGTGGTGCGCGGCAGATCGACGCCCGCGGCCTTCCAGGCGGCCTGGGTGAGTCCGGAGCAGTCGTACGAGGACGGGCCCGTCGCCCCCCACACGTACGGCTTGCCGATCTGGGCGCGTGCGAAGGCCAGGACCTGCTCGGCCTTGGAGGCGTAACCGCTGTCGGAGCCCGTGCCCGAGTCTCCCTGCGCGGTCTCCGCCGCGGCGGGCTGCTCGGCCTTCGCCTTCGCTGCCTGCTGCCGGGCCAGCTCCTCGGCCTTGCGCTCGGCCTCCGCCTCCTTCTTGCGCTCCAGCTCCGCGATCCGCGCCTTCTCCTCGGCGGTCAGCTTCGACAGCAGGGTGCGCGCCTCGGTGAGCTTCGTCTGCACCTGCTGCTTGCTGGTCCGCAGGGAGGCCTGCGACTCGGTGAGCGTCTCCAGGCTCTTCGTCGCCTCGGCACGCTTGGCCGCCGCCTCCTTCTGCTGCGTACGGAAGTCGGCCACCGCCTTCTGCTGCCGGCTGGTCATCCGGGCCATCAGCTGGTCCTGGTCGAAGTACGACTGCGGGTCGTCCGCCAGGAAGAAGGTCGCCGTGGGGGCGATCGAGCCGCTCCGGTACTGCGCGGCCGCGTAGTTGCCCAGTTCGCGGCGGGTCTCGTTGAGCTTGTCGGCCCGCTTCGCCGCGGCCTCCAGCAGTGCGTCCACCTTGGAGCGCTGCTCGGCCGAGGCGGTCTTCGCCTTGTTGTACTGCTGCGTCGCCGTGCCGGCCTGCCGGTAGAGGTCGTCGACCTTCTTCTGCACTTCCTCGATGCCGGGCTTGGGCTCGAGGGGGGCAGCCGTCGCGCTCTGCGTGGAGAGCAGGGTGACGGAGGCGAGTGCCGCGGTCGTGAGACCTACGGCAGGGGTGGTGCGCACGCGGGTGCGCGGCTTGCGATGCGACGCCAAGGCCGGCATCTCCTTCCGTGGACCGCCTGCCGGGTTAGCGATGGGGGTCCCCCCAGGCCGTTCGGGCACTGGGGGAGGGTTCGGGCGGAACGGAAGGCTGCCCTACGGTCCGATGGAGACGGACCGGTTCACCCCGGTGCTGCGTGTGGGTCCCCGGTCCCGCGCCCCTTCGGAGGGTACGGATTCGGCGGGGGTGCCCGTGCGGCGCGGTTCGCCTCAAGGGGGTACGGGGCACCCGTCGGAGCACGCTAGCCAACCCGTGGTGTCCCTGTGAAGGTTGATGTTCGATATGCCCGATACATTTTCGTGACCTTTTCCCGGTGGTGGTCCGCATGGCCGGAATCAGCCCTGGAATCTCACGTTCCGTGGGGGGTCCGTTCCGTTCCGCGCCCGGCTCCGGACTCTTGTCATCGATGCGGCCCGGGCTGTCGGTGCGGCCGCCTAGACTCGTGAGGCGATGAGCAGCCTCTTTGACGACAGTTTCCTGACCGGCCTCCAGCAAGGGGAGGACGGCTCCCCGCCGCCCCCCGAGGAGCACGCACCCGAGACGGTGCCGGAGGGCCTCTTCGAGGACGTCTTCGACGCGCCTCCGCCGCCGCGCGAGGCCTACTACCGCGACGGTGCCCCGCGCCCCGTCGTCGACTCCGCCGCGCTGCTCGACGGGCTGAACACCGAGCAGCGCGCAGCCGTCGTGCACGCCGGCTCCCCGCTGCTCATCGTGGCCGGCGCCGGTTCGGGCAAGACCCGGGTGCTCACCCACCGGATCGCCCATCTCCTGGCCGAGCGCGGGGTGCACCCCGGGCAGATCCTCGCGATCACCTTCACCAACAAGGCCGCCGGCGAGATGAAGGAGCGCGTCGAGGACCTCGTCGGCCCGCGCGCCAACGCCATGTGGGTCATGACGTTCCACAGCGCCTGCGTACGGATCCTGCGCCGGGAGTCGAAGCGCCTGGGCTTCACCTCGTCGTTCTCGATCTACGACGCCGCCGACTCCAAGCGTCTGATGGCACTGGTCTGCCGCGATCTCGATCTCGACCCGAAGCGCTACCCGCCGAAGTCGTTCACGGCGAAGGTCTCGAACCTCAAGAACGAGCTGATCGACGAGGAGACCTTCGCGGGGCAGGCGGCCGACGGGTTCGAGAAGACGCTGGCGCAGGCCTACGCGCTCTACCAGGCGCGCCTGCGCGAGGCGAACGCCCTCGACTTCGACGACATCATCATGACGACGGTCCACCTGCTCCAGGCGTTCCCCGACGTCGCCGAGCACTACCGCCGCCGCTTCCGGCACGTCATGGTCGACGAGTACCAGGACACCAACCACGCGCAGTACACCCTGGTGCGCGAACTGGTGGGCCCGGCGGGCGAGGGCGACGCACCGGGCGAACTGTGCGTCGTCGGTGACGCGGACCAGTCGATCTACGCCTTCCGCGGCGCGACCATCCGCAACATCCTCCAGTTCGAGGAGGACTACCCGGACGCGACGACGATCATGCTGGAGCAGAACTACCGCTCCACGCAGACGATCCTGTCGGCGGCCAACGCCGTCATCGAGCGCAACGAGAGCCGCCGTCCCAAGAACCTCTGGACGAACGCCGGCACCGGCACCCGGATCACCGGCTACGTCGCGGACACCGAGCACGACGAGGCGCAGTTCGTCGCCGACGAGATCGACCGGCTGACGGACTCGGGCGACTCGAAGGCGGGCGACGTCGCCGTCTTCTACCGCACGAACGCCCAGTCCCGTGTCTTCGAAGAGATCTTCATCCGTGTCGGACTGCCCTACAAGGTCGTCGGCGGAGTGCGCTTCTACGAGCGCAAGGAGGTCAGGGACGTCCTGGCCTACCTCCGGGTGCTGTCCAACCCCGAGGACACCGTCCCGCTGCGCCGCATCCTCAACGTGCCCAAGCGGGGCATCGGTGACCGGGCCGAGGCGATGATCGACGCCCTTTCGATGCGCGAGAAGATCTCCTTCCCGCAGGCGCTGCGCCGTGTCGACGAGGCGTACGGCATGGCAGCCCGGTCGGCGAACGCCGTGAAGAGGTTCAACACGCTGATGGAGGAGCTCCGCACGATCGTGGAGTCCGGCGCGGGACCGGCGGTCGTGGTGGAGGCCGTCATGGAGCGGACGGGCTATCTCGCCGAACTCCAGGCGTCCACCGACCCGCAGGACGAGACCCGTATCGAGAACCTCCAGGAGCTCGCCTCCGTCGCTCTCGAATTCGAGCAGGAGCGGGCGGAGGAGGAGGGCGCGGGCACGCTCGCCGAGTTCCTGGAGAAGGTCGCGCTCGTCGCCGACGCCGACCAGATCCCCGACGAGGACGAGGACGGCTCCGGTGTCGTCACGCTGATGACGCTGCACACCGCCAAGGGCCTCGAGTTCCCCGTGGTGTTCCTGACGGGCATGGAGGACGGTGTCTTCCCGCACATGCGCGCGCTCGGTCAGGTGAAGGAACTGGAGGAGGAGCGCCGGCTCGCCTACGTGGGCATCACGCGTGCCCGCGAGCGCCTTTACCTGACCCGGGCGGCGATGCGGAGCGCATGGGGCCAGCCCTCGTACAACCCGCCGTCGCGGTTCCTGGAGGAGATCCCGGACCAGCACCTGGAGTGGAAGCGCAAGGGGCCGATGGCGGCGTCGGCGGGACCGACGTCCGGCATCACGTCGTCCCTGTCCTCGGCCCGCTCGAAGTCGGGGCCGTCGGGGTTCGCGACCCGGCGCACCTCCGAGAAGCCGGTGGTCACGCTGGCGGTCGGGGACCGGGTCACACACGACCAGTTCGGTCTGGGCACGGTGACGGCGGTCGACGGGTTCGGCGACAAGGCGAAGGCGACGGTCGACTTCGGCGACGAGAGGCCGAAGAAGCTGCTCCTGCGCTACGCGCCGGTCGAGAAGCTCTGAACAACCGGCCGTCACGCTCCGAACCGGCCGTCACGCTCCGAACCGGCCGTCACGCTCCGAACCGGCCGTCACGCTCCGAACCGGCCGGAAGGTGCTCACCCGGCCGGTTCAAGCGCGTTGATCCGGCCGGGGCGACAGGCTCCGCCCGGCCCGCGGCGCTGATCCGGCCGGGCGGGCGGCCGCCGGGACGTCATGGCCCGGCGCGGGCGGTCCCTCAGTACGGGTTGACGCCGTGGCTGCGGAGCCAGGGCATCGGGTCGATAGCGGAGCCGCCGCCGGGCCTGACCTCGAAGTGCAAGTGCGGGCCGGTGGAGTTGCCGGAGTTCCCCGAGTAGGCGATGACGTCGCCGGCCTTGACCGAGCCGGAGCGGATCTTGGTGGTGCTGAGGTGGCAGTACCAGGTCTCGGTGCCGTCGGCCGCGGTGACGATGGCCATGTTCCCGTAGGCGCTGTTCCACTGGGTGCGGACCGTGCCGTCGGTCGCCGCCATCACGGGGGTGCCGTAGGAGACGGGGAAGTCGATGCCCGTGTGCACGGACATCCAGTTCACACCGGCCTGACCGTAGGTGGCGCTGAGACCGTGCTGCTGCACGGGGAGGACGAACTTGGGACGCAGCGCCTCACGGCGTGCGGCCTCCTCCTCGCGCTTCTTCTTCTCGGTGGCCTGACGCTCCTTCAGGTCGATGCGCTCCTGGGTGCGGCTGGCACGGTCGGCGAAGTTCTCGGCGTCGGCGCTGAGGTTGGCGAGCTGGGTGTCCAGCTTGTTGTTGGCCACAGCCGGCTTCACCAGGTCCGCGGCGGCCATGGACGTGGTGTCGTCCTTCGTCTCCTCGCCCCCGCCCACACCGCCCACGGAGGCGGCGGCGATGCCCGCGACGCTCATGACGCAGGCGGACGGGACGGCGACGGTGAGGAGCGCGGAGCGCTTCGCGGGGGTGCGGCGCCGGCCACGGCTGCCGCCGCGGGGGGCGGAGGAACGGCCCACAGGGTGTGCGGGGATCTCCACGGCGGCCGATTCCGCGGTCACGTCGACGGCCTCGGGCGTCGTCCCGCCGACTTCGGTTCCGGTCTCGGGTGCCTCGTCGTACACGTCCGTGTACGCGCCTGCCGTCCCCGCCGCGTCGGTCCCGAAGTGATCGTGGGAGCCGGGGGAGTCCTGGAGGTCGTGGGAGCCGAAGTCGTGGGCGCCGGTTCCGTCGAGCGAGGCGAACTCTGCCGTCCCGTACGACTCGTAGGACACCGACGGCTGTTCGTGTGAGGGGTACGACGTCTGTTCGGGTGCGTACGTGGCGCTCTCGGGCGTGGCGCCGGTGTTCCAGGCGGTGGCGTCGTAGGTGCCGGTCTCGGCGGCCGCGTAGCTCTCGTAGCCCGCGGTCTCGAAGGCGGGAGTGCTGAACGAGCCGGTGGCGTAGGCCGTGGTGTCGAACGTGGTGGTGGGGAAGGCGCCGGTGTCGCCCGCCGCCCACTGGCCGGTGTGGTCCCAGCCGGTGGTGTCCCACTGGCCCGTCGCGTCGGCCGGTGCCGGGATCCCGGCCTCGGGCATCCAGCCGGCGGTGGTGTCGTAGCCCTGAGGTGCCTGCGGGTGGGCCTGGGCGTCATAGGCGTCGTAGGAGGCCTGTTGATGTGCTCCGGTGTCCCACTGGCCGCCGTCGTACGCCGGGGCGTAACCGTCGCCGTACGTCGTCGCGGGGCTGCTGTCGTACTGGCCCGGGAGGGACCCGAAGAGCGGGTCGGTGTCGAAACTGCCGGTGGAATGGCTGTCGTATCCGGCATGCCCGGCGTGGGGGTGCTGGTCGTTCACCAACTTCTCTCTCGCCTCGGCAGCAGGACCTGTTCCGGGGTCCGGTGGGGGATCCCGGGGTGAGCAGTGGCCGCGACTGTACCCGGCGGTAGGTGAGGACGACAATCTTCGGGGGCTTTCAGTCCCTCAGGAAACGGGCAATCGGCTGCCTTTCGGTGGACCGAAGAGGCAGCCTTGGCCGTATGTTCGAAACGCGTTCTATTTGTTGGGGGTTCGGCGGTCCGGCGATCGGCTCACGCGACGGAGGCGGCCCCCGGAGCGCCGACGTCCGCGCCGTCGGACTCGAGTGCCTGCCGGATCGCGGAGGCGACCGCGGGGTGCACCGGAAGGGCGAGGTGGCCGATGCCGGTGACGCGCACATTCACCGCGTCGAGGTCGGGATGGTCGACGCAGGCCGTCTCGACGGGAAGGATCACTCTGTCCAGCTCGCTCCAGAAGCTGACGAACCGCGTCCGGCAGCCCGGGGCGGGGCGCCGCAGTTCCTCGATGAGCTCGGAGCCGCTGCGCATCTGCCTGACGATGGGGTGCGCACCGGCCAGCGGGACGGCGGCGGTGCCCCCGTGCGGCGTGCCGAGGGTGACGAGCGTGCGCACCCGGCGGTCCCCGCCGAGCCGCTGGACGTAGTACCGCGCGATCAGGCCGCCGAGGCTGTGGCCGACGATGTCGACCTCCCGGTGCCCGGTGCGGGAGCAGATCTCCTTCACGTGGCGGCCGAGGAGTTCGGCCGCCGTGCGGATGTCGCAGGTCAGGGGCGAGTAGTTGAGCGACTCCAGATGGTGCCAGCCGTGCCGGGCCAGGGAGCGGCGGAGCAGGACGAAGACGGAGCGGTTGTCGATGAAGCCGTGCAGGAGGACGACGGGCGGGCGGTCGCCGCCCGTGGTGGGCAGTGCGGTCGCATCCGCCGAACGGGTGATCCCGTCATCGGCACCCGGCCTGGTGCCGGTGCGGGTGCCCTTGGCGGCGGCCGCGTCGAGGGCGGGCCGGGTCGTGGGGGACCGGCGCTCCGGGGTGAGGCCGGACGGGTAGACCAGCGCGTGCCCGGCGAGGATCACCAGCTCCAGCGCGGTGGCTCTGATCAGCGTCGACGACAGCCAGGCGGGGCGCAGGCACGGGCCGCGCAGCAGTAGGGGTAGGAAGGACAGGACCTTCATGGCCGACCTCCTGCACCGGCGTGCGGGGAGGTGGCTCCCTGCCCCGGACGCCCTCACGGGTGCCGCCGGGGCCCGGCGGCCCTGATGCGCCGGGGTCGTACCACCGTGCCGTGCGGCTGACGGCGCGGTGGTACGACGACCTCGTTGCGGCTCCCTGGCGGCGTCCCCCGCGCGGCCCGTGGACCGCCCGGTGCTGGGAACGACGCCGGCGAACATGTCCCATGTGTGATTTCCCCCTCCCGGTCCACCGCGAAACGACGCCGTGCGGGATGCTGTAGATAACGTTCGTTCACATCACCGGCCCTCCGGGCACGGCAGACGCATGTGGAGGCATTGATGGGTGTGACCGGTCCTATCCGCGTGGTGGTGGCAAAGCCGGGCCTCGACGGCCATGACCGCGGGGCCAAGGTGATCGCGCGGGCGCTGCGGGACGCGGGCATGGAGGTGATCTACACGGGGCTCCACCAGACCCCCGAGCAGATCGTGGACACGGCGATCCAGGAGGACGCCGACGCCATCGGCCTCTCGATCCTCTCCGGGGCGCACAACACACTCTTCGCCAAGGTCATCGAGCTCCTGAAGGAACGTGACGCGGAGGACATCAAGGTGTTCGGCGGCGGCATCATCCCCGAGGCGGACATCGCTCCGCTGAAGGAGCAGGGCGTCGCGGAGATCTTCACCCCGGGTGCGACGACCGCCTCGATCGTCGACTGGGTGAACGCACACGTCCGCCAGCCCGCGGAGGCCTGAGCCCGCGGTCCGCCCGCGCCTGATCCCCTTCCGACTCGTCGTGGTCATGCCGCGTGATTCCCTGCCGGCTCCTCGTGGTCACGCGCTGTCCCGGGACAGCTCCGCGTCCATGGCGGCGCGCAGGCGCAGGGTGGACACCAGGCGCAGGAACGCCTCCGACCAGTAGCCACCCGCACCCGGCGAAGCGCCTTCCGGCTCGTCCGGCGTGGTGGTGAGGACCGCGAGGCGGTCCGCCTCGGCGGGGTTCAGGCAGCGCTCGGCGAGGCCCATCACCCCGCTGAAGCTCCAGGGGTAGCTCCCCGCGTCCCGGGCGATGTCGAGGGCGTCGACCACCGACCGGCCGAGCGGCGCGTCCCAGGGCACGGAGCAGACGCCGAGCAGTTGGAAGGCCTCCGAGAGACCGTGCGCGGCTATGAAGCCGGCGACCCAGAGCGCTCGCTCGGGGGGCGGCAGGGTGGCGAGGAGTTTCGACCGCTCTCCCAGCGACGCCGTCCCGGGGCCGTTCGCCGGGGGTGTCGAGGGGGCGCCGAGCAGCGCCCGCGCCCAGTCGGGATCGCGCTGCCGCACGGCGGCCCTGCACCAGGCGGCGTGCAGGTCACCGGCCCATCCGTCGGCGACCGGCAGCGCCACGAGCTCGTGGGCCGGCCTGCCGCCGAACCTCTCCCGCCAGACACCGAGCGGGGTGGCCTCCACCAACTGGCCGAGCCACCAAGACCGTTCCCCACGCCCCGAGGGCGGTGCGGGCACCACGCCGTCGCGCTGCATCGCGGCGTCGCACTCGTGCGGCGCCTCCACCGCGATGGACACGGCACCCCCCGTGCGGTCAGGGTTCACACAGGAGGTGGCACGGTCCGCCATCCGCCGGGCGAGCGCGGAACCGGGCAGCGCGGACAGCAACTCGGCAGCCGTGGAACGCACGTTGCGGCTGCGGTCCGCCAAGGCCTCCTCCAGGAACCCCTCGTCGTCCCCCGAGAGGCCGGCGCGCAGGGAATCGAGGAACATCAACCTGTCCTCGGCCCGCTCCGAGGACCATGTGGAGGTGAGCAGGGCGCGGGCCCCGCCGGGGTCCTGCTCCCGCAGGGCGTCGAGAACCGCGACCCGCTCGGCGAAGAGGCCCTCCTCCCAGAGCTGCCGCACCGCCTCCGGGTCCGTCGTGTCCGGCCGCCGCGCGTGCCGTGACGAGGCGCGCAGGGCGAACCTCCACTCCGGGTTCAGTCCGGCCAGCCAGAGCCCGCGTGGCCCGGCGAACGCCAGGACGTGCGGCCGCAGATCCGTACGCGCTCTCGCCGCGTCCAGCAGGGCGGGCAGCAGTTCCGCCGGGGCGCGATAGCCGTGCGCACGGGCGGAGGCGAGCCACTGGGGGATCAGCTCGGTGAGGTCGGGGGCCGCCCCCCGCCGCCCGCCGCCGGGCGGCGCCGAGCGGTCGGCGAGCAACTGGGCGAGCCGGCGGCGGGCTGCGGCGGGCAGCGGTGGCCGGTGGTCTGCCGGTGCGGGCACGGGCGGTGCCGCCCCGGTGGCCGGGCGGAGGCCCGCTCTGCGGCGCACGGTGTGCGCAGCGGCCGCGTCGAGCAGTGCCGAGGGGGAGACCGCGGAGCCACCCTCCGTCCGCACGGGCCGTCGGTCGGTGCCGAGCAGGGCCGAGGTGACGAGGTCTTCCCATGAGGCGCTCACAGGCACGCCGGTCGTGGTGACGGTGGTGGGCATCGGGTTCCTTCCGGTGGTCCGGGAGCCATGGGCGGGGTGCTGCGGCGGGTCGGGGATCGCGGCGGGGCGGGAGGCTGCTTCCGGTCGGGGATTGCGGCGCGGCGGGTTGCCGTGGGGCCGGGGCTGCCGCGCGTCGGACGGGAGTGTGGGGTCGGAGTCCGCGGTGCGTCAGGTGAGGGCCACGGCCGCGGCCGCGTCCTCTCCGACGCCGTCGGAGAATTCGGGGCGCCAGGCCACGAGCGGGTCGAAACCCCGGTGTCCGCACTCGCCGAACACCGTCAGGGGATTGCCCCCGGAGAGCGCCACGAGCTTCCACAGGCCCGGCCGGGACAGCGCCGGGGCCGCGACCGGAAGCGCGGAACCGTCCGCGGCACCGACCAGTTGCCATCCGTCCTCCGACGGCGTCGGTACGACATCGCGCAGGGTGACCGGCCAGGCGTCGAGCCACGGGTCGTCCCGCAGCGCGTTCCCGTACGCGACGACGGCGTCCGCCGTCGTGCCGCCCGGCGGACGTGCCGCCGTGACGACAGGCTCACCGAAACGTGGTCCCAGCTCCACCCGCAGCCCTCCGCCGCCGGGATACGGCGTCACCTCGGCGTCGATCACGGCACCCACCGGCAGGGCATGGGCCGGGGCGCGCCCCGGCGCACCGTAGGACAGCAGCAGGGCGACGCGCCCCGAACGCCCGCCGTGCAGCCAGATGCGGCGCGCGACGATCCTGCCGTCCGGGGTGTCGTACTGCGAGAGGACCAGCCAGCGGTCGCGGACGGCCGGTCCTCCGGCCGAGGTGGTCAGCCCCACCCTCGAACGGACGGTCGCCGCCAGTGGGCCGGGCAGCCGGTCGAGCCCGAGCCAGGCCGTGTCCAGCAGATGCAGGAGCGCGCACTCCTCGAGCAGCCGGGCCGGCCAGCCGGGCCCCGAGGCCGGTATCGATTCGAGCTCCCTCACACGGCCCGCGAGTCCTGGAGCCTGCGCGTCGACCATGCGGGCCGCCGTCTCCTCCCACAGCCCGTACCCAGGCGGGCCGGCCGCCGCGAGCCCGCCGCGCAGCAGATCGGTGAGCCGTCGCTCCAGCTCCTGCGCGCCGCCCGTGACGCGCTCGGCCCTGCGCTCGGCGCGCCGGGCCGCCGCACGACCCGCGGACGAAGCGGGCGCCGCCTGCGGACCCGGCGCCCCGTCGACCGTGCGGGACGCCCCGTCAGGAACGCCGGCCGGCGCCTCTTCCGCCGTCCTCCGCCCCGCCGGCCGATCGGAGCGCCTGGGTTCTCCCCCGTGAGATAGCACCATGGAGACGACGGTAGAGGGCGGCACTGACAATCGGCTCCGGCCGCCGATTCAGGGCGTTCCGGCACGTCTTGACCGTTCGGCCCCGGTGCGCTTCTCTGCGAGGAGGACGTCTCATGGGAGAGAACCGGGGGGTTCCGATGAACCGCGTCATGCGTCACACCCATGCCGAACGCACCGTCCGTGCGGCTGTGTCGGTGTCAGCCGTCTGTGGCCTCGCGCTCGGCCTAGGCGCCTGCTCCGACACCGTCGACGGGGCCGTGAACCAGACCTACGAGGTGACGTACGAGGTCACCGGTACGAGCGCCGACGAAATCCGGTTCCACGGCGGTGGCGGCAAGGCCATGGAGCCCGAGATCGAAACCGTCACGTCACCCGCGCTGCCGTGGAGGAAGACCGTCACCCTGCGCGGGATCATGCCTCCGGCGGTCATGCCGGCCGCGTCCGACGCGGGGGCGGCGGACCTCGCCTGCACCATCACCTACAAGGGCGAGGTCATCGAGGAGATGACGGGCGAGGAACTGCTCACCAGCGGCGGATGCGTCGCGGTCTCACCCGTCCCGGACTGATCCGCCGTCCGCTCGCGACCGGTCCCGGACCGCCTTCCGGGACCGGTTGTCAGTGGCATGGTGCACCGTGGAAACCGCATCGGGTCGACCGATCCGGAGGGGGATCCATGACCGTGTCCGTACAGACCGACGCAGCCGGCCGCGAAGCCCTGAGGCCGCACGCCGAGCACACGTTCGCCGGTGAGCTCGAGGCGCTCGCCGCCGCCGACGACCGCCCCAGACCGGCTCGTTGGAAGCTCTCCCCGTGGGCCGTCTCCACCTATCTGCTCGGCGGGACGCTCCCGGACGGCACACTGATCACGCCGAAGTACGTGGGCCCGCGCCGTCTCGTCGAAGTCGCCGTGACCACGCTGGCCACCGACCGTGCGCTGCTGCTCCTCGGAGTTCCCGGCACGGCCAAGACCTGGGTGTCCGAACACCTCGCCGCGGCCGTCAGCGGAGACTCGACCCTGCTCGTCCAGGGCACCGCGGGCACCCCGGAGGAAGCGGTCCGCTACGGGTGGAACTACGCCCAGCTGCTGGCCGACGGGCCCAGCCGTGAGGCACTGGTGCCGAGCCCGGTCATGCGGGCCATGGCGGAGGGCATGACCGCGCGGATCGAGGAGCTCACCCGCATCCCCGCCGACGTGCAGGACGCTCTGATCACGATCCTGTCGGAGAAGACGCTCCCCGTTCCCGAGCTGGGACAAGAGGTGCAGGCGGTCAGGGGGTTCAACCTCGTCGCCACGGCGAACGACCGCGACCGCGGGGTCAACGAGCTCTCCAGCGCCCTGCGCCGCCGCTTCAACACCGTCGTGCTGCCGCTGCCCGCGACACCCGAGGCCGAGGTGGACATCGTGTCCCGCCGCGTCGCCCAGATCGGCCACTCGCTGGACCTGCCCCCGGCGCCGGACGGAATGGCCGAGATCCGGCGCGTCGTCACGGTCTTCCGCGAACTGCGCGACGGCATCACCACGGACGGCCGCACCAGGCTCAAGTCACCGTCCGGCACGCTCTCCACGGCCGAGGCCATCTCCGTCGTCACCGGAGGACTCGCGCTCGCCGCGCACTTCGGCGACGGCGTCCTGCGACCCGGCGACGTGGCGGCCGGCATCCTCGGGGCCGTCGTCCGCGACCCCACGGCCGACCGCCTGGTCTGGCAGGAGTACGTGGAGACGGTCGTCCGGGAGCGGGAAGGCTGGAAGGACTTCTACCGCGCCTGCCGTGAGGCCGCCGAATGACCTCCCGCACCGGCGGGACCGCCGTTTCCGGGGGACCGCTGCTGCTCGGCGTGCGCCACCACGGGCCGGGCTCCGCCCGTGCGGTCCTGGCCGCTCTGGACCACGCGCGGCCGAGCGCCGTCCTCGTCGAAGGCCCGCCGGAGGGCGACGCGTTGCTGCCGCTCGCCGCACACGGCCGGATGCGTCCGCCGGTCGCGCTCCTCGCGCACGCCGTCGACGATCCCGGTCGAGCCGCGTTCTGGCCCATGGCCGACTTCTCGCCCGAGTGGGTGGCGATCCGCTGGGCTTCGGCGCACGGGGTCCCCGTGCGCTTCGTGGACCTGCCCGCGGCGCACTCGCTGGCGCTGACGGAACCCAAGGAGGACGGCGCGGAGGACGGCCGGGGCATCGATCCGATCGGAGTTCTCGCCTGGGCCGCTGGCTACGACGACCCCGAGCGCTGGTGGGAGGACGTCGTCGAGCACCGAGAGGCGGACGGCCGGACGGCCGATCCGCGCGCACCGTTCGCCGCGCTCGCCGAGGCGATGACGGCCCTGCGCGAGGCGTACGGGGACGGAGGGCACCCGCAGGACGCCGTCCGCGAGGCCTGCATGCGGCTTCAGCTGCGCGCCGCCCGCAAGGAGTTCGGTGACGACGTCGCCGTGGTCTGCGGTGCGTGGCACGTGCCCGCGCTCCACGCGAGGACGACGGTCGCCGCCGACCGGGCACTCCTCAAGGGGATGCCCAAGGTGAGGACGGAACTGACCTGGGTGCCCTGGACCCATCGCAGGCTCGCCCGGCGAAGCGGATACGGCGCGGGGATCGAGTCCCCCGGCTGGTACGGGCACCTCTTCGGTGCACCGGACCGGCCCGTCGAGCGCTGGATGACGAAGGTGGCCGGACTGCTGCGCGACACGGACAGGACGGTGTCCTCCGCGGACGTCATCGAGGCGGTCAGGCTCGCCGGGACCCTGGCGGCACTGAGAGGCCGGCCGGCCGTGGGACTGACCGAGGCGACCGACGCCGTCAGGGCCGTCATGTGCGAAGGGTCCGACGTGCCGCTCACCCTCGTCCGGGACCGGCTTGTCGTGGGCGAGACCCTCGGAGAGGTCCCGGAGACCGCCCCGGCCGTCCCTCTCCAGCGCGACCTGGACCGGCAGCAGCGGAGGCTCAGGCTCAGGCCCGAGGCCGGGAGGCGCGACCTGGAGCTCGACCTGCGCAAGGACACCGACGCGGCCCGCAGCCGCCTCCTGCACCGGCTGCGGTTGCTCGGGGTGCGCTGGGGCGAACCCACCACGGGGCGGGGAAGCACGGGCACGTTCCGCGAGAGCTGGCGGCTGCACTGGGAACCGGAGCTGTTCGTCCGGATCGCCGAGGCCGGCGTGTGGGGCACCACCGTGCTCGGCGCCGCGACCGCCAGGGCGGAGGCGGACGCGGTCTCGGCGCCGTCGCTCGCCGGGGTCACCCACCTCGCCGAGCAGTGTCTCCTGGCCGGTCTGTCCGAGGCCCTGCCCGTGGTGATGAGGGCCCTCGCCGACCGGGCCGCCCTCGACGCGGACGTCGGCCACCTCGCCGACGCGCTGCCCGCACTGGCGCGCTCCCTGCGCTACGGAGACGTGCGGTCCACCGGCACCGCGGCTCTGGGAGAGGTCGCCGTCGGTCTCGCCGAGCGCGTCTGCGTGGGCCTGCCACCGGCCTGCACCGGCCTCGACGCGGACGCGGCCGTGGAGGCGTACGGACGGGTGGACGGCGTGCACACGGCGGTCGGGCTGCTCGCCGACGCCACCGGGGCGGAAGGGCTGCCCGAGCGGTGGGCCGGCGTCCTGCGCGAGCTCGCCGTCAGGGACGTGGTCGCCGGGGTGATCCGGGGTCGTGCCGCGCGCCTGCTCCTGGACGGAGGGCGACTGGCCGGGAACGAGGCCGCGCGCCTGATGGGGCTGGCCCTCTCGCCCGGCACCGCACCGGCCGACGCGGCCGCCTGGGTCGAGGGGTTCGTCGGAGGAGCGGCGGGAGGCGGCCTGCTGCTCGTCCACGACGAGCGTCTCCTCGCGCTCGTCGACACCTGGCTGACGGGCATACCGGCCGACACCTTCACCGACGTACTGCCCCTGTTGCGCCGCACGTTCTCGGCCTACGAGCCCGGTGCGCGTCGCGCGTTGGGCGAGCTCGTCCGCCGCGGGCCGGATGCCGGCGGGGGACACGACGGGGGTGGGCCCGCCGCCCCGGGCTTCGGTGACGGACTCGACGAGGCACGGGCGGAGGCGGTGGTCCCGGTGCTGCGGCTGCTGCTCTCCACCGGCATCCCGGCGGAGTCGGGGACGGACGGATGACCGAGGCCGGGACCGGTACGGAGGAGAGGGCGATGGACGCGGAACCTGCCGACGACGAGCGTCTGCGGCGCTGGCGGATGGTGCTCGGGGCGGACGGAGCCGAGAGCACCGGACGTGCGCTCACCGGACGCGACGAGGCGATGGACGGTGCGCTGACCGCGCTGTACGACGGGGGGAGGAAGCCTGGCGGGCGGGGCGGAGCCGAACGCTCCGCGGGGCTCGGTGCCTCCGCCCCGTCCGTGGTCCGCTGGCTCGGAGACATCCGTACGTACTTCCCGGCCTCCGTCGTCCAGGTCATGCAGCGCGACGCCATGGACCGGCTCGGGCTCTCCGAACTGCTGCTCGAACCGGAGATGCTGGAGGCGGTCGAGCCCGACGTCCATCTGGTCGGCACCCTGCTCTCGCTGGCGAAGGCGGTGCCGGAGACGACGAAGGAGACGGCCCGGGCCGTCGTGCGCAAGGTCGTCGAGGACCTTGAGCGCAGGCTCGCCAGCCGTACCAGGACGACCCTCACCGGCGCTCTGGACCGCTCGTCGAGGGCGGGCCGGCCACGCCACCGCGACATCGACTGGGACCGCACGGTCCGGGCCAACCTGAGGAACTACGTGTCCCTGCCCGGCAGGGAGGGCGCCGGCACGGTGGTGCCCGAGCGTCTCGTCGGGTACGGGCGCACGGACCGGTCGGTGAGGAAGGACGTGATCCTCTGCGTCGACCAGTCGGGATCCATGGCCGCCTCGGTCGTCCACGCCGCCGTCTTCGGCGCGGTGCTCGCCTCGATGCGCACCCTGAGGACCCGGCTCGTGGTGTTCGACACGGCCGTCGTCGACCTCACCGACCAGCTCGACGACCCGGTCGACGTGTTGTTCGGCACACAGCTCGGCGGCGGGACGGACATCAACCGCGCGCTCGCCTACTGCCAGTCGAAGATCACCCGTCCGGCGGACACGGTGGTCGTCCTCGTCAGTGATCTCCACGAGGGAGGGATCCATGACGAGATGGTCGAGCGGGCCGCCGCGATGAAGGCGTCCGGTGTGCAGTTCGTGACCCTGCTCGCACTCTCCGACGAGGGAACGCCCTCCTACGACCGGGAGCACGCGGCCGCACTGGCGGCACTCGGCGCCCCGGTCTTCGCCTGCACCCCGGACCACTTCCCCGAGGTCATGGCGGCGGCGATCGAGAAGCGGCCCCTGCCGATACCCGACACCGGCCGGTGACCGGCCGGTCACGGTCGAGGTCCCAGCCCGGTCCCGGGCCGAGGTCCCCCCGGGCCGGGAACCGTCGCGGGATCCTGGCCACGGGCCGCCCAGGAACCCCGGCCGCGTACGGCTCGCGCTGCCGCGCCGACGTGCCGTTTTGTCCCTCGCACCCCGATCACCAGCACGGTCTGTGACCGGTATCACCGCTCAGGTGTGATCTGCAATTTAGGGTCCGGCGCGGCGCGGGGGATAACCTGCCGGATGGACATGCCGCGTACCGGGTCTCCGTGTGCGCCTCCCTTGTGACTGCGCAGTCACGTTGCCCTCGCGGCACGCCCACGCAGAAAACGAACCGCGAGACCACTAAAAGGGACGGACGCGCGTGGACCTGTTCGAGTACCAGGCGAGGGACCTCTTCGCCAAGCACGGTGTACCGGTGCTGGCCGGTGAAGTCATCGACACGCCTGAGGCAGCCCGCGAGGCGACCGAGCGGCTGGGCGGCAAGTCCGTCGTCAAGGCGCAGGTGAAGGTCGGCGGCCGTGGAAAGGCCGGCGGCGTCAAGCTGGCGGCAGACCCGGCTGAGGCGGTCGCTCGCGCGACCGACATCCTCGGCATGGACATCAAGGGCCACACGGTCCACAAGGTGATGATCGCCGAGCTGTCCCCGGAGATCGAGGCGGAGTACTACGTCTCGTACCTCCTCGACCGCACCAACCGCACCTTCCTCGCCATGGCCTCGGTGCAGGGCGGCATGGACATCGAGGAGGTCGCGGAGAAGACCCCCGAGGCCCTCGCGAAGGTTCCGGTCAACGCCGTCGACGGCGTTGACATCGAGAAGGCCCGCGAGATCGTGGCCCAGGCGAAGTTCCCGGCCGACGTGGCCGAGGGCGTCGCCGAGGCCATGGTGACCCTGTGGGACACCTTCGTCGCCGAGGACGCGCTCCTCGTCGAGGTCAACCCGCTGGTGAAGACCAAGGACGGCCGCATCCTGGCGCTGGACGGAAAGGTGTCTCTCGACGAGAACGCCGACTTCCGTCAGCCCGGCCACGAGGCCCTCGAGGACAAGGCCGCGGCCAACCCCCTCGAGGCCGCCGCCAAGGCCAAGAACCTCAACTACGTCAAGCTCGAGGGCGAGGTCGGCATCATCGGTAACGGTGCCGGTCTGGTCATGTCGACCCTGGACGTCGTCGCGTACGCCGGTGAGAACCACGGCAACGTGAAGCCCGCCAACTTCCTCGACATCGGCGGCGGCGCCTCCGCCGAGGTCATGGCGAACGGCCTGGAGATCATCCTCGGCGACCCGGACGTCAAGTCCGTGTTCGTCAACGTCTTCGGTGGCATCACCGCCTGCGACGAGGTCGCCAACGGCATCGTCCAGGCCCTGGAGCTGCTCAAGTCCAAGGGTGAGGACGTCACCAAGCCGCTGGTCGTGCGCCTCGACGGCAACAACGCGGAGCTGGGTCGCAAGATCCTCTCCGACGCCAACCACCCGCTGGTTCAGCGTGTGGACACCATGGACGGCGCGGCCGACAAGGCCGCCGAGCTCGCCGCGGCTGCGCTGTGACGTTGCGCGTCTCCGACACGACAAGGGACTAAGGGACTCCAACACCATGGCTATCTTCCTCACCAAGGACAGCAAGGTCATCGTCCAGGGGATGACCGGCGCCACGGGCATGAAGCACACCAAGCTCATGCTGGCCGACGGCACCGACATCGTCGGTGGCGTGAACCCCCGCAAGGCGGGCACCTCCGTCGACTTCGACGGCACCGAGGTACCCGTGTTCGGGTCTGTCGCCGAGGCGATGGAGAAGACCGGCGCCGACGTGTCCGTTCTCTTCGTGCCGCCGGCCTTCGCGAAGGCCGCCGTCGTCGAGGCGATCGACGCCGAGATCCCGCTGGCCGTCGTGATCACCGAGGGCATCGCCGTCCACGACTCGGCAGCCTTCTGGGCGTACGCCGGTTCGAAGGGCAACAAGACCCGGATCATCGGCCCGAACTGCCCCGGTCTGATCACCCCCGGCCAGTCCAACGCCGGCATCATCCCGGGCGACATCACCAAGCCCGGCCGCATCGGTCTCGTGTCCAAGTCCGGCACGCTGACCTACCAGATGATGTACGAGCTCCGTGACATCGGCTTCTCGTCCGCCGTCGGTATCGGTGGCGACCCGGTCATCGGTACGACGCACATCGACGCCCTCGCGGCGTTCGAGGCGGACCCCGAGACCGACCTCATCGTGATGATCGGCGAGATCGGTGGCGACGCCGAGGAGCGTGCCGCCGACTACATCGCGAAGAACGTCACGAAGCCGGTCGTCGGCTACGTCGCGGGCTTCACCGCCCCCGAGGGCAAGACCATGGGCCACGCCGGCGCCATCGTCTCCGGCTCCTCCGGCACCGCCGCCGCCAAGAAGGAGGCCCTCGAGGCCGCAGGCGTGAAGGTCGGCAAGACGCCGACCGAGACCGCCAAGCTGGCGCGCGAGATCCTCGGCGGCTGACCGCCACCGCGTCACCGCTCCACAGCGGAAACGGCGCGGGCCCGCACTCCTGGACGAGGGGGTGCGGGCCCGCGCCGTTTCCGTTCCCGGGCGCAGGTCAGGGAATGCGCGGAACCAGCCGCTCCGGGCCGTGCGCGAGCTCGTCCCTCAGTGCCTTCTGCAGCTCCACGTCCTGCGCCGTGAGCTTCTCGGGCCCGCCCAGCGGGGGGACGCCGCCGACACGTTCGGCCGGGGCCAGCGGCTGCTCGTAGTGGGTGGGAGCCGTGTGGAGCGTGAAGGTGGTCGCGCCGATGAGCAGCACCCCGAAGCAGAGCGCGGCACGGGTCCAGAGCACCGCGACGCGTTCGCCGCCCGCACGGACCGCCGGGGCCGCCGGGGGCGCGGGGACGTCCTCCGCGAGGGCGAGTGCGGCGAGCGGTTCGCGGAGCGGTGCGGGCCCGGTGCCGGGGTCCGCCGGCTCCGCCTGTGCGGGCAGCCGCTCGGCGACGGCGGCCCGCGCGTTCAGTAGTCTGCCCGCCGCCGCGAGCGTGCTCGCCTCCGTCTCCGCCGCCGTCTCCGGCAGGCCCAGGCCCACGCCGTCGTGGAGCAGGAGTGTGCGGCGGTACGAAGGCGGCAGGCCGAGAAGTGCGTCGAGCAGCGCACGCCGCGCGGGATCCTCGGGCAGCGGATCGGCGTTGCGGTGGCCTCGGCGCAGCCGGTGCCAGGGCGACATCGCGTACTCGTACGAGGCCGCCCGCACCCACCCCGCCGGGTCGCGGTCCCTGGCCACCTCGGGCCAGCGCTGCCACGCGACCCTGAATGAGTGTTCGACGGCTTCCAGGGACAGTTTCCGGTGGCCGGTCAGCAGGTAGATCTGGCGGGTGAGGCCCGGTGCGGTTCGCCCGTACAAGGCGTCGTACGCCTCCTCGGCCGTGAGGCCCTCCACCGGCTCCGGGACAGGGCCGGTCCCGTCCGGCGCGGTCGCTTCCGGTGAGGGCCGGCCCGGCGGCGGGCCGTCCGGGGAGAGTGCGTCCGGGGCGGGTCGGGAGCCGGGCCCGGGCGTGGGCGTGGGCATCGTGCCGCTGCCGCCCGGTTCGGCGGGGCGGGACGGCTCGATGCCGGGTTCGGCGCAGCCGATCAGCCTGGTGTACGCCGCGCGTCTGCGGCCCCGAGGGCCGGCGCGCCCCGTCTCCCAGGCGCGGACGGTGGCGGGCGTGACGCCCACGGCCGCAGCGACCTGTCGCTCACTCAGTCCCTTTGCCTCGCGCAGCCTGCGGCGCTCCTTGGGCGAGGGCAATGGGGCGGTGGGGGCCGGACGGGCGGTGCTCCGCGTCATGCCCGGCCTCCATCCCCGAATACACTGCACCGGGTGAAAAAGTACATAAACGTATATTGAGCGACACGGCGGCTATTCGCCCGTTACACGGAATAAGCGCGTGTCGTTGGCAGCATGGCGGCGTGACCCAAGTGACCGAGCGCAGCCCGATGTTGTCGGCCGAGCGGAGCAGGTCCGCCGCACTGGCCTCCGCCTTCGTGCGCGGAGTGCTCGCGGCGGGGCTCGGGCTCGGCTCGCTGGCCGTCCTGGTCATGCTGCTGTGGATCAGTTCTCCGTACCCCGACAGCGGACCCGGAGGTGCACTCCACGTGGCGGCCGGCCTCTGGTTGCTGGCTCACGGAGCCGAACTCGTCAGAGCCGACACCATGGGAGGGCACCCCGTGCCCGTGGGGACGGTCCCCCTCCTGCTCGGTGTGCTGCCGGTGTGGCTCGTGCTTCGGGCCGCCCGGGACTCCGCGGAGACCGACGGGAAGCCACCGACGGGGAGTTCGGCACTCGGGGCGTTCTGTGCGGTGAGCGCCGGATATCTGCTGGTCGTGCTTGCCGCCGCGGCGTACGCGCGAGGCGGAGCACTGCCCGCCGACCGGGCGTCGCTCGCCTTCCCCGTCACCGTCGTGGTGGCCGTCGCGGCCGCCGCGGGCGTATGGGCGGCGCGTGGCCGGCCGCTGACCCCGCTGCTGGTCTGGGCGCCGCTCAGGGTGCAGGAAGCAGCCGCGCGCTCCCAGGTCCGGGCCGGGGCCGGTGTGGTCCTCCGGTCGGCGGCCGCCGGTGCGCTCACGCTGCTGGGAGGCGGGGCGCTGCTGGTCGCGGTGGCGCTGGTGTGGCACTCGGGCGCGGCGACGGAGTCCTTCCTGGGCCTGTCGGATGACTGGGCGGGCCGGATCTCCGTCGTCCTGCTGGCGGTGGCGCTGGTTCCGAACGCGGCGGTGTGGGGTGCCGCCTACGGCCTCGGGCCCGGATTCGCCCTGGGTACGTCGTCCCTGGCCACCCCGCTCGCGTTCACCGGGCCACCCGCGCTGCCGGACTTCCCCCTGCTCGCCGCGGTGCCGTCGCACGGCCCGGGGACCGGTGCGAACTGGGCGGCGGCCGCGGTGCCGGCCGTGGCGGGTCTGGTCGTCGCCCGGTTCGTCGCTCGGGGGGCGGCTCCCGTGCGCGGGATGCGCGAGGAAGCGTGGGGTCAGGGCCGGACCGCACTGGTGGCGGGCCTGGCGGCCCTGGGCTGTGGGGCCGGCGCGGCGGTGCTGGCGTCGATGTCGGGGGGCCCGTTGGGTACCGGCGCCCTGGCGGAGTTCGGCCCCGTGTGGTGGCTGGTGGGTCCGGCCGCTCTCGCGTGGACGGCCGTGATCGGCCTGCCGGTGGCGCTGTCGCTCAGGGCGTGGCGACTCAGGGAGCACCGGTGGGGATGGCGCCTGGACGCCGCGAAGGACGGGGCGGCGCAGACGGCGGAGCAGGCACCGAACCCGGCCCCGAAGCCGGAGCGAGGAGCGGAGAAGGGGGCCGGGGACGCGGGCGGACAGGAGGAGCCGTACGACTTCCTGTCGGCCGGCCCGTGGCACCAGGAGGGGGCGAGGGAGGCCCGCTGGGCGGCGCTCAAGAAGAAGTCGGGTGGTCTGATGGCCGACTTCTCCGCGCGGCCGCGGACACAGGAGCGGAATCCCGCCCAGGTGCCGGAGGACCCGGTGACCATGCCCGGGCCGGTGCCGTCCCCCGCGGCGGAGCCCGCTCCGGGCCCCGCCGAAGCGTCTGCCCCGACGTCCGCTCCTGCCTTCGGCACCGCACCCGGCACCGCACCCGGGGCGGAATCCGGAGCGGAACCCGGGCCGGCGACCTCATCGGGCCGGGAGTCCGGGCCCGATGAGCAGGCCGGCCGGGTTCCGGATGCCCCTGGGTACTCGGAACCCGGCCGGGAAACCGCTCCGTAGCGAGCGTCCCGGTACTACGGGTGGCGCTACTTCTTCACGCCGAAGAAGGGCTCCAGCGGGTCCGGCAGCTTGTCGTTGCAGGCCAGGGCGCCGGACTTGGTGAGCGCGTCGTTCACGCAGGTGTAGTAGTCGCGGTAGACCAGCTGGACCGTGTAGCCGGTCGCCACGATGGCCAGGGCCAGTACCGCCGTCACCAGACCGCTGACGGCTGCCGTCGTCTGCTGCCGGCTGTTGTTCTGCGCGGGGGTGGAGCCGGGTGCGGACCCCGGCAGCGGGGGAGTGGCCGGGCGGTCTGTGCCGCTCGTGTCCGCCGGGGTCTTCCGGGGGCCACCGCGGAGGGCGCTGATCGACCAGTACACGGCGAGGGCGCCGAGCAGCATCGCGATCTCGGGGAAGTCGAAGAGGGCGAAGAAGAACGCCCACATTCCACCCAGCACCGCGTAGCGTGCGCGCCGCTGGGCGGGGTCGGTCGGGTCCCAGCGCAGACCCCCGGGGCTGCCTTCGGGGCCACCCCCCTGACCGCCGGTGCCGCCGGGTCGGCCGCCGAACCCGCCGCTCTGACGGCCGGGCTGCTGGTCGCTCCACTGACTGCCCCAGACCGGGCGGTCGTCGGAGTTCCCCTCGTTGCCGTCGCCGTTGCCGCCTTCGCCGTGGTGTCCCGGCGTGTGGGAAGGGTGGCGCGGCTGCCAGGGCTGGTCGGGCCGGTCCTCGGGCGGTGCCGCGAACGGATTGTCGTCGGACGGTCCGGAGGGGCCCGGGCCCCCGGAGGAGGAGCCCGGCCCCCTGGAGGGTTCCGGTCCCGACGGGGAACCCGATCCCGAGGAGGAGTCCGGTGATGAGGACTGGCGTTCCCGCATCAGCATGGATGCCCGCTCGGGCAGCGGGTGGCCAAGGGCGGTGCGGAGGCGGTCCGGCATGTGGTGAACGTCTTCCCCATCTCGTCATTTCCGCCCGGGGGCGGTTCCCTGTCCCCTGACGCTACCTCCCGGCCACGCCCCCGTCCCGTGGGGGCCGCCGGGTGTGCCGGTATCGTTGCTGACGGTCGGACCGTTCGTAGAGTTCCCCGTATCGGGGGACGAGCTTCTTTCGTACGACCATACAAACGCACCTCCTGTACATCGCGTACCTGCTGCATCACGCGAGAAAGGGCCCCGCCGTGGCCTCCCCGCCCCCCTCCGCCGCTCCGGCCCGCGTGGTCGTGCTCGTCTCCGGCTCAGGCACGAACCTCCAGGCACTCCTCGACGTGATCGGTGACGACCCCGAGGGCTACGGCGCCCGGATCGTCGCCGTCGGCGCGGACCGCCATGGCACCGTCGGCATCGAACGCGCCGAGCGCGCCGGGCTCCCCACCTTCGTCTGCAAGCTCGGTGAGTACGCGAACCGTGACGAGTGGGACGCCGCCCTGACCGCGGCCGTGGCGGAGCACCGTCCGGACCTCGTCGTGTCCGCCGGGTTCATGAAGATCGTGGGCAAGGGCTTCCTGGCCGAGTTCGGCGGCCGCGTCGTCAACACCCACCCCGCCCTGCTCCCCAGCTTTCCCGGTGCGCACGGCGTCCGCGACGCGCTCGCGTACGGCGTGAAGGTCACCGGGTGCACCGTCCACTTCGTCGACGACGGCGTCGACACCGGTCCGATCATCGCGCAGGGCGTGGTCGAGGTGACCGAAGAGGAAACGGTGGAGGGTGAAGCCGCCCTCCACGAACGCATCAAGGAAGTCGAGCGCAAGCTGCTCGTCGAGGCCGTGGGGCGACTCGCCCGTGACGGCTATCGCATTGAGGGACGAAAGGTTCATCTCGGTCATGTCGGTGAATAAGCCCATCCGCCGCGCCCTGGTCAGTGTCTACGACAAGACGGGGCTCGAAGACCTCGCCCGCGGTCTGCACGAGGCGGGTGTCGAGCTGGTGTCCACCGGCTCCACCGCCGGGAAGATCGCAGCCGCCGGCGTACCGGTCACCAAGGTCGAGGAGCTCACCGGCTTCCCCGAGTGCCTCGACGGCCGCGTCAAGACGCTGCACCCCCGGGTGCACGCGGGCATCCTCGCCGACCTGCGCCTGGACGCCCACCGCGAGCAGCTCGCCGAGCTCGGTGTGGAGCCGTTCGACCTCGTGGTCGTCAACCTCTACCCGTTCAAGGCGACCGTCGCCTCCGGCGCCTCCGACGACGAGTGCGTGGAGCAGATCGACATCGGCGGTCCGTCGATGGTCCGCGCCGCCGCCAAGAACCACCCGTCCGTGGCGGTCGTGACCAGCCCGGAGCGCTACGCCGACGTCCTCGCCGCGGTCAAGGGCGGCGGCTTCGACCTGACCGCCCGCAAGCGGCTCGCCGCCGAGGCCTTCCAGCACACCGCCGCGTACGACGTGGCCGTCGCCGCCTGGTTCGCCGACGGCTACGCGGCCGGGGACGACTCCGGCTTCCCCGACTTCTCCGGTGCGACCTTCGCGCGCAAGAACGTCCTGCGCTACGGCGAGAACCCGCACCAGCCCGCGGCGCTCTACACCTCGGGCGAGGGCGGCCTCGCCGAGGCCGAGCAGCTGCACGGCAAGGAGATGTCCTACAACAACTACACGGACACCGACGCCGCGCGCCGCGCCGCCTACGACCACGCCGAGCCGTGCGTCGCGATCATCAAGCACGCCAACCCGTGCGGCATCGCCGTAGCCGGGGACGTCGCGACGGCGCACCGCAACGCGCACGCCTGCGACCCGCTGTCCGCGTTCGGCGGAGTGATCGCCGTCAACCGGCCGGTGACCGTCGAGATGGCCGAGCAGGTCGCGGAGATCTTCACCGAGGTCATCGTCGCCCCGGCGTACGAGGACGGCGCCGTCGAGGTGCTGGCCCGGAAGAAGAACATCCGGGTGCTGCGCTGCCCCGACGCCCCGGCCTCCACGGTCGAGGTCAAGCCGATCGACGGCGGAGCCCTTCTCCAGGTCACCGACCGGCTCCAGGCCGACGGCGACGACCCGGCGAACTGGACCCTGGCGACCGGCGAAGCCCTGTCCGCCGAGGAGCTGCAGGAGCTCGCCTTCGCGTGGAAGGCGTGCCGCGCGGTCAAGTCCAACGCGATCCTGCTCGCCAAGGACGGTGCCTCCGTCGGCGTCGGCATGGGCCAGGTCAACCGCGTCGACTCCGCGAAGCTCGCCGTCGAGCGGGCGGGCGAGGAGCGGGCCCGGGGTGCCTACGCAGCGTCCGACGCCTTCTTCCCCTTCCCCGACGGTCTGGAGATCCTGACCGCCGCCGGCATCAAGGCCGTCGCGCAGCCGGGCGGCTCGGTCCGCGACGAGCTCGTCGTCGAGGCCGCGAAGAAGGCGGGCGTGACCATGTACTTCACGGGCACGCGCCACTTCTTCCACTGACCCCCAGGTCGTAGCGCCACCGCAGGCCGCTCCCTTTCCGGGGGCGGCCTGCGGTGCGTCCCGGCGCGCGGAGTCCAGTCGTCACTCTGTTCTAATGAATGGCCTTGTCGGGCCGTGACGGACGGGACCGGTGCGACCGGCCGGCAGTGACCAGTGAGGGACTCCGTTGCGGGGGCATCGTGCTTGACCTGAACCAGAGCGAGACAGGCGTGTCCGGCGGGCAGGCCCCGGAACCGGCCGCGAGCAAGACGCACCCGGCGCCGCCGCTGCGCCCGTACCTGATCGCCGCCGCCGTGCTGTGCGCGCTCTACTTCCTCTACGGGTACCTGCGCTACAGCCACTTCCAGTCGCCCTCCTGGGACCTCGGCATCTTCGAGCAGGAGGTGCGCGCCTACGCGGGGTTCGACGCCCCGGTCGTCGACATCAAGGGCCCGGGTTATCTGATTCTGGGCGACCACTTCAGCCCCGTGGTGGCGCTCCTCGTCCCGCTCTACTGGATCTGGCCGTCCGCGGTCGCCCTGCTGTTCGCCCAGGCCGCCCTGTTCGCCGCGTCCGCCGTCGTGGTCGGGCGTACCGTCCAGCAGATTCTGGGCGGCCGCTCGGGCCTCTGCGCGACCGTCGCGTACGGACTGTCGTGGGGGCTGCAGGAAGCGGTGAAGGCCGACTTCCACGAGATAGCCCTCGCCGTCCCGCTGATCGCGCTCGTCTGCCGCGCCCTGCTCATGGAGCGGTGGCGGGCCGTCGTCCTGTGGTCGCTGCCGCTGGTCCTGGTCAAGGAGGACCTCGGGGTCACCGTCGCCGTCGTCGGCGGGCTCCTGGCCCTGTACGGACGCCGGCTCCAGGGCTTCCTCCTGGCGGCTTTCGGCGTCCTCGCGTTCGCGCTGACCGTGCTGGTGCTCATACCGGCGGCCAGCAGCGCGGGGACGTACGACTACTGGAAGAAGATCGAGGAGAACGGCGGGCAGGAGGTCTCTCCGCTCGACTCCGTCCTCGGCGTCCTCGACTCCTCCGTCAAGCTGGAGATGCTGGTCTTCCTGGTCGGCATCACCGCGTTCATGGCGCTCCGCTCACCCTTGATCCTGCTGGTCCTGCCCACTCTCGGCTGGCGGCTGCTCTCCCAGGACTCCAACCACTGGGGGATGGTCTGGCACTACAGCGCGATCCTGATGCCGGTGGTCTTCCTGGCCATGGCCGACGGCATCCGCCGCAGTCGGGGGTCGAAGCGGCCCTGGCTCGTCTCGTACGCGAACGTCGCCGTCCCGATGGCCGCGGCCGTCGCCGTCGCCCTCACCCAGCACCTCCCGCTCCGCGACCTGCTGCGGCCGGAGACCTACAGGACGGACGCGCGCACCCACGCGGCCGAAGCGGCGCTCGACGCCATTCCGGTGGGCGCGCGGGTGGAGACGGACATCACGCTGATGGCGCACCTGACCGCGGACCGCACCGTCTACTGGATCGGCGGTGCCCCGGGTACCGCACCCGACGTCGTCGCGATCAACCTGGACTTCGGCTGGTCGCGGCCGATCGACGACCCGGTGAAGTACGCCGAGCAGCTTCACCCGGAGGCGCGCTACCGGATCACCCGGGAAGCGGGCTCCTTCGTCGTCATGGAGCGGACCTCGAAGGAGCCCGGAAACGGCTGAAGGCCGCACACCCGCCGGGTGGGCGGGTGTCACGGCCTTCGTGGGTGCCCCGCGAACGGAGTGTGCAAGGCGGTGCTGCGCGTCAGTGGCGCGGACGCTGGAACCACTCCGCGCCGTCCTGCTTGGCGCAGAACACGACGACCATGATGCCCAGCGCGATGCTGATGAGGGCGAAGACGTTCGTCGTCAGGAGGCTGATGACGCTGAAGAGCGTGACGAGCGAGCCGTAGACGATCGCCGAGATGCGGATTCCGTTACCGCCGGAGGTGAACTTGGCGGCGGTCAGGATCGCCCACAGCGCGATGCCGAGGGTCAGGATGCCGAGGACGACGAATATGCCCATGCTGATGTCGGCCGCGTCCTGGGTGCTGGTCGAGCTGTAGGACGACTCGGCTTCGGACAGCTTGTCGCTCAGCCAGGCGCCCCCGATGACCATGAAGATCGCGCCGATGACCTGGAAACCACCCAGGACGTAGAGCATGATGCGGGCAGCCTTCACGCCGCCCGGCATCGTCGCCGGTCCGCCCGGGAAGCCGTAACCGCCCTGGACCGGGGGTGCCTGCGGGTAGCCGTAGCCCTGCTGGGGAACGCCCTGCGGGGCCTGCTGGGGGTAGCCGTAGCCCGGCTGCCCGCCCGGCTGTCCACCCTGCTGCTGGCCGTAGGGGTTGTTGGGGTCGCCGAAGCTCATGGCGAGATTCCTCCGTTGTGAAGTGCGGGGACGACGCGGCCCGCGCGGAGGAATCGTGTGCATTCTGAACGGTGGTCCCCCCGACACTGTCCGCGGTGATGCGGGACTTATCGTCGTCATGACATCCATATTTTGTCCAGTCGATTGCGGAATGCGTTGTGCAAGTGCAATCTCGCGTCCACGTGACAGACCAGGATTGGTACGTGGGCGGGGTCATCCGCGAGGATGGGTGTCATGACTGCCCAGATTCTCGATGGCAAGGCCACCGCAGCTGCGATCAAGTCCGATCTGACCGTCCGCGTGGCGGCCCTCAAGGCACAGGGCATCACCCCCGGCCTCGGGACCCTGCTCGTCGGTGACGACCCGGGCAGCCGCTGGTACGTGAACGGCAAGCACCGTGACTGCGCCCAGGTCGGCATGGGATCCATCCAGCGCGAACTCCCCGACACCGCCACCCAGGAGGAGATCGAGGAGGTCGTGCGGGAGCTCAACGCCAACCCCGACTGCACGGGTTACATCGTGCAGCTCCCCCTCCCCAAGGGGATCGACACCAACCGCATCCTGGAGCTGATGGACCCGGCGAAGGACGCGGACGGGCTGCACCCGATGAGCCTGGGCAAGCTCGTACTGAACGAGACCGGCCCGCTGCCCTGTACCCCTCAGGGCGTCGTCACCCTGCTCCGCCGTCACGGCGTCGAGATCAACGGCGCCCATGTGGTCGTCGTCGGTCGGGGCGTCACCATCGGCCGGCCGCTCCCGCTGCTGCTGACGCGCAAGTCCGAGAACGCGACCGTCACCCAGTGCCACACCGGCACCCGTGATCTCTCGGCGCACCTCAGGCAGGCGGACATCATCGTCGCGGCCGCCGGCGTGCCCCACCTGATCAAGCCCGAGGACGTGAAGCCCGGCGCGGCCGTACTGGACGTCGGCGTCAGCAGGGACGAGAACGGGAAGATCGTCGGCGACGTCCACCCCGGTGTGGCCGAGGTGGCCGCATGGGTCGCCCCGAACCCGGGCGGCGTCGGGCCCATGACCCGCGCCCAGTTGCTCGTCAACGTGGTCGAGGCGGCCGAACGCGCTGCCGCCGAGGCCACCGCCGCCTCCGCCGGCTGAACCGGACCGGAGGAGCGCCATGGGTGCTGGTACGAGTCCGGCGGACGGCAGGCACGCGGACCTCGCGCGCGCGGACGACACGCAGGCGGACGACGCGCGGGCGGACGTGTCCGCGGATGCAGAGGGGCCCGGCGCGGTGAAGGCGTCCGAGGGGCGCCGGGTGTCCGCGCGGCCCGAGGAACGTGAAGGGCCCGGGGCAGCGAAGGGCGACGCGTCCGGGGAAGCCGGGGAGGCGGACACGCCCGCCCCCGCCGGAGCACCCGGCACCGCGGACCCGGACGGAGGCGCCGGCTCGGAAGGCGCCGCGGATGCCGGCGGTGACGCCGGACCGGACGCCGCAGGAGCCGGCCCGGACGGGGACGCCGGGGAGACGGGGGCCGGTGGCTCCACATGGGCACCTTCGCGCCGCTTCTCGCTGACCCGTGACACCGCGCGCCCCGAGGGCGGCGGCCGGGCGGCACCGGGGGACGCGCCCGCGCCCGCCCGGCAGTGGCCGCTGCTCACGGTGCTGTGCACCGCAGGGCTCGGACTGCTGATCGTCGGGGCCGACCCCTTCGCCCAGGCGTTCAGGATCGGCACGATCCTGATGGGCGTCGCCCTGCTCGCGGGAGCGGTCCTGCGCTGGGTGGTCCCGTCCGTCGGCATGCTGGCGGTACGGTCCCGGTTCACCGATCTGGTCACGTACGGCTTGATGGGCACCTTGATCGTGCTGCTCGCGCTGATGGCTCAGCCGAAGCCGTGGCTGCAGGTCCCGATCCTGCAGGACGTGGTCCACTTCACGATCCGCTGAGAGGCGTCCGCCTCCGGGAGGACCGCTCCCTCCGGAAGGCGTCCCTCCCCTGAGGGAGTGTCCGTCCCCTCCCCCGAGAAGGGACGGACACCGGACAGGTCGCCGGTGCGAGAAGCACCGGGATGCGGCGACTTGAACGGCCTGCCCTGTCCTGGATCAAGAGTCATGGACATGGGGCGGCGGGTTCAAGGGATGCCTTGCCCCTGTGGCACGGAAGTGACCATTCCGCCACGGTGTGATCGTCAGGCAACGGTGGAGCCCCCGGACCGCTCGACAGGCGCTACGCCACCCGGTGGAGAGTGCGCTCCTGCCGAATGCCCCAGTGCGCCCCTCCACCCGGAACCGGCGGCGTGAGCTCGTGCATCCTTCTGGGTAGTGCGAAACGCGGGGCCAACTCCGGTCGCAGGAGGAGGACCCGGTGCCGGTGTACCGGGGCGCGTCGGGAACACCCGGTGGGGATCGCCTGGGTGGACGACTGGGGGGTGAGCAATGCCTCGCTGGAAGGCGCTACCGCAAGAACTCGATCCGGAGTTACGGGAGTTCGCGGAACGGCTGCGCGGACTGGTGGACCGCAGCGGCCTGAGCCTGGCTGCGGTGGCCGACCGCACGGGCTACAGCAGGACGGCGTGGGAGCGCTATCTCAACGGCAGGCTGCTCGCGCCCAGGGGGGCGATCGTCGCGCTCGCCGAGGTGACGGGTACACAGCCGCACCACCTGACGGCGATGTGGGAGCCGGCGGAACGGGCCTGGAGCCGTTCCGAGATGCGCCACGACATGACCATGCAGACCATCAGGATCTCCCAGGCGCGTGCGGCGCCCGGTGAGGCGGGTGTGGCCGCGGCCCCCGTGGCGAACAGGCGCGCGAGCCGCACGGCAGGCCGCGCTTCGGCCGGTGGCGCTCGGGGAGCCTCCTCGGCCGAGGGGACCGGAGGTGCGGGACGCGACCCGGGCCGCCCGCAGGCGGTACCCGTCCGCCGGGGAACGGCTTCGCGGCTCCCGCGGCAGCGGCGGCCGAACTCGGCACCGGATCCCGGGAGGAGCGGAAGTGGAACGGCCGGTGAGCCCCGTCGGGGTCGCCCTCGCAGGGTGGCGCTGTTCCTGGCGGGTGTCGTGGGCGCGCTCCTGCTGATGGCCGGGGCGGTGCTGCTCGTCGATCTGGGCGGGAACGACGACGGCCCCGGCGCGGTGGCCGGGACACCGTCCGACGGACCCGTCACCGGCGCGACCCGGTTGCCCTCCGGCGTCAGGTGCGGAGGTGCCGACTGCACCGGAAAGGATCCGGAAACCACGGGCTGCGGCGGTCAGTTCGCCGGCACGGTGGCCCGGACGACCCTCGGCGCGGAGCTCGTCGAGGTCCGCTACAGCGAGACCTGCGGGGCGGCATGGGCCCGTATCACCCGGGCGTCTCCCGGCGACACCGTGAAGATCACCGCCGGCTCTGCGGAGCAGGTGGGAACGGTGGACGCCGACGCCGACGCGTACACCCCGATGATCGCGGTCCGAAAGGCCTCCGACGCCGAGGCGTGCGCGACCCTCGCCTCCGGGGAGACCGGCTGCACCACGGCGGAGTGATCACGCGAGCGGCGGCTGCGGTGTGTGACCGACTGTGTGCGGTCCCACAGGGGGGCGGGCGGCCCGGGCTGCGAGGGTCGGATAGCCTGACGGCTGGATATCTCTTCACATCAAGATTCAGAGATGTCCAGCACCAGGGGCAGGGACCCCCACCGCCAGCTGTCTAACGGAGATCGCCATGACCCGCACTCCCGTGAATGTCACCGTGACCGGCGCAGCCGGCCAGATCGGCTACGCGCTGCTCTTCCGCATCGCCTCCGGCCACCTGCTCGGCCCGGACGTGCCGGTCAACCTGCGACTCCTCGAGATCCCGCAGGGCCTGAAGGCCGCTGAGGGCACCGCGATGGAGCTCGACGACTGCGCGTTCCCGCTGCTGCGCGACATCGAGATCACGGACGACGCGAACGTCGGCTTCGCCGGTGCCAACGTCGCCCTCCTGGTCGGCGCCCGCCCGCGCACGAAGGGCATGGAGCGCGGCGACCTGCTGTCTGCCAACGGCGGCATCTTCAAGCCGCAGGGCAAGGCCATCAACGACAACGCCGCGGACGACATCAAGGTCCTCGTCGTCGGCAACCCGGCCAACACCAACGCCCTCATCGCACAGGCCGCCGCCCCGGACGTACCGGCCGAGCGCTTCACCGCGATGACCCGTCTGGACCACAACCGCGCGATCTCGCAGCTGGCCGCCAAGACCGGTGCCGCCGTCTCCGACATCAAGCGCCTGACGATCTGGGGCAACCACTCGGCGACCCAGTACCCGGACGTCTTCCACGCGGAGATCGCCGGTAAGAACGCCGCAGAGGTCGTCAACGACGAGGTGTGGCTGGCCGACACCTTCATCCCGACCGTGGCCAAGCGCGGCGCCGCGATCATCGAGGCCCGTGGCGCGTCCTCGGCCGCCTCCGCGGCCAACGCCGCCATCGACCACGTGCACACCTGGGTCAACGGCACCGCCGAGGGTGACTGGACCTCGATGGGTATCCCGTCGGACGGCTCCTACGGCGTCCCCGAGGGAATCATCTCCTCGTTCCCGGTCACCACGAAGGACGGAAAGTACGAGATCGTCCAGGGCCTGGACATCAACGAGTTCTCCCGTGCGCGCATCGACGCGTCGGTGCAGGAGCTCACCGAGGAGCGCGACGCGGTCCGCGAGCTCGGCCTGATCTGACCGGAGTCCGGCCACCGGCCGGATCCGGAGCCGTAGGAGGGCGCCCCCGGCAGCGACTGCTGCCGGGGGCGCCCTCCTCTGCGTGCTCGGCCGGTCCGTGCCCGGACCGGCCGAGTGCGCTCAGCGGCATCTGCGCCCGTTGTGGTCGACGGGTGCTCAGCGGTCGCCGTGTCCGGAGTGACCGAGGCGTGCTCAGGTACCGAGCAGCCGGGCGGCGAGGCCGCGTACGGCGTCCGCCGCCCCGCGCTGCAGCAGGGGGCCGAAGGTGACACGTGCCGCGCCGAGCTCGCCCAGCCCGCGGGTCGCGGCCGGGCCGTCGGGAGCGCCGAGGGCGTTGAGCGGGACCGGAACCGCGGCGGCCAGACGGGGAAGATCGTCGGCCGGTGCCATGATCGGGTACACGCAGTCCGCGCCGGCCCCGGCGTAGAGGCGGGCCCGGCGGACCGTCTCCGCGACCACGTCCGTGACTGCCGGATCACTGTGGATGTAGGTGTCGATACGGGCGTTGACGAAGAGGGGGTCCCCCGCAGTGGCGCGCACCTCCGCCAGCCGGTCCGCCTGCCGCCGGGCGTTGACGAGAACGCCGTCGGCCGAGTCCTCCAGATTGCAGCCGACCGCGCCGGCTTCCAGGAGACGTTCGACGAGTTCGTCCGGGGCCAGGCCGTACCCCGCTTCGACGTCGGCCGACACGGGAACGGACACCGCCCGGGCGATCCGGGAGACCGCCGCGAACATCTCGGCGGCGGGGGTCCGCCCGTCGGCGTGACCGAGGGAGGCGGCGACGCCGGCGCTCGGTGTGGCCAGGGCCGGGAATCCGGCGTCCTCGAACACCTGGGCACTCGCGGCGTCCCACGGGCCGGCCAGTACGAGGGGGTCACCAGGGGGACGGCCGTGGTGCAGGGCGCGGAAGACGGACACGGGCTCGTTCATCAGGGCGCCGGTGCAGAAAGAACGGGATGGTCATGCCGGGCCGGGGTCGGGGCCACGGGGTCCGACGCCCCGGTGTCCGGCGGCTCGTGCCCCGTGTCCGGCGGCTCGGCCGGGACCGGGTGGCCCGTGTCCCGGCCGCCGGCGGTTCACTGCTTGGTGTCGCCGGGCGTGTAGTGGCCCGGAGTCAGACGGGCGGCCACCCCGAACCGGTTCCAGGCGTTGATCACCGTGATGGCGGCGATCAACTGGGCGAGCTCGGCCTCCTCGAAGTGCGCGGCGGCCTTCGCGTAGACCTCGTCCGGCACGAACCCGTCGGTCAGGACGGTCACCGCCTCCGTCAGCCGGATCGCCGCCAGCTCCTTCTCCGTGTAGAAGTGCTGCGACTCCTCCCAGGCGCCGAGCTGGATGATCCGCTCGACGGACTCGCCCGCGGCGAGGGCGTCCTTCGAGTGCATGTCGAGGCAGAACGCGCAGTGGTTGATCTGTGAGGCGCGGATCTTCACCAGTTCGAGGAGCCTCGGGTCGAGTCCCTTACGGGAGGCCGCGTCCAGCCGGACCATGGCCTTGTAGACGTCCGGGGAGAGTTGGGCCCACTGCAGACGGGCCGGGTGCTGAGGGGCGGTCTCGGTGGGTGCGTGGTGATGCGTGTGCGTGGTCATGGGAAGGACGCTAACGGTCGGATGGCGCACCGGTATGGTCCATTTCCATGACAGATTCCTGGGCCGCTTTCGGCGCCGACCTGCACATCGAACCGGTCGGCGCCGGCCTGCGCAGCGGGCTGATGAACGCACTGCGGGAGGCCGTACGCACCGGGCGGCTGACCCCCGGCACCCGGTTGCCCTCCTCCAGGACGCTCGCCGCGGACCTCGGGATCGCCCGCAACACCGTCGCCGACGCCTACGCCGAGCTCGTGGCGGAGGGCTGGCTCACCGCACGACAGGGATCGGGGACCAGGGTCGCCCGGCGGGCCGCGGCGGGCCGCAGCGTCGGGGCCGCCGGCCCGGGGGCCAGGACCCGGACCGTGCGCCGCCGCCCCGCCCACGATCTGATGCCGGGGTCGCCGGACCTCTCCTCCTTCCCGCGCGCCGAGTGGCTCAAGGCTATGGCAGGGGCTCGCGCTGGAGCGGCTGTCGCGCTTCCGGCACCAGGACACGGAGCCGGGCCGCGACGGACTGGTGATCGGCTACGGCACACCGTCGGAGAGCGGCTGGGCGGGCGCACTCGACGCGCTGTGCCGGGTGCTCCCGTAGACGGGGTGTGAGGGGATGCGGGGGAGTGGGCGGCACCGGGTTTCAGTCGCAGAGGTCATGCATCTAATCTGACTGGCAGTTCGCGGGTGGGCAGCCACCGGCTCTTGGGTCACGACGGGGGAGAACAGAACATGGACAGGCGCAAGCTGAGGTCGGGCACCGTCGTGCTCGGCGGCATGGGCGTACTGGCGGCAACGCTCACCGCGTGCGGTTCCGAACCCGACAGGCGGTGCGTCGACCCGGTGACCCAGGAGATCCTGCCCAGTTACGAGTGCGAGGACAGCAGCGGCAGCGGTTCGTACTACTACGGCGGCAGCAACTACAAGAACCGCATGTCCGGCGGAAGTTTCAACAAGTCGGCGGTCGAACGCGACGGTTTCGGCTCCTCCGGCTCCAGCGGCGGCTGACGACCTCATGGAACGCCGCACCACGGAACCGCGTCCCGGCTGGCAGGAAACCGTCGAGGAACAGGGCCTGATCTACCCCCTGACCCGCTACCCGGACGGATCCCTGCGCCCTTACTGGGACGAGAGCGCCTACTACGTCTTCTCGCTGCCCGAGGTCGAGGCGCTGGAAGAGGTCGTGGAGGAGCTCCACACGATGTGTCTGGCCGCAGCCGCGCACATCGTCGAGCACGACCGCTTCGCCGATCTCGGCATCACCGACACCCGGCTCGCGCGACTGGTGGCCGAGTCGTGGCGGCGCCGTGCCGAACTCCCCTCCCTCTACGGCAGGTTCGACCTCCGGTACGACGGGACCGGACCGGCCAAGATGCTGGAGTACAACGCGGACACCCCCACCTCACTGGTGGAGGCCGCGAGCCCCCAGTGGTTCTGGATGGAGGACCGCTTCCCCGGCGCCGACCAGTGGAACTCCCTGCACGAACGTCTCGTCGATGCGTGGAAGCGCCAGGCCCCGCTGCTGCCGCCGGGCCCCCTGCACTTCGCCCACTCCGACGGCGACGAGCTCGGCGAGGACCTGATGACGGTGGCGTATCTGCGGGAGACCGCCGCGCAGGCCGGGATCGACACCGAGGCGCTGTCCGTCGAACGGATCGGATGGGACAAGCTGTCCGGCCGCTTCGTCGACGAGCGGCTCCGCTTCATCCGGAGCTGCTTCAAGCTGTATCCGTGGGAATGGCTGACGACGGACCACTTCGGACCGCACGTGCTGGACACCCTGGACAACGGCGGAGGCACCGGCAGCACCTGCTGGATCGAGCCCGCCTGGAAGATGCTCCTCTCCAACAAGGCGCTGCTGGCCATCCTCTGGGAGCTGTATCCGGGACACCCCAACCTCCTCCCCGCCTATCTCGACGGCCCCCGTGAACTGGCCGGGGCCGACGGCGCCGGTTATGTCGCCAAGCCGCTGCTCGGCCGTGAGGGCGCCGGCGTCACCGTCCACGAACCGGGCAGCGCCGAGGCGCTGCGTGACGAACCCTGCTGCTACCAGGAGCTGGCACCCCTGCCCGACTTCGCCGGTAACCGTGTGGTGCTCGGCGCCTGGGTGGTCGAGAACGAGTCCGCCGGACTCGGAATCAGGGAATCGGCGGGGCTGGTCACGGACGAGTACGCCCGCTTCCTGCCCCACGTCATCCTCTGAGCCACCGGCCGGCGGCCCCGTCGAACCGGGGTTCCCGTCGAACCGGGGTTCCCGGTCGAACGGGGTGCCTGCCGAACCGGGTGCCCTGCGGAGCAAGATGTCCGCCGAACAGGGGGCCCGCCGAACCGGGTTCAGCCGGTCAGGACGCCGCGAAGCTGGTCCAGGCCCCAGTCCAGATCCTCCTTGCTGATCACCAGGGGCGGGGCGATCCGGATCGTGGAGCCGTGGGTGTCCTTGACCAGCACCCCACGCTCCATCAGCTTCTCCGAGATCTCCCGGCCCGTGCCGAGAGCCGGGGAGACGTCGACGCCCGCCCACAGGCCCCGGCCCCGCACGGCCCGGACCGCGCCGCCGCCGGTGAGCAGACCGAGCTCGGCGTGGAGATGGTCGCCCAGCTCCGTGGCACGCTGCTGGAACTCACCGGTGCGCAGCATCGCGACGACCTCCAGGGCGACCGCACAGGCCAGCGGATTCCCGCCGAACGTGGATCCGTGCTCCCCCGGCCTGTAGACGCCGAGCACCGCGGCGGAGGACACGACGGCCGAGACGGGCACGACGCCACCGCCCAGGGCCTTCCCCAGCACGTACATGTCGGGCACGACCCCCTCGTGCTCACAGGCGAACGTGCGGCCCGTGCGGCCCAGACCCGACTGGATCTCGTCGGCGATGAACAGGACGTCCCGCTCCCGCGTCATCTCCCGCACCCCCGCCAGATATCCCGGCGGCGGAACCAGCACCCCGGCCTCGCCCTGGATCGGCTCCATCAGAACCGCGACCGTGTTCTCCGTCATCGCCTCGCCGAGTGCGGTGAGATCCCCGTACGGCACGATCTCGAACCCTGGTGTGTACGGGCCGAAGTCGGCCCGCGCCTCCGGGTCCGTGGAGAAGCTCACGATCGTGGTGGTCCTGCCGTGGAAGTTGTCCGCGGCCACGATGATCTTCGCCATCCCGTCGGGAACGCCCTTGACGCGGTAGCCCCACTTGCGGGCCGTCTTCACCGCCGTCTCCACGGCCTCCGCCCCGGTGTTCATGGGGAGGACCATCTCCATGCCGCACAGCTCCGCGAGCTGCGTACAGAAATCGGCGAACCGGTCGTGGTAGAAGGCGCGCGAGGTCAGCGTCACGCGTTCGAGCTGAGTCCTCGCCGCGTCGATCAGCCTCCGGTTGCCGTGCCCGAAGTTGAGCGCCGAATAGCCGGCCAGCATGTCGAGGTAACGGCGCCCTTCGACATCGGTCATCCAGGCGCCGTCCGCCGAGGCGACGACGACCGGCAACGGGTGGTAGTTGTGCGCGCTGTGCGCCTCGGCGGAGGCGATGGCGGTTTCCGTGGTCGACACGGGATCTCCGTTCGTCGTGCGGCGTGGGCGGGGGTTGTGCCCACTTTGTATCGTCGGTCGGATTCAGGACCTGGAAACCTTCGCCGTGCGGCGCGCCCCGCCGGCCCCGTGCCAGGCCCGCATCCGCATCGCGGCCGCGTTCCTGGCCCGGGTCGTCTGCCGCTCAGCCGTCGAGGAGCTCCTGCCGGTGCGACCGCCCGCGCACACCGCCTCCAGGCCGCAGCGCCGCCCAGGTGAGCGCCGAGCCGGCCACCAGACCCGGTATCACCCACCACCAGTGATCCAGGCGCGCGTACAACCCGGAGCCCTCCGGTGCCGCTGACGAGGCCGGCGACACGGAGGCCGGTCCCACCGCGGGCGACGCGCCCGCCGGCGCGCGCCCCTCTCCGGAACCGAACAGGCCCGCGCTCTCCCAGGGTTCGGGGAAGAGGGCGGGGCTTCCTCGCTCCGTGTCCGGTCCGCCCATCAGACCGAGCTGCCGCAGGAGGGCGATCAGCTTCTCCGGCTCGGCGGCCCGGTGCCAGCGTCCCCGGTAGGTGTCGGGCACCTCCGTGGCGGTATGGATCCAGACGGTGCCGGTGTCCTCACCGGGGAAGACCCGGTCGCTCCTGACCGGCCGCAGGTCGAGCGCCATCCACGTGACATTGACCTGACGCGTCCCGGTCGAGCCGTCCAGTGACGCGGGCTGTGCACGCCCGCCCTCGTCGCCCGGCCCGAGCAGCTTCTCCAGCGTGCTGTACCGCGCATCGGACTCGGGGAGCGCGACTGCCTCGCCGCTCGAAGGAGAGGTGATCAGCACACTCGTCGGCCCGCCCGCCGACGCCTCGGGTGCCGACAGCAGGCTCAGCCAGGCCGCCGCCGCGAGAACACCGAGGCGACGTGCCCACCTCGCTCCCCGCCGCGCTCCCCGTGTTTTCCTCCCCGCGCCACCGGACTCTTCGCCCCAGTCGTTCCGCGGCGCGCCGGTCCGTGTCCCCGACGATGCCTCCCATGCCGCCCCTTGCTGCCGCTCCCGCATGACGTCCCCCTGTCCGGCCGCTGCCTGGCCGCTGTCCGGCCTTCCGGGCAGCGTCGCCCTGGATACACCGGCCGAGGGCTTCGGGTTCCGTCGAAGGGAAACCGGTCGAAGGCCGGACGGCACATCCGCCGTTCCGGATCGCTCACAGCGTGGATTCGGCGATCTCGCGCGCCCGTGCCATGTCATCCACGCCCTCCAGCCGGAACGTCATCCGGGCGTCCCGCATCCACAAGAGGGTCGGACCGGCGGTCCGTTCGGTCCTGATCCACCGGTCGCCGTCCTCCCCGACCATCATGAACTCCAGGCGATGAGGCTCCGCGAACCAGGCGGCGCCACCCGGATCCCCCGCCCGGCCGCCCAGGTCCTCATCCGTGCCGCCGCGGTGCAGTTCCACCCATTCCGGAGGGACGCGCACCTGCTTGGTGAAGTACGGGTCGAGACCGGCCGCGAACGCGTCGAGCCGTATCGTCCGCCCACCCTCCTTCCAGCACAGCGTGACCATCGACCGGCCCTCGGGCAGCCCGGTCACCGCCACGCTGTCCGGATCGCCCAGCACGTCCGGCACCACCGGCCGGAATCCCGCACGCCGGACCGCATCCGCCATGGACAGCGGGATGCCGCAGCCCGGCCCTCGCGCCCCCTGTGCGGGGGCACCGCCCGGTGTGCCGGGCACCCACCGCACCTCGACCCCGCCCAAGTCGAACCACTCGACGACGGCCGCCCGCACGGGCGGCGTGAGCACCAGCACGACGAGCAGACCCGAGAGGGCGGCGATCCCCGCACGGATGTGTCCACGCCACCACGCACGGGCCCGCTCCAGACGCCCCGCGGGCCTCCGCACGGGCACGGGAACCCCTTCCGCGACGATCTGCGCCAGGACCCTCTCGGCCATCGTCGCACCGGCGGCTTCCGGGACGTCCAGGCCTTCACGCAGGGCCAGCAACTCCGCTCGCAGCCGCTCCCGCGGCCCGCTTTCCGGCACCTGTCCGCTTTCCGGCGCCCCGGGACGCTCCCGCTGCCCGTCTTCCGACACTCCGGGAAGCTCCGACACCGCGGGAAGCTCCGGCTCGTCGCCGTCCGTCGCCCTGCCCATCGCCCTCATCTCGCTCCCGGTCCGTCCGGATCGGGACCCAGCTGCCCGCCGAGCCGCCTCTCCAGCTTCCTCAGCGCGCGGTTGAGCCGGGACTTCACCGTCCCCCGTGGCCAGCCGAGTGTCCGTGCTGTCTCCGCCTCGTCCATCTCCAGCAGATAGCGGCAGGTGACGACCTGACGCTGCTCCTCGCTCAGCTCATCCAGCGCGGCTGTCAGCACCGCCCGGCGTTCCCTGGCGAGGGCAGCCGCGGCGGGGTCCGCCGACTCGGGTATCAGTGGCTCCGCACCCCGGTGGCACGCCTCACGCCCCGCCACCGCCCGCGCGCGCCCTGCCGAGCGGACCGTGTTTCTCGTCTCATTCATCACGATGCGCAGCAGCCACGGCCTGAAGGGCGCACCCTCCCGGAACCGCCCCAGCGCCTGATACGCCTTGAAGAAGGCGGACTGCACCACGTCCTCCGCGTCCGCTCCCGCCCCGAAGGCGACCGCCGCCCGCAGCGCGACGCCTGTATGGGCGCGCACCAGCAGCGCGTATGCCTCCGCCTCCCCGGCACGCACACGTGCGATCACCTGGGCCTCCCCGGCGTCACGGCCGACGGACCGCCCGCCGGCACGCTCGCCACCACCGCTCCCACCCCCGTCGTCGATGGTGCGGCCCTCCTCCAGGCCCGGCTGTGGAGCCCCTTCCCGCGTCCTCACATCTTTCCTACACCGGTTGCCGGAGATCGGTTCCACACCTGAGACAATGAGTTCATGGCCTCTGATCGACCCCGCGTGCTCTCCGGAATCCAGCCCACCGCAGGCTCGTTCCACCTCGGCAACTATCTCGGTGCGGTCCGCCAGTGGGTGGCGCTGCAGGAGTCCCACGACGCCTTCTACATGGTGGTGGACCTGCACGCGATCACCGTTCCGCAGGACCCGAAGGAGCTCCGCGCCAACACGCGGCTCGCCGCCGCCCAGTTGCTGGCGGCCGGGCTCGACCCGGAGCGGTGCACGCTCTTCGTCCAGAGCCATGTCCCCGAACACGCCCAGCTCGGCTGGATCATGAACTGCCTCACCGGTTTCGGCGAGGCGTCACGCATGACGCAGTTCAAGGACAAGTCCGCCAAGCAGGGTGCGGACCGGGCGACCGTGGGCCTCTTCACCTACCCGGTGCTCCAGGTCGCCGACATCCTGCTGTACCAGGCCAACCAGGTCCCGGTCGGCGAGGACCAGCGTCAGCACATCGAGCTCACCCGGGACCTCGCCGAGCGGTTCAACGGCCGCTTCGGCCCGACGTTCACCGTCCCGGCGCCGTACATCCTCAAGGAGACGGCGAAGATCTTCGACCTGCAGGACCCGGCGATCAAGATGAGCAAGTCGGCGTCCACGCCGAAGGGGCTGATCAACCTCCTCGACGACCCGAAGGTCACCGCCAAGAAGGTCAAGAGCGCGGTCACCGACACGGACACCGTGATCCGCTACGACGCGGAGAAGAAGCCCGGTGTCAGCAACCTGCTGAGCATCTACTCCACCCTCACCGGCACCGCCGTCACGGATCTGGAGCAGAAGTACGAGGGCAAGGGCTACGGCGCGCTCAAGACCGACCTCGCCGAGGTCATGGTGGAGTTCGTCACTCCGTTCCGCACCCGGACCCAGGAGTATCTGGACGACCCGGAGACCCTGGACGCCCTGCTGGCCAAGGGAGCCGAGAAGGCCAGGACCGTCGCCGCCGAGACGCTCGCACAGACCTACGACCGGATGGGCCTTCTGCCCGCGAAGCACTGAGTCCAAGGACCCTGGCGAGACGACGTCCGAAGGGGCCACACTGGCGTCGGCACCACCGAAGAGCAACTCTGGAAGATTGAGGAGAACGATGTGGGGACCGTAACGCTTGGCGTTTCGATCGCGGTCCCGGAGCCGCACGGCAGCCTGCTCCAGGAGCGGCGCGCGAGCTTCGGGGACCCTGCCGCGTACGGCATCCCCACCCACGTCACCCTCCTTCCGCCGACGGAGGCCCAGGCGGCCGACCTGCCGGCGATCGGGAACCACCTCTCCCGGATCGCCACGGCCGGCCGCCCCTTCCCGATGCGGCTCTCCGGCACGGGCACCTTCCGGCCGCTGTCGCCGGTCGTCTACGTCCAGGTCGTCGAGGGCGCCTCGGCCTGTTCCTGGCTGCAGAAGCGGATCCGGGAGGCCTCCGGGCCCCTGGTGCGCGAGCTGCAGTTCCCGTACCACCCGCACGTGACCGTGGCGCACGGCATCGCGGAGGAGGCCATGGACCGCGCGTACGCGGAGCTCTCCTCGTACGAGGCCGCCTGGACCTGCGGTTCCTTCGCGTTGTACGAGCAGGGCGCGGACGGGGTCTGGCGCAAGATCAACGAGTTCCCGTTCGGTGGCGGCGGCAGCGCACCGGCCGTGCCCGCCCAGGGCGGCAGCTCCATGGACCGGCCTTCCCTTCACACCTGAGCCCCCGCCCTGATCCGCGCGAGAGCGGACGCGGGCCCACCGCACCCGTGCGATCGGCAGGCGGGCCCACCGTGTGCGATCCGCACGCCGGGCCCACCGCGCCGGACCGTTCCGGCCGCCGCGGGCCCACCGCCCCGCGGCCGGACATGGGTCCTGGTGCCCTACCGCACCGGCAGCCGGCGGAACAGCGGACGCGGCACGTGCCGCAGGGCCGACATCACCACCCGCAGCGCCCCGGGCACCCACACCGTCTCCGAGCGCCGCCTCAGCCCCGTCACGATCGCGTCCGCGACGGCGCCGGGAGTGGTGGCGAGCGGCGCCTCCTCACGCCCCGCCGTCATCCGTGACCGTACGAAGCCGGGGCGCACGACCATCACATGCACGCCTGTCCCGTGCAGCGCGTCACCGAGCCCTTGGGCGAAGGCGTCCAGCCCCGCCTTGCTGGATCCGTAGATGAAGTCGGCGCGCCGTGCGCGTTCGCCGGCCACCGCGGAGAGCACCACCAGCGACCCGTGCCCCTGCGCCTGGAGCGCGCCCGCGCACACCAGCCCGGCGGAAACCGCGCCGGTGTAGTTCGTCTGCGCCACCCGCACCGCGGAGAGCGGCTCCTCCTCGTCGCGTGCCTGGTCGCCCAGCACGCCGAAGGCCAGCAGCACCATGTCGATGTCGCCTTCGGTGAAGAGCTTCCCGAGCACCTCCTCGTGGGAGGCGGAGTCGAGCGCGTCGAAGGCGACCGTACGGACGTCGGCGCCCAGCTCGCGCAGCTCCGCCGCAGCCCGTTCCAGAGCGGGGGAGGGCCGTCCGGCCAGGCGTACGGTCCGGGTGCGGCGTGCGATCAGCCGGCGAGCGGTGGCCAGACCGATCTCCGAGGTGCCGCCGAGGACGAGCAGGGACTGAGGGGCACCGAAAGCGTCCTTCACGGGATAACTCCTAGCGGGATGACGGAGAGGTGGCGGCGGAGCGGACAGGGCGGGACGGCGCCGGCGGAACCCGGCGGGCGGAGCGGTTCAGAGCACGAGGCGCCGCGACAGGTCGGACCGGAAGGCACCCTCCGGGTCCAGCTCCTGGCGCAGGGCCCGGAACTCCGCCAGCCTCGGGTACATCACGGCCGGCAGGCCGGGCCTCAGCCGCGCGTCCTTCGCCAGGCAGACCCGGCCGCCCGCCGCCGCCACCTCCTCGTCCAGCCCGTCCAGCAGGCGCGCGAGGCCCGGCAGGGCGGCGGGCAGTTCGAAGGAGAGCGTCCACCCCGGCGCCGGGAACGAGAGCCACCCCGGGCCGCCCTCGCCGAACCGCTTGAGCACGGCGTGGAACGCGGGGCACCGGCGCGCGGTGAGCTGCCGGACGATGCGGTGCAGGGTCTCCTCCTGCCCGTGACCGACGGTGAACTGGTACTGCACGGAGCCGGACCGGCCTCGGGCACGGCTCCGACCCGGTGCGGAGTCCAAGGGGTGGAAGAAGGTGGAGATCCTCTGCAGTCGCCGGGTCCGCACAGCAGGTGCACAGCGATGGCGGAGCTCGTTCAGGAGGGCCGTCGGCGTCCGGCCCAACAGACCTTCGGGAACGAGCGAGGCTGCGGTGGGCAGCAGGCCCGGACGGAAGGCGAGCGCCGTGCGCCGGGCGTGAGCCGGGAGCGCGTCCAGGGGTACGTGCTCCCCGCGGGTGACGACAGCGCGGCCGGTGGCTCTCCCGCGGGCCAGGAGGTCGATCCAGGCAGCCGCGTACGGGGTGCCGTCGCCGCAGGCGGAGAGAAGGGCCAGCGCCCCCTCCAGGTCCGCTGCCCGCGCGGTGTCCACCGACATCAGCGAGGTGGTGACGGGTCGCAGACCGAGGGTGGCCGAGAGGACGACACCGGTCAGTCCCAGACCGCCGAGGGTCGCGCCGAACAGATCGGTGCCCGGCAGCACCGTCCGCACCTCGCCGTCGGCGGTCAGCAGTTCCAGGGCGCGCACATGACGGGCGAAGGAGCCCGCGGTCCGGTGGTTCGTGCCGTGGACGTCGGAGCCGATCGCGCCGCCGACGGTGACATGGCGGGTCGCCGGGGTGACCGGGACGAACCAGCCGAGCGGGAGCAGCGTCTCCAGCAGGCGGTGCAGGCTCACTCCGCCGTCGCAGACCACCGTTCCCGCGACGGCGTCCACCGCGCGGATCCGGTCCAGCGCGGTCATGTCGAGTACGGAGCCACCGGCGTTCTGCGCGGCGTCGCCGTGGGAGCGTCCCAGCCCCCGGGCGACGACTCCACGCGGTCCGCGGCCGCGCACGACCACCGCGGCCTCCTCGTACGTACGAGGACGAAACCGCAGCGCGGTCGTCGGGGAGGTGCGGCCCCAGCCGGTCAAGGACACCGTGTCGACAGACATGGACGTGACCGTATCGCCAGGGAAAACCCATTTGAGGGATTTGTTACAGCACTCACCGAAATGGGTGATTGCCGTTCCGCGTCGCGACGGACGCCGGTTTTCTGCGCGGGGACGGGTACGCGTAGGGCATGGACTGGCTGAAAGAACTCCCCGTCATCGGGCCGCTCGTCGCACGGCTGATGGAGACGCACGCCTGGCGTTCCTACGAGACGCTGGAACGGGTTCACTGGGCCAGGCTCGCCGCGGCGATCACGTTCCTCAGCTTCCTGGCGCTCTTCCCGCTGATCGCGGTCGGTGCCGCGGTCGGTGCGGCGCTCCTCTCCCCCCAGCAGCTCGACGAGATCAAGGACAAGCTCGCCGACCAGGTGCCGGGGATCTCGGACCAGCTCGGCATCGACAGCCTGGTGGCCCACGCGGGCACGGTGGGGGTCGTCGCCGGTGCGCTGCTGCTCTTCACCGGGATCGGGTGGATCGGCTCGATGCGTGACTGCCTGCGCGCCGTGTGGGAGAAGGACGACGTGGACGAGGGGAACCCGGTCGTCCGCAAGATCAAGGACGCCGGTCTCCTGATCGGCCTCGGCGGCGCGGCGCTGGCGACCCTCGCCGTGTCCACCGTCGCCTCCACGGCCATCGGCTGGACGGTCGACCGCCTGGGTATCCCCGAGAACGGCGTGGGCGGGGTGCTGCTCCAGGTGGCCGCCGTCCTCGTGGCGATGTTCGCCGACTTCCTGATCCTGCTCTACCTGCTGACCCTGCTGCCCGGGGTCGAGCCGCCGCGCCGCCGGCTGATCGTGGCCGGTCTGGTCGGCGCGGTCGGCTTCGAGCTGCTCAAGCTGCTGCTCGGCAGCTACATGAGGGACGTCGCCTCCAAGAGCATGTACGGCGCCTTCGGCGTCCCGATCGCGCTCCTGCTGTGGATCAACTTCAGCGCGAAGCTGCTGCTGGTCTGCGCCGCCTGGACGGCGACGCCGAGCAAGGGCGCGAAGGGTGCCGACGTCAGCGACGGGGAAGGCGGCGCACCAGGTCGGGCAGCGGCCAGCGCCGGTTGACCAGGAACGCTCCCGCGGCCAGGACCACCAGCACTCCGCCGATGACGGACAGCGCGGTCCAGACCCCGCTGGAGCCGGCAGCGGCCGCGTGGGTCGTCGCGGCGGCCTTCCCGTCCTCCTCGTGGCCCTCCGTCCCCTCCTTGCCCTTCCCCGTGGCGGGCTCGGAGCCCTTGGAGGTCACGGCGGACTTCGGCGGCACCAGCTCACCGACGGGGGTCACCTTGCCGCTCGCCGCGAAGCCCCAGTCGAGAAGGCCGGCCGCCTCCTTGTAGACGGCGTGGCTCTCCTCCGCCGAGGGGTTCATGACCGTCACCAGGAGCACCCGTCCGTCGCGTTCGGCGATCCCCGTGAAGGTGTTGCCCGCGTGGGTGGTGTAACCGTTCTTGACGCCCGCGATGCCCTTGTACGGCTCCACCCCGATGTCCCCGGTGATCAGCCGGTTGGTGTTCTGGATCTCGAAGGTCTCCCGCTTCTTGCCCTTCTTCACCTCACCGGGGAACTCGGCCGTCGCCGTCGCGGCGTACTCGCGGAAGTCCGCCTTCTGCATCCCGCTCCGGGCGAACAGGGTCAGGTCGTAGGCGCTGGAGACCTGGCGGGGGGCGTCGTAACCGTCGGGTGAGACGACCGTCGTGTCGAGGGCCTGGAGCTCCTCGGCGTGACGCTGCATCGCGGCGACCGTCGCGGGCACGCCGCCGTACATCTCGGACAGCACGTGCACCGCGTCGTTGCCGGAGCGGAGGAACACCCCGAGCCACAGGTCGTGGACCGTGTACGAGTGGTCCTCCTTCACGCCCACCAGGCTGCTCCCCTCGCCCACGCCGGAGAGCTCCTCCTCGGTCACCAGATGGGTCAGCGTCTTCGGCTGCAGCGCGGGCAGGACCGTGTCGGCGAAGAGCATCTTCAGGGTGGAGGCGGGCGGCAGCCGCCAGTGCGCGTTGTGCGACGCGAGCACCTGCCCGCTCTCCGCGTCCGCGACGATCCACGACCGCGCGCTGAGGTCCTTGGGGAGCACCGGGGCACCCGGTCCCAGATTGACCTGGGTTCCCACCTGGCCGAGCCGTGAACCGCCCACGGTCGACATCGGGCCGGTCGGCTTCGGCTGGTTTTCGTCGGTCTTGTCCTTGTCGGCCGCCCCCGCGGGACTGACGACACATAGGGACAGCAACGCGGCAGAGATGACCGTCACGACGGTCTTTTTCAGAGCAGGCACGGTCGGAAACGTACAGGGCGTTGCCGGGGGCAGAGACCCGGATGGCCTGACCCGCCGGGCATACCGCTGGGACAGCCCACCCCGGGCGAAGCCGCCCGAGCGCGGCGGCGATACTGATTCCATGAAGCTCAGCCGCCCCGTTTCCTGGTTCCTGCTCGTCTTCGGGGCATGGAGCTGGGTCATCTGGGTCACCTTTGTCAAAAATCTCTGGAAGGACGGCAGCGGGCTCGCGTTCGACGACGCGGGAGACCCGACTGCGTACTTCTGGGTCCATCTCCTGCTCGCCATCACCTCGTTTCTTCTGGGGACGGCTGTAGGGGTCATCGGGTTCCGTGGTGTCAGGGCTTTGCGTCACGAAGGCAGATGACGGGCGGCGCGTGGGGCGCCGTCCGGACAGGATCGTTTCAGCGGGGGAGCGTACGTGGTTGTGGTCTTCGTACTCGTGGCGGTCGCGGTTCTCGCGCTGCTCGCGGGCGTGCACCGGTATGTGTGGCGCCGGCTGATCGGTGACACGACGCGGAAGGGCGGCGTAGCGCGCCGCGTGGGCACCGTCGCGGCCTTCGTGCTGCCTCTCCTGTCCGTCGGGGCCCTCGTCTCCAGCCGTGCCGGCTTCCCCTTCTGGCTGCAGCAGGTGCTGGCCTGGCCGGGCTACCTCTGGCTGGCCGCCCTGCTCTACCTGACACTGGCTCTGCTGGTGGGAGAGGCCGTCCGCCCCCTGCTGCGGCGGATACTCGCCCGCCGGGCCGGGACGGCCGGGACATCGGCCCCCGAGCGCGTCGGCCAGGCCCCCGCGACGGCTGAAGCGCCCGCGGACCAGGCCCCCGCGACGGCTGAAGCGCGCGCCGACCAGGCGACGGCGACACAGGCGACCGCGGCACAGACCACCGCGACACAGACCACCACCGCACCGGTCACCACCGCGCCCACCGAGGCCCCCGTCGTCGCCGACCCCTCGCGGCGGCTGTTCGTCGCCCGTGCCGTCGGCGGAGCGGCCGCCCTCGCCGGCCTGGGAACGGTCGGCAACGGAGCCTACGGGGTGCTGCGCGGCCCCCGCGTGAAACGGGTCACCGTCCCGCTGGCCGGACTGCCGCGCTCCGCCCACGGCTTCCGTATCGCCGTGGTCAGCGACATCCACCTCGGCCCGATCCTGGGCCGCGCGCACACCCGGCGCATCGTCGACACGATCAACGCCACCGGATCCGACCTGGTGGCCCTCGTGGGGGACCTCGTCGACGGCTCCGTCGCCGATCTCGGTACCGCGGCCGAGCCGCTCGCCGGCCTGGAGGCCCGCCACGGCAGCTACTTCGTCACCGGCAACCACGAGTACTTCTCCGGCGCGGCCGAATGGGTCGACCACGTACGCGAGCTGGGCCTGCACCCGCTGGAGAACTCCCGCGTCGAGGTCGCCGGCTTCGATCTCGCCGGGGTCAACGACGTCGCGGGTGAGAGTGAGGGCCAGGGGCCCGACTTCGCCCGCGCACTCGGCGACCGCGACCGCAGCCGCGCGTCCGTCCTGCTCGCACACCAGCCCGTCGTCATCGACGACGCCGTGGAGTACGGCGTCGGCCTCCAGCTCTCCGGCCACACCCACGGAGGCCAGCTCTGGCCCGGGAACCTGCTGGCCGGGCTCGCCAACCCGACGGTCGCCGGGCTCGAACGCTACGGCGACACCCAGCTGTACGTCTCGCGTGGTGCGGGAGCCTGGGGACCGCCGGTGCGTGTCGGCGCCCCCTCCGACATCACGGTGGTGGAGCTCGCTTCCCCGCACGCCTGATCCCGAAACCTGTGAGCCTCGGCACCGGCCTTCCATATGTGAATATCGTGTGATTGGGTGAGTGTGAACGTGCGGTGATGATGTGCCTCTCTGTGCACGCGGGCCGGGGCGGGTTGGCAAGGGAGCACGGCACATGCGGATCATCCGTCTACGGATTCTCGCGATTCTGGCGGTATTGGTCATCGCGGGCGTGGGCGCCTGGCAGCTGCTTCCCTCGGACGAGGCCGACCAGGCACCGATCACGGTCGGTACGTCCGACGAGGTCACCTCGCTCGACCCCGCCGGCGCCTACGACGCGGGCTCCTGGGCGATCTACAGCAACCTCTACCAGTCCCTGATGACGTTCAGGTCCGGGGCGGTCGTGCCGGAGCCGGACGCGGCCGAGAGCTGCGGGTTCATCGGCCAGAAGCTCCAGACGTACCAGTGCAGGCTGCGGGACGACCTGACGTTCTCCGACGGCCGCAAGGTCACCGCCGCCGACGTGAAGTACTCCTTCGACCGGATGCTGAAGATCAAGGCGGACGTCGGCCCGTCGGTGCTGTTCCCCAGCCTCGACTCCATCGTGTCCGAGGGCCGCACGATCACGTTCAACCTCTCGTCCCGGGACGCGACGTTCCCCCAGAAGCTGGCCACGGGCGCCGGGTCCATCGTCGACCCCGCCGAATACCCGAAGGACAGGCTCCGCACGGACAACCAGGTCGACGGATCGGGACCGTACACGCTGAAGTCGTACGAGCCCGGCGTGCTCGCCGAGCTGGTGCCCAACCCGGCGTACAAGGGCGCTCTGAAGAAGACGGGCGGCGCGGTCGACATCCGCTACTTCGAGGGTTCCGAGGCGCTCCAGGCCGCCTGGACGGCCGGCGACGTGGACGTCACGCACCGTCAGCTGCCCGCCGGGAAGCTCGCCGAGCTCGACCCGGGCGCCGGCGAACAGCGCGTCACCGAGGCGGACAGCGCCGAGATCCGCAACCTCGTCTTCAACGTCCGTGAGGGATCGCCGCTGGCGGACAAGAAGGTCCGCCAGGCCGTCGCCTGGCTCATCGACCGCGGGCCGCTGGTCACCAGGGTCTACCGGAACACCGTGGAGCCGCTCTACTCGCTGATCCCGCAGGGGTACATCGGGCACAGCACCCCCTTCTTCGACTCCTACCCGCAGTCGGACCCGGACCGGGCCAGGAAGCTGATGCGGGAGGCGGGTGTGACCCTCCCGTTGCACATCACCTTCGCCCACCGCGACGACGACGCCAACAAGGAGGAGTCCGCCGAGCTGGTCCGCCAGCTGGAGAAGGACGGGCTGTTCGAGGTCACGGAGAAGGCCGTGGAGTGGCAGGCGTTCCAGAAGGGGTACGCGGCCGGCGAGTACGACGCGTACACGCTGGGCTGGCTTCCCGACTTCCCGGACCCCGACACCTTCAGCCAGCCGCTGGTCGGCCGCGACAGCTCCCTCCACAACGGTTACACCAGCACCAAGATGGACGCACTGATCTCCGCCACGCAGCAGTACAGCGACCGCGGCCGGACCTCGGCCGACTTCAAGGAGCTGCAGGAACTGGTCGGCAAGGACGTCCCGCTGATCCCGCTGTGGCAGAAGAAGGACTACGTCGTCAGCAAGCAGTCCGTGTCCGGATCCCAGTACCTCTCCGACGGCACCGGGCTCTGGCGGCTGTGGGAACTCAGCTGGATCTGACGTCCCGCGCGCCCCGCGAGGGCGCCCCGGGCATGAACTCCACCAGGACGTCGTGGATTTGCCGCACGAGCGGTCGCAGTACCCGGAAACGGGAGAGCGCGATCGCCCGCGCGGCGATCGGCGCGGTGCGTTCGACGAGCCGACGGCTGCGTTCCGTGCCCTCGGACCGGTCGTAGACCCAGAACAGCACCAGGCCCATCTGCATAAGCCACATCAACTGCGGCAGCAGCCGCGCCAGTTCCGGGTCCGCCTTGGCCGAGGAGCCCGAAAGGCAGCGTTCGTGCAGGGAGATGACCGCTTCGCGTGCCGCGGCGGAATCCTCCGAGAACGGGGAGAGCGGGCTGTCCGGGTCCGCCGCGTTCTTGAAGAACTGCGTGGCGAAGCGGTGGTACTGCCCGGCCACGTCCAGCCAGCAGAGCAGCACGCCCCGGATGCGTACGGTGAGGTCCCTGTCCCCGGCGAGTACGGGCTGTACCGCCGCCTCGTGCTCGGCGGCCAGCCGGTCGTAGAAGCCCTGGACCAGGTGCTCCTTCGAGGAGAAGTAGTAATACGCGTTCCCGACGGAGACACCGGCCTCCTGGGCGATGGCCCGCATCGTGGTCCGGTCGTAGCCGCGCTCCTCGAAGAGCCGCAGCGCGGTCTCCAGGATCAGGGTGCGGGTCTGCTCGCTCTTCGGCGCCCTGGACTTCCCGGCCGGCTTCGCGCCGTCCGCGTCCGCCGCGTTCTTCTCTTGCTCCACCACGGTCCCAAGGCTAACCGGACGGCGGGTCCGGCCGCCCCGGGCGCCGGGGCCGCCGCAGCGCTCCGGAGGCGGACCGGAGCGCCGTGGGCACGGGGAGGAGCCGGCGCCTTCGCTCAGGCGCTCATCGAACGCGCGGTGTTCACCTGGGACATGACCCACTGGAAGGTCTCGGGGCCCGTCGCGGGGATCATCGTCTGGTGGTGCCGGCCACCGCTGGTCACCGTGATCTGCACGAAGCCCGTCGTGCGCTTCTCCTTCATGAGGAGGAACAGCAGACCGATGAGGCAGAACAGGGCGAAGACGATCGCGAGGACGATGCCCACGGTCGGGATCTTCTCCTCCGTGCGCGACATGTCGGTCGCCGTCCACACCGCGCCCTTGAGGGGCAGGGTGCCGGACGGGGTCACGATGCCGTCGTTCATCACCGTGATGTCACCCAGGGACAGCATCGGGACGCCGCCACCGCCCTGCTGCGCGGGCAGGTTGAAGCCGGGCTCCGTCGGCTGGCCCCCGGGGTAGCCGTACCCGGGGCCCTGCTGAGTCGCGGATTCGGGCAGCGGCTGCGGGTAGCCGTACGCCGGAGCGGCGTCCGGCGCCGGATAGCCGTAGCCCTGGCCGTCCGGCATCGTGGGCGGGTTGCCCGGCGGCTGGGGCGGGCCCCACTTGTATGAGTCGTCCGCGTACGGATTCGGATCGCTCACAGCGTTCCCCGTTCTCCTTCAAGCCATCTGCTCCCGCGCTGTGCTGCTCCGGGAGAGGTGAGCCGGTCACGGCTCCCCAGGACCGTACCGTCCCGGACCGCCCGATGCACCAAGAGGCCCCGCTTCCCGCACTGTCCGTGCGCGGAACGGGGCCTCTCGGTGCGACGCGTGGGTCAGAAGCGACGGGTGATCAGCGCGCGCTTCACTTCCTGGATCGCCTTGGTGACCTCGATGCCACGCGGGCAGGCGTCCGTGCAGTTGAACGTCGTGCGGCAACGCCACACACCGTCACGGTCGTTGAGGATCTCCAGGCGCTGCTCCCCGGCCTCGTCACGCGAGTCGAAGATGAAGCGGTGCGCGTTGACGATCGCCGCCGGGCCGAAGTACTGGCCGTCGTTCCAGAACACCGGGCACGAGGACGTGCACGCGGCGCACAGGATGCACTTGGTGGTGTCGTCGAAGCGCTCGCGGTCCTCGGGGGACTGCAGGCGCTCACGCGTCGGCTCGTTCCCCTTGGTGACGAGGAACGGCATGACGTCGCGGTAGGCCTGGAAGAACGGGTCCATGTCGACCACGAGGTCCTTGAGGACCGTGAGGCCCTTGATGGCCTCGACCGTGATCGGCTTCTCCGGGTTGATGTCCTTGATCAGCGTCTTGCAGGCGAGCCTGTTCTTGCCGTTGATCCGCATCGCGTCGGAGCCGCAGATGCCGTGCGCGCAGGAACGCCGGAAGGTCAGCGTGCCGTCCTGCTCCCACTTGATCTTGTGAAGGGCGTCGAGCACACGCTCCTTCGGGTCGATCGAGAGCTGGAAGTCCTGCCACTCGACCTCGTCGGAGACCTCGGGGTTGAAGCGGCGGATCCGGAACGTGGCCGTGATGTACGGGGTGTCGGCGAAGCCGGCCTCGGGCTCGGGGGCCTTGTCCGACTTCTCCAGGGTGGGGGTAGCCATCAGTACTTACGCTCCATCGGCTGGTAGCGGGTCGTGACGACCGGCTTGTAGTCGAGCCGGATCGACTCGGTGCCGTCGTCCGCGACCTCGCGGTACGCCATGGTGTGGCGCATGAAGTTGACGTCGTCGCGGTTCGGGTAGTCCTCGCGGTAGTGACCGCCGCGGGACTCCTTGCGGGCCAGCGCGGAGGTCGCCATGACCTCGGCCAGGTCGAGCAGGTTGCCCAGCTCGATGGCCTCCAGCAGGTCGGTGTTGAACCGCTTGCCCTTGTCCTGGATGGACACGTTGAGGTAGCGCGCGCGCAGCTCGGCGATCTTCTCGACCGCCGTCTTGATGGTCTGCTCGGTGCGGAACACCATCACGTTGGCGTCCATGCACTCCTGCAGCTCCGTGCGGAGCGCGTGGACCCGCTCGGTGCCCGTGGAGTTACGCAGCCGCTCGACCTGGTCCTGGACCAGCTGGGCCGGGTTCTCGGGAAGCTCGACGAAGTCGTTCTTCGCGGAGTACTCGGCGGCGGCGATACCCGAGCGGCGTCCGAAGACGTTGATGTCGAGCAGCGAGTTGGTGCCCAGACGGTTGGCGCCGTGCACGGAGACACAGGCGACCTCGCCGGCGGCGTACAGGCCCGGGACGACGGTGGTGTTGTCGGCCAGCACCTCGCCCTCGACGTTGGTCGGGATGCCGCCCATGGCGTAGTGCGCGGTCGGCTGGATCGGGATCGGGTCCGTGTAGGGCTCGATGCCGAGGTACGTGCGCGCGAACTCCGTGATGTCCGGGAGCTTCGCGTCCAGCTGCTCCGGCGGGAGGTGCGTGAGGTCGAGGTAGACGTGGTCGCCCTCGGGACCGCAGCCGCGGCCCTCACGGATCTCCGTGTAGATGGAGCGGGACACGACGTCACGGGACGCGAGGTCCTTCATGACCGGCGCGTACTTCTCCATGAAGCGCTCGCCGTCCTTGTTGCGGAGGATGCCGCCCTCACCACGGGCGCCCTCCGTCAGCAGGATGCCCATGCGCCAGATGCCCGTCGGGTGGAACTGGAAGAACTCCATGTCCTCCAGCGGCAGACCCCGGCGGTAGCAGGCGGCCTGGCCGTCACCGGTCAGGGTGTGCGCGTTCGACGTCACCTTGAAGAACTTGCCGGTGCCGCCCGAGGCGTAGATGACCGACTTCGCCTGGAAGACGTGGATCTCGCCGGTGGCCAGCTCGTAGGCGACGACGCCGGCGGACTTCTTGACGCCGTTCTCCTCGACGACCAGCTGGTCCAGGACGTAGAACTCGTTGAAGAACTCCACGCCCTCCTTGACGCAGTTCTGGTACAGCGTCTGGAGGATCATGTGGCCGGTGCGGTCGCCCGAGTAGCAGGCGCGGCGGACCGGGGCCTCGCCGTGGTTGCGGGAGTGACCGCCGAACCGGCGCTGGTCGATCTTGCCCTCGGGCGTACGGCCGAACGGCAGGCCCATCTTCTCCAGGTCGAGGACGGCGTCGATGGCCTCCTTCGCGAGGATCTCGGCGGCGTCCTGGTCGACCAGGTAGTCGCCGCCCTTGATCGTGTCGAAGGTGTGCCACTCCCAGTTGTCCTCCTCCACGTTGGCCAGCGCGGCGGCCATGCCGCCCTGCGCGGCGCCCGTGTGGGAGCGGGTGGGGTAGAGCTTCGTGAGCACGGCGGTGCGGCTGCGCTTGGTCGACTCGATGGCCGCGCGCATACCGGCGCCGCCTGCGCCGACGATGACGGTGTCGTACTTGTGGATCTGCATGGTTTTCCTCTGGTCCCTCTGTCCCGGCGCCTAGCGGATGTTCGGGTCGAAGGTGAAGATCACCAGCGTGCCCAGCAGGACGGTGAACACCGTGGCGGTGTACAGGAGCATCTTCAGCCAGAAGCGGGTGTTGTCCCGTTCGGCGTAGTCGTTGATGACCGTACGGAGGCCGTTGGCGCCGTGGAGCATGGCGAGCCACAGCATCGCCAGGTCCCATACCTGCCAGAACGGCGAGGCCCAGCGGCCCGCGACGAAGGCGAAGCCGATCTTCGACACGCCGCCGTCGAGCACCAGCTGGATCAGCAGGTGACCGATGACGAGGACGACCAGCACGATGCCCGACAGGCGCATGAAGAGCCAGGCGTACATCTCGAAGTTGGTGCGCGAACCCTTGGGGGTCCTGCCCGTGCGCTTGCGCGGGGGCTCGATGACCGGGGCCGGGTTGTCGACGTCGTACAGGCTCACGCCTTCGACGTCACCGATCGCGGAAGTGGAAGTAGGTGTCTCGGTGGACATCGGCCTCAGCTCCCGAAGACTTCACGTACGGCGTGACCGAGGACGGGGTACAGGGCCCCCACCATCAGCACGATCCAGATTCCCAGCACGGTCCAGAGCATCTGCTTCTGATAGCGGGCGCCCTTGGACCAGAAGTCCACGGCGACGATGCGGAGACCGTTCAGCGCGTGGAAGAGGATCGCGGCCACCAGGCCGTACTCGAGGAGCGCCACGAGCGGGGTCTTGTAGGTGGCCACGACGTCGTCGTACGCCTCGGGGGAGACACGCACGAGGGCGGTGTCAAGGACGTGTACGAACAGGAAGAAGAAAATGAGGACACCGGTGACTCGATGAGCCACCCAGGACCACATGCCTTCCCGGCCGCGGTACAGCGTTCCAGCCGGCACGGAAGAACCCTCCGGGAGCGGGGATTGGGGTCGGCCGGCTTGACTGTCGGTCTGACCCGGCCGGGTACGGTCCACCGGCCCCGGCCATCGTAGCGACGCTTTGTCGGTTCCATGGCGGCGGGGCCTCTGGTGTGATCAAAGCGGCAGTCAAACAGGCACGGACGGGCTACCGGGGGCCATATGCCGCCGGGGGGAACGGGCCGGGCGTCCGTCCGGCCTCCGTCACCAGCTCGATGATGCGGCCCCGGGCGAGTCGCCGCATCTCCTCCGCGGTCAGGGAACGCTCCTCGTCCGGTTCGTGCGTCAGCCGGGTGCGGATGGCCGCCAGCACCTGGTCGACGTGCTGGGAGGGGCGCAGGCCGTCGAGGCAGATCACGAAGACGTGGCCGAACCGGCTCTCGTACGCGGCGTGCGCGGCGCGCAGGGCCAGATGGGCGGCGCGGGGCGCGTCGTGGTGCAGGCACGGGGCGCTCTCCGCGGCGAGCGCCTCGGCGATGTCGGCGGGCGCGAGGTCGTACCCCGCCTCGTCGGAGGCGGCGAGCAGCGTCTCCACGTCCGGGTAGGGCCGGTGGGCGGCCAGCCGGAGTGCCCACCGGCGGCTTCCGCAGCACTCCAGCAGGGAGGCCTCGGCGAGGTCCCGGGGCCAGGCGTTGAAGCGGGCGAGGCCACTCGAGTGGGCACTCGTGCGTGTGCTCACCGACACTGGTTCCGGAACGGGGGCCTCCGTACGGGCCTCCCGAAGGGCCGGGGCGGGGCCCCGGTACTGGACGGGGACGGCCGTGCCGCCGGCCTGCTGCTGCGGCAGGTCGGGGTGCGGCTCGCTGGACCTGGACAGCGGGACTCCTCGAATGAATGACATCTGTGGCCCTGGAAAAGAGGGGCCGGAGAGCGACGAGGTTGCGCGAGGTGGGAGTGAGGACTGGTACGTATGTCCCTTCACGCTAGCGAGACGTGGAGGCGCACAACCAAATGATGCGAGAACTTCACCCGGACGGGAGAGTTTCGGAACGCTTGATGGACGAATCAACGGGGGAAATGCCCGACTTTCTTAGCTTCTTTGAACTGTTTCTCCCCCGATCCGGAGGTTTCTGACCGATGTCGCCCTCACGCGCACCCCTGGTGGCCGGCGCAGCCGTCGCGGTGGCAGCCGCCGTCACCCTCACCGTCGTCGTCTGGCCCGACGGCTCCGGCCCGCAGAACGGCGCCTCGGCCTCGGCCGGCACGTCCGCCTCGCCGTCACCCACCCGGAGCTACCCGCTCTCCACGACGCCGCGGACCATACCCGCGGTCCGGGAACACACCGCCGCACGCGGTCCCGGCTGGAAGCCGTCGAAGGACAGCGCGGTCGTCGCGGCCGACCCCGAGCTCGTGGACGAGGCGAAGCTGCTCGCCGGGGAGCTGAAGATCGGCTACCGGGGCGAGAAGTCCCCCCGGTCCGGTGACGTCGAGCTGGCCCTCGCGGCCTCCGGCAAGGGGGACCCCGAGTCGTACACGCTGAAGACCGAGGGTGACCGGGTCAGGATCAGCGGGCCCGGCGAGGCCGGCGTCTTCTACGGGACCCGCACCCTCAAGCAGTCCCTGAACACCGACGGCACCGTGCCCGAGGGCGTCGTCGACGACACGCCCGACAGGCCGCAGCGGGGGCTCAACCTCGACATCGCGCGCAAGCACTACACCGCGGACTGGATCGAGGACCGGCTGCGCGAGATGGCCGACCTCAAGCTCAACCAGCTCGGCCTCCACTTCTCCGACGACCAGGCCTTCCGGATCGAGTCCGACTCGCACCCCGAGGTGGTCTCCGAGGAGCACCTCACCAAGGCCGAGGTCCGCCGCATCCTGAAGCTCGCCCAGAGCCTCCACATCACGGTCGTCGGCGAGATCGACTCCCCGGGACACCTGGGTGCCGTCCTGCGCGCCCACCCCGACCTCCAGCTGCGCAACACGCAGGGCGTCGCACGGCAGGGCGCCATCGACATCTCGAAGGACGGGTCGGCGAAGATCGTCGACGACCTGCTGAACGAGTACGCCGAACTCTTCCCCGGCGACTGGTTCCACGTGGGCGCGGACGAGTACCAGGCCCTCACCGTCAGCAGCCCGCAGGCCTCCTACCCGCAGCTCGCCGCGGCCGCGCGCGAGAAGTACGGCACCGACGCCACCGTCCAGGACCTGGCGGAGGGCTGGCTGAACGACCGCGCCGCCGTCATCCGCAAGGCCGAGAAGATCCCGAAGGCCTGGAACGACGGGTTCTTCAGCGGCGGGACGGTCACCGCGGACAAGGGCATCGAGGTCGAGTACTGGACGGGCAAGGAGATCGGCGCCCGGCCTCCGCAGGACTACCTCGCCGAGGGCCGCAAGGTGGTCAACCTCAACGACGAGTACCTCTACTACGTGCTCGGCGAGCCCAACGACTTCACCTATCCGACGGGCAAGCGGATCTACGAGCAGTGGACCCCGTTCGTCCTGCGCGGGACCGAGCCCGTGTCCGAGCGCTACTCGAAGCAGATCCTGGGCGGCCGGTTCGCGGTCTGGGGCGACTTCCCGAACGCGCAGACACAGGCGCAGGTGGCGGCAGGGATCCGGATGCCGCTCAACGCGGTCTCCCAGAAACTGTGGGACCCGCGTGAGCCGAAGCTGACCTGGGCGCAGTTCGAGCAGCTGGCCGACGAGACCCGCTGAGCGGATCCGCCGCACTCGTCGCACCGCGCGTACCGCGCCGCCCGGGAGGGGCGCGGTACGCGCCGCGCACCCGCCCCGCCGGCCCGCGGGCGGGTTGACCCGTTTTCGCGCTTCCCCGCGGTGCCGGGCGGGAAGAATGACAGCCCGGACCGCGGGGGGAGCGCGACGTGGGTTTCTGGGGCTGCTATCTGGTGGGCCGCAGCGGTGAGCCGCTCATCGGCCACCCCGCGCTGCGCGGCGTACGCGAGCGGCTGACGCTGCGGGAGTACCGCGCGGACGGATGGCAGGTCTGGTCCCACCCCACGGAGCCGTCGCCGGGCAGCATGACCGCACTCGCCGGTGCCGCGCGGGCGCCGGTCCTCCTCGGCTTCGTCATGGACGGGGTCTGCGTGGCCGTCGAGGCGGCGGCGCCGCACAGCGGGTCCTGGTACGCCTGCCTCGGCCGGGCCGCGATGGCCGGACACCTCGGCCCGGAGGGGCTGACGCCGGAGGACCTCTTCCTGTCACCGGAGGACGCGGCCGCCCGCGCTGTCCGGTGGGCGGCCGAAACCGGCCGCGGCGTTCTCGAGGGACCGCTCCTCGAACTGCTTCGGATCGAGCGGCCCGAGTCGTCCGGAGAGGAACTTTTCTTCGCTTTCTTGGACCGTCTGGGCATCGAGAGCCTGTCCGACTGAGTCCCGCTGTGGTCTCCGGTGTCGGAAGAGTGACGCTTTTCAGCCATCTGGCGCAGTACGCGGTAACGGGAAGCGGTGTGCTCCCGGGGACCGACGGAACCGATGGGGGAGGCGTCGATGAGCCTGCTGGAGCTGATCGCTCGTGCCGATGAGCGAGGTCTGGCCGCGAGCGGGACCGCCTGTCTGGACCGCTGCCTTCCGGCGCCGGAGGACGGGCAGGATCCGGAGCCGCTGCGCCCGCTCTGGGCGGGCTGCGAGAACGGTGCGCAATGGGCCGCCCGGCTCGACGCCGTGCACACGGCGCTGGAGGGGCCCGCCGGGGGCGACCTCGTCGTGGCCCGCGTCCGCGCGCTGCTGGGCACCGCGCCCCGCGACTTCACGGCGGAGCCGCTGCGCGCGTGGGCGGACGCCTGCTCGCTGCTCGCGCTGGACGTCCACCGTGTGTACGACTTCCCGGCCGGTGACGGCGCCGAGGACCCCCGGGCCGGCGGATCCGCGGGCGCCGGACCGCTCGTCACGGGGGAACTCCGCCGCCAGGGCGAGATCCTGGAGAGCCTCGCCGAGACCGCGGGAACGGGCCTGCGCCGGGTCCTGGACCTGTCGACCGAGGGGCGGCGGGTGCTGCGTGCGGTGGTGTCCCGCCGCGCGCGGGGCGGTGGCCGGGCCGCTGGAGTACCCCTGGGATGACGTCATGAGGGGGAGGGGACGACGACCGGGGCCGCCACCCCCCACAGGAGAGGCCCCGGTCGTCTTCCACAGGGCCGCCGAGCGGCCCCGTACTCATCTCAGCGCCACGGGTGCGTTTTCTGTCACACCGCACTGGGTCAGGAGACAGTTGCAGGTTGTACAAGTCATGGACGGGGTGCCGTCCGACCACGTAGCGTGCTGAGTCGCGCAGGGTGGCGCAGTAGCGGTGACCAGCTACGATTCGGATCAGCAGGGCGGGTTGAGGGAGTGCTGGGGGACGACGCGGAGTTGACTGCCGCGGTGCTCGCGGCGCAGGACGGGGACGAGGACGCCTTCCGTACTGTGTACCGCGCTGTGCACCCACGGCTGCTGGGCTACATACGGACGCTGGTCGGTGAACCGGACGCCGAGGACGTGGCGTCGGAGTCCTGGCTGCAGATAGCGCGTGACATCGACCGGTTCAGCGGCGACGCGGACCGGTTCCGCGGCTGGGCGGCCCGGATCGCGCGCAACCGCTCGCTCGATCACATACGGATGCGGGGCAGGCGCCCGGCGATCGGCGGTGACGAGAGCGAACTGGAGGGCGAGGCGGCCGAGTCCGACACGGCGGGGGAGGCCCTGGAGTCACTGGCGACCGGACGCGCCATGTCCCTGATCGCGCAGCTGCCGCAGGACCAGGCCGAGGCGGTCGTCCTCCGCGTGGTGATCGGTCTCGACGCGAAGAGCGCCGCGCGGACCCTGGGCAAGCGCCCCGGCGCCGTGCGCACCGCCGCCCACCGAGGACTGAAGAGGCTGGCGGAACTGCTGGGCGCCGACCCGGGGCCGGAGGACGGCCTTCCGGCGGCAGGGGCGGAGCTCGACGCGGTACCCCCGCAGCGCCCCGGCCGCCAGGGCGCGGTGACGCCCGCCGGTGTGACGCATTCGCGTCCGTGGACGCAGAAGGACATGTGATGGCCGACGAGCAGCACGAGTGGCTTGACGCGGACGCGGCGGAGCTGTTGCTCCGCGGCGAGTCCGTCGAGCCCGTCGACGATCACGCCGGAGCGGAGGCCCGGATGTTGGAGGCCGCGCTGCTGGCGCTGCGGGCCCCCGCCGCCTCCGGTGCCGAACTGCCCGGCGAGGCAGCCGCGTTGGCGGCCTTCCGTGAGGCGTCCCGGAACGGGAAGCGGGCCGGCGCGCCCGCAGGACAGCAGGACGGTCTGAGCCCCGTACGCATCGGGGCCGTACCCGCGTCCCCGGTCCGGCGGCGTCCGCGCTGGACCCGCCCCGTGCGCTACGGCCTCGCCGTCTCGCTCGCCGGGTGCGCGCTCGGCGGGGTGGCGGTCGCCGGGAGCGCGGGCATGCTCGCCGTACCGTTCATCGGCCACGGCTCACCGGTCCCGGCCGCGTCCGTCTCGGCGGCCGAGTCTCCCGACGAGCTGGGCGCCGAGGCGCCCGACGCCGGTGAACCCTCGCTCCTGCCCTCCGTCCAGCCCCGTCCGTCCGGGTCTCCCGCGCCCTCCGACGTGCCGGGCCCGGGGGCGCGCGAGAGCGACGGGCGGACCGGGCCGGACGGCGGCGGCGCGACGGACCGTGCCGATGGCGCCGGCCAGGACGGCGGTACCGGTGACGGTCAGGACGGGGCGGACCCGAGCCGGACGCCCGAGCGCTCCCCGGCCGAGGTGTACAAGAAGTCGCTCAAGGCCTGCCGTGCCCACCGCGAGGACACGTTGAGCCGTGAGGAGGAGTCCCGGCTCCTCGAACTGGCCGACGGAGAGACCAACCTCGACCGCTTCTGCGACCGCCTCCTGGGGGCGGACGGCCGTGACGACGACGGGCAGGGCGACGACAAGGGCGCAGGCGGTGGCAAGGGCGAGGACGGCGAGGGGGCTCTGCCCTCGATCACCTTCCGTACGCCGTCCGCGGAGGGCACGCAGGACGACGCGCCGCAGGGCGGCGAGACCCCCGGGCCGAAGCCCGGATCCACGGCGAGCCCCGCGTCCACTCTGTCGTCCCTGACGCGCTGACCTGCGCGAACGCTGCGGCTGTAACGTTCTTCGGCGGTACGGCGCAGTAGTGAGTGCCGACTGGTCATCGGCCGCGCGACGAGCCGGGGTTCCCCCCGTACCTTCGGCTCAGCGCATCCGGCGCGGGCGGGACACGTTCCCCCGGTCCCGCCCGCGCCCCTCACCGGACCGGACGCTCCACCGGTGGGCGCCGGCCTCGTCGCCGCTCCGCACCCGGCCGAAGAGCCACGCGCCTCCCCCCTCTCCTCCCGTTCCCGCAGCCGCGCCCTCCCGTCCCCCGGGCCGCTCCTCGCCGTCCGGCCCCGCGTGAGCCGTCGCGGTGTCACGGGCCCTCTCGGAGCGGCCTCCCCCGTCCTGCCCGGCCGCCGAATACTGCGCATGATGGGAGCGAGCGGCAGGGCTCCCGGGCACGGGCTGTGAGCAAGGTCCCAGCAGAGGGAACCCGCAGGGCCCCGCGCCGCCGCTAGAGTCCGTCGCGAGCCTTGTTACCGAAAAGTAGCTTTGAGTGGGAGGCACAGCAGATGACGCGTGAGTCCGAGTCGGGACTGCCCATCGAGCCGGTGTACGGGCCGGAGGCACTCGACGGCTGGCGGGCCGAGGAGAAGCTGGGCGACCCGGGTGCCTTCCCCTACACGCGTGGTGTCTACCCCACGATGTACACGGGCCGGCCGTGGACGATGCGGCAGTACGCGGGCTTCGGTACCGCCACCGAGTCCAACGCCCGCTACAAGCAGCTGATCGCCAACGGCACGGCGGGCCTCTCCGTGGCGTTCGACCTCCCCACGCAGATGGGGCACGACTCGGACGCGGCCATCGCCTCCGGCGAGGTCGGCAAGGTCGGCGTGGCGATCGACTCGGTCGACGACATGCGCGTCCTCTTCGGCGGGATCCCCCTGGGCGAGGTCTCCACGTCGATGACCATCAACGCCCCCGCCGCGCTCCTCCTCCTGCTCTACCAACTGGTCGCGGAGGAGCAGGGCGTGCCGGCGGAGAAACTGACGGGCACGATCCAGAACGACGTGCTCAAGGAGTACATCGCCCGGGGCACGTACATCTTCCCGCCGAAGCCCTCGCTCAGGCTGATCGCCGACATCTTCAAGTACTGCAAGGCCGAGATCCCGAAGTGGCACACGATCTCGATCTCCGGCTACCACATGGCCGAGGCGGGTGCCTCTCCCGCGCAGGAGATCGCCTTCACTCTCGCGGACGGCATCGAGTACGTCCGGACCGCCGTGGCGGCGGGGATGGACGTCGACGACTTCGCGCCCCGGCTCTCCTTCTTCTTCGTCGCCCGTACGACGATCCTCGAGGAGGTCGCCAAGTTCCGTGCCGCGCGCCGGATCTGGGCGAAGGTGATGAAGGATGAGTTCGGTGCGAGGAACCCCAAGTCCCTGATGCTCCGCTTCCACACCCAGACGGCGGGCGTCCAGCTCACCGCGCAGCAGCCCGAGGTCAACCTCGTGCGGGTCGCCGTACAGGGCCTGGGAGCCGTCCTGGGCGGCACGCAGTCGCTGCACACCAACTCCTTCGACGAGGCCATCGCCCTGCCGACGGACAAGTCGGCCCGCCTCGCGCTGCGTACCCAGCAGGTCCTGGCGTACGAGACGGACGTGACGGCGACGGTGGACCCCTTCGCGGGTTCGTACGTCGTCGAGAGGATGACCGACGACGTCGAGGCGGCCGCTCTGGACCTGATGCGCAAGGTCGAGGACATGGGGGGCGCGGTCAGCGCGATCGAACGGGGCTTCCAGAAGAGCGAGATCGAGCGCAGCGCCTACCGCGTCGCCCAGGAGACGGACAGCGGCGAGCGTGTCGTCGTCGGCGTCAACCGCTTCCGCCTCGACGAGGAGGAACCGTACGAGCCCCTCCGCGTCGACCCGGCGATCGAGGCGCAGCAGGCGGCCCGCCTGGCGAAGCTCCGGGCCGAACGTGACCAGGGGGCGGTGGATTCGGCGCTGGCGGAACTCAGGAAGGCGGCCGTGGGAACGGACAACGTGCTGTACCCGATGAAGGACGCGCTCAGGGCGCGGGCCACCGTCGGCGAGGTCTGCAACGCGCTGCGGGAGGTCTGGGGCGCGTACGTGCCGACGGACGCGTTCTGAGGCGCCGGTTCATCCGGAAAGGGTTCTCCCGCTTCCCGGGGAGGGGGAGACCTGCCGCCGATCGGCCTTGGCCGTGGACCGGTTGCCGGGCGGCGACGAGGACTGATCCTCCGCATTCCGGACCGCTGGACGGAGTGTCGTATCCGCGTGCGACACTCCGTTCATGCTGGGTGTCACCGATCTTCCGACCTATCTCGCCGGCCTGGTGCTGATCATTCTGCTGCCCGGTCCGAATTCGCTGTACGTGCTCTCCGTCGCCGCCAGGCGCGGCGTGCGCACCGGCTATGTGGCCGCCGCCGGCGTGTGGACCGGGGACACGGTCCTGATGACGCTGTCCGCACTGGGCGCCGCCTCCCTGCTGCAGACGACGCCACTGCTGTTCGCCGTGGTCAAGTACGCGGGCGCGGGGTATCTGACCTGGCTGGCGATCGGGATGATGCGGACCGCCGTGTCGATGTGGCGTGAAAGGCACCAGCGGGCCGCGGAGCTGAAGGAGGAGAGTGCCGCACCGGCGGCGGGTGTGGAACACCCCTACCGCCGGGCGCTCGTGGTCAGCCTGTTCAACCCGAAGGCGATCCTGTTCCTGATCTCCTTCTTCGTGCAGTTCGTCGATCCCGGTTACGCCTATCCGGCGCTCTCCTTCCTGCTGCTTGGCACGCTGCTCCAGATCGGCAGCTTCCTCTACCTCTCGGTGCTCATATTCGGCGGCACCCGCCTGGCCACCGCGTTCCGCCGCCGCAAGCGGCTGTCGGCGGGGGCCACGTCGGCGGCGGGCGTGCTGTTCCTCGGGTTCGCGGCGAAGCTGTCGTTCAGCGGGGTCTGACCAAGCCGGACCCGGCGGCGGTGCTCAGTGGTGCCAGGCCTTGCCGCCCACGTTGTGGATCATCCGCTGGAGCACCTTCAGTGCGGCCACGAACTCCTCGTCGGGAATCCCGGCGTGGATCTCCGCGCTCGCCCCGCTGACCCGTTCGAACGCCTCGGCACGCAGCGCGTGCCCTTCGGCGGTCAGCCGGAGGCGGGTGGTGGGGTCCTCCGTGACCAGACCCTTGGCGACGAGGGCGTCGATCTCGGGCTCCAGCGAGTCGCCGACATTCAGGTAGCCGCGGAGCATCGCGACCACCTCCGCGCGCGGGCGGCCGAGTTCGTCCGCCTCGGTGAGCTGGTTGAGGACCCACCAGGGAGGCTGGGTCAGACCGTGTTCGGCCAGTGCGGCCCGGATGTGGGTCACGGTCGCTTCGTGGGCGGCCCAGCTCCAGTAGCCGATGGGCTGCCGTGCGAGTCCTGCGTCGTCATGTGAGTAGTCCATGTCCCGGACCGTAGGACCTCAATCAAAGTTGAGGTCAAGGCCCGCGTGGGTGGCGGAGGTGCCGGGCTCCGTGGATCCCGGCACCCCGCGCCGGCATCACATGCGGGCGTAGCCCGTCGCCGTCACCGTCTCGAAGGGGAGCCGCGCCACCGTCGCCGGGCCCGGGTCGGTGCCGAGCGTGCGCAGTGACGTCAGCTCCTGGGCCGTCAGTGCCCGGCGCACCAGCACGAACTCGTCCAGAGATCCCTTCAGGTACTCGGCGCCGTTCGGCCGGGTCCCCAGGTGGATGCCGGACACCTCGAACGCGTCACCACAGGTCACCGCGCCGGAGAGGCTTTCCGCCTCGTCGAGGACCGAACCGTCCACCGACAGCGTCAGCCGGTCGCCGGACCTCTGGAGTACGACGTGGTGCCACGCCGCGTTCCCGAAGGCCGTGCCCGCGCTCGTGTCGACCGCGTGCAACTCCGTGGTGGCGCTGTCCGTCTGGAGGTGGGCGGTCAGCCGGTCCTGCGAGGGTTTGGCGCGCAGCCACAGCTGACGTTCCGCACCTCCGGTGCCGTACGCCCAGAGCAGCACCTGATCGCCGGTGACCGCGGTGGCCGAGTACTTCCACCACAGGGCGACGGTGAAGTCGTCCGCTCCCAGTGCCTCGTCGGCACCGTAGGGGAGCTCGACGCCGTCGTCCGTGCCGTCGAGCGTCAGGGCGGAGCCGAATCTGCCGTCACCCGTGGCCGCGGAGCCCCGCACGTAGGCGTGGTTGCAGTGGGCGGAGGAGTCCGGTGTCGCCGGGCCGGCCGCGGAACGCTGGATCTGGTGGACCTCGGTGTTGCCCGGCTCCATCGACCACCAGACCCGGGGCAGGTCCGACGGGTAGCCGCCGCTGCCGCCGACCGTCGAGGCCGTGGCGGTGGTCAGCTCGGTCCGCGTCAGTGCCCGGTCGAACAGACGGACGTCGTCCAGCCTGCCAGTCAGCACGTCGGAACGGTCCGGCTTGGAGCCGACCCGCAGTCCTTCGGCCGCCGCCCCGGTCAGGGAACCGGTGAGGCCGGAGGCCTCCACGGCCGGCGCGCCGTCGACACTCAGCCGCAGGATGCCGTCGGCGCGTCTCAGGGCCAGCAGGTGCCAGTCCCCGTCCCCGTAGGCAGTGGACGCGCCGGTGTCCGGCAGGGCGACCTGGACGTGTCCCTCGGGTGTCTGGGCCCAGGCCAGCAAGCGGTCCTGGGCCGGCTGGGTGCGTACCCACAGGGAGGGCTTGCCGGATGTCGAGCCGTAGGCCCACAGCAGAGCCGCGTTGGGAGTCGAGGCCGTGGCCGAGTGGGCGAACCACAGGGTGTACGTGAAGTCCGAGGAACCGACGTCCAGGGCGGGCAGGTACGGGGTCTCGACACCGGGCCGGGTCGCCGACACGCCGATCGCACCCCTGCCCACGCGTCCCGTCGTCTCTGCGGGCAGTCCGTCGAGCAGGGTGCCGTCGGCGCAGTGGCCGGAGACGTCGTCCTGGATGCCGACGGAGACCATGGCCGGGGCGTCGGCGCGGTCGATCACCTGGAACGGGAGACGCACCGACAGCGTGTCCTCGGCGCCGGGAGCACCGCCCGCGGTGCGCAGTGCCGTCAGCTGGGCGGAGGTGAGCGCGGCCCGGTGGACCCGGAACTCGTCGAGCGCGCCCGCGTAGGAGTCGCTGGCCGTCGCGTCGGCCTTGGCGCCGAGCCGGATTCCGTCGACGCCCCGGTCGAGGGTGTTCGTCAGGGATCCGGTGACGCCGGTCGCCACCGCGGGCGGCCCGCCGTCCACCGACAGCGCGAGTTGGCCCGCTGTGCGCACCAGCGCCAGATGGTGCCACGCCCCGTCCCCGAACGCGGTGGACGCCGTTGTGTCCGGCAGCGCCAGCCCGGTGGTCCCCGAGGCGGTCTGGGCCCAGACGTAGAGCCGGTCCTGCGAGGGCTGCGCCCTGATCCACACCTGCGGCTCGGCCGAGCCCGTGCCGTACGCCCACATCAGGGCCTGCTGGGGGCTCGTGGCGGACGCGGAGTGGCGGAAGAAGAACGAGTAGGTGACGTCACCGGCGCCAGGATCCAGGGACGGAGCGTACGGCAGTTCGGCGTGGTCGCCCGCTCCGTCCAGGACGAGGGCCTGCTGGGAGCGGCCCGGGCCCAGTGCGGCGTCCCCCGCCAGATAGGCGTCGTTGGCGTCCGGCCCGGTGTCCGGGGTGGTCCGGCCGGCCGCGGGTGTGGGCTGCGGATGGGCCGGGCCGGTGGTCGTGCCGGGCACTCCCACGGAGGAGGGCGTGAACCGGTTGAAGTAGAGGTGCGCGGCGGAGAAGTCCGCACCGCCCTCGTACAGGAGCCCGATCTGGCCGTCCACGAGCTCGGCGAGGTCGGAGTACCCCGCCCGGTCGTCACTGATCGCGCTCCGGGAGGACTGCTGCCAGGTCACCCCCCGGTCGGTCGACCATCGCAACCCCATCTCCTGGCGGTCGGTGGGGTGGGTGGGGGCCGCGAACACGAGCGTGTCACCCGGAGTGCTGCGGTACGTCTGTCGCAGAGCGAGCACCGAACCCTGCACCTGAGGTGTCGTCAGGCCGGTCGCCGGCCGCTGGGCCGGCACGGTGGTCCCCCCGTCCGTGCTCACGGCGCGGGTGCGGTGGACGGGGTCCGTGTTGTTCCGTGCGTTGACGTACACGCTTCCGTCGTCGAGCTCGGCGACGGCGGGCTCACCCGGCTTGACGGTGTCCTTCACATGGGAGTTGGGGGTGGTGGACGCCTGCCAGGTCTCGCCGCCGTCGTCGCTGTACAGCACACCGATGTACGCGGTCGAGGAATCGGGTTCCTCGTACGCCCCCACGACCAGCCGGCCCCGGTGCGCGCCCTCGGTGAGCTGGATGCCGTGACCGGGGCCGGTGCCGTACCAGCCCTTGTCGGTGCCGGCGAACCGCGGCAGCGGACGGGCCGCGCCGAAGGTCAGCCCGTCGTCGGTGGAGCGCTGGACGTGCGGTGTCCGCCTGCCGCCGGGCTGTACCGGCTCGGAGGTCGAGAGCAGCAGGACGTCACCCGTGACGAGGTCGGCGACGGGCGCGGGATTGCTCCGGGTCCAGGGTGTGTGCGGATCGTCGGGGCTTCCGGTCGTCACCACCCGGACCGGGCTCCAGGTGCGGCCGTCGTTGGTGGAGCGCCGGACCACGAGGTCGATGGGACCGCGGTCGGCGCAGGAGGGCGAGCGGCGGGCCTCGGCGAAGGCGAGCAGCGCGTTCGTCCTGGTGCGGACCAGGGCGGGGATGCGGAAGCAGCCGTAACCGCCGGTCCCCGACCGGAAGAGGATCTGCTCGGTTCCGGTCAGGGCGTCGGCGGACGGTGCGCTGCCGGAGGCCCGGGCTGCCGGCGCGGCGACCGTGGGCACGGCGAGGCACGAGAGGAGCAGGCCCAGGCCCGCCAGTACCGCTCTCGTCCTGGTGCTGACAACGGGCAAGGGAAGGCTGCCTCTCTCGGCGGCACCGCAGCCGTCCCGGAAGGGGACGACTGCGGTGGGTGGGGGTGCGGGGTGTCGTGCCGGCACGGGGTCAGCCGGCCGGCGGGGCGTTCAGCTCGGTGCCCGTGAACCGGGCCGACGGGCCGGTGGAGCGGGCGGCGAAAGCGCTGAAGTTGGCGTTGAGCTCGTAGATCCAGGTGGCGTTGGAGGCGGAGCGGAAGGTGAAGCCCCAGCGCGGACCGTTGGCGTTGGTGTAGGTGAACGTGGTGGGCTCGGCGGCCGCGCCGTCGGCCACCCGGTCCCAGGTGCGCCAGACTCCGCTCCCCTGCGTGGTCTCGCCCGTGTTGTGGACGCCGCCCGTGGCGTCGCGCACCATGATCTCGGTCAGGCCCGACGCCGGGGAGACCACGGCGGTCGGCGACCCTTCGGCCACCACACCCGCGATGGTGCTCCACGCGCTGTAGGCACCGCCCTCGGCGTCCTGGGTGGTGGTGACGACGTTGCCCTGGCCGTCGTTGGCGAACACGCGGTAGCGGTACCCCGGATAGACGACGACGGCCGGAGTGCCGGTGACGGTCCGGTCGCCGAGTCCGGTCCAGGACGTGAGGGTGCCGGCCTCGTCGAACCGGGCGGTGACCATCGATCCGGCCGCGTTCCTGCCGAACAGCTGGATACCGTCACGGGCCGGGACGGCGGTCAGCGGACCGGAGAGGCCGAGGCCGTTCAGCGGCATCCAGGCCATGAACGAGACGTTGGGGCGCTGCTGGATCCGGTACCAGGGCCGTCCGTCCGTGTCGGTGGTGAACTGCACCAGCCTGCCGGTGGCCGTCTTCGTGGTCACGGGGTGCTGGGCCATGGCGCCGCCCAGGGAGAGCCAGGGCTCCCAGTCGGCGGAGGTCTTCGCCTTCTGGTTGAGCTGCCAGATGTCACCCGAGAGGTTGTGTCCCGTGACGACGACCCGGCCGTCCTCGTGCTCCGCGAGAGTCGGACGTCCCGAGAAGGCCTCGTTCCCCGAGACCGTCGCCCACTTTGCCGAGTTGATGTCCGAGGGGTCGGCGATCCTGCCGTGCACGAGGTGACCGATGTTGTCCGAGTAGGCGATCTCGAGGGAGCCGGAGGAGGACTGCATGATGGCGGCCGGGCTGTACTCCTCCAACCCGGCAGGCACCGGTGCCGGGGTGTGGGTGTTGACGATCCGGCACGCGTCGGGCGCACCGGCGACGCTCGTGTAGGCGGCCCAGCCCGAGGCGCCGACCGTCTTCTTGTAGACGGGGAAGTCCCGGATGTTCTCGTCGAAGCGGTAGTAGTGCGCGGCTCCGGCCGCGGTGATGCCCATGAGCGTGTCGCCGCCGACCGAGGTGATCCCCTTGGTGTACACGTTCCAGTCGGCCAGGCTCTCGACGACGTGGCGCTCGAGCCAGCGCTGGCTCGCGAAGTCGTAGCGGGAGCGGTACAGACGGCCGTCCGTCGCCGAACGCCCGTACACCACACCCTTGTCGGCCGCCACGATCAGGTTGTACCGCTCCCAGCCCTGGTCGAGGATCTTGCCGCTGTCCGCGGACCAGGCCTCGCCCTCCGAGTCGTACGAGAAGGTCCGCAGCACACCCTCGTTGTCCAGCACCCAGATCCGGTCGTCCCGGTCGATGGTGACCTGGTTGCGGTCCTCCGCCTTGGCCAGCCAGCCGAAGTTGTCGCTGATCTTCTTGTGGTGGATGTCCCAGGTGCCCGAGGACCGGTGGCTCAGGTAGAGGCCGTCGGACTTGATCCCGTAGAAGCGTGCCGACTGCCCGGCCAGCATCCTGCCGTAGACGTTCCAGCCCGTGTCGATGCTTCCGGCGGTCGGGAGGGTCCCGCCGGTGAGCGGGGTGGGCATGTCGGCGCGCAGCAGTTTGCCCGCCGAGTCGACCGCGTAGGTGGGGCCTGTCGTGGTGCAGGCGGCGGCCTCGGCAGCGTGCGCCGTGCCGGGGAGGGCGACGAGCAGGGGGAACGAGGCGGCCACGGCGGTGGCCGCCGCGATCCACCGTGGAGCGGTACGGGACATGTCTGAGGTCATGCTGCTGGACGCTAGGCGGACGCGGGTGAACGGTGCGGTAGCGAAAACATGAAGAAGAAACGCTTCGAAATGGCGTGTACATGAACAATGTGTGCCGGTCTCGACACACGGAGATCAGTGGCCCCAGCATCAACAGGTCCGTGACGTCGCGCACTTGGGGGATCCGTGCTGTCGTACCAGAAAATCGTGCGCGGCTTCCTGATGTCCCGACTGGTGCGGGGGCTGTGGGGCAGGACCGTCGCCCTTGCCCTGCTCGTGACGTTCGCAGTGGGCGCGGTGGCCGTGGCGGGGGCGGGCTTCCCGCTCTTCCCCGAACGGCTCCCCGCGGCCGAGGGCCCCGGGCAGCGCTGGGGCAGCGCGGAAGGGCGCAGCCACGAGGCCGACGCCGGGGCCAACACGGGGGCGCCGCGGACGCAGCGCGCCAAGTACCCGGTCACCCCGCCGCCGGCGGCACGTCCTTCCGCTCGCCCCAATGCCGTGAAGGTCACCACGGCACCCACGCCGGAGGTGGAGGGTTTCGACCCGGACACCAGCGAGGAGATCGTCGCCGAACGCGACGCGCACAGTCGCACGTACGCCAACGAGGACGGCACCCTCACCAGCGAGGTGTCCACCTCGCCCGTCAACTACCGTGACCGGGACGGGACCTGGCAGCCCATCCGGACCGGTCTCGCCGAACAGGACGGCGGCTGGACCAACAGGGCCGACGCCGTCGGCCTCGACCTCGCGGACCGGGCGGACGACGAGCGGCTCGTCACCCTCACCCTCGCCTCCGGCGAGCGCTTCGGTTACGCACTCGACGGCGCCGGGGCGGCCGCGGGAAAGGCGGAGGGCAGCCGTGTCACCTACGAGCAGGTCCTGCCGGACACCGACCTGTGGCTCGACTCCCATGCGGGCGGGGTCAAGGAAACGATCCTTCTGCGGTCTGCCGAAGCCCCCACGCAGTTCGACTTCCCCCTCGCACTCCAGGGCCTGACGGCCCGCACCGAGGACGGCGCGGTCGTCCTCGCGGACAGCGAGGGCCGCACGAAGGCGCTCATTCCGGCCGGCTTCATGGAGGACGCCGCGGGCGCGACCTCCCGGGCCGTGCGGTACGAACTGCGGGAGGAGGGCGGCCGGCAGACGCTCCGGGTGAACGCGGACGCCGCCTGGCTCGCCGAACCCGGCCGCGCCTACCCGGTCCGGCTCGACCCCTCCGTCGACGCCACCTCCGCCTCGACCTCGATGTACGTGCGGGACGGCGGGCCGTCCGTCGTCGGGTCGAGCGAGCTCCAGGTCGGCAGGAGCACGACCGGTGCGACGTACTCCTTCCTCGGCTTCCCCGGACTCGACGAGGAGCTGAGCCACCACCGCATCTTCGGCGCCCAGCTCCAGGTCGTGAACTACGACTCGGGATCGTGCCGACCGCGGGCGGTCTCCGTCCACCCGGTCACCGGCTCCTGGGCGCAGGGCACCGGCACGGCCTACCCGGGGCCCTCGGTGGCCGGCGCGCTCACCTCCAAGTCGTTCGCCTACGGCCACGTCGCCCTCGGGGCGTCCAGCTCGGCCTGTCCCACCGCCGGTGCGCTCTTCGACCTCGGCAAGGGCGGCCGCGACCTGGTCCAGCGCTGGGTCGACGGCACCCAGCCGAACTACGGCCTGTCGCTGCGCGCCTCACCCACGGACGCCCTCGCGTTCAAGAGGTTCACCGGGCACGCCACCGCCAACCCGCCGAAGCTCTTCGTCACGCACTCCCCGTACAGCGCCACCTACTCCTTCCCGAGCCCCGTCCCCGACCCGCCGGTCCTCCAGAACCAGGCCGGCAAGGTCAAGGTCAAGGTCACCAACAAGGGTGCGGAGACCTGGACGCCGAGCACCTACTACCTCGCCTACCGGGCCTACGACGCCAAGGGCCACCTGGTCACGCAGCAGCGCACCGCCAACCTGAGCGGCAATGTGGCGCGTGGGTCCACGGCCACGGTGGAGGCGACGATCAAGGCCCTGCCACCGGGCGCGTACATGCTGGACTTCACCATGGTCCGTACCGGCGGCAAGGTGTTCACGGACGAACAGGTGCCGCCGGGAAGGCTCACCCTCCAGGTCTTCGACATCGCCCCCGTCGTCAAGGAGCAGTTCCCGCCCAACGGATACCAGGCACAGACCCTGACCCCGCAGCTGTGGGCGAGCGGTGTCGACATCGATGCTCCGCCCGGGTCGTCCCTCCAGTACAAGTACGAGATCTGCGAGGCGGACAAGGACGGCAAGCCCGTCGCGTGCACCACCTCCGCGTACCAGACGGCCTCTGCCTACCCGGTACCGGCCGGACGCCTGAAATGGGGCACGACCTATCTGTGGCGGGGCTTCGTCAAGGACGCGTCCAACGAGGTGCCCACCGCCCAGGTGGCCCTGGTCGCGGCGGTCCCGCAGCCCGAGATCACCTCGCGGTTGTCCCAGGCGCAGGCCCAGGAGTTCGATCCGAACGTCGGCAACTTCACCACCTCGGCCGTCGACGCCTCGATCAGCGCCGTCGGCCCCGCCCTGACACTCGTCCGTACCTACAACAGCCTCGACCCCCGGCGCGACCTGGCGTTCGGCGCGGGCTGGACCACCCGGTACGACATGCGGATCACACCTGACAACGACGGCAGCGGCAACGTCGTGCTCCGCTACCCCGACGGTCAGGACGTCCGGTTCGGCAGGAACGCCGACGGCACCTTCGCCCCGCCCCCGGGCCGCTACGCCAAGCTCACGTACGACGCCACCGCCAACACCTACGCCTTCCAGGACAAGTCGGGGACCACCTACGACTTCTCCACCGGCGGTCTGCTCGTCAGGATCACCGACGCGTCCTCGAACGTCGTCAACTACACGTGGTCGTCGGGCAAGCTGCAGAGCGCCCGCCACGCCCGTAGCGGCCGGACCATGACCTTCACCTGGACCGGTTCCCACGTCACCGGGGTCTCCACCACCGCCGTCGGCGCGGCGGCCCGGACGTGGACGTACGGCTACACCGGCGATGTCCTCGACAGCGTCTGCGACCCGCTCGGCGGATGCACCCGGTACGGCTACGGGAAGGGCAGCCACTACGCCACCGGGGTGCTCGACGCCCGTCCCGAGTCGTACTGGCGGCTGGGTGAGGACGAGGGCACCGCGGCCGGGAGCGCCAAGGAGACGAACCTCGGCAAGGACCGGGGCACCTACAAGGACGTGACGCTCGCCCAGGGCGGCGCGCTGAGCGGTGACACGTCCACGGCGGCCAGGTTCAACGGCACCAGCTCGCGTGTGGACCTGCCGGCCGGGACCCTCAAGCGGAGCCGTGACACCGCGGTCGAGGTGTGGTTCAAGACCATCGCCTCGGGGACCGGCGGCCCGCTGATCGGTTATCAGGACAAGGCCCTGGGCACGGCACCGGGCGTCGGTGTGCCCGCCCTGTACGTCGGCAACGACGGGAAGCTGCGCGGCCAGTTCTGGACGGGCTCGGTGTCCCCGATCACGGACATCACCAAGAACGTCAACGACGGCCAGTGGCACCACGCCGTGCTCTCCCTGTCCGGCTCCACACAGTCCCTGTACCTCGACGGGAAGCTGTCCGGGACCCTCACGGGCAGGCAGCCGGTCGCCGGCGAGCTCACCCACAACCAGATCGGAGCGGCCCACGCCTCGACCCCGGCCTCCTGGCCGGGCTGGGGCACCACCGGAGCGCGCTCCTTCAACGGCACCATCGACGAGGTGGCCGTCTACCACCATCCGCTGGGAGCCGAGGCGGCCGCCGGCCACTACCGCGAGGCCACCCGCACCGCGGACGTGCTGACCGGGACGACGCTGCCCTCCGGCCGCAAGGCCTCGGAGGTGTCGTACGACGTCTCCCGGGACCGGGTCGAGGAGTACACCGACAGCAACGGCGGGACCTGGAAGATCGGCCGGCCCGCCGTCTTCGGCAACGACGAGGACCTCCGCCGCACGGTCGAGGTCCACGACCCGGCGGACTCCCCGTACTTCTACGAGTACGACGGCCTGACCGGCCAGATGCTGCGCTACGGCACGCCGCTGGGGCTGGGCGTTCCGGAGCCGGGGGAGTCCCCCGGCCCGGAGGACCCGCCGGAGCAGATCTGCACCGAACCGGACCCGGGGGACCCGTCGTTCTGCACCAACCCGCCGGGCGACGGCGGCAGTGAACCGGACTTCATCCGGCACCCCGTCGACGGCGTCGCGATCCAGAGCTACGAGTACGACGACAAGGGCAACCAGACCGGCGTCATCAGCGAGACAGGTGACAAGGTCACCCTCGGCTACGACGACCGCTCCAACGTGATCAGCCGGACCACGTGCCGGGCCAAGGGCGACTGCCAGACCGCCTGGACCACGTACCCCACGCCCTCCGGCGACCTGGACCTGCGGGCCGACCAGCCGTCCGAGACACGGGACGGCCGCTCCACCGGCCCCACGGACAACCACTTCCGTACGCAGTACAAGTACGACGCCCGCGGTCTGCTCACCCAGCAGGTCTCCCCGGACAACGGCACCGTCAGGAACACGTACACGACGGGGGCCGAGCCCGCGGTCGGCGGCGGCAACACGCCCACCGGTCTGCCGCTGACGTCGACCGACCCGCGGAGCAAGGTCACCCGCTACCGGTACTTCAGCAGCGGCGACCTGGCACAGATCACCGAACCCTCCGGTCTGGTCACCTCGTTCACGTACGACGCGATCGGCCGCAAGCTGACCGAGACCACCGTCTCCGACTCCCGGCCCGCCGGCGAGACCGTGACCATCACCTACGACGCGCTGAACCGCACCGTCTCCACCACGGAACCGGCCACCACCAACGTCGTCACCCTGCAGAAGCACCAGCAGCGCACGACGACCTCCTACGACGCCGACGGCAACGTCGTCGGCACCGAGGTCAGCGACGTGCTCGGGGGAGACGAGCCGCGCGCCATGACGTTCGAGAACGACGAGCACGGGCGTCCGGTGACGGTGACCGACGCGGAGGGCAGCGAGACGGCCTACACCTACGACGCGCTCGGCAACCGCGCGTCGATGGTGGACGCCAACGGCAACCACTTCGACTACGCCTACACCGCGCGCAGCTCGATGGCCGAAGCCCGGCTGCGCGACTGGGACGACGACGGCGGGGACGACGACTACACGGTCCTGCAGTCGTACGCGTACGACATGGCCGGCCGCGTCGCCCGGCACACCGACGCGATGGGCCGCACCATCGCCTACGAGTACTACGGCGACGACCTGGTCAAGTCGGTGACACTGGAGGACTTCCACGACCCCGACGGCAGCACGCGGGACATCGTCGTGTCGGCCAACACCTACGACGGCGCGGGCAACCTCCTGGAGGAGAAGGGCAACAACGGCAGACTCGTCACCGCGTACACCTACGACTCGGTCGGCCGCACCGCGTCGGAGGTCACCGACCCCGACGGCCTGGCCCGCCGCACCACGTACACCTACGACCTCGCCGGAAACGTGCAGACCGTCGCCAGCGGAGGCGCCGCCTCCAACGTGCCGTGGCCGGTCAACGCGACGCCGGAGACCGTCCGCTACACCTACGACGACGCCGGCAACGCCGAGCAGGAGACCGTCCAGGGCGTCACCGAGAGCCGGACCACCCTCTACGACTACGACCAGCGCGGCCTGGTGTCGTCCGTGACCGACCCGGGCGGCAACCGGACGGACTACGCCTACGACGAGATCGGCCGGCCGCTGTCCACCACCGCGCCGGAGGTGCTGACGGAGACCGCCGCCTCCACTCCGACCACGTCCCGCCCCACCACCTACACCGGGTACGACACCTTCGGGGCGGTCACCGAGTCCGTCGACGCGCTCGGCAACGTCAACCGCACCACCTACGACCGGCTGGGCCGGACATCCACCGCGACCGCTCCCGACTACCTGGCGCCGGGCGCCGCACAGGCCCTCACCCCCCGTGTCGGCTACGCCTACGACGCCCTGGGCAACATGGTGGAGTCCACCGACCCCCGCGGCGCCGTCACCAGCTACACCTACGACCGGCAGAACAGGCTCACCTCGAAGAAGGTGCCCGTCGGCCAGGACGACGAACGCGGAGAGTGGTCGTACACGTACACCCGCACCGGTCAGCTCCTGTCGGTCACCGATCCGACGGGCGCGCGGGCGGAGACGACCTACGACGACCTGGACCGGCCGGTCACGAGCACGCAGATCGAACGCAGGCCACAGCCGGGGGCGTTCACGACCCGCAACACCTATGACGACGCCGGCAACGTCGTCCGGCAGACCCTGCCCGGTGGCGGCGACAGCACCTTCGTGTACGACGGGCTCGGGCAGCTGGTCCGGGCGACCGATCCGGGCAATGTGGTCAGCCACCTCGGCTACGACATGAGCGGACGTGAGGTCCGCACCACCGACGGTCAGGGCCGCACCTCGGCCAAGACGTACGACACCCTGGGCCGGCTCGTCGAGGACTCCGACCTCGACGCCACCAACAGCCCGATCCGCGAGGTCACCTACGGATACGACGCCGCCGGCAACCTGACCTCGGCCACCGACCCGCTGGGCGACGTCACCAGTTACGAGTACGACGCCCTGGGCCGGCTCACGAGCCAGCGCGAACCGGTGACCGACGAGAAGTCGATCACCACGTCCTTCGGTTACGACGCGGTCGGCAACCGCACCCGCTACACCGACGGGCGGGGCAACACGACGCTGTACACGCTCAACACGCTCGGCCTGACCGAGTCGGTGACCGAACCCGCCACGGAGAGGGACCCGGGCCTCGCGGACCGTACCTGGACCACTTCGTACGACGTGGAGGGCCTGCCGGTGAAGGTCGTGGCCCCGGGCGGAGTCGTCCGGGAACGCACCTACGACCGGGCCGGGCTGCTCGTGGGGGAGACCGGCAGCGGCGCCGAGTCCGAGACCGCGGCCAAGACGTTCCGGTACGACGCGGCCGGCCGCCTCACCCGGGCGTCCGCGCCCGGGGGCGACAACACGTACACGTACGACGACCGCGGTGCGCTGCTCGAGGCGGCCGGCCCCTCGGGGGACGCCACCTACGCGTACAACAGCGACGGCCTGCTCGTCTCCCGCACGGACGCGGCCGGTACGGCGAGCTTCGGCTGGACCAGCCGGCAGCTGACCTCGACGACCGACCCGCTCACGGGCAGCACCCAGAACTACGGGTACGACAGTTCAGGCGCGGTCGATCGGATCGACTACGGTGCGGGCCAGTCACGCGAGTTCACGTACGACGAACTGGGCCGCCTGGACACCGACACGGTGTCCACGTCCACCGGCGCGCCCATCGCCTCGACCGATTACGGCTACGACAGCGACGACCACCTGACCAGCAAGAAGACCGCCGGTACGGCCGACGCGGGTGAGAACACCTACGGCTACGACGACGCCGGCCGGCTGACCTCCTGGACCAGCGAGGGCACCACCACCGAGTACGGCTGGGACGACAGCGGGAACAGGACCGGGAACGGTGAGAAGGCCGCCACCTTCGACGAGCGCAACCGGCTGCTGTCGGACGGGGACTACACCTACGACCACACGGCCCGTGGCACCCTCGCCTCCCGGACCAGCTCGGGCCTGACCGAAGAGTTCGCCTTCGACGCCTTCGACCGGATGACGACGGCGGGTGAGTCGGGTACCGAGTACACCTACGACTCGCTGGACCGCGTCGCGTCCCGCAACGGCGCGGACTTCAGCTACGCGGGTCTCACGCCGGACCCGGTCAAGGACAACAACTCCACCTACGGGCGCGGGGCCTCGGACGAGATCCTCTCCGTCCTGGAGGGCACCGGAGACGCGCAGCTGACCGTCACCGACAAGCACGGCGACGTCGTCGGGGACATGTCGGCGACCGACGGTACGGCCTCCGCCCTGACGGCGTCCACGGCCTACGACCCCTTCGGGGAGACGACCGGCGACACCACCGGCAACGCCGGCTACCAGGGCGACTGGACCGACCCGGACACCGACCAGGTCAACATGGGAGCCCGCTGGTACGACCCGGGCACCGGGGCGTTCGATTCGCGCGACTCCTACACCTACGCCTCCGGCAGCTCGATCCTGGCCAACCGGTACACCTACGGCGCCGGATCGCCCATGGACTACAGCGATCCTGACGGGAACTGGCCGAGCTGCGGGTTCTGCTCGAAGGTCATAAAGAAGATCAAGAACAACAAGTACGTGAAGAAGGCGTACAAGACCGCCAAGAGGGTCAAGGACGCGGTCGTCTACGCGGTCCGAAACCCCCGCGCCGCCCTCAGCAAGGCCCTCGACTTCGCGGGGAGGGCGGTCAACTACCTCTACCGGAAGTCCGGCCTCAAGACGATCGTCGACTACGGGAAGAAGATCTACCGGTCCGCCGAGAGGCAGACGCGCGAGTGGGCGAGAGAGAAGGCCGCGCAGGCCAGACAGGCGTACCACGCGGCGAGAGCGGCGGTCACCAAGAAGGCCAGACAGTTCGCCGCCCAGGTGGCGAAGCACAATCCGATACCGGCCATCACCGCCGCGATGAAACCGCTGATCACGATCGGCGTCGCGATCGTCACGGCAGATCCCAACCTTCCGGCGATGCTGGTCAACGGCGCAGCGGACGTGATCCAGGACGTCGCGAAGGCGACCGACGCGCTCCGTGACGCTGTGGCTCAGCAGGTCGGGGCGGTAGTCGAGACGGTCAGGGACGCCGCCGACTGGGGCGCGGTGTGGGAGGGCGTCAAGGACGTCGGCAACTTCGTGGGCGAGGTCACCGGCTTCAACGACATCAAGGCCTGCGTCACCACGGGCGACATGGAGGCGTGCGCCTGGGCCGCGGCCACCGTCGGCGGACTGGTCCTCGGAGGTGCGGGCGCGGGCGTGGTCCGGGCGGCGAAGGCCGGCCGGATGATGTCGAAGGCCGCGAAGTACGCGGACGACATCGGGAAGGCCGCCGACAAGCTGGAGCGGGTCGAGACGGCGGTCGACCGCGTCGAGACGGCCGTCTCCTGCACGAGCATGGCCGCGGACGCCATCGGTAACAGCTTCGTCGCCGGCACCGAGGTGGTGATGGCCGACGGCTCCCGCAGACCGATCGAGGAGGTCGAGGCGGGGGACGAGGTCCAGGCGACCGATCCGACGACCGGGAAGACCTCCGACGAGGAGGTGACGGCCACGATCAGGGGCGAGGGCCTCAAGCACCTGGTCCATCTGACGGTCGACACGGACGGCGACCGGGGCGATGCCACGGACGTCATCACCGCGACCGTCGGTCACTCCTTCTGGGTGCCCTCCCTCGGCGAGTGGGCCACCGCCGGCGAACTCGAAGCGGGCCAGTACCTGCGGACGGGCGGCGGTTCATGGGTCCAGGTGACGAAGGTCGCCGACTTTACGCGCTCGGAGCGGGTCTTCAACCTCTCGGTGGACAGCGTCCACACGTACTACGTGGCGGCGGGTGACAAAAGCGTCCTCGTTCACAATATGGGGCGGAAGCCCGGGCAGCGACCCAACTACGATGCTGAAGGGCCGCACACGACGTTCGTCCGCCACGGCGAGACGGGACGAATCAAGAAGTACGCCGAGTGGGCCCCGCAGACGAATCCTCGCAACCCGGCTCCGTTCGAACTCGTGAAGCGGTTCGACCTGGAGGGGCCGGAGCACACGAACGCGGATGGCACAGTCGTGCCGACCCCTCACATCAACTCACCGAACGGCGGCGACGCGCGTGCACCCGAAGACTGGGAAAAGCCCCTCGGATGCTCCTGAAGGGCATCAGGGAATGCGTTTCATCCCATCCTGGTACGCATCCAACTGCGACGGGGAATGGGAGCACGAATACGGCATCAGAATGGCCACGACGGACAATCCCGGGTGGCACATCGAGATCGACGTGAGCGAGACGGACATGGAGAGCGCGAACGTGGAACGCGTGAGGCGCGATCTTCCAGGGGGAGGGTGGATGATCGCTTGGAACGACGGAACCGTCTTCCACGCGGCCTGCGACCCACTCTCCCTCCACGAGGTGGACGCGTTCTTCGAAGAGCTGGCCGGACGAACCGCTCCGGGCTCCGGAGAGCCTTCGCACTGAGAGATGCCTGCGCCGAGGACCGTGGGTGCAGGGCAGGTCCGGGCGGTCGGGTGGCGGACGTGAACACCGTCGGGCGGTAACCGACGCCCTGAAAGTGGCTGTGGTCCGTGTACAGCCGCAGCGGATGCCGCGTCCCCCGGCTCCGCCCCGGCCCTCAGCCCACCCGCTCCCGCAGCGCGACCTTCGCCGCCTGCGCGGCCATCGCCCGCTTCAGCCGGGGGCCGAACGGTTTCTCCACCAGGCGGTGCAGCGCGTACGCCAGCAGGAGCATGCAGCCCACCGCGGCCACCACCGTCACCTGCGGAGGCAGGTGCAGTGCCCGGTTCATGATGCGGATCGCGAACCAGCCCAGATGCTCGTGGAGCAGGTAGAACGGGTAGGTGAGCGCGCCGGCGACCGTCAGCCAGCGCCAGTTCGCCCAGCCGAGCCATCCCAGGGCCACCGCGGCGACGGCGACGAACGCCAGGGTCACGATCGCCTGGATGACGTAGGGCGAACGCGCGAAGTCGCCTTCCATGCCCGGGTGCCAGAGGGCCGTGACCGAGTAGCGCTGGCCCAGGAGCCAGCTGGTGATCACGATGCCCCACAGCAGCAGGTCGCTGCCGTAGCGGTGGATCAGGTAGAGCGCCAGGCCGCCGACGAAGTACGGGGCGTGGTCCCGCATCACCAGGGCGTCGGTGAGCGGCGTCTGCGCGATCCGGGCGAAGACGGCCGCGAACGTCCAGCCGATGCAGAAGACGACCACCCGGCGGTACGTCACGCCCCGCCAGACCACGAACACGGCGAACAGCAGGTAGAACCGCATCTCCACCCAGAGCGTCCAGCACACCCCCAGTACCCGGTCCACCCCCATCGGCTGCTGGAGCATCGTGAGGTTGACCAGGAGCTCGTCGAGCGGCAGCGGGCGGACGACCACCGGCAGCAGCACCGCGGCGCCGGTGATGAGGACGATCGCCGCCCAGTAGGCGGGATACAGGCGGGCGACCCGGGAGCGGAAGAAGTCACCAGGACTCCGGCCCCAGCTGCTCATGCAGATCACGAAGCCGCTGATGATGAAGAACAGCTGCACCCCGAGACTGCCGTACGTCGCGAACGACGACAGCGTGGGGAACTTCAGGCCGGGCGACTGCCCCCAGGCCTCCGCCACCGGGCCGTTCTTGCCCGCGTAGTGGTACAGGCAGACCATCAGGGCGGCCAGGATGCGCAGCCCGTCGAGGGCCCGCAGACGGCCCCCGCCCCCGCGTTCGGCGGGACGGGGTTCCGGGCGGTCGATCGGTGCCTGGGCAGGCAGGGGCGGCGCGCTTGTCACTTCGGTGGTCCTTCCACGTCTTCCACGGTCTTCCCCCCGGGAAGACGGACGGTCGTGCGTGACTTCAGCCGCCGTTGACCCGGCCCGCGCCCGGCAGGCGGCGGCTCGCCGCCCGCTGCCAGGTCCTGGCCTGCCGCGCGAACCTGCGCACGGTGGGGTTGCGGGGGATGAAGCCGAGCTGCGAGGGCAGTGCTCCGGGCAGGGCGAGCGCCGTCAGACGGCGGCGCCGGAAGTAGCGCGCCCGGCCGGACGGGTGCTGCTGGGCCAGGAACGCCTCGGCCGCGGTACGCAGTTCCGGGTAGATCTTCGGCTGCATCGCGAAGCCGACGGAGGTGACCAGCCCGGTGAGCTCCCGCTGGACGCCGCTCTCGTCCGGCAGTGCCCACGCGGTGACCGCCTCGGGGTCCTCCAGGTCGGGCAGCAGGGCGTCGACGATCGTCAGCGGCACACGGTTGCTGTTCTGATAGGGGGTCAGCCCGCTCAGCAGCGCGTCCGTCCCGATACGGGCGACCGGGATGCCGTAGAAGGCGGCGGCGGTGAGCAGAGCCGTGGAGAACGCGCCGACGACGAGGGCCGGAGTCAGCCGCTGGTAGACCACCTCCGCGATGACCGGGGCGTCCAGGACGGTCAGCTCGGCTCCCAGCCGCTCCGCCTCCTCCTCCAGGGCGCGGGACCAGCCCGCCGGGGCGGCGGGGTGCGGCTTGAAGACGATGTGGCGGTGCCCGAGCCCGACGGCACCGCGCACCATGCGCACATGGAGGTCCTCCTCCTCCGCGGGCGTCAGGACGTCGATCGCCGACAGGTACTGGCCGAGCAGCAGCGCGGGAGCTTCCTGATGCCGCAGGCCGGTGAACGCGGGTGCGGCGTCCGACAGTTCGGACAGCACCTTGAGGAACTCGGCCGTGGGGACCAGCTCGGGTTCGACGTCGAACTCGGACAGCAGCAGGGGCCTGAGGCCCGGCACCAGATCCAGGTGGAGGAGCCGCTGCACCCGGGTGCCGATCAGCGGGTCGATCCTGCTCCGGGTCGGGCCGTAGCTCATCAGGCCGTCGGCGTAGACGTGGACGGGGCTCTCGCTGAAGATCTTCGCGACGGCGTTCGACGGGTTCGCCTGGATGGACTCGCAGGCGATCTCCACCGGCCCGTCACCGAGGTCCCAGGCCAGACGCAGATACCGCTCCCAGAGCAGGGTGTCCTGGTCGCGCGGGAACCAGCCCGCGGGGTGGAAGGGGCTGAGGAAGTCGTTCCAGGAGATCACGGCGTCGAACTCGGGCCGCAGGCACTCGAATCCGTCCATCCGGTCGAGCGGGGTGCCCACTTCCGGGGCGTACGAGGTGTCGCTGACGACCAGCAGCCGACGGTGTTCGTCGCGCGGGCCGAACAGGCCCGCCCGGATCGCGGCGGTGACCGTGGCGGCGGCGTACTGCGAGCAGGCGAAGAAGAGCTGGGTGGAACGGCGGCCGGGCATCAGGTGGTGGCTCCTGTGGTGACGGAGGGGACGGTCCCCGCGGGGACCGGGCGGCGGCGGAGCCGGCGGAGCCGCGCCGCCCGCTGGTCACCGAGCGAGTCCAGGGTGTCGCTGAGGAGGTCCTGCGGCAGCCGCTGGAGTGCGGCCGCGCTCATGGAGCGCAGCTTGCGTGCGACGGCCGGTTCGAACCTCTCGATGGAGTTCAGGTGGTGCGCCATGACGGCCGTGTAGGTGCGGACCGCCTTCGGCAGCAGCTTGTCCGCCTCGGGATCCCGCGTGGTCTCCTCGATGACCTGGTCGAACGCCCGGATGAAGTCGAGCTGCCGGACGTCGCCGATCTGAGTGAGTGAGGAGGCGACACCGCGCCGGTAGAACACGCCGAGCAGGCCGACCGCGGCGAAGCTCTCCGCCTCCCGGTGCAGACGCCAGATCCACGGGCGGTCCTCGGCCGTCCGCAGCCCGTCCGTGAAGTGCAGCAGTCCGCGGTCGACGAGACGGCGGTGGTAGATGCCGGCCCAGGCGTACGGATAGTCCACCGACGTGGTGCGGCCGGCCGGGAGGATGGCGTCCCGCGGACTGAAGGGAACGCCCCGCAGCCCGTGCGGCACCCGGTGCACGGTCCGTGCCCTGCCGGTGACCTGCACGTGGTCGGCGCGGACGAAGTCGCACCCCAGGTCCTGAGCGGCGGCGAGCAGCCGCTCGTAGTAACCGGGGGCGAGCCAGTCGTCGCCGTCCAGGAAGGTGAGGTACTCCCCTGTAGCGGCGTCCAGTCCGGTGTTCCGCGCGGTGGCGAGCCCGCCGTTCTGTTCGTGTCTGATCACGACCGCCCCGGGGATGTCGTCCCGCGCACGGCGCAGGATGTCGGTCGTCCCGTCCGTGGAGCAGTCGTCGACGAGGACGAACTCGAAGTCCTTGCGCGCGTTGGCACGCAGGCTTCTGAGGGTGTCGGGCGCGTATGTCTGCACGTTGTAGAACGGCACGATGACGGAGAGCTTGACCACGGGCTTCACGCTAGGCGGCGGCCTGTCATGCGGCTTGTCCCCGGCAAGGACAAGGGATGAACGAGCCGTGTCGGCTCCGTTAACCTGTCCGTCCCACCTGGGCGAAAAGGGCCGTCCGAAGCCCGATCCCCAAGCGTCGGCGGGCTGTTAACCATCTGTTGCCCCCGCGTTGGGCCGCTCCTCGGAATGCCTTCCTAGCTTCTTGGACGTGCCCCCCCGTACCGAAGACACGGCCCCTCCGGCCGACACCCCAGCAGCCGGCCGAGCGGTCCTCCGCATCGCCGTGCTCGCCGACTCCGACACCCGCTGGAAGTGGGGCGCGCTCACCGCGCGCCGCCTCTCCGGGGCCCCGGAGTCCGCCGCGGCGGACCGCCCGGTGGAGATCAGCGGGCTGCTGCTGCGGGGCCGGGCCACGCCGACACCCCGCCAGCTCGCCGAAGTCGGCGAGGTCGGGATCGACGCCGCCCGGGTGCGTGAGGTGACGGCCGTCGAGTTCCTGCACACGGTGCGGGACGAGGCGTACGACGTCGTCGTCCTCGCCCTCGTGGGCGGCGCGGTCCAGGCGATGCTGCACGGCCTGGCCGCACTGGAACTGCCCCGCAGGCCCGTCGTCGTCACGGGCTACGTCGGAGTCGTCTACGAGAAGCTCGCCGACGGACTCCTGCTGCGCCACGGCGCGGACGTCGTCCTCGCCAACTCCCGCCACGACGCCGCGCGGTTCCGCGCCGTGTACGAAGGCGTGGGTGCCGACGCGTCGTCCGTCACCGAGGCGGCCCTGCCGTTCCTCGGCGGGGAACCGCACGGGGCGGAGGAGGGCCGCGACACCGTCGTGTTCGCGGCCCAGCCCTCCGTACCGGCATCCCGCGCCGAACGCACGTACCTGCTGCGCCGGCTCGTCGAGCACGCCCGGCTGCACCCCGGCCGCGAGGTGCTGCTGAAGCTGCGCTCCAAGCCGGGCGAGCACACCACGCACATCGAGGAACTCCCCTACCAGCGGCTCGCCGAGCGGATCCCCGGCGGTCTGCCGCCCAACTTCCGGCTGGTGTACGGGCACATGGGCGAGGTCCTGGACCGCACCGACCTGCTGGTCACCGTTTCCTCGACCGCCGCGCTGGAATCGCTGCACCGGCGGATCCCGACCGCGATCCTCTCCGACCTCGGCGTCCGCGAGGCCCTCGGCAACCACCACTTCATCGGATCGGGCCTGATCACGTCCTGGGACCACCTCGACGGCGGCATGCGCCCGGAACCCGACGAGGAGTGGCTCGCCGGCCAGGGCGTCGCCGCCGACGGCTCGTACGCCTCCGCCTACGACACCGCCCGCGGCCGCGTCGAGGAACTGCTGGCCGCCGGGCCGCTTCCCCGCCTCGCCCCCTACTACACGCCCGCCACCGCGCCCGGATACCTCCCCGGCATCCTCGCCCGCCACCACCTGGGCCCCGACGGCCACCCGCTGCCGGGCGCCGTCACGCCCAGGGAGACGGGCCGGGTCCGGGGTGCCGTCCGCGAGACCGTACGCAACGCGGCGCGCGGCGCCTATCGCCACGGAGTCCAGCGGGTAGCCCCCGTGATCCGGCGGATGGGCGAGCTGTGACCACCGATCCAGGAGCCTCCATGACCCCGACCCCCACCGTGCTCGCCGTGATCCCCGCCCGCGGCGGATCCAAGGGCGTGCCCGCTAAGAACCTCGCCCAGGTCGGCGGCGTGCCCCTCGTCGCCCGGGCCGTCCGCGCCTGCCTCGCCTCGCCCGAGGTCACCGACGTCGTCGTCACCACCGACGACCCGGCCATCGCGGCGGCGGCCAGAGCGGCGGGGGAGGCGCTCGGGGAGGACGCCCGGCTGCACTGCGTCCAGCGCCCCGCCGCCATCGCCGGTGACACGGCGACCAGCGAGGACGCCGTTCTGCACGCCCTGCACGCCTACGAGTCCACGACGCACGGCCGGAAGGCCGACGTGGTGCTCCTGGTCCAGTGCACCAGCCCCTTCATCACCCGTGCGGACATCGACGGCGTCGCCACCGCGGTCGCCCGCGACGGCGCCGACACCGCCGTCACCGTGGCCCCCTTCCACGGCTTCGTGTGGCGCGACGGCAGCGAGGCCGAGGACGAGACCTACGGCGTCAACCACGACAAGGCCGTACGCCCCCGCCGCCAGGACCGGCCCCAGGACTACCTGGAGACCGGCGCCGCCTACGCCATGGACGTCGAGGGCTTCCGTACCCACCGCCACCGCTTCTTCGGTCACACGGCGCTCGTACGGACCGACCCCGCCCGGGTCCTGGAGGTCGACGACCCGCACGACCTGGCCAGGGCCCGCGCCCTCGCGCCGCTCCTGGACCCCTCGCCGTACCCCACGCGGGCGGACATCGACGCCGTCGTCCTCGACTTCGACGGCACACAGACCGACGACCGCGTCCTCATCGACTCCGACGGCCGCGAGATCGTCGCCGTGCACCGGGGCGACGGCCTCGGGATCGCCGCCCTGCGCAGGGCCGGCCTGCCGCTCCTGATCCTCTCCACGGAACAGAACCCGGTCGTCGCCGCCCGCGCCCGCAAACTCCAGGTCCCCGTCCTGCACGGCATCGACCGCAAGGACCTGGCGCTCAAGCAGTGGTGCGAGGAGCAGTCCATCGCTCCCGACCGCGTGCTCTACGTCGGCAACGACGTCAACGACCTGGCCTGCTTCGGTCTGGCGGGCTGGCCCGTCGCCGTGGCGAACGCCCACGACTCGGTGCGTGCCGCCGCGCGCGCCGTGACCACCAATCCCGGCGGCTCCGGGGCCATCCGCGAGATCGCGGCCTGGCTCCTGGGCCCCACCCTCACGCTCCCCACCGAAGTCCCCGCGACCCCCACCAAGTAAGGAAGCACCACCATGAGCAACACCTCCCGCCTGCGCACCTTCGGCACCCGTACCGCCGGCCCCGGCCACCCCGTGTACGTCACCGGTGAGATCGGCATCAACCACAACGGTGACCTCGACAACGCCCTCGCGCTGATCGACGTGGCCGCCGACGCCGGCTGCGACGCCGTCAAGTTCCAGAAGCGCACCCCGGAGATCTGCACCCCGCGCGACCAGTGGGACATCGAGCGCGACACCCCCTGGGGCCGGATGACGTACATCGACTACCGTCACCGCGTCGAGTTCGGCGAGGCCGAGTACACCGCCATCGCCGAGCACTGCGCGAAGCGCGGCATCGACTGGTTCGCCTCCCCGTGGGACACCGAGGCCGTCGCCTTCCTGGAGAAGTTCGACGTCCCCGCCCACAAGGTCGCCTCCGCCTCGCTCACGGACGACGAGCTGCTCCGCTCGCTGCGCGCCACCGGCCGCACCGTGATCCTCTCCACCGGCATGTCGACGCCGAAGCAGATCCGTCACGCGGTCGAGGTCCTCGGCAGCGACAACATCCTGCTCTGCCACGCCACCTCGACGTACCCGGCGAAGGCCGAGGAGCTCAACCTGCGGGTCATCAACACCCTGCAGCAGGAGTACCCGAACGTCCCGATCGGCTACAGCGGGCACGAGACCGGCCTGCAGACGACCCTCGCCGCCGTCGCGCTGGGCGCCACGTTCGTCGAGCGCCACATCACCCTGGACCGCGCCATGTGGGGCTCCGACCAGGCCGCCTCCGTCGAGCCGCAGGGCCTCACGCGCCTCGTCCGCGACATCCGCACCATCGAGGCGTCCCTCGGTGACGGCGTCAAGAAGGTCTACGAGTCCGAGCTCGGCCCGATGAAGAAGCTCCGCCGGGTCGCGGGCGTCGTCGCCGAGGGCGAGAACGCGCCGGCCGCCGAGCCGGTCGCGGTCTGACGGGCCGACCGGTGAACCTCGCCTTCGTCGAGAGCCCGGTCCAGCTCCTGAACGTCCTGGAGTGGACCCACACCCGGGGAGGAACCGACACCACGATCGTCGTCCTCCCCCCGGTCGACCCGATGTCGCGCGGACAGCTGCGCAGGATGGCGGAGCTGGCCCGCGACGAGGGCATCACCGTCCGCTGGCAGGAGGCGCGCGGGGAGACCGGCGCGCCTCTGAAGGCCCTGCGGGCGCTGACCGGACTGACCCGCAAGGCCGACCGCATCGTCATCGGGGACCCGTTCTCCCGGTATGTGCAACTGCTGCTGAGCCTGGTCCGCACCCGCCGGATCACGGTCGTCGACGACGGCACCGCCACCATGGAGTTCGTCGCCCAACTGGCGCGCGGAGAACGACTGGTGCGGTGGCACCGCAGGGGCAGCGGAGGCCCGCGCGAGCTGCTCCTGGCCCCGGTCACCTCCGCGGCCCGGCGAAGCTTCACCCCGTCGGCGTCCCGCACGGTCGAGGTGTTCACCGCCATGCCGGTGGAGGCCCCGGAGGACATCGAGGTCACGGCGAACACCTTCGCCTGGACCCGGGAACGCTTCGGCCCGCCCCTCATCACCAAGGGCGCCGACCTGGTCGGCACCTCCCTGGTGGAGACGGGGGTGATCGACCCCGTCCCGTACGAGGAAGCGGTCACCGCACTGGCCCGCGCCCACGGCGCGACGCGGTACTTCGCCCACCGCCGGGAGTCCGCGGACAAGCTCCACGCCCTGGAATCCGCCACGGGCCTGGAGATAGTCCGCCCCGACCTGCCGCTGGAACTCATCGCCCGCAGAGGCCCCATCGGCCACACGGTCCTGAGCTTCCCGTCCACCGTCGTCCACACCCTCCCCCTGGCCCTGGTGGGCACGGGAGTGAAGGTCGCGGTGTGCGACATAGCGCCGGAATGGCTCCGCGACACGGCGTCCCCGCGCGCGCAGGGCTTCCTGAGCGGCGTCACGGAGACGGCCAAGGACGTGCAGCGGCTGGCGCCGTGGCGCGTCACGGCGGTGGCGGCGACGGAGGGATAGGCGCCCACAACCGGTGCCGCCGCCCGGCTGCCCGTCTCCTGGAGCCGGGCGGGTTCCGAGGCACGCTCCAGGGGGTGTTCACTCCTTCCGGTGGGCCGCCGTATCGCCGGCGGGTCCGCACGGGGCGCGGAGTCCGGAGGGGCGCAGGCTCCAGACCACATCACGGATCGCGGACGCATCGCCTGGTCCGTCCTCGTCGTCCTGGTGCCGGTCGACGACGACGCGCCCGCATTGCACGTATCCCGTGCCGCTGCGGGACCGCAGACGGACCACCAGACGGGTGTCCCGCCACTCCGGCGGGACGCCGGATTCCTCGTAGACGCGCGAGAACTCGGAGTCGTCGACCGTGTGGAGTTCGAGGTCCTCGTACCGCTTCACGAGCTGCATGGACTCGACCGCCTCGAAGTGGAGGACCAGCCGGCTGTCCTCCACCCCGTCCTTGCGGGACCGGAGCAACAGGCGCGAGTGGCTCACCCCGTAGCCCCAGACACGGAAGGTCCGGCCGAACCGGCGGAGGAGGGTGGACTGCGCGCCGCACGGTCTGCTGGTCAACGGGATGCCGCCTCTGCGTCGATGGGTGCCTTCACGGGAGTGTGCGCGATCAGTTCGAGTTCTCCCGGGCAGCGCTTCCGCCTCCCCGAACCACCTGCCGCTCCACACTCCAGCGCCTGAACGCGAGGGCGAAGGCGGCCCCAGCGAGCAGCGCGGGCGCGGCGCACTGTGCCGTCAGCGACGCCCCCCACTCGGGGCCCATGTGCTCTGTCATGCCGCTGGGGTACTGGCAGGTCGCCTGGGCGGGAAGAAGCTGTACTCCAGTGTCCTGGGCGCATGGAACCCCAGTCCCAGGCTGCACGCTTTTCAGACCACAGTGGTTTCCGGATAGCCACTGATTAGTTGCACGGGTCAAATTTCTGGGTCTCCGAAGTCGTCCGCCACACGATGCTGAGCGACCGTCACGATTCGGTCCGCAAGCTCGGCGAGCCATGCACCAGCGCTCAGCGGCTCCGGCGGGTCCACCTCCATACCCAGCTCAGCGACCGCGAGTACGTAGTCGGACTCCCCGAGAGGCAGCGCGAGCAGGTCGCGCAATTCACCGGCCAGCTGTGCCACCAGACCTGGGTCGGTCCCACCTGCGTAGTCCTGAAGCGCCAGATCGTGGTCGCCGAACTCGTCCACCATGTCCTGCGAGAACCAGCCACCAAGGAGCTGAGCGAGCTCCGGGAACCGGGCATGCCACTCCCAGTGAGTGCGAGGAGTCGAGGGCGGTGGGGCCGCTCCGTTATCGACGCTCTCGCTCAGCTGGCTGGCGAGCCGCAGCAACCAGGCCTGGATCTCCGAGTCCGGAAGCCCCACGTCCGGCACCGGGTAGAACTCCCCCAGGCGCAACCGCAACCGCCCTGGGGGGTTCTGGGCGTACTCCCGCAACTGATGCACGGCGGTCGCGATGGCCCACGGGCGAGTCCGCCAACTGTGCCGGAGATAGGCTTCGAGGGCCTCCTCATCATGCGCAGTACGGCCCAGATGCGCCCGAATGACCTGGTCCAGCTCGCCGTATTTTCGGTCGTGTTCAATGGGCCTGAGGGACACAGTTCCTCTAGAGATAGATCGGAAAGGTGGAGTGGACGACGAACCCGTGCGGACTCTCGTCGCTCCGCTTGAGCGTGACCCTGGCGGCCCGCACATCCAAGGAGTCCCTGCTCGCCAGCATCATTGCCTGCAGCATCACGCGCCCGACCGGCTCTCGGCGTGAGGGCCAGGCCGCCTCGACCGTGAGTCGCTGACGAGTTGACTGAGCCAGCCAGCGGTGGATCATCTGCTCGTTACTGGTGACCACCTGTTGCGTAGCCCACTGGGCCGTTGCCTGGTCGGGGTAGGTCGCGGCACGGTTTTGCCGAGCGGTCATGAGTGCTCTCGTTGCATGTGATCGTTGATTGTGTCGATGATTGCTTGCAGTCTGTCCCGGGTGGCCCAGGAGAGATGACTCGTGAGTCCGCCCACCCCCGGAAAGAGGACGAGGGCGCGCTGCGCTTCGGTTGCGTAGGCGACTGCCCGCTCGGCGCAGTACGGATGCTCGTCGGTCACGGACGAACGGATTAGTTCTACGAATGAACGATCCCCCTCGTCCGCGAAAATGGCTCCGAAACCGAACAGGTAGGGAAAGGTCTGCAAGAACTCTCTCCCTCCCATTGTGAGCTCATCGTACTCGGGGGCACCTTGCCGGTCGGCCATGCGAACCAGTTCTGCCAGAATGCTCAAATACTCCGCCGGGTCCATATCGCCGGCCGCGCGAACGGCCTTCCTTCTGAATTCTGATGGGAATGAATTCAGCATTCCGAATTTCTCAATAAAGGTAGACGCGGCATCCAGTGCGCCGGACGAAGAGTAGACCGAGCAATTCCAGTTGGCCACCCAGTCGTGTCGGATCAAGCGAACGTAGCGCCGAATCTCATCGTCAAGGGAAAGTTGTCCCTCGGACTCTTGGACTGCGATAGCGATATCCAGGACTCTTTGTACAGGCCCGTCGGAGAGTAGTGACGCAGGAAAAGTTTGCACGGATCCAACCTCTCTCAAGGTGCCGCATGTGGCATAGCAGTCAAGACGATGAAGGGGGGTTCCAGCCCTTGCTTGTAGATCAGTCGCACCTGGACCCAGCTCCTCTCCTCCACTGTGGCGCTCATGCCGTCCGCATCATAGTCTGAACGCGAGACCGTGCGTCCGACTACTTGTCCGGGGAATTCCATGTAAAGGGGTGGCTGAAGCTCGGATTTGTTGGGGTCGTATCCGGGTCTATTCTTGACCTTCTTTTCGACACTATCGATCCAGTCCGCGATTCTGTTCTCGTTGGCGTCGTTACGCAGGACGTCTTGGGTGTACTTCTGGGCTGACGAGAGGTCAACGAAGGATGAGGCGTCCGGAACCTTCAATTGGTCACGCAGTCGCATTCTCATTTGATCGTCGGTTAGGCCTACGTGTTTGTCGATGGGATGACTTCCGAACATTCCTTCCTGGTTGGCGAGATCCATTGGATAGTAGATTTGATTCGGATCCTGGCCCGGAACGGTGAATCGGTGCTCCTGCTTGAACTCGTTTAGTGAGCGCGCTCCGAATGCCTGGGCCCGGGCTTCCTCGGCCTGGTAAGTGGGTGCACTCCGGTAGGCTTCGTCCAGGGCAGGCAATAGCTTGTTGAGATCACTTACCAAACCCAGTAGTTCACCTTCGTACAGTGAAACAGCCACGTTGAGAGCTGCGGTATCGATCTTGAGAGTGATTCCGATACCAAGATCGCGCCCAAGTCCGAGAATTCCTTTCCCGATCTTCTTTACGTCGCTCATGTCGAGACCGTCTGCGATATCAGGCAGTGCGTCCCAGACGGCCTTTCGGTAGACGCGCGCCACCTCCCTGTCCATCTTCTCGCCGGCTTCTGCGTATGCCCGCATGATCTGGCTGACTTCCTGGGTGGTGTCCCACAGTACGGACATGGCGGGGCGAGTTCCGGTCCCCTGACCGCCGGCACTGTCGTGCTTCCACTCATAGCCCGCAGTCGATGTCCCCCATGCGGTGGTGCCCCACAGCGAGCTGGTGAACTGCCGCATCGCCGCTTGCCACTCACCGTTGTTCGGGTCGGATATAGACCCGATCGACCCGGTCAGTGCACTTTCGATCTGAGTGATGGCGAATCCTGGCTTGAGCCAGGCCAGGGCTATCTTGTCGAGCTGCAAGTATTCGGGTAACGGCAGGACATCGCCCGCCTTGCCCCATCTGTAGACGTTGTCCAACAAGTCGCGGATGATGTCCATCGCCCAGTCGGGAACGCCTTCCAGTAGCCAGGAGATGAGTCCGGAGCTGTAGTCGTCCATGTCGCCCCACTTCGGATCAGGGATCCGCTGGTAATGCGGGGGCGTGTCGATGACCTGGGGAAGGGGGAATCGAGTCGGCGGGGCCGTACCCACCGGGTGGCTGGCGGCCTCCGCAGTGGCGTAGTTGTTAGCCGTGGTGACGAAGCCGACCGCCACACCGCCGACGCTCGTCACGCTCTTCGCCCAGACATCCAGAAATCGATTACCCACCTTCAAGTAGGCGGACGACACCATCTCTGCGGCTGTTCCGTACCCGCCGCAGTCCATGAACTCGACCAGGTCGTACACTAGGTCGTTCGCCGCCTTGTGCAGCATGCCCTGCTGCAGCGCCACGTTCTCCGCGACGGAATTAAGTTCTGAGGGTGCGACATCGAACCCGGACCCGGGATTAGGAGCGCCGTGGGGCTGAGTCACTATTTCGCTCCCCAGCCGCGAAGTACAGCTAGATGCGCCGCACTATAGTTTGTCTGCCCGGTCGTCACCACCTGCTGCAACCATCTCTGGGCGGCCTGCAGGTCCTGCATCTCCATGTCCCAGCGGTCGAGTTCGTCCACGAACGCGCTGCGCGCCTCACCCTCCCAGCTCAGAACTGCCTTCTCGACCCGCTTGTACAGCTCGTCGAGTCTTTCGTTGAGTTGGTGGTGTCTTCAAGCTCTTCCGCCAAACCCCGGAGCGTTCCGAAGTGGACGCCTATATGATCATCGGCCACGGGGCCCCCTCAGAAGTCAGCGATGCGGCTACGAGGCGCAGTTGCACCGGCGGACGGGTTGTCCGCTTGGAGCTTCTCGGCTTCCGCCGCCACGTTCACGGCGCTCTGAACTTGCCGAAAGTTCTGCAAGGTTGCGAGTTCCAGCTCGGTGAACCCATCTCGGCTCATGCGTACAGCTTGCTCGAGCACGGTGAGGATGCCCCGGATGCGTACGGCGTCCTCAGCTGCACCGCGGTGGAGAGCCCGGTAGGCCTTCCCAGTTCTTCCCTGCCAACCCGCCTCGACCTGGTCGACAATTCCGTCCATGCGGCGCACCTGCCTGTCCAGATATTCCCGCATGAGGCCCATGTCCTTTGCCAACCGTGTCAAGTCGTCCTCGGAAAAGCCAGATCGGCTTCGCTCCCCATGGCCCCCGCCTCTCGTCGCTCCGGTCACCGTACCAATGGGCACGTGTGTTCCACCGCTGTATCTGGACCGGCCTGGCGTACGGCAGCACCAGCCTGCCCGACTCATGAGTGCGCAGCACTCTCCCGACGCCGGGGAGCAGGCGGCGGCCAGTGAACGGATCCGGGACCCGCTGCACTGGCTGTGGCAAGTGGCGGCCCGCCCTATCACAGACGCCCTGACGCCCACTCCACATGACGGTTGCTCGACGCGGTGGACCAAATCGCCCGGCCGCGCGTGGGAGCAGAGAACATTGCCTACCTGTCCGCCTGCAGTACCAGGGGGTTTTCGGTCTGACCGAAGAGACCGTGCGTCTGGCCGGCGCATTCCCCTTCGCCGGATTCCGGTACCTGATCAGCACTCTGTGACCGATCGGCGATGAATTGCCGCTGAAGCCGCCAGTCTCGTCTGTCAACGACTCAGCACCGTCGTCCCGGCCGAGGCTTTGAATCACGCGGTCCCCACCCTGCACACGAAGCACCGCGGTGTGCCAAACACTGTGGAGTGCCCACTGCACTGCACGTGGGCCCTTGAACTGACGGCGCGGTTGACGGCGGCGCTGCGAAACGCTGTGAGAGTGGCGGCGAGTCATGGAGAGCGGTTACGTGAGGCTGAGTGGATGGGGCTCGGTTCGGCTCTCGGCCCCGGCGCTCGACTCCCGGGTTTCGAGCGCCGGGACAGGACGGTTCACTCGTTCGGGGGATGGGAGCGGGTGCGGGCCCGGAGCTTCGGGATCCGGGGGTCGGGAGCCGAGCGCCGGGACTCGAGACGTGTAGTCGGACGCTCCCGGCGGCTGTGGACTCGCCGGTCGGCGTCGTCAGGCGCAGGCTCCGCGACAAGCTCCCGCCACTGCTGCCCGCAGCCCCGGCCTCGGCCCCGGACGCACCGGGCACGCTCGGGTTCCGCCCCATGGTCGAGTGCACGCAGTGCGGAACCCCCGGCCGCCCCGAGGCACTCCCCGATGGCCTCTGCCGTTCCTGCCGTACCTCGGCTCCGGCAGACACGACCACTGCCTCCGAGCCGCCCGCCGAGCGTGATGTGGCGACGTATGTGGGCACCCTGCGTGAGCTGCTCAGGTCTCCGTGACGGGGAGGCGGCAACGCGGGACGAAACGCAGCTGATGGAGGACACAGCCCGGATCAAGGACGTGCGCGCCCTGCGCATCCTGGGGGAGGAACAGGAGCGGCTGGACACGCTCAAACCGGAACGGTAACGAGAGAGCATACCCACCGCAACCGCCCGTCACACGCCGCCGCGCCATCTTTGTTCCTCTAAGCGGCTGAACTTTTGTTGATCTGTGGCCAGTTGTGGGTACAAGGGGCCTACCCTTGGATGGGTGAACCAGTTGAAGTCCCGTGCGCCCCACGCCGAGGCCGTCCTGCCCGGCGCCCTGCCCGACGACCTGCGTGCCGAGCTCATCGCCTTCCGCCGCGATCTGCACATGCACCCGGAGCTCGGCAACCAGGAGTTCCGTACCACCGCGGCCGTCAAGGCCCGGCTGGAGAAGGCGGGGCTGGAGCCTCAGGTGCTGCCCGGTGGCACGGGGCTCGTCTGTGACGTGGGGGAGTGGGACGGCGTGACGCCGATGCTGGCGCTGCGCGGCGATATCGACGCGCTGCCGATTCCTGACACCAAGGCGGGCGTCTCCTACCGGTCCACCGTGCCCGACCGTGCGCACGCCTGCGGGCACGACGTCCATACGAGCTGTGTCCTGGGCGCGGGGCTCGTCCTGAGCGACCTGGACCGGCAGGGGCTGCTGCCCCGCCCGGTGCGGCTGCTGTTCCAGCCCGCCGAGGAGGTGCTGCCCGGCGGTGCCACCGACGCCGTCGCGGCCGGGGTGCTGGAAGGGGTGGGGCGGATCATCGGGGTGCACTGCGACCCCAAGGTGGACGTGGGCCGGATCGGGCTCAGGATCGGGCCGATCACCTCGGCCTGCGACCGCCTGGAGGTCACCCTCGACGGCCCCGGCGGGCACACGGCCCGCCCGCACCTCACCACCGACCTGGTCACCGCCGCCGCCCGGGTGGCCACCGACGTCCCCGCGCTGCTCGCCCGCCGCGTGGACGCACGGGCCGGACTCGCGGTCACCTGGGGGAGGCTCCAGACGGGCCACGCGCCCAACGTCATCCCGCAGCGCGCCGAGCTGTCCGGGACGGTGCGCTGCCTCGATCTGGAGAGCTGGCGGCAGGCACCCGACCTGGTGCACGCGGCGATCGACGAGGTGGCCGCGATGCACGGGGCCAAGACGGTGATCGACTACGTCCGCGGGGTGCCGCCCGTGGTCAACGAGGCCGAGACCATCGGTCTGCTGGACGCCGCGATGACGATCCGCCGCGGATCGTATGCGATCGAGGACACCGAACAGAGTCTGGGCGGCGAGGACTTCTCGTGGTACCTGGAGAAGATCCCGGGCGCCATGGCGAGGCTCGGCGTACGGGCCCCTGGTGACACCCGCGGTCTGGACCTGCACCGGGGCGACTTCGACGTGGACGAAGAGGCCATCACCGTCGGTGTGGAGCTGTTCACCGCCGCCGCGCTGCTGGACGTCTGACCTGCGAATATCCGGATTGTGGCCGCCGGTGCGGTCGCTTCTCGTCCCGTGCGCGTAACGGCTCGTGACCGACCCGTACACCTTCTGTTCGCGACGATCCGATAACAGCTTCCGTAGGGGGCTTTATCTGACATCTACGCGCGTTACGATCGCCGCGAAACCAGCGCCGGAAGAGGCGCTTCGGTCAGGTTTGAAGGAGCCTTCCCTTGCGCCGGATCACCAGGATTGCCACCGTGGGCGTCATGTCCGCGGCGCTTGCGCTCAGCGTAACCGCGTGTGGCGAATCGTCGACCTCGTCGTCGGGCACCTCGTCCGACTCGAAGGGCGCCAAGACAGCCATCGCGTACGACATCGGCGGTCGCGGCGACCAGTCGTTCAACGACGCCGCCTACGCGGGTCTGGCCCGCGCCGAGAAGGACCTCGGCGTCAAGGGCACCGAGGCCGAGCCCTCGGACGGCGAGGCGGACGCCGACAAGGTGCAGCGCCTCACCGCGCTGGCGCGCGCCGGTAACAACCCGGTGATCGGTGTCGGCTTCGCCTACGCCCCGGCCATCAAGAAGGTCGCGCCGAAGTTTCCGAAGATCACCTTCGGCATCATCGACGACGCCTCGGTCACCGGCGACAACATCGCGAACATAGTGTTCAACGAGGAGCAGGGCTCCTACCTCGCGGGCGTCGCCGCCGCCAAGGTCACCAAGACCAAGAAGGTCGGCTTCATCGGTGGTGTCGAGACCCCGCTGATCAAGAAGTTCGAGGCCGGCTTCGTGCAGGGCGTCGCGGACACCGACTCCTCGGTGAAGGTCGTCCCGCAGTACCTGACGCAGCCGCCGAACTTCGACGGCTTCTCCAAGCCCGACCTCGGCAAGGCCGCCGCCCAGGGCCAGCTCGACAAGGGCGCCGACGTGGTCTACTCGGCCGCTGGTCTGGCCGGTTCCGGTGCCATCGAGGCCGTCTCCAAGGCGGGCAAGTGGAACATCGGCGTCGACTCCGACCAGTACGCGCAGGAGGGTCTTGCCGCGTACAAGGAATCGATCCTGACCTCGGTCACCAAGGACGTCGAGGACTCGGTCTTCAACCTGATCAAGTCCGTCAAGGACGGCAAGCCCGAGTCCGGTGAGGTCCGCTACGGCCTCGACAAGGACGGCGTCGGCCTGGCCACGTCCAACGCGGCCTTCACCAAGATGGCCGACGTCATCGCCGCCGTGGACAAGGCGAAGAAGGAAATCATCGACGGCAAGATCACCGTCAAGACCACCCCGTAAGGTTCCGGTCGAACGGCTGGTTTCCCGTGGGCCCGGAGCGCGCACCGTCGCGCTCCGGGCCCGTGGGGTTCCGCCGAGAAGTGCTGAAGCATCGACGTACCGAAGAAGTTGTGCCTCGCAGTGCCCTGCTCGTACCGGCCCGGGAGCCCGAGTCCGGACAAGGTCGTGGACCTACGCCTTACGATTCGGCAGCACTACGCGTGTAGACAGTCCTTGGGCGCGATAACTTCGCCCCGCCCCTGCCCCCTGTGCCCCCGCTCCTGTCCGGCCAAGGAGAGTGCGTCATCAACGCGTCCAGCAGTCCCCCCGCCGTAGAACTGCACGGCATCACCAAGCGTTTCCCCGGAGTCGTGGCCAACCACGACATCGGGATCACTGTCCGTCAGGGCACGGTCCACGCCCTCGTCGGCGAGAACGGTGCCGGCAAGTCCACCCTGATGAAGATCCTCTACGGCATGCAGAAGCCGGACGAGGGCACGATCGCGGTGAACGGCGAGCAGGTCTCGTTCAGCAACCCGGGTGACGCCATCGCACGCGGCATCGGCATGGTGCACCAGCACTTCATGCTCGCGGACAACTTCACCGTCCTGGAGAACGTCGTTCTGGGCGGGGAGAAGCTGCACGGCATCGGATCGGCCGCGCGCAGGAAGATCAAGGAGATCTCCGACGCGTACGGGCTCGGTGTGCGACCCGACGCGCTCGTCGAGGACCTCGGGGTCGCCGACCGCCAGCGTGTGGAGATCCTCAAGGTCCTCTACCGCGGTGCCCGCATCCTCATCCTGGACGAGCCGACCGCCGTGCTGGTCCCGCAGGAGGTCGACGCGCTCTTCGCCAACCTCAGGGAGCTGAAGGCCGAGGGACTCACCGTCATCTTCATCTCGCACAAGCTCGGGGAAGTGCTCTCCGTCGCCGACGAGATCACGGTGATCCGGCGGGGCACGACCGTGGGCACCGCCGACCCGGCGAACACCACGACCAAGCAGCTCGCCGAGCTGATGGTCGGCAGCGAGCTCCCGTCGCCGGAGACGCGCGAGTCGACGGTCACCGATGTCCCGATGCTGAAGGTCGAGGGCCTCTCCCTCGGTGCGACGGACCCGGACGGGGTCGTCCGCGAGGTGCTGTCCGACATCGGGTTCACCATCCACAAGGGAGAAGTCCTCGGCATCGCGGGTGTCGAGGGCAACGGGCAGACCGAGCTGATCGAGGCGCTCGTCGGCATGCGGTCCCCGGACAGCGGGGTGATCTCGCTGGACGGCGACGACATCTCACGCACCGCCACCCGCAAGCGGCGGGAGAGCGGCATCGGGTACATCCCGGAGGACCGCCACCGCCACGGTGTCCTGCTGGACGCCCCGCTGTGGGAGAACCGCATCCTCGGGCACGTCACGGAGAAGCCCAACAGCCGCGGCTTCCTCCTGGACCCCAGGGCGGCCCGCGCCGACACCGAGCGGATCGTGCGCGAGTACGACGTCCGGACCCCGGGCATCGAGGTCACCGCGGCCTCCCTCTCCGGCGGCAACCAGCAGAAGCTGATCGTCGGCCGGGAGATGAGCCACAATCCCAAGCTCCTGATCGCCGCCCATCCCACCCGGGGTGTGGACGTCGGCGCCCAGGCGCAGATCTGGGACCAGATCCGCGAGGCACGCCGTGAGGGACTCGCGGTCCTGCTCATCTCGGCCGACCTGGACGAGCTGATCGGGCTCTCCGACACCCTGCGCGTCATGTACCGCGGACAGCTGGTCGCGGACGCCGACCCCGCCACCATCACACCCGAGGAACTGGGCTCGGCCATGACCGGCGCCGCCGCCGGTCACCTCGAAGCAGCACCGGAGGACGAGGCCTGATGAAGAAGTTCGACAAGGACCGGCTGATCCTGGGCTTCGCCGGCCCGGCGCTCGCCCTGGTCGTCGCGTTCGCCCTCAGCACCCTGGTGCTGCTCATCTCGAACCGCGACCCGTTCGAGCTGTACCGCCTCCTCTTCGAGCAGGTGTCGTACAGCGACGTACAGGTCCTGATCATCAACCAGGCCGGCACGTACTACCTCGCCGCTCTCGCGGTCGCGGTCGGCTTCAGGATGAACCTCTTCAACATCGGCGTCGACGGGCAGTACCGGCTCGCGGCGATGGTGGCAGCCCTGGTCGGAGCCAGCGTCAGCCTCCCCGGCCCCCTCCAGATCGCCCTGATCGTGATCGTGGCCATGCTGGTCGGCGCGTTCTGGGCCGGCATCGCGGGCATCCTCAAGACGACCCGCGGGGTGAGCGAGGTCGTCGCGACGATCATGCTCAACTCCATCTCGACCTCGCTGATCGCCTGGCTGATCCTGCCGAAGAACTTCGGCGACCAGGCGGCCGGCTCCAACAACCTCACGACCGGCGAGATCCCGGAGGCCGGCTGGTTCCCGGGCCTCCCTCTGAGCCCCGACGCCGGTGAGATCTACGGATTCACCTTCGTCGCCGCAGGCTGCGGACTCGTCTACTGGCTCGTCCTGAACCGCACCCGGTTCGGCTTCGACCTGCGTGCCACGGGCGCCAGCGAGAGCGCCGCCCAGGCCTCCGGCGTGGACGCCAAGAAGATGATCCTGACCTCGATGCTGATCTCGGGCGCCATCGCCGGTCTGGTCGGCATGCCGACGCTGCTGGGCGACACGCACACCTACAGCCTCGACTTCCCCGTGGGCCTCGGCTTCACCGGCATCACCATCGCGCTGCTCGGCCGCAACCACCCGGTGGGGATCGCCCTCAGCGCGCTGCTGATCGCGTTCCTGGACAAGGCGTCCTCCCCGCTCGACCAGTTCGGTTTCGAGAAGGAGATCGCCACGATCATGCAGGGCCTGATCGTGATCTCGGTCGTCGTCAGCTACGAACTCGTCCGGCGCTACGGGACCCGCCGCCAGCAGCAGAAGGTCGGCGAGGAACTCGCCGCCGGCCACGCCCTCACCACCGAGAAGGAGGCGGCCCTGTGAGCACCGAAGTCTCCGCCGCACGCGTCGCCCCCAAGAAGGGCGGCGGCCGACGCAGGCTCTCGCTGCCCGTCGTGCTGCTGATCATCGCGGGTGCGCTGGCCCTCGTCTCGCTCGTCCGTCTGATCAGCGGTGCCGACGACGTGACCTCCGTGGGTCAGGTCAGCGGTGCCCTGGAGCTGGCCGTGCCGATCGGTCTGGCCGGCCTCGGCGGACTGTGGGCCGAGCGGGCGGGCGTCGTCAACATCGGCCTCGAGGGCATGATGATCCTCGGCACCTGGTTCGGTGCCTGGGCCGGATTCCAGTGGGGCCCCTGGGTGGGAGTCCTGTTCGGCATCATCGGCGGTGCGCTCGGCGGTCTGCTGCACGCGGTCATCACGGTCACCTTCGGCGTGAACCACATCGTCTCCGGTGTGGCCATCAACATCCTCGCCGTGGGCGTCACCCGCTACCTGTCGAACTTCACCTTCGCCGACGAGCCCGGTGGCTCCTCCAAGCAGTCGCCGCGGCTCGAGGAGATCGACAAGATCACCGTTCCAGGGTTGTCGGACTGGATGCAGGACCTGCAACAGCACCACTGGTTCTTCGTGTCCGACCTCGCCGGCATCATCGGCGGCCTGGTCACCGGGCTCTCGCTGCTGACCGTCGTCGCCCTGCTCCTCATTCCCGCCACGTGGTTCGTCCTGTGGCGCACCGCCTTCGGTCTGCGGCTCCGCTCCTGCGGTGAGAGCCCGGTGGCTGCCGAGACCCTCGGCGTCAACGTCTACAAGTACAAGTACATCGCCGTGACGATCTCGGGTGGTCTGGCCGGACTCGGCGGTGCCTTCCTGGCCATCGTCGCCACCAGCATCTACCAGGAGGGCCAGACCGGCGGGCGCGGCTACATCGGTCTCGCCGCGATGATCTTCGGCAACTGGATGCCGGGCGGCATGGCCCTGGGCGCCGGGCTCTTCGGCTTCACCGACAGCCTCAAGCTGCGCGGCGGCGCCGAGAACGTCCACGCCATGCTGCTGCTGCTGGCGATCCTGCTCGTGATCGTCGTGTTCTGGCAGCTCTACCGGAAGAGGTACCTGACCGCGCTGATCTCGGCGGTCGTCTCCGCCCTGCTGTTCACCTGGTACGGCCTGACGGACCAGGTGCCGAGCCAGTTCGTCGACGCCGCGCCGTACGTCACCACGCTGCTCGTCCTCGCGCTCTCCGCGCAGCGCCTGCGCATGCCGAAGGCGGACGGCGTGCCGTACCGCAAGGGTGAGGGCAAGTGACGGCGCCCGCACCCGTCGACTGGGAGAAGCTGCGCGAGGCCGCCCGGGACGCGATGTCCCGGGCGTACGCCCCGTACTCGGGCTACCCGGTCGGCGTGGCGGCCCTCGTCGACGACGGCCGCATGATCACCGGATGCAACGTCGAGAACGCCTCGTACGGCATCGGCCTGTGCGCCGAGTGCGGGCTGGTCTCGCAGCTGGCCGCCACGGGCGGGGGCCGGCTGACCCACTTCACCTGCGTGGACGGCGCCGGCGCGGTGCTGGTGCCGTGCGGGCGGTGCCGTCAGCTGCTGTACGAGTTCGGCGGGCCCGGGCTCGTGCTGGAGACCCCCGACGGCCTTCGCACGCTCGACGAGATGCTGCCGCAGGCCTTCGGGCCGCAGAACCTGGGGTAGTTCCCCCCACCGCCACCCCGTTCCCCGGACCGGCCCGCCCGGCCCGGGGAACGGGGTGGCGGAACGTTTTCTCTCTATGCGCGTAGAGTCGACGGGACTCTCGCCTACCCCTCCGGCCGGAAGGACTCCCCTCCCATGGACGCCATCTCCGTCATCCGCACCAAGCGGGACCGGGGCGAGCTCAGCCCCGAGCAGATCGACTGGGTCATCGACGCGTACACGCGCGGCGAGGTCGCCGACGAGCAGATGTCCGCGCTGGCCATGGCGATCCTGCTCAACGGGATGAACCGCACCGAGATCGCCCGCTGGACCGCCGCGATGATCGCCTCCGGCGAGCGGATGGACTTCGGGGCGCTCTCCCGCCCCACCACCGACAAGCACTCCACCGGCGGCGTCGGCGACAAGATCACCCTGCCGCTCGCCCCGCTGGTCGCCGCCTGCGGTGCCGCGGTGCCGCAGCTGAGCGGTCGGGGCCTCGGCCACACCGGTGGCACCCTCGACAAGCTGGAGTCCATCCCCGGCTGGCGCGCCCACATCTCCAACGCCGAGATGCTCGACGTCCTCGACACCACCGGCGCCGTGATCTGCGCGGCGGGCGACGGCCTCGCCCCCGCCGACAAGAAGCTGTACGCGCTGCGCGACGTCACCGGCACCGTCGAGGCGATCCCGCTCATCGCGAGCTCGATCATGTCCAAGAAGATCGCCGAGGGCACCGGCGCGCTCGTCCTCGACGTGAAGGTCGGCTCCGGCGCCTTCATGAAGACCATCGAGGACGCCCGCGAACTGGCTTCCACCATGGTCGCGCTGGGCACCGACAGCGGTGTCCGCACGGTTGCCCTGCTCACCGACATGGCGACCCCGCTGGGCCTGACCGCGGGCAACGCCCTGGAGGTCCGCGAGTCCGTCGAGGTCCTCGCCGGTGGCGGCCCCAAGGACGTCGTCGACCTGACCCTGGCGCTCGCCCGCGAGATGCTCGACGCGGCCGGGCTCAAGGACGCCGACCCGGAGAAGGCCCTGGCCGACGGCTCCGCGATGGACGTCTGGCGCCGGATGATCTCCGCCCAGGGCGGCGACCCGGACGCCGAACTCCCCGTCGCCCGCGAGCAGCACGTGATCAGCGCCCCGTCCTCGGGCGTGCTGACGCGTCTGGACGCCTACGACGTCGGTGTCGCCGCCTGGCGCCTCGGTGCCGGCCGCGCACGCAAGGAGGACCTCGTGCAGGCGGGCGCGGGCGTCGAACTCCACGCCAAGCCGGGCGACACGGTGGCCGAGGGCCAGCCGCTGATGACCCTGCACACGGACACCCCGGAGAAGTTCGAGTACGCCCTGAACGCGCTGCCCGGCTCGTACGACATCGCCCCGGCCGGCACCCCCTTCACCGCCACGCCGGTGGTGCGGGAACGTATCGCCTGACCTGCGGCTTTCCCTTTCGGGTGAACGGGACCGGTGGACCACCACCGGTCCCGTTCGGCATGCTGGACTCGGGCCTCTCACTTGGGTCGGGCCGGATCAGGGTCATCCCGGAGGACTGGGAGATCTATCAGACGCTCGGCGTCTCCGTGCCCGGACGGGCCGGGCTGTGTACATCCCCGATCTCGTCGTCCTGCCGCGCGCGGTCGCGTCAGGGCCCGGCAACCGCGTACCGGCGGAAGAGGTCCGCCTCGTCGTGGAGATCACCTCACCGGCCAACGCCAACCACGACCGCATCGGCAAGGCGCACGGGTACGCGAAGGCCGGCATCGAGCTGTTCCTCCTGCTCGACCCGTGGCACTCCGGCCGCCCGACCGCGACCCTGTACGGGGAACCGAGCGACGGCACCTACCGGCTGCTGGAGGCGGTCGAGTACGGCGAGACGCTGACACTGCCCAAGCCGTTCAAGCTGGACCTGGACACCGGGATGTTCCCGGCCGGTTGAGAGACGCGCCCGTCCGGCCGATGAGTTCCGGGCCTCTCACCGGTCTCCCTGGTGTGGACGCCATCACTCCGAACGCCCTCGTCGTCACCGGCCGGGTCACCCGCGCCGAGGTGCCGGGCCTCTGCGCCGAGCTCGAGGCGCTGCTGGCCGGCGCCCCCGGCCTCGCGGCGATCGACTGCGACGTGGGCGGGGTGACGCACTCCGATCTCGTCCTGGTCGAGGCGATAGCCCGGCTGGGGCTCGTCGCGCGCAGAGCCGGGGGCGTCCGACTGCGCCTGCGCCACGCCCCCGCCGAACTCACGGCACTGCTCGACCTCGTGGGCCTGACGGACGTGGTGGGCAACGTGTCGGCCCAGGAGTGACGGGCGGTCAGCGGACCACGGCGTAGTAACAGTCGACGTGCGTCGCGTACCCGTCCCTGTACTCACCCGGCACCTTCGCGAGCAGCGACGGATCGGTGTTCGCCGGACGCGATGCCGTCGCCTCCGGCGTCGGGCACGAGCCCTCCGGCTGCGGCCCGGGCTCAGGATTGTCGTCATCCGAAACCCGGGCTGCCGGGGCGGGGCCCGGCCCCGCCGTGGCGACCGGCTCGCCCAGCCACAGTGTGGCGGCCCAGCTGCCCGCCACGAGAAGGGCCCAGCCGACCACCACAGGACGTCTCACACTCACGCGGTGTCGGCCTCCAGGTGGTCCGGCAGCCCGAACAGCGGGAACCAGCGTGGGGTGTCCAGGAAGCAGTGCATCCCGGTGATGGCGCCGTCCGAGATGTCGATGACCTGCACCGCCCACGGCACGAAGCCCGGCCCGTCCGGATTCGGCTTGTAGTGCGCGAAGGCCGGGGTCCCGTTGGCCTCCGTGGCCACCAGCCGGGAACCCGCGCAGCTCGCGCCGATGCTGAGCATGAAGCCGGTGATGTCGTCGGGCCCCTGGAGCCAGAGGTCGAACGGCGGCATGGTCATCACGGCGTCCTCGCGGAGCAGCGCCGTCAGCGCCGCCATGTCGTACCCCTCGAACGCCGCCACATAGCGGTCCAGCAGCTTGCGCTGCTCGTCGTCCAGCGGGTTCGAGGTGTCGGGAGCCGTGCCCTCCGTGTCCGACAGTGTCGCCCGGGCGCGCTGGAGCGCGCTGTTGACCGAGGCGACCGAGGTGTCGAGCAGCTCGGCGACCTCGCTCGCCTTCCACGCCAGGACCTCGCGCAGGATCAGCACCGCCCGCTGCTTGGGCGGCAGGTGCTGGAGGGCGGCGACGAACGCGAGGCGCACCGACTCGCGGGCCACGGCCGCCTCCGCCGGGTCGGCCACCGAGGGCAGGATGCGGCCGTCCGGCATCGGCTCCAGCCAGGTGTTCTCCGGGAGAGGGTTCAGCGCGGCCTGGGCCAGCGGTGTCGGGCCGGTCAGATCCACCGGCCGGGCCCGCTTGTTGCCGGCGTTCAGCATGTCCAGGCAGACGTTCGTCGCGATGCGGTACAGCCAGGAGCGCAGGGAGGAACGGCCCTCGAACTTGTCGAAGTTGCGCCAGGCGCGGACCAGCGTGTCCTGGACCGCGTCCTCCGCCTCGAAGGCCGAGCCGAGCATCCGGTAGCAGTAGCCGGTCAGCTCGACCCGGTGTCCTTCGAGACGGCTGTCGACGTCCGTCGTCGCTGTCAGATCACTCATCGCTCCACCCTTGTTGTGCTGTGACACCGCTCACTCAGCACTGTGGAAGCTACCGCAGGGCACCGACAACGGGGCGGGAAGCGGGAAACCGCGGCTCAGGTGCCGGGCTTGCGCCCGTAGACGTGGACGTCGTCGCCGTTCTTCAGCAGGTTCCAGTACGCCTTCGCGTCCCCCGGGCGCATGTTGACGCAGCCCGCCGATCCCGGGTTGTTGTACATGGACTTGGTGACCGAGTGGAACGCCTGCCCGCCGTCGAAGAACTGGGCGTACGGCATGCTGACGTCGTAGAGCGTCGACCAGTGGTTGATGTTGCGCCAGTAGATCTTCCTGGCGCCGGTCCGCGTCTCGTCGCCGTTGCGGCCCGTGCGCACCGGCACCGGGCCGAACTTCAGCTTGGACCCGTCCTGGATCCAGCTCAGCTGCCTGGTCAGGTCCACGCAGGCGATGCGCCCCTTGTTCGTGGGGCACTTCTTCGCGGCGTTGGGGTTCTTGCCCGCGGCCTTCTGGGCGGTGATGGTCTTCATCGTGCGCCAGGTGACCGGCCCCGCGTACCCGGCGGCCGGGGTGATGCCCTTCGCCACCTGGAACGAGCGGATCGCCTTGCAGTCGGCCGCCGACTGCCTACCGTCGGCCGTCCGCTTGAGCCACTTCTCCACCTGCTTCTGGTACGGCCCCTTCGCGGCCGTGCAGGACGCCGCCTGGGCGGCCGTCCCGGTGCCCAGGACCAGGGCCGGTGCGGCCACCAGGCCGGCGACGGACAGAACGGCACCGCGCCGTACCCGTACGCCGGATATGTTCCCCATGATTCTCATGTACGCCTGCTCCCCTTCGCGTTCGCCCAGCGGTTGGTCTCCGCTTGTTGGACGCGCGTCGGGGAGCCGCGGTTGTGCCGGGAAGGTCTCAGTTGTGCACCGGTGCGGGGGACGCGGCGCGGAGCCGCTCCGTCCGGGCCGCCCTGCTGCCGAACAGGGTGATCGACAGGACGCCGAGGACCGCGATCACGCCCAGGGCGACCGTGCCGGCCCAGCCGCCGGCGTGGAAGGCGACGGCACCGAGCGTGCCGCCCGCGCTGGAGCCCAGGTAGTACGCGGACTGGTACAGCGCCGACGCCTGCGCGCGCCCGGACGTCGCCGTGCGGCTCACCGAGGACGAGGCGACCGCGTGCCCGGCGAAGAAGCCCGCCGTGATGAGGACGAGGCCCGCCAGGATCGCGGCCAGCTGGTCGGCCAGGGAGAGCAGCAGGCCCGCCGCCGTCGTGGAGACCGCGAGGTAGAGCGCGCCCCGGCGGCCCAGCCGGGCGACCAGCCGGCCCGCGGCGGCGGAGGAGACCGTGCCGACGAGGTAGACCAGGAAGATCGAGCCGACGATGCCCTGCGGGAGGCCGAAGGGTTCGTCGACGAGCCGGTAGCCGATCACGGTGTACACCGCGCCGAACACGGTCATGAACAGGGCGCCGATGGCGTACAGCCGGCGCAGCAGAGGGTCGGACAGGTGACCGGTGACGGTCTTCGCCAGTGCCTTCGGGTTGAGCGAGGAGGGGCTGAAGTGCCTGGCCTTGGGGATCATGAGGTGGAAGACCACCGCGCAGGCCACGGCGAGCAGCCCGATCGCGCCGAGCGCCACCCGCCATCCCCACAGCTGGGCGACCCACCCGGCGAGGATGCGACCGCTCATGCCGCCGATGCTGTTGCCCGCCACGAAGAGTCCGATCGCGGCGACCAGCGCCTTGGGCCGGACCTCCTCGGCCAGGTAGGCCATCGCGGAGGCGGGCAGACCGGCCAGTGCCGCACCCTGGACCGCGCGCAGCGCGATCAGCCATCCGATCGACGGGGCGAAGGGGACGAGCAGCCCGATCACCACGGCGACCGCCAGGGAGGCCGTCATCATCTGGCGTCGCCCGAAGCGCTCGGAGAGGGCGCTCAGCGGCAGGACGCAGAGGGCCAGCGCGCCGGTCGCCGCCGAGACCGTCCAGCTCGCCTGGCCGGCCGTCGCGCCGAAGGACGCGGACACGGCGGGCAGCAGGGCCTGGGTGGAGTACAGGAGGGCGAAGGTCGCGATCCCCGCCGCGAAGAGCGCGAAGCTCATCCGGCGGTAGCCGGGGCCGCCGGGCGTGAGGCGGTCCGGGACGGTGGGGGAGGTGGCGGCGGGAGACGGCGAAACGGCGGCGTCCAGCATGACGGTGGACGCCCCGGTACTGGCAGGAGGCATACGGCGAACGTAGACCGCGCGGTTTCATGCGTCCAATGCATGAAACCGTCATAATCGTTCCCATGGCGCATCAGCACAGCTCACAGCCACGGCTGTCACCGAGCGGTTACGAAGAAGACATCCGGGCCGTGCTCGCGCCACGTCTCGCTTACTTCGAGGCGGTGGCCCGCCACGAGCACGTCACCCGCGCCGCCCACGAGCTCGGAGTCCCGCAGTCGACGCTGTCGCGCGCCATGGTGAGACTCGAACAGGACCTGGGGGTCGCCCTGTTCGCCCGCCGCGGGCGCACCGTCTCGCTCACCCCCGCCGGCCGCACCTTCCTCGGTTCGGCCGAACGCGCCCTGGCGGAGGTGGAGAAGGCGGCGGACTCGGTACGCGCCGACGCCGACCCCACGGCGGGCAAGGTCGCCTTCGGCTTCCTGCACACCATGGGATCCGAGACCGTGCCCGCCCTGATCCGTGCCTTCCGTGCCGACCACCCCAAGGTCCGCTTCCAGCTCGTCCAGAACTACGGTGAGGCCATGATCGACCGCCTGCGGGCGGGCGGCCTCGACCTCTGCCTCACCTCGCCCGTCCCCGACGCCCCGGACCTCGTCGCCATGCGCCTGGACGAGCAGCGGCTGCGCCTGGTCGTCCCTGACGACCACCGGCTGGCGGGCCGTCGACGCATCCGTCTCGCCGAGGCCGCCGACGAAACGTTCGTCACCCTCGAACCGGGTTACGGGCTGCGCCGGATCACCGACGACCTGTGCGCCGAGGCCGGTTTCACCCCCCGGATCGCGTTCGAGGGGGAGGAGGCGGAGACGCTGCGCGGCCTGGTCGCGGCCGGGCTCGGGGTGGCGTTGCTGCCACCGCCCGCCGTCGCCCGGCCGGGCGTGGTCGAGCTGACGGTGACCGCGCCGCGCGCGGCCCGCGAGATCGGGGTCGCCTGGCTCGACGGCCACCCCGACACCCCGCCGGTGGCAGCCTTCAAACGCTTCCTGCTGTCGCGCCGGGGCAGTCTGCTGCCCGACTGATCCGGTGATCCGGATCGGTGGGCCTCAGTGCCTCAGCGACCGCCCGAACCCCGCGGCGAGCGGCATCCGCAGCCCCAGCGGCGGCGGTGCCGCGAACGCGTCGGCGACCGGGCGGGAGTACGGCCGGGCGAACAGCGAACCCCGTACGAAGTCCGCGGCCAGCGCCACCACCTCGGACCGGTGCTGGCGCAGCGCGTGCCCGTCCGAGTGGACCTCGAAGCGGCAGGTGTCCCGGTTGGCCTTCTTGGCCCGCTCGGCCAGCCGGTAGGAGAGCTCGGGATTCGTCCGCGCGTCGTTCGTGCCGTGCACGATCAGTACCTGCCGCCCGGCCAGATGCTTCACGGGTTCGGGCTCGGGCTCAGTCCCGTCCGGGAGCCAGGGAGCCATCGACAGTACGGAGTTGACGGCGGTGTGCCCGGCACCGCGCAGGGCCGCCCGGCCGCCCATGCCGTGCCCGGCGAGGCACACCGGGACGTCCCCGTAGCGCCGCACGACCTCGTCGGCCGCCCAGTGGGCGTCGGCCGCCGGATCCGCGTCGGCGTTCCAGCCCCTGGTGCGGTAGCGCACGACGTGCACCGCGAGCCCGTCCTCCTGCCCGGCGCGTGCCAGGGACCGGGCGAACGGCAGCTGCGCCGCGTACGAGAGTGTGGAGGGGCGGCGTCTGGAATCGGTCTCGCCGTCCGGGAGCAGCAGGACCACGCCGCTGACCTCGGGTGCTGCTCCGGCCGTGAGGACGGCCCGTCCCAGCCTGGCGGCAGACAGGGGAAGTACGCGCTGTGCCATGACAGAACAGTGTCAGAAGGGCAGGTGTATTCCACCTGGCTTCGCGGTCACTGTTACGCATCGGCACCCGGCGCTCTACGCGCGTAGGCGCTAGAGTGCCCGAATGACGAGCCAGACCCTGAATGTCCCCGGTCCCGACCAGATCCGCCGCGCGCCCAAGGTGCTGCTCCACGACCATCTCGACGGCGGGCTGCGCCCCGGAACGATCGTCGAACTGGCACTCGCGCAACGCTACGACGCCTTGCCCGAGACCGAGCCCGACAAGCTCGGCGCCTGGTTCCGCGACGCGGCCGACTCCGGCTCGCTGGAGCGCTACCTGGAGACGTTCGCCCACACCTGCGCGGTCATGCAGACCCGGGACGCGCTGTTCCGTGTGGCGGCGGAGTGCGCCGAGGACCTCGCCGAGGACGGCGTCGTCTACGCGGAGGTGCGCTACGCACCCGAGCAGCACCTCACCGCCGGCCTGTCCCTCGAAGAGGTGGTCGAGGCGGTCAACGAGGGTTTCCGCGAGGGCGAGCGCCGTGCCCGCGCGAACGGCCACCGCATCCGCGTCGGCGCCCTCCTCACCGCCATGCGGCACGCCGCCCGCGCGCTGGAGATCGCCGAACTCGCCAACCGCTACCGCGACCTGGGCGTGGTGGGCTTCGACATCGCGGGCGCCGAGGCGGGATACCCTCCCACCCGGCATCTGGACGCCTTCGAGTACCTCAAGCGCGAGAACAACCACTTCACCATCCACGCGGGCGAGGCCTTCGGCCTGCCGTCGATCTGGCAGGCCCTGCAGTGGTGCGGCGCCGACCGGCTCGGCCACGGTGTCCGCATCATCGACGACATCGAGATCGCCGACGACGGCACCGTGACGCTGGGCCGTCTCGCCTCGTACGTGCGTGACAAGCGGATCCCGCTGGAGCTCTGTCCGACCTCCAACCTCCAGACCGGTGCGGCGGCCTCGTACGCCGAGCACCCCATCGGGCTGCTGCGGAAGCTGCATTTCCGCGCCACCGTCAACACGGACAACCGGCTGATGAGCGGGACGAGCATGAGCGGGGAATTCGAGCGGCTGACCGAGACATTCGGATACACGCTCGACGACATGCAGTGGTTCACAGTCAATGCGATGAAATCAGCGTTCATTCCTTTCGATGAACGTCTGGCGATGATCAACGACGTCGTGAAGCCCGGATATGCGGAGCTGAAATCAGAGTGGCTCTTCCGGCAGACCGCTGTGACCAGCGGATCCTCCTCCTTCGCGGGCTGAGGACTTCACAGGGGAAACGGCCGGGAACGCTTCGTCCCTGCCGTTTTCCGTGTCCCGGCATGTTTGCGGGAGGGATGCGCCGATGGCTACGTTGCAGAGCCGCTCACATCCCCTTCCCCAAGGATGAATCTCACATGAAGCAGTCTGCTGTCAGGACCCTCGGTGTCGCAGCACTCGGCGCCGCTTTCGCCGCCGCCGGCGCGGGCAGCGCCTCTGCCGTAGCCGTGCCCGTCGACTCCCTGGCCGGCGCCCTGCCCGCCAATGTCGCGCTCGACTCCGTCACCGACGCGCTGCCCGCGGTGCAGAAGGCGGCCGGTGGCCTGCTCGACCAGCAGCAGCAGCGCGGCGGCAGCGGCCTCTCGGCGCCCGGCACGAACCTGCTCGGCGGCCTGCCCGCCGGCGGTCTGAGCGGTGTCCTGCCGATCGGCGGCTGACCACCGCACCACGCATGTGGGGCGCGCACCCGGACCGGGTGCGCGCCCCACATGCTTTCCCCGTGGTCCCGACGGTCACCAGGCCGTCGCGGCCGTGGTCTTCTCGGACGGCAGCAGTAGCCACAGCGCCAGGTAGAGCACGAACTGGGGGCCGGGAAGCAGACACGACACCAGGAAGATGACACGCATCGTCCCTGCGGAGGTGCCGAAGCGCCGTGCCAGCGCCGCGCACACTCCACCGAGCATGCGTCCGTCACGGGGGCGGGCAAGTGCGGCCATGGTGAGCTCCTTCGCGAACCGTTCCGGGGAGCAGCTCCGTCGTGCTCCCGTATCTCCACAGTGCCGCGCGAAGGGGTGCAAAGCATCGCTCTACGGGGCGATGCCGACCCTGGTAATCGTCGGGGTGGACCCCTGAGGGCTCTCGGCCAGGACCGACCGGATCCCGATCCGGGACAGGTCCCCGGCCCCCGCCCGGTTGCCCCGCCTCAGCCGGGAACGCGACAGCGGGACGACCAGCAGATGGGCCACCGCCACGCCGGCGGTGTTCAGCAGCAGCGAGTCGACGTCCACGACCTGACCCGGCACCGCCGTCTGCGCCAGCTCGATGGCCATCGAGATCAGCGCGCCGGCGGCGACCGTACGGGCCAGCGAGGCCCAGGGGGAGACCAGTAGTCTGCCGCCGGCCATCGGCAGCAGTACCCCCAGCGGTGCCAGGAGCAGCAGGGCCTCACCGATGCGCCGTGCCGCCTCGGCAGGACCGAGAGCCAGGTCCGCCCTGATCCCGGCGAGCGGCTGGAGGTTCGCGGCCGTCATCCAGGGCACGTCCAGCGGGCGCAGCGTCAGCCAGCTGACGAACAGAAGATGTGCGAGGAGGAGGAATACCCCCGCCGCGCGGAAGCGGATGACGGCCGGGCCGTCCGAACTGTGACGCACGTCCACCAAGACGCCACGACCGGCAGGATCGGTTCCGCCCGTTTCCGGGAAGGGTCTGTGACGAGCGGCACGGACACCCCGGGGCCCGGGGCGGGAGGCGGCTCCCGCGGGCGTCCGGGAGGACGTCAGGACAGCTCGAGCGCCCCCAGGGTGGGTACCTCGCCCGGCCGGCTCTTCGTCTCCGACGTGCAGAGATAGCCCCGCGGCGTGTACTTCCCCGGTCCGCCGAGCATGACCGACCCCCCGGATCCGAGGGACTCGTTGTCCGCGTAGGAGCACACGACCTGCGCGAGCGCCTCGGCCGGCAGGTCGTCCGGCTGCTCGCTGAGCCGCAGTGTCCCGGCCGGGTCCCCCTTGCGTGCGGCGGAGACCCGCAGCCCCGCCGGAACGTCGGTGGAGAAACCGGCGCGCCGCTCGTCGGAGTCCGGCTCCCCCTGCAACTCGCCCAGGAGCGCCTGTGCGACCAGGAGGGGGTCGGACCGCGACTCGTCGATCTCGACCGTGCGCTCCACCGTCACCAGCTGGGAGGCGCAGACCAGGTAGATCCGCACGGAGACGCTCTCCGGCGGCGGTGCGGTCGCCGCCGCCTCCGACGCGGTCCGGCACGGCATCCGGGAGGGTGCCGCCCCGGCGTCCACCGGGACCGACGTGCTGCGGATGCCGCAGCCCGTGGCCAGCGCCGCACCCGCCACCACGGCGGCCAGCGCGGCAACGGCCCCGCGACGCCCCCGCACCGTACGACCCCCGCGCGGTGCGCCGTACGTCCGCTCGCCGCGCATCACGCCGCGCCGCCCTTCTCGTCGCCGTCCGGGTCGTCCGACCCAGGAGCACCGGTCAGCCGCTCCGCGTCCCGCGGGAGCCGCAGCACGAACACCGCGCCCTCGCCGTCCGGAAGATTCGATGCGGTGATGTCGCCACCGTGGATGTGGGCGTTCTCCACCGCGATGGACAGGCCGAGACCGCTGCCCTCGGAGCGGGGGCGTGAGGCACTCGCCTTGTAGAAGCGGTCGAACACATGGGGCAGGACTTCCTCGGGGATGCCCGGCCCGTGGTCGCGCACCTCGATGACCAGCTCGTCCTCGTCGGTCCGTACGGAGACCCGTACCGGCGAACCGCCGTGCTTGAGGGCGTTGCCGATCAGATTCGCCAGGATCACGTCGAGCCGGCGCGGATCCAGCCGCACCATGATGCCGCGCTCCGCGTCGAGATCGACCGCGTCCAGCCAGGCCCGGGCGTCGATGCAGGCGGTCACCTGGTCCGCGACGTCGACCGTGTCCAGGACGAGCCGTGCGGTGCCGGCGTCGAAACGGGTGACCTCCATGAGGTTCTCGACCAGGTCGTTCAGCCGGCGGGTCTCGCTCACCACCAGGTGCACGGCCGGAGCGATCATCGGGTCCAGGCTGTCCGCCTCGTCCTCCAGCACCTCGGCGACCGCCGTGATCGCGGTCAGCGGGGTGCGCAGCTCGTGGGACATGTCGGCCACGAAGCGGCGGCTCGACTCCTCCCGCGCGCTCATGTCGGCGACCTTCTTCTCCAGGGAGCTCGCGGCCTTGTTGAACGTATGGGAGAGGTCGGCGAGTTCATCGGTGCCGGAGACCACGAGACGGGTGTCGAGCTTGCCCTCGCCGAGCTTGCGCGCCGCGTCACCGAGCCGTTGCACCGGCCGCAGCACGGTCGTCGCCGCGGCCTGGGCCAGCAGCGCCGAGCCCACCAGGGCCAGCGCCGTCGCGATCCCCAGGGACCACGCCAGCGAACTGAGGTCCTCCCGCTCCTGGTCGAGCGACTTCAGCATGTACCCGGCAGGACCACCGCCGATGATCTTCGTACCCGCCACCAGATAAGGCGTGTTGCCCAGCGTCGTACGCTGCCAGAACAGGTGGTACTCGTAGGTGTTGGCCGACGTCAGCGGTTGCTTCTTGTTCACCTGCTTCTGCAGCGAGGCGGGCACGTCGGCCTTGGTGAACGAGTCCAGGTCGGACGAACCGGTGACGGGCTTGCCGTCGTGGGTGCCGATCAGCAGCACGTGGTAGCCCGGGCCGCTGTGCGCCATCTGCTCGGCCGCGTCCCGCAGATCGTCCGCGGTGGGCTCCAGCGGCAGCGACGCGGCCCGGTTCTGCATCTGACGGCGGAAGTCGCCGAGCGCCGTGTCCTGCGTACGCGTCAGGACCGCCTCGCGGTTGAGCCAGTACGCGATGCCCGACGCGGACACCGCCGCCGTCAGGGCCACCAGCGCGAACACGATCAGAAGGCGCAACCGCAGGCTGGTCCAGCGAAGACCCGCGAGTATGGAGCGTTTCGCGGAATCGCTCACTGAGGCGAATCCAGCCGGTAGCCCACACCGCGCACGGTACGGATCAGGGTCGGCGAGGACGGCACGTCCTCGACCTTCGCCCGCAGCCGCTGCACACAGGCGTCCACCAGCCGGGAGTCACCGAGGTAGTCGTGCTCCCACACGAGACGCAGCAACTGCTGCCGGGACAGGGCCTGTCCGGGGCGGCGGCTCAGTTCGAGCAGGAGCCGCAGCTCGGTCGGCGTGAGCTGCAGGTCCTCCCCGTTCTTGGTGACGGTCATCGCCGAGCGGTCGATGACGACACTCCCGAACGTCGCCGAGTCGGTGGACTCCCTCTCCCCGCGGCGCAGGACCGCGCGGATACGGGCGTCGAGCACCCGGCCCTGTACGGGTTTCACCACGTAGTCGTCCGCGCCGGACTCCAGTCCCACCACGACGTCGATGTCGTCGCTGCGCGCGGTCAGCAGAATGATCGGCAGTTGGTCGGTGCGCCGGATCCGCCGGCAGACCTCGAAACCGTCGATCCCGGGCAGCATCACGTCCAGCACGACCAGGTCCGGCCGCTGCTCCCGGAGCAGCTCCAGGCCGTCCTCTCCCGTCGCCGCGGTGGCCACACGGTGGCCCTGGCGTGACAGCGAGAGTTCGAGGGCTGTGCGGATGGCGTCGTCGTCCTCGATCAGCAACAGGAAAGGCACGTGGGCCATTCTGGCCCATGGTGGTGCCACGTTTCGACAATCCCCCCGAGTTGATCGGCCGACATGCCCTGTGACAGCCCTGTGACAGTCGGGGGACAGCGCCATGAAATCGCCCCGGCAAGCTCAGTGGCACACGGAACGAACGGACTCCACCGATGGGGGGCGCCAGATGATGAACGCACTGCACAGCAGCACCTCAAGCGCAGTTGTCACGCGCCTTCACGACGTCGGGAGGAGCCCGGAGAAGTCCGGTGCCGCAGGACGGGGGCGTGCACGTGGCGCCGGGCGTCAGCACTCGTCGTACCTGACGATGGTTGACGTGCCCACGGGGGAAAACGGGGGAAGCGCGTACGGGGAGGGCTCGGGGGACCGGTCGCTCCCGGACCGGACGGAGGACGCCGAAGCCGCGTTCACCGCCTACGTCCAGGAGCGCCGTGCCTCCCTGTACGCGACCGCCTACCACCTGACCGGCGACCGGTACGAGGCCGAGGACCTGCTGCAGAGCGCCCTCTTCTCGACGTACCGGGCCTGGGACAGGATCAGCGACAAGGCGGCGGTCGGCGGATACCTCCGCCGCACCATGACCAACCTGCACATCAGCGCCTGGCGCAGGCGCAAGCTCAACGAGTACCCGACCGAGGAGCTGCCGGAGACGGTCGGCGACACGGACGCGATGCGGGGCACGGAACTGCGGGCGGTGCTCTGGCAGGCGCTCGCGCGGCTGCCCGAACTCCAGCGCACCATGCTGGTCCTCCGCTACTACGAGGGCCGCACGGACCCGGAGATCGCGTCCATCCTCGACATCAGTGTCGGCACGGTGAAGTCGAGCATCTGGCGGTCGCTCCGCCGGCTGCGCGAGGACGAGGTCCTCAGCTTCGGACGTGACGAGGAGGAGTCCTTCGGCGAGCTGGTGGCCTGAGGTCTGCGGGGGGAACGGGGCCCGGGGGGACGGGAAACGGGGGACACGGGGGACACGGGGGAAAAAGGCCGCAGCCTCGGGGGAGGCGGCGGTACGGGGGTAGCACGCAGCGGGGGCGGACAGGCCGGGGGGTCCTGTCCGCCCCCGTCGCGCGTGCCCGGGGCCGCGCGTCACGGCCGGCGGCTCAGTTCGGCACCCGGCTCCGCGGGGTCCGGCAGCGCCCGGCCGCCGCTGAGGCGAGCCGGCCCAGCGCCTCGTCCTTGCCGCAGGGGTACGCGCCGAGCGCCGTCTGGCGGGCCACGATGCCCCGCTCGGCCCTCATCAGCCGCCAGCCGCGGCGCAGCAGGAACGGCACCGACTTCCGCCCCTCGCGCAGATCGCGCAGCAGCCGCCGGCGGAACGTCGTCACCGGCCGGCCGCGCAGGCACAGAGCGTCCGCGAGCAGGCCCAGTTCCTGGCAGCGCTCCACTATGTCCGCCGCGAAGATGCCCTCGGCGACGAACAGGGGCGTGCGCTCGATGTCGAGCGTCTCCTGGCCCGTCCGCGCGCTCGTGGCGATGTCGTACAGGGGGACGGACGTACGCCCGGTGGCGCACAGCTCCGCCACGGCCGCGACGGCGCCGTCCGCGTCCCAGGACAGGGCGGAATCCCAGTCGATGTCCGTGCTGCCGGTGACCCGCGGCAGTGTCGGGTCGTTTCCCTCTTTGTAGAAGTCGTCCAGGCGAAGCACCGGGAGACCGCTGCGGGCCGCGAGGGAGGACTTGCCGGAGCCGGACGGACCGGCGAGCAGCACGACGCGCGTGGGGATCGGTTGGGAACTCACAGAACAGAAGTGTGAGGCATTGACCCGCGTAGGGGATCCCCGGGAGGTCCTGTTGGTATCGAGCATCACACCTCAACTACTCTGCGCGCACGGATGATTACCCGACACGTCCCGATCAGGTGGGAAAACATGGCACGTCATGCACTGTCCAAGCCCCGGCACCGCACTCTGCTGCGTGCCGGTCTGACCCTCACCGCGCTGGGCGCGGCACTCGGCGCCGGCGGGGCGGCGGCCCAGGCCGCGCCGCTGCCCGCCCCGCCCGCGACCGGCGCGGACACCGCGGACAGCACGCTCGGGGCGGTCGGGGACGCGGCGGCGCCCGCGCTGACCAGCGCGCTCGGTTACGGGCTCGCCGGGGCCGTCAAGCCCGTCACCGACCTGCAGATCGACCCGCTGGCCGGGACGGGCGTGGACCCGCTGGACAACGCGGTGGGCACCCAGGTCGCCGATTTCAAGCCCGTGACCACGGCGCTGGTCACCGATCCGCTGACCAGCGGCGCCGCGCTCAGCGATCTGCCCGTGGTCGGAGAGGTGACGGGCCTGGTCACCGGCTGACCGTCGTACGCACATGGGTGTGGGGCCGCCCGCGCGGGGCGGCCCCACACCCGTGCCCGGGGTCAGTAGGAGGAGCCGGAGGCTCCCAGTGCGCCCGTCGGGTGCCAGACCGTCTTGGTCTCCAGGAAGGCCGTCAGACGATGTGTCCCCGGATCGGCCGACCAGTCCACAGCCTGTGGACGGAGGACGCGCTTCAGGTTGTCGGCCGCCGCGATCTCCGACTCCTTCGCGAGACCGGCGTCGGCTCCCGTGAGGTCGATGGCGTTGACGTCCTGGTGGGACGCCAGCGTGGGCGCGAGCTCCGCCGCCCGTCCCGACAGGATGTTCACCACACCGCCCGGCAGGTCCGACGTCGCCAGGACCTCGCCGAACGAGAGCGCGGGCAGCGGCGCGTCCGCCGACGCGACGACGACCGCGGTGTTGCCCGTGGCGATCACCGGGGCGATCACCGAGACCAGACCCAGGAAGGACGAATCCTGCGGGGCCAGGACCGCGACCACGCCCGTCGGCTCCGGGGTGGACAGGTTGAAGAAGGGTCCCGCGACCGGGTTCACCCCGCCCACGACCTGGCCGATCTTGTCCGTCCAGCCCGCGTACCAGACCCAGCGGTCGACCGCCGCGTCGACGACCGCCGCCGCCTTGGACTTCGACAGCCCCTCGGCGTCCGCGACCTCGCGGACGAACTGGTCCCGGCGGCCCTCCAGCATCTCCGCGACGCGGTAGAGGATCTGCCCGCGGTTGTACGCGGTCGCGCCCGACCAGCCGCCGAACGCCTTGCGCGCGGCCACGACCGCGTCACGCGCGTCCTTGCGGGACGACTGCGGGGCGTGTCCCAGCCACCTGCCCTTCGAGTCGTTCACCTCGTACACCCGGCCGCTCTCGGAGCGGGGGAACTTGCCCCCGACGTACAGCTTGTAGGTCTTGAAGACGCTCAGTCGCCCGTCAGACATCGAGGTAGGCCTCCAGACCGTGACGGCCGCCCTCGCGGCCGAAGCCCGACTCCTTGTATCCGCCGAACGGCGAGGTCGGGTCGAACTTGTTGAACGTGTTGGCCCACACCACACCGGCGCGGAGCTTGTTCGCCACCGCGAGGATGCGGGAGCCCTTCTCCGTCCAGATGCCCGCCGAGAGGCCGTACTGCGTGTTGTTGGCCTTGGCGACGGCTTCGTCCGGCGTGCGGAAGGTCAGCACCGAAAGCACCGGGCCGAAGATCTCGTCGCGGGCGACGGTGTGCGCCTGGGTGACCCCGGTGAAGAGGGTCGGCGCGAACCAGTAACCCGAGGAGGGCAGTTCGCACGGCGCGGACCAGCGTTCGGCGCCCTCGGCCTCGCCGGTCTCGACGAGCGCGCCGATCCGGGCGAGCTGCTCCGCGGAGTTGATCGCACCGATGTCGGTGTTCTTGTCCAGCGGGTCGCCGAGCCTGAGCGTGGACAGCCTGCGCTTGAGGGCGTGCAGCACCTCGTCGTGCACGGACTCCTGCACGAGGAGCCGCGAACCCGCGCAGCAGACCTGGCCCTGGTTGAAGAAGATGCCCGTGACGATGCCCTCGACGGCCTGGTCGACCGGTGCGTCGTCGAAGACGATGTTCGCGCCCTTGCCGCCCAGTTCGAGGGTGGCCTTCTTGTCCGTGCCGGCGATCTGCCGGGCGATGGCCTTGCCCACGGCGGTCGAGCCGGTGAAGGCGACCTTGTTCACGTCGGGGTGCGAGACGAGCGCCTCGCCCGCGTCGCCGTACCCCGTGAGGATGTTGACGACGCCCTTGGGCAGGCCGGCCTGCCGGCAGATGTCGGCGAAGAACAGCGCGGACAGGGGTGTCGTCTCCGCGGGCTTCAGCACCACGGTGTTGCCGGTGGCGAGCGCCGGGGCGATCTTCCAGGCCAGCATCAGCAGCGGGAAGTTCCACGGGATGATCTGGCCGGCCACCCCGAGCGGGCGGGGGTTCGTGCCGGCGTTTCCCTCTGTCGTCCTCCGGCCGAACCCCGCGTAGTCGAGCTTGTCGGCCCAGCCCGCGTAGTAGAAGAAGTGCGCGGCGACCAGCGGGAGGTCCGCGTCGCGGGTCTCCCGGATCGGCTTGCCGTTGTCCAGGGTCTCCAGGACGGCCAGTTCGCGCGAACGCTCCTGGATGATCCTGGCGATCCGGAACAGGTACTTGGCGCGCTCGGAGCCGGGGAGCGCCGACCACGTCCCGAACGCCCTGCGAGCCGCCTTCACGGCCCGGTCCACGTCCTCGGTGCCCGCCCGCGCGACCTCGGAGAGCACCTCCTCGGTGGACGGACTGACCGTCTTGAAGACCTTGCCGTCGGCAGCCTCGGTGAACTCGCCGTCGATGAAAAGGCCGTAGGAGGGAGCGATGTCGACGACGGAGCGGGACTCCGGTGCCGGCGCGTAATCGAAAGCAGATGCCATGGGGATCAGTCCACCGTCACGTAATCGGGGCCGGAGTAACGGCCGGTGCTGAGCTTCTGGCGCTGCATCAGCAGGTCGTTCAGCAGGCTGGAGGCGCCGAAGCGGAACCAGTGGTTGTCCAGCCAGTCCTCGCCCGCGGTCTCGTTGACCAGCACGAGGAACTTGATCGCGTCCTTGGAGGTGCGGATCCCGCCCGCCGGCTTCACGCCGATCTGCACGCCCGTCTGCTCCCGGAAGTCGCGCACGGCCTCCAGCATCAGCAGGGTGTTCGCCGGGGTGGCGTTGGTGCCGACCTTGCCGGTCGACGTCTTGATGAAGTCCGCTCCCGCCAGCATCCCGAGCCAGGAGGCCCGGCGGATGTTGTCGTACGTGGACAGCTCACCCGTCTCGAAGATCACCTTCAGCCGCGCTGAGCCGCACTCGGCCTTCACGGCGACGATCTCGTCGTAGACCTTGAGGTAGCGGCCGGAGAGGAAGGCGCCGCGGTCGATCACCATGTCGATCTCGTCGGCCCCCGCCGCCACGGCGTCGCGGACGTCCGCGAGCTTGACGTCCAGGGCGGCGCGTCCCGCGGGGAAGGCCGTCGCGACGGACGCGACCTTCACCCCGGAGCCGGCCAGCGCGGCGACGGCGGTCGCCGCCATGTCGGGGTAGACACAGACGGCAGCGGTGCGCGGGGTCGTGCGGTCGGTGGGGTCGGGGTTGACCGCCTTGGCGGCCAGAGCCCGGACCTTGCCCGGGGTGTCCGCGCCTTCCAGCGTCGTCAGGTCGATCATCGAGATGGCGAGATCGATGGCGTACGCCTTGGCGGTCGTCTTGATCGAACGGGTGCCGAGGGAGGCGGCGCGCGCTTCGAGGCCGACGGTGTCGACGCCGGGCAGCCCGTGCAGGAAGCGGCGCAGCGTGCCTTCGGACGCCGTCGCGTCGGCGAAGGGGCTGCCTCCCTGCCCGGACGGAGCCGCTGGCTCGGGAGAGGGTGCAGTGGTGGGCATGGTCACCACATGAGCATATCTACGCGCGTAGCGACCTGTACAGGGCCCCACCCGTTTCGTGCCTTCCCCAGGCAGGACACGGCCCCTCCGCGTCCCGGGCGCGGCTTCAGGCAGAATCGGGACCATGACGAGCCCCACACCCCCCGCCGAGCCCGCCTACGCCGACCGGACCTTCCGGTCGGGCGCCGGGCTGGTCAGCGGCGCGCTGCTGATCCTGCTGGTCGGCTGGATCGGCGGCGACGCGGTGGTCCAGGGCAAGGGATGGGTGCCGTGGCTGGCGCTTGCCGCGCTGCTGACCGTGATTCCGCTCATCGTGGCGTTCACCCTGCGGCCCGCGGTCTTCGTCGACGAGGAACGGATCCGGATCCGCAACCCGTTCCGCACGATCGTGCTGCCCTGGACGGACGTCTCCACCGTGCGCGCCACCTACTCCAGCGAGATCTACACGCACAGCGGCGCCAAGTACCAGCTGTGGGCGGTCCCCGTCTCGCTGCGTGAACGCAAGAGGGCGGCCAGGAAGGCCACCCAGCAGGCGCACGACGACCCGTACGGCCGGACCTCCGTGCACGCCGACGTCCGGGACTCCCACGCCCGCGCGGCCGCCGCGGACCAGACGGTGGGCGACCTGAGGGAACTCGCCGAGCGCGCCGGCCGCCGCGAGGAGCAGGCCACGACCACCGCGTCGGTGCGCTGGGCCTACGAGGTGATCGCCCCGGCCGTCGTCGGTCTGGTGCTGCTCGTGGTGCTGCTCGCGATCGGCTGACGGGGCCGTACGGACGGGAGATCGAGGGTCCGAGCGAGGCCGGGTCCGTTGATCTCCGTCCAGCCGCGGCAGCGGATCCGGGGCCGGCGCCCGTGGCCGTCGGTGTGCTCGGCGGGCAGCGGGCGCGACGCCGCCGCGCCCACCCCCCCGTTCGGCAGGCGCGGCGGTTTCCCCGGCTCAGTCCCGCAGCGTCAGCGCCGTGTAGGCGGCCTCTGCGTGGCGGGAACCGGGGGTGTCCGCGGGGGCCTTGCCGAGGAAGCCGTCGGTCGTGCCGTCGAACCGAATCCGTCCCTCGGCCAGCACGGTGATGCGGTCGGCGTCGTCGGCCAGGTCCGCCACGTCGTGCGTCGACATCAGGACGCTGAGGCCGCCGCCGTCCACCGCGGCCGTCAGCAGGTCACGGAACACGCGCCGCTGAGTCGGGTCCATGCCCGCCGTGGGCTCGTCCAGGAGCAGGACACGGCAGTCGTGCACGAGGGCCGAGGCCAGGCCGAGGCGGCGCAGCTGCCCGCCCGACAGGATCCGCGCCTTGTCGTCGGCGCGGTCCCGGAGGCCCACCCGGGTGAGCGCGTCCCGCGCCCGGTCCCAGGCGTCCGACCGGCCCATGCCCTTCAGCCAGCCGCTGTAGGCGACCTGTTCCCTGGCCGTCAGCCCGGCCATCGCCGTGATCTGCTGCGGCATCCAGGAGACCAGCCGGCGGTAATCCCGTGCCGTCGACGGGACGGTGCCGCAGCTGATCCGGCCGGTCTCCGGCCGGGCCACGGACGCCCCGAGCCGCAACAGCGTCGACTTGCCCGCTCCGTTGGGGCCGAGGAGGACGGTGAGGCCGTCCCGGAGCTCGTACGAGAAGCCGGTGAGGACGGGCCGGCTCCGGCGCTTGTACCGGTAGGCGCAGTCGGTGAACGTGATGCTCATGGGCGCGGTCCTTGCCGAGTCGTCATGACGTGGTCGAGTGCGATCCCGAGGAGCGCACAGGTCCCCGCCGCGACGGCGGCGACGGGGGAGTGGAGGGCGTGCCCGGTGACCGCCCAGGGGAAGAAGTCGTCCGCGGTCCGGTGCCCCACCAGGACCACCAGGAAGATCCAGGCCGTGGGCAGCACGATGCTCGACCGCCCCATCCAGCCGCGCCCGCACAGCGCGAGCCCGGTGAGGAAGAGCGTGTTGCGGCCCGCGGAGACGACCGCGGGGGAGTCCAGGAGGAGCCCTCCGGCGGCGGTGAGTGCCATGACCGCGGCGACGGTCCCGGCGGCGAGCGCCGTGTCGAGCCGGGCGACCCGCCGTGTGCCGGTCGCCTCGGCCGCCTCCAGCCGGGAGTCGAGGCACTGGACGAGGGCGCCCACCACGAGGAGCGGGGTGAAGCCCGCCAGCAGGACGCTGTTCCCCGCGGTGACGCTGATGGCGGGGAGGACGACCGTCCCGTCCTGGAAGAGGAAGGTCAGCAGGACGAACGCCGCGAGGCACGGGGCGAGCACGGTGTGGGCCAGCCGCGTCTTCAGCCACCAGATCACGTGGACGCCTCGCAGGCGGACCGGGTGACGGTCCTGTACCAGGCGACCTGTTCGGCCGTGGACTTCCCGGCGACCTGGGCCACCCCCTTCAGGACCTCACGGTGCTGTGCCCGGGTGTAGAACGGGTCGCCCGCCGCGATCCGCTCGTAACCGGACATGGTGCCGGTCTTCCCCTCGAGCCAGAGGAGGACCGCCCGCCGCAGCGTCGGCTGCGGCGCCTCGCAGGGGAACGTCACGTAGGTGCTGATGATGTCGGCGCTCACCCGGTGCTCCCGGTGAGCCGTGGACAGCAGGAGGTACGCGGACTCCTTCGTGTCGTCCGGGGTGAACCTCCCGTAGTTCAGCGCCTCTTCGACACGCTTCGGCGGTTCGTCGACGACCTGGTACTTCTTCAGTACGGCGAACGTCCGGTCGACCTCACCGCTGATGCTCTCCGCGTCCTTCCCCGCGCTCACCGGGAGGCACACCTCGGGGGCGCTGCCCGTGCACCTGGTCTCCACGGCCCGGACGTGGACGCTGGGGTTGTAGTTCCAGTCCTTCACGATGCTGTACGAGGCGAACGTGGCGCCCGCGCACACGGCGACCGCCGGCGCGGTGCGCAGCAGCACGTGACCGCGTGCCCCCAAGAGACAGACCGCGACGGCCAGACCCAGGGTGGGGAGCAGGTGCCCCGCCATCGAGGCGGCGGTGGCGGTCTCGGCGAAGCCGATGTGCGCGAAGTACTCGCCGGACATGTGCCGCAGGTAGAAGGGCTCCAGGGCATGCGGGTACGACACCAGGAGGAAGACCGCACACGCCATGACGGGCACGGCCAGTGCGGGCTTGAGCCACTGCCCGACGGTGAAGCCGATCACTCCGTGGGCCGCGCAGAGCACCAGCCCGAGCAGCAGCGGGGGAAGGCTGTCCGGCGTGGGCCACGTCGGCCGTTCGGCGAAGGCGAGGACCACCGGGACGAGGAGCACGAGCCAGCCGACCGCCACTACGGGCGCCAGGGTCCGGGTCACGACCGCCCAGCCGCGCCGGTAGGGCGCCAGCTCACGGACGCGCGACTCCTTGAACCGGGCGCCCTGCCAGGCGGCGGCCGCGGAGACCAGCGCGTAGGAGAGGGCGTAGACCTGCTCGATCGACCGCTGGACCAGGGCCGGCGCGTACGGGTACGGCCAGTATGCGACCTGGTCGTGGGTGGAGAAGAAGTAGAAGGAGAGCGTCAGTCCGAGTGCCGGCACCAGGGCGAAGGGAGCGGTTGACGATCGTAGGAGGGTCGGTATGCGCACGGTGTCTCCGGCGAAGGTCCAGGGTGGCACCCGTGGGAAGCCGGGTGCCACCTGCGGTCGTTCCAGGCGTCGGGGATGCCTAGTCGGATTTGGACGTGTCGACGTACACCGTGCCGACGTTCAGGAGGCAGCAGGAGCCGCCCTGGGCGACCTTGTCCGCCTCGAACTGCAACGTGTTGGTGCCGCTCGGGACGTTGGTCCACTGGCCGTTGCTGGTGCTGCCGTCGAAACAGGCCGTGAACGTCTTGGTGCCGAGGCTCTCGTTCGGGAGGACCGAGTAGTAGTGCCACAGCTTCACGACGACCGACTTGGTCGTGCCGTACTGCGCGAAGCAGTCGGTGAACTGGATCTGGGAGTAGGTGCCCTGGTCCTCCCAGGTGCGCGACTTCTCGCCGTCGGTCCAGCTGTTGATGTAGCTGGACCAGTTGGCGGAGGCGGTCGACGGGTTGACCATGACCAGCGCCGCGGTGGCGGCCAGGGCCGCCCCGGCTCTCTTGACGGACCGTGAGATCTGCATGAATTTCTCCTCGTTCATCGGCGGAACAGATGGAGAATATGAAGATCATGAAAGCCGCTCCAGATCGTTTACGGCCATGATCGCTTGCATTCTGGCGTGACCATGACCGGAAAGCGCCGTGCTGCGACCGGTGCGCGGGGCGGGGGGGGGCTGCCCCGCCCCGCGCGGGCGGCGGTCAGATCCCGGCGGCCGCCGAGAGGTCCCGCTTGATCTCCGCCAGCAGCTCCGCGCCCCGGGCGCGGGCCGCGGGCAGGCCGTCCGCCGAGCCGACCGGGACCACGACCTCCAGGTAGCACTTGAGCTTCGGCTCGGTGCCGCTCGGGCGGACGATGACCCGGGCGCCGGTCAGGTGGTAGCGCAGGCCGTCGGTGGGCGGCAGGGCGTCCGTGCCCAGGGAGAGGTCCTCGGCCGAGGTGACGGGCAGGCCCGCCAGTGCGGTCGGGGGAGTCTCGCGCAGGCGACGCATGGCGTTCGCGATGACCGTCAGGTCCTCGACCCGGACCGACAGCTGGTCCGTGGCGTGCAGGCCGTGCTCGAGCGCGAGGTCGTCGAGCAGACCGAGGAGCGTGCGCCCCTTCTCCTTGAGCACGGAGGCGAGTTCGGCGATCAGCAGCGCGGCCGTGATGCCGTCCTTGTCGCGTACGCCCTCCGGGTCGACGCAGTAGCCCAGTGCCTCCTCGTAGCCGTACCGCAGGCCGTCGACGCGGGCGATCCACTTGAAGCCCGTCAACGTCTCCTCGTGGCCGAGGCCCGCCTTCTCCGCGATCCGGCCGAGGAGGGAGGAGGAGACGATCGACTCGGCCAGCACCCCGGTCACGCCACGGTCCACCAGGTGGGCGGCGAGCAGCGCGCCGACCTCGTCGCCGCGCAGCATCCGCCAGCCGCCCTCGGCCGACGGGTCCGGTACGGCGACGGCGCAGCGGTCGGCGTCCGGGTCGTTGGCGATGACGATGTCCGGCTCGGCCCGGCGCGCGGTCGCGAACGCGAGGTCCATGGCGCCGGGCTCTTCCGGATTGGGGAAGGCGACGGTGGGAAACGCCGGGTCGGGCTCGGCCTGCTCGGCCACCAGCACCGGATCGGGGAAACCGGCCCGGGCGAAGGCGGCCGTCAGGACGGAGGTGCCGACGCCGTGCATCGCGGTGTAGACGGTGCGCGCGGTACGGGGCGACCCCGCGCCCATGACGGCGTCCGTCCGCGCGAGGTACGCGGCCAGGACCTCCTCGCCGAGGACCTCCCAGCCCGACTCCGGGCGCGGTACGCCGTCCAGCGGGCCGACCGCGGCGATCGCGGCGGCGATCTCCGCGTCGGCGGGGGGCACGATCTGCGAGCCGTCGCCGAGGTAGACCTTGTAGCCGTTGTCGCGCGGCGGGTTGTGGCTGGCCGTGACCTCCACGCCGGCGACCGCCCCCAGGTGCCGTACGGCGTACGCGAGGACCGGGGTCGGCAGCGGACGAGGGAGCACGGCCGCGCGCAGACCGGCGCCGGTCATCACGGCCGCCGTGTCCCGGGCGAAGTCGGCCGACTTGTAGCGGGCGTCGTAGCCGATGACGACGAGTCCGCCGTCCTGCCCGTGCGCCTTCAGGTACGCGGCCAGGCCGGCGGCCGCGCGGATGACGACCGAGCGGTTCATGCGCATCGGCCCCGCGCCGATCTCGCCGCGCAGGCCGGCCGTGCCGAACTGGAGCGTCCCCGCGAAGCGGTCGGCGAGCGAGCCGAGGTCCTCGGCGTCGATGAGCCCGGCGAGTTCCGCACGGGTCTCGGGGTCCGGGTCCTCGGCGAGCCAGGCCCTGGCCCGCGTGATGAGGTCCTGCTGCACGGTGTCCGCCTTTCTGCGGTGCGGTGCGGTGCGATGCGATGCGGTCCGGGCGTCCGGATCCGCGGGGATCAGATCCGGTCCAGTACCCGTGCCAGCAGTGCGCCCATCTGCGTGGCGGAGTCGCGGCCGGCCTGGAGGACCTCCTCGTGGTTGAGGGGTTCGCCGCTCAGGCCCGCCGCGAGGTTCGTGACCAGGGAGATGCCCAGCACCTCGGCACCCGCCTCACGGGCCGCGATGGCCTCGAGCACGGTGGACATGCCGACCAGGTCGCCGCCCATGACACGGACCATGTTGATCTCGGCCGGGGTCTCGTAGTGAGGGCCGGGGAACTGCACGTACACGCCCTCTTCGAGCGTCGGGTCGATCTCCTTGCAGAGCGCGCGCAGGCGCGGCGAGTACAGGTCCGTCAGATCCATGAAGTTCGCGCCCACGATCGGCGACGCGGCCGTCAGGTTGATGTGGTCGCCGATGAGGACCGGCTGGCCGGGGCGCATGCCCTCGCGCAGCCCGCCGCAGCCGTTCGTCAGGACGACGGTCCGGCAGCCCGCGGAGACGGCCGTGCGGACGCCGTGCGCGACCGCCGCGACACCGCGGCCCTCGTAGTAGTGCGTGCGGCCCAGGAAGACCAGGACGCGCTTCCCGCCGATCCGGTACGAGCGGATCGTGCCGCCGTGGCCCTCCACCGCCGGGGCGGGGAAGCCGGGCAGCGCGGTGACCGGGAACTCGGCCTCCGGGATGCCGAGCGCATCGCCCGCGGGGGCCCACCCGGAGCCCATCACGAGGGCGACGTCGTGGGTCTCGGCGCCGGTCAGCTCGCGCAGGCGGGCGGCGGCGTCTGCGGCGGCGGCGTGCGGGTCGCCCTGGATGTGGTCCGGAATAACAGATGCGTTCACGCGGATGAGGGTAACCGCTGAATCCCTACGCGCGTAGATGTGTCGGCGCAGAGTCTGGCCGGTCCTCTTCGTACATTCGTACAGAAGCGGGTCGTGGCAGGGCTCAGCAGGGGTGCTTGCGGAGGTTCATCACATAGTCGTGCGGTGCGCCGGCGGACTCGGCCGCGTCGGCCACCTCGCCCAGGTAGCGGGCCGAGGGCAGCCCGCCCTCGTAGCCGTTGAGGACGTACATCCAGGCCGGCTCCTCGCCGTCCAGCGTGTGCACGCGCACCCGCATGCGCCGGTAGACGTCGAGGCCGACACCCTCCCAGCGGTCCATGGAGTCCTCGTCCATCGGGGCCAGGTCGTACAGCGCGACGAACACCTGGGAACGGGGCGCCTCCACCACCGTGGCCAGCGCGCCCTCCCAGCCCATCTGCTCCCCGCCGAAGGTGAGCCGCCAGCCGTTGAGCCAGCCCGTGCTGCGCAGCGGGGAGTGCGGTGCGCGGCGCGTCATCAGCCGCGCGTCGAGGTTGCCGGCGTACGCGGCGTAGAGCGACATGGGGTCGAGGGTACGGGAGGGGATGCCGCGTGTGCCGGTTCCGGCGGGGAAGACGCCCGGTCGTGGGAGGTGCCGCGGCGGCCGGCGGCCGTGGCCCGGCCAGGCTCGTTCCCGTATGGAGGGCCCCGGAGCGAAGCACCTTGGCGCGTGCGGGACAATGAATTACGTACTGCATACGCCGGGGCGATCCCCCGGACCCCCGGCCGGGGCGGCATACGGCCGCGGGATGACACCACGCGAGGCGGACTTTTCGTGACCCGGATCGTGATCATCGGCGGCGGCCCCGGCGGCTACGAGGCGGCACTGGTCGGCGCCCAGCTCGGCGCGGAGGTGACCGTCGTCGACTGCGACGGCCTCGGCGGCGCGTCGGTCCTCACCGACTGCGTGCCCTCCAAGACCCTGATCGCGACGGCCGAGGTGATGACCACCTTCGACTCCTCGTACGAGGAACTCGGCATCATCGTCGCCGACGACACCCCGCACGTCGAGCAGGCCGCCCGGGTCGTCGGCGTCGACCTCGGCAAGGTCAACCGACGGGTCAAGCGACTCGCCCTCGCCCAGTCGCACGACATCACCGCCTCCGTCACCCGCGCGGGTGCCCGGGTCATGCGTGGCCGCGGCCGTCTGGACGGCCTCCAGGCCGCCGACGGCTCCCGCCAGGTCGTGGTGACGGCGGCCGACGGCACCGAGGAGCGGCTCACGGCCGACGCGGTGCTGATCGCGACCGGCGGCCACCCCCGGGAGATCCCGGACGCCCAGCCCGACGGTGAGCGAATCCTGAACTGGACCCAGGTCTACGACCTGGACGAGCTCCCCGAGGAGCTCATCGTGGTCGGTTCCGGTGTCACCGGCGCCGAGTTCGCCGGTGCCTACCAGGCGCTCGGCTCGCGCGTGACGCTGGTCTCCTCCCGTGACCGCGTGCTCCCGGGTGAGGACCCGGACGCCGCCGCCGTCCTGGAGGACGTCTTCCGCCGCCGCGGCATGAACGTCATGGCCCGCTCGCGCGCCCAGTCGGCCAAGCGCGTCGGCGACCGCGTCGAGGTCACGCTGGCCGACGGCCGCGTCATCTCCGGCACGCACTGCCTGATGGCCGTCGGCGCGATCCCCAACACCGCGGGCATGGGCCTGGAGGAGTCCGGGGTGCAGCTCAAGGACTCCGGGCACATCCGGACCGACCGGGTCTCGCGCACCAGCGCCCCCGGCGTGTACGCGGCCGGTGACGTCACCGGGGTGTTCGCCCTTGCCTCCGTCGCCGCGATGCAGGGCCGTATCGCGATGTACCACTTCCTCGGCGACGCGGTGGCGCCGCTGAACCTGAAGACGGTCTCCGCGAACGTCTTCACCGACCCCGAGATCGCCACCGTCGGTTACAGCCAGGCCGACGTCGACTCCGGCAAGATCGACGCCCGCGTCGTGAAGCTGCCGCTGCTGCGCAACCCGCGCGCCAAGATGCAGGGCATCCGGGACGGCTTCGTCAAGATCTTCTGCCGGCCCGGCACCGGCATCGTGGTGGGCGGCTGCGTCGTCGCCCCCAGGGCCAGTGAGCTGATCCACCCCATCGCGCTCGCCGTCGACAACAACCTGACGGTGGAACAGATCGCCAACGCCTTCACGGTGTACCCGTCCCTGTCCGGCTCGATCGCCGAGGTGGCCCGGCAGTTGCACACCCGCAAGAGCGCGGGCGAGGCGTAGCGCCGGCCCCTCGCGGTCCTTCCGCCGCCGGGCCGCGCCCGGTCGGCTCGTAGTCCGTGGTGATCCGGGGGTAGCGTCCCCGGCATGGACCTTCGTACCACCGTCGAGCGCGCTCGACGCCTCAAGCAGATGCACGCCGAGTACAGGCCGCTCGTGCTTCCGACCGTCTGGGACGCCTGGTCCGCACGGATTGCGGCCGACGCCGGGTTCCCGGCGCTGACGGTCGGCAGCCATCCGCTCGCCGACTCCCGGGGGGCCGGCGACCACGAGGGGCAGACCTTCGAGGAGGTGCTCGCCGCCGTCAGGCCGATCATCGCGGCGGTCGGCGTCCCGGTGTCCGTGGACCTGGAGGCCGGATACGGACAGGAGCCCGCGGATCTCGTCGCCGGACTCGTCGAGGCCGGCGGCGTCGGTCTCAACATCGAGGACACCGTCCACTCGGAGGGCGGACGCGTGCGCAGTACGCAGGAGCACGCGCGTTACGTCGCCGGCCTGCGCGCGGCGGCCGACGACGCGGGGGTCCCGGTCTGGATCAACGGGCGCACCGACCTCTTCCTGCACGCGGAGGACGCCTCCGGCGTCCTGGACGAGGCGATCGGTCGGCTGCGGGCCCTGGAGCAGGCCGGCGCCGACAGCGTCTACCCGGTGACCATCCAGGACGACGACGACCTGCTCACGGCGGTGACCGGCGCCGTCGGCGTCCCCGTGAACTCCACGGCCCACCCCGTCAAGCACGATCTCGAGCGTTTCCGCCGCCTCGGCGTCGGCCGGATCACCTACGGCCCGCTGCTGCAGTTCGCGATGACGGACGCGATGAAGGACATGCTGCGCCCGTGGGCGCCCTGAAGGCCGCATCCGGATCGCCGGGCGGACCGGAGGGACCGGGAGAAAGTCCTTGGGCAGGGGCTTCTATATCACCAAGGGCCCCTGCCTATGCACAACTTCTGTTATTCGGCGCAAACTGCTGAAAAGCAACCCACGGTCAGGTTACTGTCAGTTTCGTGTTCGCTGCAGAACGTCGTCAATTGATCCTCGAAATGGTGCGCGCCAACGGGGCGGTATCGCTCCGGGAGCTCGCCCGCGTCGTCCAGACCTCCGAAGTGACCGTACGGCGAGACGTGCGTGCGCTGGAGGCAGAAGGACTCCTCGACCGCCGGCACGGCGGTGCGGTATTGCCGGGCGGTTTCACGCGGGAGTCCGGCTTTCCGCAGAAATCCCATCTCTCCACCGCGGAGAAGACGGCCATCGCCGACCTTGCGGCCGGGCTGGTCGGTGAGGGCGAGGCCATCGTGGTCGGCGCCGGGACGACCACGCAGGAGCTGGCGCGCCGGCTCGCGCGGGTGCCCGGCCTCACCGTGGTCACCAACTCGCTGCTGGTCGCCCAGGCGTTGGCCCATGCCAACCGGGTGGAGGTGGTGATGACGGGAGGCACCCTGCGCGGGAGCAACTACGCGCTCGTCGGCAGCGGTGCCGAGCAGTCCCTCCAGGGACTGCGGGTGAGCCGGGCCTTCCTCTCCGGGAGCGGTCTGACCGCGGAGCGTGGGCTGTCCACGTCCAACATGCTCTCGTCGAGCGTGGACCGGGCCCTGGTTCAGGCGGCCGCGGAGGTGGTGGTCCTGGCGGACCACACGAAGCTGGGTTCCGACACCATGTTCCAGACGGTGCCCACGGAGCTGATCACCCGTCTGGTGACGGACGAGCCGCCGGCCCACGACGAGCGTGCGGCCACGGAGCTGCAGGCCCTGGCCGACCAGGGGGTGGAGATCACGGTGGCGGGGCGCGGCGCCGAGTCCACGCCCGGTGAGGCCCTGCCGCCGGGACGGCAGGCGCGCCAGGACATGCCGCTGCCGGGCCAGCGGCGCACCCAGGGGAGCCACGGAGGGCCGGGAGGGCTCGGTCCGCAGCTGCGGAGCGCGGCCGCACTGGCGGAGGGGCCGGTGGGCCGGGTCGCGGACATGCGGCGCCGGTAGCCACGGACGCGGGGCGCCGGGAGGCGCCCTTGTTCAGCCGCCCTGGAGAGGGCCGGCCGGGTCCGCCTTCAGGCCGCGCAGCGTCAGCCGCAGCAGGCGGTCGGCCAGGGCGGGATCGGCGGGGGACTGCTCGGCGGCCAGTGCGATGGCGTTGGTCAGCTGCAGGAGGTCGTCGATCGACACGTCCGCACGCACCGAGCCGCTCGCCTGCGCTCGGGTCAGCAGCTGTGCCCCCGCTTGCCGCAGGGACATGTGACATCCGGTCAGTTCCGAGGTCTCGTCGCCAGAGGCCGACATGAGTCCATGGGCAAGACCGCGGTACTCACCCGCATGAGTGACGACCGCACCCAGCCACTCCACCAGCGCGTTGCACGGCTGGTCGGCCCGCGCCAGCTCGCGGGAGCGGGCCAGCAGTGCGGCCAGGGCCTCCTGGAACACCGCGTTCATCAGGGCCCGGCGGTTCGGGAAGTGCCGGTAGAGCGTGCCGATGCCGACGCCCGCCCGCCGGGCGATGTCCTCCAGCGAGGCATCGGTTCCCTGGGCCGCGAACGACGTACGCGCCTCGCTCAGCAGCCGGTCGTGGTTGCGTCGCGCGTCGGCGCGCATCGGCCGCGCCGGTGTCGGTGCCGTGCTCATCGCCCTGTCCTCCTGGTGTCCGCGCCGCGTCCCGAGGATGCCACTGGGGGCCCGGCGGTCGCCGGGCCCCCAGTGACTGAGAACGGGAGCTCAGTCCTTGATCTCGCAGATCACCGCGCCGGACGAGAGCGACGTGCCGACCTCGGCCGACAGGCCCTTCACCGTGCCGGAGCGGTGGGCGTTGAGGGGCTGCTCCATCTTCATGGCTTCGAGGACGACGATGAGGTCGCCCTCCTTGACCTCCTGGCCCTCCTCGACGGCGACCTTGACGATCGTGCCCTGCATCGGGGAGGCGAGGGTGTCACCGGAAGCGGCGGAGCCGGACTTCTTGGCCGCGCGACGCTTGGGCTTCGCGCCGGCCGCGAGACCGGTGCGGGCCAGGCTCATGCCGAGCGAGGACGGCAGCGACACCTCGAGGCGCTTCCCGCCGACCTCGACGACGACGGTCTCGCGCCCGGACTCCTCGTCGGCGTCCTGGTCCGCGGGGACCGCGAAGGGCTTGATCTCGTTGACGAACTCCGTCTCGATCCACCGGGTGTGGACCCGGAAGGGGTCCGCGGTGAAGGCCGGGTCGGCGACGACGGCGCGGTGGAAGGGGATGGCGGTGGCCATGCCCTCCACGGTGAACTCGGCCAGCGCGCGGGCGGCGCGCTGCAGCGCCTGCTCACGCGTCGCGCCGGTCACCACGAGCTTGGCCAGCAGCGAGTCCCACGCCGGGCCGATGACGCTGCCGGACTCCACGCCCGCGTCCAGGCGGACACCGGGGCCGGTGGGCGGGGCGAACAGGGTCACGGTGCCGGGAGCGGGCAGGAAGCCGCGGCCCGGGTCCTCGCCGTTGATCCGGAACTCGAAGGAGTGCCCGCGCACCGCGGGGTCGCCGTAGCCGAGCTCCTCGCCGTCGGCGATGCGGAACATCTCGCGGACGAGGTCGAGGCCGGTGACCTCCTCGGTGACCGGGTGCTCGACCTGGAGGCGGGTGTTGACCTCCAGGAAGGAGATCGTGCCGTCCACGCCGACGAGGAACTCGACGGTGCCGGCGCCGACGTAGCCGGCTTCCTTCAGGATCGCCTTCGACGCCGCGTACAGCTCAGCGTTCTGAGCCTCGGACAGGAAGGGCGCCGGGGCCTCCTCGACGAGCTTCTGGTGGCGGCGCTGGAGCGAGCAGTCACGGGTGGAGACGACGACCACGTTGCCGTGCTGGTCGGCCAGGCACTGCGTCTCCACGTGCCGCGGCTTGTCGAGGTAGCGCTCGACGAAGCACTCGCCCCGGCCGAACGCCGCGACGGCCTCACGGACCGCGGAGTCGTAGAGCTCCGGGATCTCCTCCAGCGTGCGGGCGACCTTCAGGCCTCGTCCGCCGCCGCCGAACGCCGCCTTGATCGCGACCGGCAGGCCGTTCTTCTCCGCGAACTCCACGACCTCCGCCGAACCCGACACCGGGTCGGGCGTGCCGGCCACCAGCGGCGCACCGGCGCGCTGGGCGATGTGCCGGGCGGCGACCTTGTCACCCAGGTCCCGGATCGCGTGCGGGGGCGGCCCGATCCACGTCAGACCGGCGTCCAGCACGGCCTGGGCGAACTCCGCGTTCTCCGAGAGGAAGCCGTAGCCCGGGTGGACCGCGTCCGCTCCCGAGTCCTTGGCGGCCTGGAGCACCTTGGCCATGTCCAGATAGCTGGCGGCCGGGGTGTCACCGCCCAGAGCGAACGCCTCGTCGGCCGCGCGCACATGCAGAGCATCCCGGTCCGGATCGGCGTAGACGGCCACGCTCGCGATTCCGGCATCCCGGCAAGCCCGAGCAACACGGACAGCGATTTCGCCACGGTTGGCGATGAGCACCTTGCGCACGATGACTCCCTCCTTGAGAACAAGCTGAGTTTAGGGACTACCGACACGGCCGTACGACCCGTCCCCAATAGTGAACTTGCCCACACGGAGTGTGATCCGAGGCTTGCTCGAGTCGCGAAATCCCTTGTCGCACCACGGTACGCCGGGATCCTCAACGGCACAGTAGCCACGAAGTGTGGCCCAAGTCTCTGTCCGGACGGTCAACGGCGCGCGGGGTTTCTTTGTGGAGTCCCTACGAACGGCCGATGGAATCTTTGCTTCGGTCGCGGCAGTGGCACGTGACGGGAGTGCCGCGTGCGAGACCCCTTGTCCGATGCGTTACCCGTTAGTAAGGTCCGCGCTGTACCGGACGTACTACAGGTAACAAGGGGTGGGTGCCGTGGTGCGCAGACCAGTGGCCTTCGTGACCGCGATCGTTCTCTTCGTGGAAGCCGTGGGCATCGTGATCGTCAACGGCGTCCTGGCGACGGTCGCGGGCAACCAGAGCATGTCCCTGGCCGGGATGGACCCGGACGCCATGGTCACCGGCACCTGGGTGATGGGCGGCGTCTCGGGCGTCCTGCTCGTGCTGTGCGCGCTGATACCGCTGCTGGCCGGGATACGTGACCGGGCCCCGGGCCGCTTCGCACGGATCGCCCTCATCGCGTGCGCGGTCGTCCACGGGGTGCTGGGGGCGCTGGCGGTGGGGCTGATCGGCTGGGCGGCCTTCGCGTTCCTGATGGTCGTCCTGGCGCTGATCGTGCTGACCCTGGTCGCGTTCGAGCGGCGCGAGCCGGAAGCGGGGAAGGCCGGCGCCCCGGAGGCTCCCGCACCGGCGTGACGCGGCCGCTCAGACCCACAAGTCGGTGACGGAGAAACCGAGTTCGCCGAGCAGCCCGCGCAGCAGCGGCAGCGAGAGGCCGATGACGTTGCCGTGGCTGCCCTCGATCGCCTCGACGAACGGTGCCGAGCGGCCGTCCAGGGTGAAGGCGCCCGCGACGTGGAGCGGCTCACCCGAGGCGACGTAGGCCGCCACCTCGGCGTCCGTCGGCTCGCCGAACCTGACGACGGTGGACGCGGTCGCCGACGCCGTACGGCCCGTGGCGGTGTCGATGACGCTGTGGCCCGTCTGCAGGATGCCCGACCTGCCGCGCATGGACTTCCAGCGGGAGGTGGCCTCCTCGCTGTCGGCGGGCTTGCCGAGCGCCTCGCCGTCCAGCTCCAGCACCGAGTCGCAGCCGATGACCAGGGCGCCCGCGGCCTCGGGGCGGGCCGCCACCGCGGCGGCCTTCGCCTCGGCCAGGACGAGCGCCAGCTCACCCGGCGTCGGGGCGTCGATCGCGTCCTCGTCCACTCCGCTGACGATCACCTCGGGGGCGAAGCCCGCCTGACGCAGGAGGCCGAGGCGGGCGGGGGAGGCGGAGGCAAGCACGAGGCGGCGCTGATCAGTCATACCCGCCATCGTAGGCGCGCCCCGGGGCCTCAGCGGATGCCGAGGACGAACATCGCCACGACCATGGCCAGCGCCAGCAGCAGCCCCGCGCGACGCATCATGTCCTGCGCGTCCCGCAGTTCCTTCGGCGGCTTGTTCTCGGGATCGGACCACAGCATGCTTCCGATGGTGCTCCCGGACACGGCTGCGGCGCTTGAGTACGCGTACTCAAGCGCCGCACACCGGCCCCGGCGTCAGGACGGCCAGTACGTACGCGCCCACGAGCGGGGCCCCGGCCGGAGCGCCCCCCTGCGCGCGATCCGCCCCGGGTCCGACCACTGCTCGGGCGGCAGCGGGGCCCCGGACGGCACGGCTGCCACCGCTGCCGCGCGTGCCTGGACCACGGCGAGGGCCGCGGCGAGCTCCTCCGGGGTCGGATTGCCCCGTACGACCTTGATCATGGTGGCTCCCGTGGTTAGAGGGGGATGTTGCCGTGCTTCTTCGGCGGCAGCGACTCGCGCTTCGTGCGGAGCTGGCGCAGGCCCTTCACCAGGTGCGCCCGGGTGTCGGACGGCATGATCACCGCGTCGACGTAGCCGCGTTCGGCCGCGACGTAGGGGTTGAGCAGGGCGTCCTCGTAGCCGGCCATCAGCTCGGCGCGGGTGGCGTCGGGGTCCTCGGCGGCGGCGATGGTGCGGCGGTGCAGGATGTTCACCGCGCCCTGCGCGCCCATCACCGCGATCTGCGCGGTCGGCCAGGCCAGGTTCAGGTCCGCGCCCAGGTGCTTGGACCCCATGACGTCGTAGGCGCCGCCGAACGCCTTGCGGGTGATCACCGTGATCAGTGGGACGGTGGCCTCGGCGTAGGCGTAGATGAGCTTGGCCCCGCGGCGGATGATGCCGCCGTACTCCTGGTCGACACCCGGCAGGAAGCCGGGCACGTCGACGAAGGTGAGGACCGGAACGTTGAACGCGTCACAGGTACGGACGAACCGCGCGGCCTTCTCGCTCGCGTCGATGTCCAGACAGCCGGCGAACTGCATCGGCTGGTTGGCGACGATGCCGACCGGATAGCCCTCGACCCGGCCGAAGCCGGTGATGATGTTCGGCGCGAACAGGGCCTGCGTCTCCAGGAACTCGCCGTCGTCCAGCACGTGTTCGATGGCGGTGTGCATGTCGTACGGCTGGTTCGCCGAGTCCGGGATGAGGGTGTCGAGCTCGCGGTCCTCGTCCGTGGTCGCCAGGTCCGCCTCCTCAGGGAAGGCCGGCGCCTCGGAGAGGTTGTTCGACGGGAGGTAGGACAGCAGCGACTTGACGTACTCGATGGCGTCCTTCTCGTCACCCGCCATGTGGTGCGCCACACCTGACGTGGTGTTGTGGGTGCGGGCGCCGCCCAGCTCCTCGAAGCCGACGTCCTCGCCGGTGACCGTCTTGATGACGTCCGGTCCGGTGATGAACATGTGCGAGGTCTGGTCGACCATGACCGTGAAGTCGGTGATCGCGGGCGAGTAGACCGCGCCGCCCGCGCACGGACCGACGATCAGGGAGATCTGCGGGACGACACCCGAGGCGTGGACGTTGCGGCGGAAGATCTCGGCGAACAGCCCGAGGGCGGCCACGCCCTCCTGGATGCGCGCACCGCCGCCGTCGTTGATGCCGATCACGGGGCAGCCGGTCTTCATCGCGAAGTCCATGACCTTGACGATCTTCTCGCCGTAGACCTCGCCGAGCGAGCCCCCGAAGATCGTGAAGTCCTGGGAGTACACGCAGACGGGACGGCCGTCGACCGTGCCGTAGCCGGTGACGACCCCGTCCCCGTAAGGACGGTTCTTCTCGATGCCGAAATTGGTGGACCGGTGCCGTGCGAACTCGTCGAGCTCGACGAAGGAACCTTCGTCGAGCAGGAGCTCGACCCGCTCACGGGCGGTCAGCTTGCCCTTCGCGTGCTGCTTTTCGACGGCACGGGCGGAACCTGCGTGTGTGGCCTCTTCGATACGGCGCTGCAGGTCCGCGATCTTGCCCGCGGTGGTGTGGATGTCGCTCTGCGGCTCGGACATCGGGTGGCGGCTCCCTGCCTGGTCACGGGGACGGCTGGTACATCTGGTGCATCCGGTACGGGTGCCGGACCGGTACGTGCTCGACGGCGACCTGCTCGTCGGCGGTGTTTGCTACTGACCCGTAGCGTATCGGCGCGGATACGGTTCGGCAGTGCGTCGTTGGCCACACCTAATGTGGGTTGCATGACACCTCCCGATGCGCCGCACAACCGCTGGTCGGACCTCGACAGGCCGCCCCTGAACGCCGCTGCGCTGCGCCGCGGGCTGTTGAGGCCCGACGGTCTGTGGACCTCGCTGGACGTCGTCGACGCGACCGGATCCACCAACTCCGACCTCGCCGCGCGGGCCGCGGGGGGTGGACTGGCCGAGGGCACGGTCCTCGTCGCCGAGGAGCAGACCGCGGGCAGGGGGCGGCTCGACCGGAGCTGGACGGCGCCGCCGCGGTCGGGCCTGTTCCTCTCCGTCTACCTGACTCCCAGCGGCGTACCCGCCGAGCGGTGGGGGTGGCTTCCGCTGCTCGCCGGTGTGGCGGCGGCCACGGGCCTCGCGCAGTCGGCGGGCGTCGACATGGCGCTGAAATGGCCCAACGACCTGCTGGTGACGATCGGGGGCACGGAACGCAAGACCGGCGGCATCCTCGCCGAGCGTGCCGGGGAGGGCGTCGTCATCGGCATCGGCCTCAACGTCTCGCTGCGCGCGGCCGAGCTCCCCGCCCCCCACGCGGGGTCCCTGGCGCTCGCCGGGGCCGTCTCCACCGACCGCGAGACCCTGCTCCGGGCCGTACTGCGCTCACTCGAACAGTGGTACGGGCAGTGGCGCGACGCGAACGGCGACGCGGCGGAGAGCGGGCTGCAGGCGGCCTACGCCGCGGGCTGCGCCACTCTCGACCGGACGGTGCGGGCCGAGCTGCCCGGCGACCGGTCCGTCGTCGGTGAGGCCGTGGCGATCGACGGCGACGGGCGCCTCGTGCTGGCCACGGGCGACGGGCTCCAGGAACCCGTGTCGGCCGGCGACATCGTCCACCTGCGCGGGGAGCAGGGAGGGCTCACCTGATCCGGCACCCCCCACACATACGGGTGATGTCGCGTACGACGGATCCGGATCCGTGCCACCGTGGACGTGAGCCAGGGCACACCTGCCGTATCGTTGAGGCGATCCAGCGACAGATCGGCAGGGCAGTGCGCAGGGAACGGGCAGGAGGCGGCCGGTGACCGTCGACGACACGAACTCCGACGACGGCGCGGAGCCCTCGTCGGGACCGTCCGTCCACTCGACACCGCATCACGAGGTCGACCACACGGCCGAACCCACCGACGACCCGCTCGCCATCCGGCTGGAGTCCCTGATCCTGGGGGCCGACCGCCGCTACACGCCGTTCCAGGCGGCCAGGACCGCCGGGGTCTCCATGGACCTGGCGTCGCGCTTCTGGCGGGCCATGGGCTTCGCCGACATCGGACAGGCCAAGGCGCTCACCGAGGCCGACGTCCTGGCGCTGCGCCGCCTGGCCGGTCTCGTGGAGGCCGGGCTGCTCAGCGAGCCGATGGCCATCCAGGTGGCCCGGTCGACCGGTCAGACCACCGCCCGGCTCGCCGAGTGGCAGATCGACTCCTTCCTGGAGGGCCTGACCGAGCCCCCCGAGCCCGGCATGACCCGGACCGAGGTCACCTATCCGCTGATCGAGCTGCTCCTGCCCGAGCTGCAGGAATTCCTGGTCTACGTGTGGCGGCGCCAGCTCGCGGCGGCCACCGGCCGGGTCGTGCAGGCGGCGGACGACGAGGAAATGGTCGACCGCCGGCTCGCCGTGGGCTTCGCCGACCTGGTCGGCTTCACCCGGCTGACCAGGCGGCTGGAGGAGGAGGAGCTCGGCGAACTGGTCGAGGCCTTCGAGACCACCTCGGCGGACCTCGTCGCCGCGCACGGCGGACGGCTCATCAAGACCTTGGGGGACGAGGTCCTCTTCGCCGCGGACGACGCGGGCACGGCCGGCGAGATAGCGCTCCGGCTGGTGGAGGCGATGTCCCAGGACACGACGATGCCCGCGCTGCGGGTCGGCATCGCGTTCGGCACGGTCACCACGCGCATGGGCGACGTGTTCGGTACGACGGTGAACCTGGCCAGCCGGCTCACGTCGATAGCGCCGAAGGACGCCGTGCTGGTCGACGGCGCCTTCGCCGCGGAACTGATCAAGCACGGCGACGCCCCCGCCTCCGAGGCCGAGGAGACGGCGGCGGCGGCCGAGCGGGCCCGGCTGGCGGAGAAGGAGGGCCGCGGTCCGGACGAGGAGGCACCGCTGCCCGCGTACCGCTTCGGGCTGCAGCCGATGTGGCAGCGGCCGGTGCGAGGGCTGGGCGTGGTCGAGCCGTGGCTGCTGGCCCGGCGGGGCAAGCCGTCCTCCTGAGCCGTCGTTCCGCGCCGTCCTCCTGAGCCGTCCTCCTGAGCCGTCCTCCCGACCGGTCGGGTGCGGGAGAAGTGCGCCCGCGACGGACCGGCCCGCCGCACCCCCGCCTAGGATCCCGGTAACGCTCGTTAACCGGAGGGGTGCAGTCATGGGTGTCACGTCCGAGCAGAGGTTCGGGGAGTTCGTCGTCGTACGCCGTCACGAGGGCCAGGAGCACGTGGCCGAGCTGGTGCTCGACCGTCCGAAGGCGATGAACGCCGTGAGCACCGCGATGGCGGTCTCGATCGCCGAGGCCTGTGCCGCACTGGGAGCCGATCAGGGGGTGCGGGCGACCGTCCTCACCTCCAGCCACGAGCGGGCCTTCTGCGTGGGCGCGGACCTCAAGGAGCGCAACTCCTTCAGCGACGCCGAGCTCGTGCGTCAGCGACCCACGGCGCGGGCGGCGTACACCGGTGTGCTGGAGCTGCCCATGCCGGTCGTCGCCGCCGTGCATGGCTACGCCCTCGGCGGCGGCTTCGAGCTCGCGCTGGCCTGCGACGTGATCGTGGCCGACCGCACGGCCGTGGTCGGCCTGCCCGAGGTGTCCGTCGGCGTCATCCCGGGCGGCGGTGGCACCCAGCTGCTGCCCCGGCGGGTCGGCGCGGCACGCGCCGCCGAGCTGGTCTTCAGCGCACGGCGCGTGGAGGCGGCAGAGGCGCGCGAGCTGGGCATCGTCGACGAGCTGGTCGAGCCGGGGCGGGACCGTGAGGAGGCGCTGGCGCTCGGCGGCCGTATCGCGGCCAACTCACCGGTGGGGCTCAGGGCCGCCAAGCGGGCGCTGCGCCTGGGGCAGGGGCTCGACCTGCGGGCCGGCCTCGAGGTGGAGGACGCCGCCTGGCGGTCCGTGGCCTTCTCCGGCGACCGGGCCGAGGGCGTCGCCGCGTTCAACGAGAAGCGGAAGCCCAGCTGGCCCGGCGAGTGAACCGGGGAAGCTTCTGAAGATCATCAGCGCTGCCAACTGATCAAATCATTCCAGAGCTACCTAAGCTGGGGTGATGGGTGCTGATGATGCGCGGCTGCGCGCCGTGGTTGCGCTGGCACAGACGATGGCGGCGGCCTACACCCCGCGCGAGTCCTGGAACGCCGCGGCGGTGGGGGCGTGCGAGGCACTGGGAGGCAGCTTCGCCGCCCTCTCCGTGTGGGAGCGGGACCGCGGCAGGCTGCGCGTGCTGGTGAACGCGGGGGAGCGGGCCGAGGGGGAGGAGGAGTTCCCCGAGTGCGAGGCCTACCCCGTGCACCAGTTCCCGGAGATCACCGAGTTCCTGCACGAGCGGTGGGCGGGCGGCGGTGAGCCCGACGCCTGGGTGGAGACCGCCGACGGCGCCCCGTCCGCCGGCGCTCCGGCCCGGGGTGCCCGTCCCTACTGCCACCAGCGGGTCGCCGCGCTGCGCCGGCGCGGCCGGGGCTGCTGCGTGGTGGCGCCGATCGTGCTGCACGGCCGTGCCTGGGGTGAGCTGTACGTCGCCCGGCCGGCCGGGGCTCCGGTCTTCGACCGCGACGACGCGGACTTCGCGACCGTCCTCGCGGCCGTCGTCGCGGCGGGCATCGCGCAGACCGAGCGGCTGGAGGAGGTCCGCAAGCTGGCCTTCACGGACCCGCTGACCGGCCTCGCGAACCGCAGGGCCGTCGATCTCCGGCTCGACGAGGCGCTGGACCGGCACCGCGCCGACGGTGCCGTGGTCAGTCTCGTCGTCTGCGATCTGAACGGTCTCAAGGTGGTCAACGACACGCACGGCCACGCCGTCGGCGACCGGCTGCTGGAACGTTTCGGCTCGGTGCTCTCCCTCTGTGGCGCGATGCTCCCCGGTGCGCTGTCCGCGCGCCTGGGCGGGGACGAGTTCTGTCTGCTGGTCCTGGGGCCCCCCGCGGACGACGTGGTCCGGGTGTCCGAGGAGCTCTGCGCGCGCGCCGTCTCCCTGGAGCTCGGTGACGGGGTCGCCTGCGGGGTCGCCTCCACGGGGGACGACATCGGCCCCGTGCGCTCGGCGCGCAGGCTCTTCCGGCTCGCGGACGCCGCGCAGTACCAGGCGAAGGCGGCGCACTCCAGGAGGCCGGTGGTCGCGGGGCGCGACGGTGACGTGATCCGGCTCGCCGACTCCCCGCCCAAGTCCCCCCACGACCGCCGCAGGCTGCGGGGCAACCCGCCCGGTGGCGACCGGTAAGGGGCCAACGGCGCGACCACTGGTGACATGTTGGGTTTCAGTCCGTAGGCTTCTGAATATGGATATGCATACAGTCGTGGTGGGGACGTCCGGTACCACCGCCGAGGACGTCATCGCCGTGGCCCGTCAGGGCGCCCGGGTCGAGCTCTCCGCGGCCGCCGTGGAGGCCCTCTCCGCCGCGCGGGAGATCGTCGACGCCCTTGCCGCGAAGCCCGAGCCCGTCTACGGCGTCTCCACCGGCTTCGGCGCCCTCGCGGCCCGGCACATCAGCCCCGGTCTGCGGGCGCAGCTGCAGCGCAACATCGTCCGCTCGCACGCGGCGGGCATGGGCCCCCACGTCGAGCGCGAGGTCGTCCGCGCGCTGATGTTCCTGCGGCTGAAGACGCTCGCCTCCGGCCACACCGGCGTACGCCCCGAGGTCGCGCGGACGATGGCCGACGTGCTCAACGCGGGCATCACCCCCGTCGTCCACGAATACGGTTCGCTCGGCTGCTCCGGCGACCTCGCCCCGCTCTCCCACTGCGCCCTGACCCTGATGGGCGAGGGCGAGGCCGAGGGCCCCGACGGCACCGTGCGGCCGGCTGGCGAGCTCCTCGCCGAACACGGCATCACGCCCGTCGAGCTGCGTGAGAAGGAGGGCCTCGCCCTCCTCAACGGCACCGACGGCATGCTGGGCATGCTCGTGATGGCGCTCGCGGACCTGAAGAACCTCTACACCGGCGCGGACATCACCGCCGCGCTGTCCCTGGAGGCGCTGCTCGGCACGGACCGGGTCCTCGCCCCGGAGCTGCACGCCATCCGCCCGCACCCCGGGCAGGGCGTCTCCGCCGGCAACATGCTGCGGGTGCTCGCCGGGTCAGGCCTGACCGGCCACCACCAGGATGTCGCCCCCCGCGTCCAGGACGCCTACTCCGTGCGCTGCGCCCCCCAGGTCAACGGCGCCGGGCGCGACACCCTCGCCCACGGCAGGCTCGTCGCGGACCGCGAGCTGGCCTCGGCGGTCGACAACCCCGTCGTCCTGCCCGGGGAGGGACGGGTGGAGTCCAACGGCAACTTCCACGGCGCCCCCGTCGCGTACGTCCTCGACTTCCTGGCGATCGTCGCCGCCGACCTCGGGTCCATCACCGAGCGCCGCACGGACCGCCTGCTGGACAAGAACCGCTCGCACGGGCTGCCGCCGTTCCTCGCGGACGACGCCGGGGTCGACTCGGGGCTGATGATCGCCCAGTACACGCAGGCCGCACTGGTCAGTGAATTGAAGCGGCTCGCGGTCCCGGCCTCCGTCGACTCGATCCCGTCCTCCGCGATGCAGGAGGATCACGTCTCCATGGGCTGGTCGGCCGCGCGCAAGCTCCGTACCGCCGTCACCGGCCTCGCCCGGATCGTGGCCGTCGAGCTGTACGCCGCCACGCGTGCCGTCGAGCTGCGCGTCGCCGAGGGCCTGACCCCCGCGCCCGCCTCGCTGGCCGTCATCGAGGCGCTGCGGGCCGCCGGCGTCCAGGGGCCCGGGCCCGACCGCTTCCTCGCGCCGGACCTGGCCGCCGCCGAGGCGTTCGTGCGGGAGGGGAAGCTGGTCGAGGCCGTGGAGTCCGTGACCGGCCCGCTGGCCTGAGCACCCGCGCGCCCGGGGGGCCGCCGCACCCGGTGGGGACGCGGCGGCCCGGTGGATCTCAGACCGGGCCGGCCTGCATGCCGCCCCGGCGCACCGAGTAGGCGACGAACCCCGCGCCGACGCACAGGAAGACCGTGCCGCCGATCAGGTAGGGAGTCGTGTCGACACCCGCCCCGGTGTCGGCCAGCCTGTCCCCGGCGGTGAACTCCCCGGTGGCGGAGGCCTGTCGGACCTCGGTGGAGGAAGCGGCGGACGGGACGGTGGAACCGCTCCGCGTCTCTGTCCCGCCGGTCGCGTTGGCGGAGGGTACGAACCAGAGAGCACAGAGCAGGGTGCCTGCCGCCGTGGTGGTCAGCAGCGTGCGACGAGCTATGGACACAGAATCGATCCCCTTGCGACAACCATCAGTTGGCCCTGCGTGCCGATGCTAAGCAAAGCAGCGGGTCGGAGGAAAGCCACAGGTCCGGGGGGCCTTACGCTCCGGCGTATGAGCACTTCGGAGACACCCTCATTTGTTCGGCTTCGCGTGGAGATGGTGCTGGAGGTCAGCGACGCGGACGCCCTGACCGGCACCGCGCTGGAGAGCATCGCCGCCGATTTCACCGCCCCCGGCACACCCTCCGACGAGTCCCCGGAGGAACGCACGCATGCCGAGGAGACCGTCAGGGAAGACGCAGCGGAGGCCCTCGCCTCGCTGATCGACCCGTTCGACCTGGTCAGCCAGGTGCCCGGCGTCGAGCTCGCACAGGCCTCCTGGAGCAGCGAGACGATCGACTACGACCCCGAGGCCGAGGACTGGGCAGCCGGGGAGGACGGGGACCAGGAGTACTACGGGATCGAGGACAATGAGACCGACGACGAGGAAGGTGGCGCGCACACGGAACGCTGACGCCCGGGAGGCACTCCTCAGTGGTGGCGGGAACCGCCGCGGCCCCGGGCGCGTCGATGAGTGGTGTTCCCCACATCCTCGCCGGATGTGGAACGGAAGACCCGGTCGCGGTGTTCTTGGAACATTGACGGGGAGTCGCCGTCGGGCGACCCTGTCCGGGGATCTTGGGGAATCGGCAACGATGGAGAAGCGTGTGATGACGGACAGCAAGCGGCGCAGGGGTCTCATGGCCGCGTCCGCACTGCTCGGCGGCGTGCTGGTGCTTTCGGCCTGCAGCGACGACGGCGGTACGAACACCGGCGCGAGCGCGGACAGCTCGAAGACGTCACAGTCGCAGGTGGACGAGGCGGCCGCCAAGGACGCCTCCGAAGCGCAGATAACGATCGCGCCGAAGAACGGCGCGACCAACGCGAGCATCAACAACGCCGCGATCGTCACCGTCGCCAAGGGCAAGCTGACCGAGGTCACCATGACCACGGCCGAGGGCGACGCCGTCGAGGGCACTCTCGCCTCGGACGGCTCCAGCTGGAAGCCCAGCGGCCAGCTCGAGCGCTCGACGACGTACAAGATCAGCGCCACGGCGGCCGACTCCAAGGACCGTCAGGCGCACGCCAACAGCTCCTTCACCACGGTCTCGCCCGAGAACAGCTTCATCGGGAACTTCACCCCCGAGGACGGCTCCACCGTCGGCGTCGGCATGCCGGTCTCGATCAACTTCAACAAGGCGATCACCAACCGGAAGGCCGTCCAGGACGGCATCAAGGTGACGACGACCAGCGGCCAGGAGGTCGTCGGACACTGGTTCAACAACCAGCGTCTGGACCTGCGCCCCGAGGACTACTGGAAGGGCGGCTCCACCGTCACCCTGAAGCTGTCCCTGGACGGCGTCGAGGGCGCCGACGGCGTCATCGGTGTCCAGCAGAAGACGGTGACCTTCAAGGTCGGCCGCAACCAGGTCTCCACCGTGGACGCCAAGGCGCACACGATGACGGTCACCCGTGACGGCAAGACGGTCAAGACCATCCCGATCTCGGCCGGATCCTCCGACAACCCGACGTACAACGGCCAGATGGTGATCTCCGAGAAGTTCAAGGAGACCCGCATGGACGGTTCTACGGTCGGCTTCACGGACGACGACGGCAAGGGTGAGTACGACATCAAGGACGTGCCGCACGCCATGCGGCTGTCCACGTCGGGCACCTTCATCCACGGCAACTACTGGGGCGCGAAGTCGATCTTCGGCAGCGCGAACACCAGCCACGGATGTGTCGGCCTGTCCGACACCAAGGGCGCCGACGACCCCAACACGCCTGCCGCCTGGCTGTACGACAACTCGATGGTCGGCGACCTGGTCATCGTCACGAACTCCCCCGACAAGACCATCGCCCCCGACAACGGCCTCAACGGCTGGAACATGAGCTGGTCGGAGTGGACGGCGGGCTCCGCCGCCTGATCCCGAGGCCCCTCTCCCCGCACGAAGGCGGCGACACCCGGACGATCCGGGTGCCGCCGCCTTCGGCGTACGCACGCCGCAGGCGTTCTCATCCAGCTCTCATCGGAGACTTAACTCCTCATCACGCCCGCTCCATATCTTCGCGCCATGTTCTTCACCTACCTCCGGCGCGAGCTGCGCCGCCGCAGAAAGGCGGCGCTCGTCGTCGCCTCGGGGCTCGCCCTCGGCATCGCGCTGGTCATCGTCGTCAGTTCGGTCTCCGCCGGCATGAGCAAGGCCCAGGACAAGGTCCTGGAATCGCTGTACGGCCTGGGCACGGACATGACGGTCACCAAGGCCGCGGCCGCCCAGGGCTCCGGGGGCACCGAGCGTCCCCGGTTCGAGTTCGACGCCAAGGACGACGACGACGCGACCCAGAGCACGGACCGGGTCATGGTCCAGGGCTTCCAGACGCTGGCGGCCAGCACCGTCGACAAGGTGGGCGAGCAGGACGGCGTCGCGGACGCCGTCGGGGGGCTGAGCCTGACGGTCATGAAGGTCGACGGCCAGTTCAAGCGCGGCGAGTTCAAGCAGGACGAGACCTCGGGGCAGAGCCAGGGCGGCCCCGGCGGCGGCCAGGGCGGCGAAGGCGGCCAGCCGCAGGGCCGGGTCGAGGGCGGTGGTGCCTCCTTCGACGTCAACTCCTTCACCGTGTACGGCACCGACGTCACCCAGCAGGACCTCGGCCCGCTGACCTCCTCCAAGATCACCAAGGGCCGTACGTTCAAGGCGTCCGAGACCGACGCCAAGGTCGCGGTGGCCGACTCCGCCTACGCCAAGGAGAAGGGGCTCGCGGTCGGCAAGACCGTCAGCGTCTCCGGCACCAAGTACACGATCATCGGCGTCTCCACGGCGGACAGCGGTGATGCGGCCGCCAACGTCTACATCCCGCTGAAGCAGGCGCAGACCGTCGCCGACTCCGAGGACAAGGTCACCACGGTCTACGTCCAGGCCGCCGACTCCCAGCAGATCGACACCGTCAAGGCCGCCATCCAGAAGAACATCTCCGGTACGACGGTCACCACCTCCGCCGACCTCGCCGACACGGTGTCCGGCTCCCTCTCCACCGCCTCCGACCTGGCCTCCAGCGTCGGCAGGTGGCTCTCGATCGTGGTCCTCGTCGCCGCGTTCCTCGTCGCGGGTCTACTGACCTCCTCCGCGGTCAGCCGCCGCGTGCGGGAGTTCGGCACCCTCAAGGCCCTCGGCTGGAAGAGCGGACGCGTCACCCGCCAGGTCATCGGCGAAGCCCTGGTCAACGGCCTGATGGGCGGTGTCCTCGGTATCGCCGTCGGTCTCGCCGGCGCCTATGTCGTGACCGCCGTCAGCCCCACCCTCACCGCCCAGCTCGGCTCCACGGGCGGCGGAGGCGGCGGCGGCCCGATGGGCGGCGGCCCCGGCCGCCAGACCGCGTCCAAGACCCTCGACATCGCGCTGACCGCCCCGGTCTCCCTCACCACGATCCTCGTCGCCGTCGCCCTCGCGGTGGCCGGCGGACTCGTCGCGGGAGCCTTCGGCGGCTGGCGCGCCTCACGGCTGCGGCCGGCCGACGCCCTGCGGCGCGTCGCGTGACACCGCCCCGCCCCACCCCTTCCCGTACGTAGCAGCAGGAGTCCACACGTGTACCAGCTCAAGGGCGTCACCAAGCGCTACATGCGCGGCAGGAATCCCGTCGACGCGCTCGCCGGTGTCGATCTGACCATCGAGGACGGTGGCAGGCTCGTCATCCAGGGCCCGACCGGCGGAGGCAAGTCCACCCTCCTGCAGATGCTGGGCGGGCTGGACCGGCCCACCTCCGGCACCGTCGAGCTCGACGGTGTCGACCTGGCCGGGCTGCCCGAGTCCCGGCTCACCAAGGTCCGGGCCGAGTCCATCGGATTCGTCTTCCAGAGCTTCAACCTGATTCCGACGCTCACCGCCCAGGAGAACGTCGAGACAGCCCTCGTCCCCCTCGGCCTTGGGGCGAGGACGCGCCGCGAACGCGCCGCTGAGGCGCTGGAGTCGGTGGGCCTCGGCGACCGCCCCACCCACCTGCCGAGCGAGATGTCCGGCGGCCAGCAGCAGCGCGTCGCCATCGCCAGGGCGCTGGTCAAGCGACCGAAGGTGCTGCTCGCCGACGAACCGACCGGCAACCTCGACGAGTCCATGCGCGACGAGATCATGGACCTGCTCGACGGACTGTGGAAGGAGCACGGGCTGACCTTCGTGATGGTCACGCACGACAGCTCCCTGGCCCGCAAGGCGCCCCGGGTGGCGACCATCCGCAAGGGGAAGGTGACGGTGACGGAGAACGCGGCGGTCTGACCGGTGACCCCGCGGACCTCACAGCCGCCCTCCTCCGGCTGTGAGGTTCGCCACCCGCACGGCCCCGCGAAGCGGGTGCCGTGCGGCCCCTCGGCCCCGGCGGCAGAGGGGTGCGGGCGGGCGGAGGCGTGCGTACCGAAACGAACAGTGAGGGCCACTATGTGGATGTCGCCCGGGCAGGGCCGTGAGGCACTGCGAGACTTGCCGGGTGCAACGGCCCCCACGGGCCGGGGGCGCCTCCGGGGACAGGGAGCGCCGACGCGCAAGAGCCCACCCACGGAAGGTTGATCAGATGCCGGCCAGTTCCGACTCCCTCACCCCGCGCACCACCGGGAACCGTGTCATCGAGCCGCTCTACGCGGAGATCCTGCGGCGCAACCAGGGCGAGGGCGAGTTCCACCAGGCGGTGCGCGAGGTCCTCGAAACCCTGGGCCCCGTGCTGGCGCGGCGACCGGAGTTCGTCGACGCCCGCATCATCGAGCGGATCTGCGAGCCCGAGCGTCAGCTGATCTTCCGGGTGCCGTGGTCGGACGACGCGGGTGACATCCACGTCAACCGCGGCTTCCGCGTCGAGTTCTCCAGCTCGCTCGGCCCCTACAAGGGCGGACTGCGCTTCCACCCCTCCGTCAACCTCGGCATCGTGAAGTTCCTCGGCTTCGAGCAGATCTTCAAGAACGCCCTGACCGGCATGCCGATCGGCGGCGGCAAGGGCGGCGCGGACTTCGACCCCAAGGGACGGTCCGACGCCGAGGTCATGCGGTTCTGCCAGTCGTTCATGACGGAACTCCACCGCCACCTCGGTGAGTACACCGACGTCCCCGCCGGGGACATCGGCGTCGGCGGCCGGGAGATCGGCTACCTCTTCGGGCAGTACAAGCGGATCACCAACCGCTACGAGTCCGGGGTGCTCACCGGAAAGGGCCTCGGCTGGGGCGGCGCACAGGCCCGCACCGAGGCGACCGGCTACGGCTGCGTCCTCTTCACCGCCGAGATGCTGCGCGTCCGCGGGGAGTCCCTGGACGGCCAGCGCATCTCGGTGTCCGGCTCAGGCAACGTGGCCATCTACGCCATCGAGAAGGCCCAGCAGCTCGGCGCGACCGTGGTGACCTGCTCCGACTCGGGCGGCTACGTCGTCGACGAGAAGGGCATCGACCTCGAACTGCTCAAGGAGATCAAGGAGACCGGCCGCGGCCGGATCTCCGAGTACGCCGAGCGGCGCGGCGAGCACGTGCGGTACGTCGAGGGCACCGGCGTCTGGAGCGTCCCCGTGGACGTCGCCCTGCCCTGCGCCACCCAGAACGAACTCCACGAGGCCGACGCGCTCGCCCTCGTACGCAACGGCGTGAAGGCGGTCGCCGAGGGCGCCAACATGCCGACCACTCCTGAGGCCGTCCACATCTTCCAGGAGGCGGGTGTCGCCTTCGCGCCCGGCAAGGCGGCCAACGCGGGCGGCGTGGCCACCAGCGCGCTGGAGATGCAGCAGAACGCGTCACGCGACTCCTGGACCTTCGCCCACACGGAGGAGCGCCTCGCGCAGATCATGCGCCACATCCACGACTCCTGCCACACGACCGCCGAGAAGTACGGCAGTCCGGGCAACTACGTGGTCGGCGCGAACATCGCCGGCTTCGAGATCGTCGCGGAGGCCATGCTGGCGCAGGGCCTGATCTGACCCTGCCGCACCGGGGCCCGGGGCGGCACCGGGCCCCGGTGCGCCCGCCGAGGGCGTGACGAGGCGTCACCGGCTTCGGACGTGCTCCGCGCGCAGCCCGTGTCCGCCACCGGCAGCACGGCGAGGACCGCCGCCGTCGTCGTCCGGCCTGCCCGCTCGTCGGCGCCTCGTCGGGCAGCGCTGTTTCACGGACGTCATGCGGACGCCGGAGCCTCGTCCGCCCGTACCGCGTCGACCGTGTCGAGCGCCTCGCGCCGCCTCCGCTCGGCCCCCCAGGCACCGAGCGGCCCGAGGGCCTGGTTGAGCGTGCGTCCGTGCTCGGTGAGGGAGTACTCCACGCGCGGCGGCACCTCGGCGTACACCTTCCGGTGTACGAGGCCGTCCTCCTCCATCTCGCGCAGGTGCTGCGTCAGCATCTTCTCGCTCACTCCCACAAGACCGCGGCGCAGCTCACCGAAGCGGCGTGTCCCATGGGCTTCGAGCTCCCAGAGGATGAGCCCCTTCCACTTGCCGCTCACCACGTCGAGCGCGGCGTCGATGCCACAGATGTAGGGCCCGTTCCTCGGAGCCTTGGCCATGCGTAGTCCCCTTACTCAGAGGTAAGTACCGCAGTAATCAGTGGGTACTTCCGAGAGTAGTGACGCGCGCCGAGCATGGAGGGGTGAACGGACAACAGAACCCCACCACCAGCCGGAACAGCGGCGTCACGGTCATCGGACTCGGCCCGATGGGCCGGGCGATGACCCGCACACTCCTCACCGCAGGACACCCGGTCACCGTCTGGAACCGCACCGCGGGCCGGGCCGACGGCCTCGTCGAGGACGGGGCGACGCTCGCGGCGACACCCCGCGACGCGATCGAGGCGAGCGGCCTCGTGCTCCTCAGCCTCACCGACTACCAGGCCATGTACGACGTCCTCGACGGCGCCACCGCGTCGCTCGCCGGACGGACCCTGGTCAACCTGAGCTCCGACACCCCCGAGCGCACACGCGAGGCGGCGGCCTGGGCGGCGGGCCACGGCGCCGCCTTCCTCACCGGAGGCGTCATGGTCCCCGCGCCGATGGTCGGCACCGAGGCCGCCCACGTCTACTACAGCGGCCCCGAAGAGGTGATGCGGGCCCGCAGGGACACCCTCGCGCTGCTCGGCACACCCCGGTACCTGGGCGAGGACCCGGGCCTCGCCCAGCTGATGTACCAAGCCCAACTCGCCGTGTTCCTGACGGCCTTGTCCGGCCTGATGCACGCCACCGCCATGCTGGGCGCCGCCGGGATGAAGGCCGAGGAGGTGCTCCCCGAACTGCTCTCCATGGCCGACTCGACCGGCGGCATCCTGCGGGCGGGCGAGGAAAAGCCCGGCGCCGCGCTGGACGCCGGAGAACATCCGGGCGACCTCAGCACGGTCACCATGATGGGGGCGACGTCCGACCACATCGTCGAGGCCAGTACCTCGCTCGGGCTGGACCTCGCGCTCCCACGGGCGGTGCAGGCCCACTACCGGCGCGCGATCGAGGACGGGCACGGCGGCGACAACTGGACGCGCATCATCGACGGCATCCGCTCACCGCGCTGACCGGACGCGGTACGGGACCACGGCCTCGGGGACCGCGGGGCGAGGGCCGTTCTGCCGACGGCAGATACGCCCGGCGCGGAGGGCGAACCTCTCCCGCGCCGGGCGCACCGCTCCTAGGCTCGGACGATGAGCAGCCACACACCGGGCCGTGCCCGCGTGATCCCCCTGCGCCCCGTCCCCGCGGCGCCGGACAGGGAGCCCCTCTGGCGGGACGTCGTGGGTGGCGTCCTGCGCCGCGAACGCACCGGTCAGCAGCGGACGCTGAAGGACGTGGCGGAGGCCGCGCGGATCTCCGTCCCGTATCTCTCCGAGATCGAACGCGGGCGCAAGGAGGCGTCGTCCGAGGTGCTGGCGGCGGCGGCCCGTTCACTCGGGCTGGGACTGACCGACGTGCTCTCCCTCGCGCAGGACGAACTCACCCGCCGGAGCACGGCCTCCCGTGCGTCCACGATCCGGATGCCGAGGGGAGCGGTCCGGCTGGCCGCCTGACCCCACGTCCGGGTGACGTACGCGCAGGACTCGCGGACGCCGGTGAATTCGCCGATGGCATCCGGGGCCCGGGGCCCGAACCTTGTCGGACCAGGCACCCCCCCGATCCCCGCCAGGAGCGTTCCATGCGTCGTCGTTCACCCCGCCGGCTTCTCGGCGTCCTCGCGGCCGTCACCGTCGCGTTCTCCCTGTTCTCCTCGGCGTCGACGGCGGGCGCGGCCCCGGCCGCGAGGACCACCGCCACGTCGACGGCACAGGCCGGCGCCGCCGCCCAGCCGCTGTCGACGAGCACACCGGTCGTCTTCGTCCACGGCTACACCGGCAGCGCCTCGAACTGGGTCACCGCCATGAGCGTCTTCCAGCTCAACGGCTGGTCCAGCTCCAAGCTCTTCGCGTACGAGTACAACTCCTACGGCAACAACATCACCAACGCCCAGGGCCTGGCGTCCTTCGTCAACAACGTGAAGTCCCGGACCGGAGCGAGCAAGGTCGCGATCGTCAACCACTCGATGGGAGGCCTCGTCAGCCAGTACTACCTGAAGGTGCTGGGCGGGAACACCAGCGTCAGCCACCTCGCCTCGATCGCGGGCGCGAACCACGGGACCACGTTCGCCTCCGCCTGCCTGATCTACACGACCTGCCAGCAGATGTACCCGGGCTCCTCGTTCATCTCGCAGATCACCTCGGGCGACGAGACCCCCGGTGACACGAGGTACGCCACCTGGTACTCCGCGTGCGACGGCGTCATCCTGCCGTACACCAGCACCAGGCTGAGCGGCGCGACGAACAACCTCGTGGCATGCCAGACCCACATCGGGTTCCTGGCGGACACCATCGTGCTGGGCCAGATCGCGCGCTTCGTCGCCTCCTGACCCGGACGCGCCCCGTCCCCGGCACCCCGTGACGGGTGCCGGGGACGGGGCGCGTCGTGCGTCCGGGTCCGGGAAGCCTCAGGCCCCCGGTGCCGGGGCGATGCCCGTCGGGCAGGCGCGGCCCCAGTTGGTCTCGGAGGGGGACTCCAGAGTGGCGCCCGTGCCGCCGATGCCGCAGTAGCCGTCGGGGTTCTTGTCCAGGTACTGCTGGTGGTAGGCCTCGGCCGGCCAGAAGGTCCGGCCCTCCGCCGGCAGGATCTCCGTGGTGATCTCCTTGAAGCCCGCGCCCGTCAGCACCTGCTGGTACGCCTCACGGGACGCCTGGGCCGCCTCCGCCTGCTCGGGGGAGTGGGTGTAGAGCGCCGAGCGGTACTGCGTACCGACGTCGTTGCCCTGGCGGAAGCCCTGGGTCGGGTTGTGGGACTCCCAGAAGAGCTTCAGGAGCTCGGCGTAGCTCACGACCTTCGGGTCGAAGACGACCCGGACCGCCTCCGTGTGACCGGTGAGGCCGGAGCAGGTCTCCTCGTACGACGGGTTCTCGGTGTAACCGCCCTGGTAGCCGACGAGCGTCGTCCAGACGCCCTCCGTCTGCCAGAACTTGCGCTCGGCGCCCCAGAAACAGCCCAGCGCGAAGTCGGCGACCTCCAGGCCCTGCGGGTACGGGCCCGTCAGCGGGTTGCCGAGGACCGTGTGGCGGGAGGGCACCGTGAATTCGGGGGTGGGGCGGCCGCGCAGCGCCTCCTCCGGGGTGGGGAGCTGCGGGGTGCGGTGGGTCAGGAACATGCGGGGGCTCCTCCGGGGTCGGGGTTCGCTGGGTACAACGCCGCGGGGGCGCCGCGGATTCCGGGGCCTCAGGCCGCGGGGGCCGGAGGATCGCGACGTTCGTCACCTTCGCGGTTCGCACCGGCCGGGTACTCGTAGGAGGCCATGTACGCGGCCGTCTTCCTGCGTGCGCGCAGCCAGAAGAAGACGGCGAGGCCTATCAGGATCAGCGGGATCAGTCGTGCCATGGGTGCCGGTCCAATACTTCAGGGGGCGTGCCGGGTCAGTGGAGCAGGGTCGCGGGGCTGCCGCCGTTCGCCTCGTACCCGGCGACGGCCAGGGCGCGGTACACCGTGTACTCGGCGGCCGGGTCGGGGTTCTGGGTCCAGGGCAGGGCGCCGACGTGGCCGTCGACGTGGACGAACTGCTGCATCGCCTCCGACCAGCGTTCCATGCGGACCAGGAAGAGGAGCAGCAGGTGCCGCACGTGCGCGAGCATCGGGTCGTCGGCGCGGGCCGCGTGCACGGCGAACATCGCGCCCTCCACCGCCTTCGTCACGACGACACCGCGGTAGAAGCCCTGCACCAGATTGACCTCGGGCAGGTGCTCGTACACCGCGAACAGCGGCAGCGCGGCGAGCAGCGAGCCCTGCGGGGCGCGGGCGGCGGCCGTCGTCGCGAAGCGCTCGGCCTCCTCGCGGGAGCCGTGCCACTTCTCGCACCAGAAGTGCAGGGCCGCGATGTGTGCGCCCATGTGCGCGGGAGCACGGTCGATGATCTTCGCCCAGACCTGGTCGAACTGCTCGTGGGAGTACCCCAGACCCCGGGCGACGGCCAGCTCCACGATGTACGGGACGGGGTCGCCGGGGGCCAGCAGGGCGGCCTCGCCGCACACGGTGCGGGCCTCCTCCAGGATGATCCGGAAGTCGTCGGTGCCCACCGTGCCGGTGCGCCAGGCCTGCTGCACCAGGAACTCCGCGTGCACCGCCGCGGCGCCCGCGTCCTTCGGGGCCTCGGCCCGCCACGCCCGCAGCCACGAGCCTCCGGCCCCGGGCCGCTGCGCCAGCTCCAGGGAGGCGGCACCGGCGAACGCCTGCACCCGCTGCCAGCGGATCTCGCTCTCCTTGGGCGTACCCGCGAGCAACTGGGAGGCGGCCTTCCAGCTCTGGGTGCTCTGGACGACATCGAGGACGTCGAGCAGGTCCTGGTCGGGACCCGGCATCCGGACGTCGAGCTCCTCCTGACGTGCGAAGCCGTAGGTGTCCGGGTCGGCGGCGTCGGGCGAACCGGGCGCGACCTGGCGGATACCGCCACGGCGCCGCAGCATGATCGGGCCGACGACGGCGACGAGCATGCACAGGGCGAGCAGGAACCACAGAATCTCCATGCGGCCCATTGTCCCCGGACGGGCATCCGGGCGGCGAGTGGCCTGTAACTCCCCTCCCGACGAACTACGCTCGGGCCCCATGAGCGACCAGCACAGCTTCGAGACCCTTGCGATCCACGCCGGCAACACGGCTGATCCCCTCACCGGCGCGGTGGTCCCGCCGATCTACCAGGTGTCCACGTACAAGCAGGACGGCGTCGGCGGACTGCGCGGCGGCTACGAGTACAGCCGCAGCGCCAACCCCACCCGCACGGCGCTCGAGGAGAACCTCGCCGCGCTGGAGGGCGGCCGTCGCGGGCTCGCGTTCGCGTCGGGCCTCGCCGCGGAGGACTGCCTCCTGCGCACCCTGCTGACACCCGGCGACCACGTGGTCATCCCGAACGACGCCTACGGCGGCACCTTCCGGCTGTTCGCGAAGGTCGCCTCGCGCTGGGGCGTGGAGTTCTCGGTCGCCGACACCTCCGACATCAGCGCGGTCCGGGCCGCCCTCACCCCGCGCACCAAGGCGATCTGGGTGGAGACGCCGTCGAACCCGCTGCTCGGTATCACCGACATCGCGGCCGTCGCGGGAGTGGCCCGGCAGGCGGGCGCGCGGCTGGTGGTCGACAACACCTTCGCCAGCCCCTACCTCCAGCAGCCGCTCTCGCTCGGCGCCGACGTGGTGGTGCACTCCACCACGAAGTACATGGGAGGGCACTCGGACGTCGTCGGCGGGGCACTCGTCGTCAGCGACCCGGCGCTGGCCGAGGAACTGGCGTACCACCAGAACGCCATGGGCGCCGTGGCGGGGCCCTTCGACGCGTGGCTGGTGCTGCGCGGCATCAAGACCCTCGCGGTCCGCATGGACCGCCACGACGAGAACGCGACCAAGGTCGCCGACCTGCTGACCCGTCACCCCAAGGTCACCCAGGTCCTCTACCCGGGACTGCCGGAGCACCCGGGCCACGAGATCGCCGCCAAGCAGATGAAGGCGTTCGGCGGGATGGTGTCGTTCCGGGTCTCGGGCGGCGAGGAAGCGGCCGTCGAGGTCTGCAACCGCGCGAAGCTCTTCACGCTCGGGGAGTCGCTCGGTGGCGTCGAGTCGCTCCTGGAGCACCCGGGCCGCATGACGCACGCCTCCGCGGCGGGTTCTCCGCTGGAGGTGCCGGCCGACCTGGTCCGGCTGTCCGTCGGCATCGAGAACGCCGACGACCTGCTGGCCGACCTGACGCAGGCGCTCGGCTGACGAGCTGCTGGAAGGGGCGCGTGCCGTCAGAGCCGCGCCCCGCGTCCCTCAGCAGACCAGGTCGAGGAACAGGGCGGCGGCGAGCAGAGGTTCGCTGCCGCCGGCCCCCAGCTCGCGGGCGCGGAGCTTCTCGTCCAGGGTCCCGAGGGCTTCCCTGCCCCCGGCCGTCCCCACGCCTCCGGCCTCCAGGACCGCGCGCGCCCCGCCCTGCACCGGGCGGAGACCGTGCGGGCCCGCCACGTGCGGGAGCCCGGTGTCCTGGAGGGTGCTCATGACGCCCAGCAGGGCGTTCAGCCGGGCACCCTCCTCCTTGATCCCCTGCCCACGCGCGCCCCGGTAACGGGGTCCCTGGGGAACGTCCGTGCCCCGGCTGTGACGCGGCTGTGCGTGCGGCCACCGGGTGAACGGCCGACGTCCGGCGGCCGGGACGGTTCGGTCCCGGCGCCGGACGGCGCGTGACGAGGTCAGACTGCGACCCTCTCGTCCTCCAGCGAGCCCCGGATCTGCTCACGCAGTTCCGGGCTGTCGGTGTGCTCGTGGACCGAGACCGCGTGTTCGGCGGCGGCCCGGACGACTTCGTCCTCCTCACCGGAAATGGTGAGCGTGCAGTTCGAGACGCTCGGATACTTGCGGCAGTCCGCGATCTTCCGTGTCATGGCGGCCTCCTCGACTCGCGAGTGCGCACTTCCAGGGTAGATCCGCCGGGCCCGGCGGACAGCCGGGCGCACCGCGCGGGACCGCGGGTGCGGAGGGTCAGCCCTCCTGAGCCGGCTGGTTCGCCGCCTGCCGGGCCGCCAGGGAGGAGTTGAACCGGGTCAGCAGGGCGCAGAAGGTGTCACGCTCCTCCTCGGTCCACTCGCCCGTCACCTGCGACATCAGCTCACGCCGCGAGGCGCGGACCTCCTCGAGGCGGGACTGGCCGCGAGGTGACAGCTGCAGCACGACCGCGCGCCCGTCCTCCGGATGCGAGGTGCGCTTGACCAGGCCGGTGTCGACCAGCGGCGCGACCTGTCGCGTCACGGTCGAGGAGTCGATCCCCATGCCCGCGGCCAGCGCCTTGACGCCCATGGGCCCTTCCGCGTCGAGCCGGTTCAGCAGCAGATAGGCAGCCCGGTCCATCGAGTTGCGGACCTGGCCGACACCGCCGAGGCGGGTCTGCTCGGCACGGCGGGCGAAGACGGCCACCTGGTGCTGGAGTGCGTCGAGCAGGCGGTCCGTTCCCGGATGTCCGGGGGCGGCGCCCCCGGAAGGAGACGCAGCAGTCGTCATGTCCTGAGGGGGCATGGCCGGGGGCTCTCTTCGTGCGGTGTCGGATGGGTGGGGGACAGAGTACGCGGCCACGGGGCAACGTGTACCAGCGCTGCACAAACCTGTGGACACCACCGCAGGCCGCCATGAGATGCGACGGCTCCCAGGGCTCCGAGCTGCAAGACTTGCTGTCATGACCTTCCGTACGACAGGGCCCTTTCCTCCGCTGATCCTCGACGACGTCCGAGGGGCGCAGAAGATGCTGTCCGGGGTGGCCAGAACGACCGCGATGGAAGGCAGCCGTCATCTCAGTTCCCTCGTCGGCGCGCCGGTCCACCTCAAGTGCGAGAACCTCCAGCGCACCGGCTCGTTCAAAATCAGGGGCGCGTACGTGCGGATCGCCGGACTCGGCCCCGCCGAACGGGCGGCCGGGGTGGTGGCCGCGAGTGCCGGAAACCATGCGCAGGGTGTCGCACTCGCGTCTTCGTTGCTCGGCGTACGCTCCACGGTCTTCATGCCGGTCGGGGCACCCCTGCCGAAGGTGGCGGCGACCCGGGACTACGGCGCGGAGGTCAGGCTCCACGGCCACGTCGTCGACGAGACGCTGGCCGCCGCGCAGGAGTACGCCGAGGAGACCGGGGCGGTCTTCATCCACCCCTTCGACCACCCGGACATCATCGCGGGACAGGGCACCGTCGGCCTGGAGATCCTCGAGCAGTGCCCGGAGGTCCGGTCCGTCGTCGTCGGTATCGGCGGGGGCGGTCTCGCCGCGGGGATCGCGGTCGCGGTGAAGGCGCTGCGCCCCGACGTCAGGATCGTCGGTGTCCAGGCCGAGGGCGCGGCGGCCTTCCCGCCCTCGCTGTCCGCCGGGTATCCCGTGGCGCTCGACGCGGTCCAGACCATGGCCGACGGCATCAAGGTGGGACGGCCCGGCGACCTCACGTTCCCGCTGGTCCAGGAGCTGGTGGACGAGGTCCGAACGGTCACCGAGGACGAGCTGTCCAGCGCGCTGCTGCTGTGCCTGGAGCGGGCGAAGCTGGTCGTCGAGCCCGCGGGGGCGATCCCGGTCGCGGCGCTGCTGAGCGATCCGGAGTCGTTTCGCGGACCCGTGGTCGCCGTGCTGTCGGGCGGCAACGTGGACCCCCTGCTGATACAGCGCATCCTGACGCACGGCATGGTCGCGGCGGGCCGCTACCTGAGCCTGCGGCTCCGGCTCACCGACCGGCCCGGGGCGCTGGCCGCGATGCTCGCGACCCTGTCCGTCGCCGACGCCAACGTGCTCGACATCCAGCACGTACGGACCGACCCGCGGCTCGGGCTCACCGAGGCGGAGGTGGAACTCCACCTGGAGACGAAGGGGCCGGAGCACTGCGAGGAGGTCGCCGCCGCGCTGCGCGCCGCCGGCTACCTGGTGCGCTCCTGAAGGACCGGTTCCCTCGTGGAAAACCTGTTGTGTGTCGCGATGTATCGCGTTACGGTGCATCGCCGAACACTCGGTGTTCCCCGCCTGCGAAGGCCGGGAACTCTACGATCCGCTCAGGAATTCACGCGAAGCAACTGGGGGAGCACGTATGCCAGGCGCCATCTACGCCGAAGGCCTGGTGAAGACCTTCGGCGATGTACGAGCACTGGGCGGCGTCGATCTCGACGTGCCCGAAGGCACCGTCCTGGGCCTGCTGGGGCCCAACGGCGCCGGCAAGACGACTGCCGTCCGTGTCCTGACCACCCTGCTCCGGCCGGACAGCGGCCGGGCCGTCGTGGCGGGCATCGACGTCCTGAAGAGCCCTGACGAGGTGCGGCGCTCGATCGGCCTGTCCGGCCAGTTCGCGGCCGTCGACGAGTACCTCACGGGCCGCGAGAACCTCCAGATGGTCGGCCAGCTCTACCAGATGAGCTCGCGCGCCGCGAAGAAGCGGGCCGGGGAGCTCCTGGAGAAGTTCAACCTCGCCGACGCGGCCGACCGCACCGCCAAGACGTACTCCGGAGGCATGCGCCGCCGCCTCGACCTGGCGGCGGCGCTCGTCGTGTCCCCGCCGGTGATGTTCATGGACGAGCCCACCACCGGGCTCGACCCCCGCAACCGGCAGCAGCTGTGGGAGGTCATCGAGGAGCTCGTCGCGGGCGGTACGACGCTGCTGCTGACCACCCAGTACCTGGAGGAGGCCGACCGCCTCGCCCACGACATCTGCGTCATCGACCACGGCAAGGTCATCGCCCGCGGTACGTCCGACCAGCTCAAGGCCCGCACCGGCGGCGAGCGCGTCGAGGTCGTGGTGCACCGGCCGGACCAGATCGAGCCGGCCCGCTCGGTGCTCGCCGCGTACGGCAAGGGGGAGATCTCCGTCGCCGCGCACACCCGCAAGCTGACCGTCCCGGTCATCGGCGGGGCCAAGCTGCTGGCCGAGGTCATCCGCGACCTCGACACCCGGGGCGTGGAGATCGACGACATCGGCCTGCGCCGCCCCACCCTCGACGACGTCTTCATCTCGCTCACCGGCCACGCGGCCGAGCGGGAGAAGAACTCCGGCAACGAATCGAACGAGGCCGCACAGGGCCGGAAGGAGGGCGTGCGGTGAGCGCAGTGACGGACGCACGGGAACCAGCAGTGCTCAAGTCCCGTGGGGCGGTCAGCAGGTCGGTGGCCGACTCCCTGGTCGTGGCGCGGCGCAACCTGATCCGCATGGCCAGGATCCCCGAGATGGTCATCTTCGGCCTGGTCCAGCCCATCATGTTCGTGGTGCTGTTCACCTACGTGTTCGGCGGCTCCATCAAGGTGGGAAGCTCCCTCTCGCCCACGGCCTACAAGGAATTCCTGATGGCCGGGATCTTCGCCCAGACCGTCACCTTCGCCACCGCCGGCGCGGGCGCGGGTATCGCGGACGACATGCACAAGGGGCTGATCGACCGCTTCAGGTCACTGCCGATGGCCCGCGGCGCCGTCCTCACCGGACGTACCCTCGCCGACCTCGTGCAGACCGCGCTCACCCTCGTCGTCCTCGCCGGTGTCGCGCTGATCATCGGATGGCGGACCCACGAGAACCTCGGCAAGGTGCTGCTCGGCTTCCTGCTGCTGCTCCTGCTCGGGTACGCGTTCTCCTGGATCGGCGCGCTGATCGGTCTGGTCGTGCGCACCCCGGAGGCGGCCACATCCGGCGGACTGATCTGGCTCTTCCCGCTGACGTTCATCTCGAACGCCTTCGTGGACGCCAACCAGATGCCGACCGTCCTCCGCCACATCGCGGAATGGAACCCCTTCAGTGCCACCGTGGCGGCCTGCCGCGAACTGTTCGGCAACGTTCCGCCGGGCTTCGTCACCTCGGACGCCTGGCCGATGCAGCACCCGATCCTGGCCTCGGTGATCTGGTCGGTCCTGATCATCGTGGTCTTCCGGACGCTTGCGGTCCGCAAGTACCGCTCGGCGACCGCCTGACCCCGCCCACCACGGAGCCCCGGCCGCGCCTGCGGCCGGGGCTCCGTGGTGCTCCGGGGGTCAGCCCTGGTACGGCTTCGCCGAGACGATCTTCACCGAGGCCTTCTTGCCGTTCGGCAGCTCGTACTCCGCGTCGTCGCCCACCCGCTTGCCGTTCACGCCGGTGCCGAGCGGGGACTGGGGGGAGTAGGTCTCGATGTCCGTGCTCGCGTATTCGCGGGAGGCGAGCAGGAACGTGACCGTGTCGTCCGGGTCGCCGTCGAAGGCGATGGTCACGACCATGCCGGGCTCGACCACGCCGTCGTCGGCAGGGGCCTCGCCGACCTTCGCGTGCTCCAGGAGCTGGGTCAGCTGACGGACCCGGAGCTCCATCTTGCCCTGCTCCTCCTTGGCCGCGTGGTACCCGCCGTTCTCGCGGAGGTCACCCTCCTCGCGGGCCGCCGCGATCTTGACGGAGATCTCCGTGCGCGCGGGACCAGACAGGTACTCCAGCTCCGCCTTCAGCTGGTTGTACGCCTCCGGCGTGAGCCAGGTGACGTTATCGCTGGTCTGGGTCACAGGGTGCTCCTCGTCGGTGCTGGGAATACAAAGCAACGCCCTACCCCAAGCATGCGCTGCCACGGGTGGGCGAAACCACGAGCCTAACAATTCCGTGCGAAAAGGGGGAGAAGGTAAATCGTCACACGCGCGTCCGCGCAGGTCGGCGCGGGAGTGCGGGCATCCGGGGCGGCGCGCGCCCCCGGGCGCGGTCAGCCGCCGGCGGTACAGCCCTTCAGCTCCACCGCGGTCGCCCTGGAGGTGGTGCGCAGCGAGACGATCTCGTCGATCCGCCCGGAGCGCTCGTCGAACCGGAAGTCCGCCCGCCCGACCTCCGCGCCGTCCTCGCTCAGGGCGCGGAGCGTGCACTGCCCCTCGGCGTCCCGCTCCTTGCGGACCTCGAGGTGCGCCTCGGCGCGGCCGTCCGAGACGATCCTCGACTTGATGAGCTCGGCGCTGACGTCCTGACCGGCCACGTAGTCGTAACCGAACCAGCCGATCATGGCGAGGAACGCCACACCCAGCACGGAGCCGGTGATCTTCAGCTTGCGGTCCGCGCGTTCGTCCTGCGACCGGCCGTAGCGCCCCTCGGGCAAGGCCTCGCGTACCGCTGCCATGATCGTTCCTCCCGTACCGGGGATCGAGGAATTTTCCACCCCCCGGTTCAGTCACTATAGAAGCCGACCACCGCGACGAATCACTGAGGACCGAGACTTGACCGAGCAGCTGAGACTGATGGCCGTCCACGCCCACCCCGACGACGAGTCGAGCAAGGGCGCGGCCACCATGGCCAAGTACGTGTCCGAGGGGGTGGACGTCCTGGTCGTCACCTGCACAGGTGGTGAGCGGGGCTCCATCCTCAACCCGAAGCTCCAGGGTGACGCGTACATCGAGGCGAACATCCACGAGGTGCGCAAGAAGGAGATGGACGAGGCCCGGGAGATCCTGGGCGTCGGCCAGGAGTGGCTCGGCTTCGTCGACTCGGGCCTCCCCGAGGGCGACCCCCTGCCCCCGCTTCCCGAGGGCTGCTTCGCCCTGGAGGACGACGAGACGGCGGCGGGGCGTCTCGTCGCGAAGATCCGCTCGTTCCGGCCGCAGGTGATCACCACCTACGACGAGAACGGCGGGTACCCGCACCCCGACCACATCAAGACCCACACGATCTCGATGATCGCGTTCGAGGGCGCCGCGGACACCGAGAGGTTCCCCGAGGCGGAGTTCGGCCCGGCCTTCCAGCCGCAGAAGCTCTACTACAACCAGGGCTTCAACAAGCCGCGCACGGTCGCCCTGCACGAGGCGCTGCTCGCCCGGGGACTGGAGTCCCCGTACGGCGACTGGCTGGAGCGCTGGAAGGAGTTCGAGCGCGCCGAACGCACGCTGACCACGCACATCCCGTGCGACGACTTCTTCGAGATCCGCGACAAGGCGCTGATCGCGCACGCGACGCAGATCGATCCGGACGGCGGCTGGTTCCGGGTGCCGATGGACGTCCAGCGGGAGGTCTGGCCGACCGAGGAGTACGAGCTCGCCAAGTCCCTGGTCGATACATCCCTCCCCGAGAGCGACCTCTTCGCGGGCATCCGCGACAATGCCTGATATGTACGCGACCCAGGCACTGACGCAGCTCGTTCCGCTCGCCGCCGACGAGCTCGACAAGAACAAGGTGACTCCCGGCGTCCTCGGCTTCCTCGTCTTCGCGGCGCTCGCCGTGGGGGTGTGGTTCCTGATGAAGTCGATGAACCGCCACATGGGCAAGGTCGACTTCGAGGAGGCCCCCGACCCGGCGGCCGAGCCGGAGGCCGCCGACGGGAAGAAGCAGAGCGCGGCGGCCTCGGGCTGACGGGCGGGGCGCCGACGCCCCGCCCGCCCGCACGACGACGGCTCAGGGCCGCACGCCCACCGGCACCCCCATGACCTCGCGGGCGTGCCGGGACGGTGTCAGGCCGAGGCGCCAGGCCTGCCAGCCGTCGTCCAGGTCCACACCGCGGTTCAGGACCACCCGGAAGGCCTCCGCGCAGTCCTCCAGCTTGGCGTCCCGCAGCGGGTGGGCGGCCTCCAGCAGGTCGGCCAGCTCCTGCTGCGCCACGGCCGTGCCCACCTCGCTGCCGCCCGGTGAGGCGTACGGCAGCAGCGTGCACCGCAGGAACGCCGCCCAGTCGCCTCCCCGGACGTCGCCGTACGAGGCGAACAGGGCGACCGCCTCGCCGCAGAGCTCCAGCGCCTGCGCCGCGCGGTTGTTGCCGCCGTCGATCAGGGCCAGCTCCAGGCAGGTCCAGGCCTCGCCGTGCGCCACCCCGATCCGGCGGAAGTCGGCCCGGGCGTCCGCCAGCAGCTGCCGGGCGAAACCGGAGTTGCGCAGGTTGCCCGTCTGCGCGGCCCGCTGGTCGCGGGTGACGCGCCCCGAGTGGTGGCGGGCGCACGCCAGCCCGTACACGTCCCGCATCCGGGAGAACATCGTGCGGGCCCGCTCCAGCTCCCGTACCGCCTGGACGGTGTCGCCGTCCTCCTCCAGGGCCTGGCCCAGGTAGTAGCGCGTCCACGCCTCGCCCCGCGCGTCCTCGTTGCCCCGGTGCCGGTCGAGGGCCCCGCGCAGTTGCTCCACCGCGGGCGTGGGGTCGCCGTCCAGCAGCCGGGCACGGGCCAGCTGGGTCAGGGCCCACGCCTCGCCGCGCTCGTCCCTGGTACGGCCGTACAGCTCCAGCGCGGTCGACAGCTCCTCCTCCGCGCGGGCGACCTCGCCCATCCGCAGGCAGACCTGGCCGAGCTGGAAGTGCGACCAGGCCTCGCCGTGCAGCGACTCGCCCTCGCGGTGCAGGGCCAGCGCGGTGTCCAGCAGGGTCAGGGCCTCGGCCAGATTGGCCCGGTCGCGTTCCACCGCGGCCAGGGCGTGCAGGGACCAGGCCCGGTCCTCGGCCTGCTCCGGTGACTCCTGCAGCGCGAGTGCCTCCCGCAGCCGCGCCGAGGCCTCCGCCAGGTTCCCCTGGTGGTGCAGCGTGATGCCGAGCGAGCAGAGCGCGAGGGCGGCACCCGCGTCGTTCTGCGCCTCGCGGTACAGGCCGACGACGGAGGACAGGGTGGTGCGGGCCTTGTCGAGCTCTCCGAGCTGCCTGGCCGCGATGCCCGTACGCCACTGGACCGACCGCTCCAGGAGCCCTTGGTCGACGGCGCGCGTCAGCTCGCTGATCTCCCCGAGCCGGTAGAGGTCGCCGCGCAGCAGGCAGTAGTCGCACAGGGCGCCCAGCAGGTGGAGCACCGCTCCCTGGTCGACGCCCTCCGTGTGCCGCAGCGCCGAGGTGATGAAGCTCGACTCGTCGTCCAGCCAGCGCAGGGCGGCGTCCAGCGAGCTGAAGCCGTGCGAGCCGAACTGCCCGGCCCGCGTCGACATCTTGCCGTCGACCATGCGGATCACGGCGTCGGCGAGCTCCGCGTAGTTCTGGATGAGGCGTTCCTGCGCGGCCGTGCGGTCGGCCGCCGCCTCCTCGTCGAGCAGCCGGGCCAGGGCGAAGTCCCGCACGAGGTCGTGCAGCCGGTAGCGCGCGCCCCGCACATGGACCAGGAGTCCGGCCCGGGCCAGGGACTCCAGCAGCCGGCCCGCCTCCTGCTCGTCGGAGGACAGCAGCGACGCGGCGGCCGCGGCCCCGAGACTGGCGCGTCCGGCCAGGGCGAGCCGCCGCAGCAGCCGGCGGGCCGCCTCGGACTGGTCGGTGTAGCGCAGCCACAGGGCACGCTCGGCGGGGGCCACCGGACCGTACGCCCCGAGGGCGGCGGCGAGCTCGGCCCGGGTGCGCGCGCCGAGCGAGGATCCCGCCACCCGCAGGGCCAGCGGCAGCCCGCCGCACAGCTCGACGACCGTCTCGGTCGAGGGGAGGTCGTACGGACCGCCCTCCTCGTCCTGGGCGGACTCGCGCAGCAGCTCCTCGGCGCCCGCGGCCTCCAGACCGCCGACGGGCAGGTGGTACACCCGCGCGGGGATGTCGCCGGGCAGGTCGAGGGGCTCGCGGGCGGTGACGAGGACCAGGCTGTCGGAGCGCTCGGGCACCAGCGTGCGCACCTGGGCGGCGTCGGTGGCGTCATCCAGGACGATCGTGACGGGCGTTCCCGTCAGATGCTGGTGGTAGAGCTCGCTCAGGCGCCGCACCTGCTGCTCGGCGGAGGACCTCTCCCGGAAGAGCAACTGCTCGCGCGGAGCCCCCAGCCGGTTGAGGAGATGCAGCAGCGCGTCCCGGGTCGGCAGCGGGGTCTCGCCGGCCACGTCGCCCCGCAGATCGACCACGCACGCCCCGCGGAACTGGTCCTTGAGCTCGTGCGCCGCCCGCACGGCGAGCGTGGTGCGCCCGGAGCCCGGGGGACCGTGCAGGACGACCACGGTCGGCCGGGTCTCGGTCGCCGCGCGGGCCGCGTGCACCCACTGGGCGATCTGCGCCACTTCACCGCGACGGCCGGCGAACGGGCCGTCGGCGGCGGGCAGATGACCGAAGGACTGTTCGAGGAGTGAGCGGGTCCGTGCGGCTGCGCTGCGGTCACCGCCGCGCAGCTGCGCCACCACGGACGCGCTCGACTTCTTCGGCGGTCGGGTGGACGCGGTCAGCATCCGCTGCTGGTCCAGGAACGGGCGGATGCCTCGTACCTCCAGCGCCGTCAGCCACTCCAGCCGCAGCTGCTCGGGCCCGCCGGGCTGGTTCCGTTCGCCCGCCCTGCGGTGCGCGGCGGGCCAGTGCGAGGCGGTCACCCTGGCCATCGTCGCGGTCGTCCCCGCCACGGCGACGACCGCGCCCGCGCCCAGGGCGAGACCGGTCGCGGTGCCGAGCGCCAGGTCCGCCCCGAACGCCGCGGCGGCCGCAACACCCGTCACCAGCAGTGGTGTTCCCAGCGTCGCCCTGCTGAATCGCGCCGACAGGGGCTGCTGTCCGGCCCCCGCGGCGTCCAGCGCCCGGGTGTAGGCGGCGTACTCGTCGGCCGCGCCCACCGCCATGCTGTCGAGCGCGCCGCGCCCCCGCGACAGCAGCACGCCGGAGTCCGTCCGGCCTCCCGTCCGCCGCGCCTCCTCCTCCACGGCACGTACCAACAGCCGTTCGGCTTCCGCCCGATGGCTGTCCCGCATGCGTCCCCCTAGGTCCCGGTGACTTCGATCCGTCCGGCTGTCACACGTCCCCAGTGTCCTGCGTACGGCGCGTCGGCGCGAGACCCTGCCGGGCCCCGCACGGTTCCTCGGGAGAGGCCGGTCAGTCCGAGGCGAGCGCGGCGGTGAGCGGCGCGGTGAGCTCCTCGGGCAGTACCCTCTCGGCGCGTACGTGTGTGCAACCGACCCACTCGGCCGCCTCCCGCAGCGCCTTCGCCGCAGCCGGTACGTGGGTGGCGCCGGTGAGCGAGACCTGGCGCGCCACCAAGGTCCGTCCCTCGCGCGCCGGATCCACCCGGCCCACCAGGCGCCCACCGGAGAGCAGGGGCATGGCGAAATAGCCGTGGACGCGCTTCCCCTTGGGGACGTACGCCTCCAGGCGGTGGGTGAATCCGAAGACCCTCTCGGTGCGCGCCCGGTCCCACACCAGCGAGTCGAAGGGCGAGAGCAGCGTGGTGCGGTGCCGGCCACGCGGCCGCTCGACCAGGGCGGCGGGGTCCGCCCAGGCGGCAGCCGTACGGCCGTCCTTGCTCCAGCCTGCCACCGCGACCTCGACCAGCCCGCTGCTGGGCAGGGCCGAGAGGACCTGTTTGACCGTCAGCCGCTGGTAGTCCGCGAGGTCCTTCACCGTGGCCACCCCCAGCGCCGCCCCCGCCCGTGCGGTCAGCTCGCGCAGGCAGGCCGCGTCGTCCATGTCCCGCGCCAGCAACTCGGCGGGTACCGCCCGTTCGGCCAGGTCGTACACACGCTTCCAGCCCCGGCGTTCGGTGCAGACGACCACACCGGTGTCCAGCAGCCACTCGATGGCGATCTTCGATTCCGACCAGTCGTACCACGGGCCGTCCTTCTTGGCGCCGCCCAGCTCGGTGGCCGTCATCGGGCCCTCGCCGCGCAGCCGGGCCAGTACCTCCGCGCAGGAGCGTTCCTTGTCCGTCATCTTGTGCCAACGGTGACCGCGCTCGACGAACGCCCGGCGCCGGAAGGCGTACAACGGCCAGGCGTCGATGGGGAGTACACAAGCGGCGTGCGACCAGTACTCGAACGCGCGGGTCTCCTGCCAGTACGCCGCCTCCACCGTGCCGCGGCCGACCGCTCCCAGCCGGGCGTAGGGCACCAGTTCGTGCGAGCGCGCCAGCACCGAGATGGTGTCGAGCTGCACGGCGCCCAGCCGCCGCAGCACGGCCCGGGGACTGCCACGTCTGCCGTACGGGGATCCGAGCAGACCCTGGGCGTGCAGGAAGATCCGGCGCGCCTCGTCGGCGGCGAGGGTCAGTTCTGGCATGAACGCAGCCTAACGATCTCGTACACGGGAACGGACTCCGGCAGCCGCCTCGTCAGCCGCCGGCAACCGGCCCTCACCGGTCGGCTGCGGGGTGTGCTCGGCCCTGGGCGCGGGCGGCGGCCCAGGATGCCCGTGAGGCCGCCGCCCTCCAGGTCGAATCCGCGCGCGCTCTCGAAGAGCAGAGGGATGCAGTCGCCGCCCAGGTGCGGGCGACAGGGCACGACGCGCGGCCCGTGGGGAGCGACGCCACCAGGGTGCGGGACGGGCCGGAACGTTATCCGAGCGCGGTCCCGCATACCGCGAGATCGCCCTCACCGCCCGAGGTCAGCCCCCAGGGCGTGAGTCCTTGTGTTTGCCGGCGAGGAAGCGTTCCTTCTTCTCACGGTTCCCGCAGGTGTTCATCTCGCACCACCTGCGTGTGTGGCCCCGGCTTGTGTCGAAGAACGCGGCTCGGCACGTCGGTGATGCGCACAGGGCGATCTTTCCGAGGCGCTCTCCCGCAATGACACCGATCGCGTCGGCGGCGATCACGCTGAGAGCGTCTTCCACGGACGCGGAATCCAGTCGCCACCGCCAGTTGCCCTCGGGCGTCAGGATCTGCGCGGCCCCACCGTGCGTACTGGCGTCATTGATGACCTGGACGGCCGAAGGGGGAAGCGGGTCCTGCTGCGCGACGGCGGTGGCAGCGGCATGAATTGATTCCCGCAGTTCCCGGGCGTGATTGAGCTGGAGTTCGGTGCAGGAGCCGACCATCAGCCCATTGACTGCCAACCAGTCCACGAGTCGGGACGGCACGGGAATGCGCTCCAGTGAATCGCCGCAACGCTCCGTCAGAGTCGCCGTGAAACTGGTCGCCAGTACCTTGCCGAGTCGAAACTCAGGGACATGCACAACGGACATGGAACCACCTTAGCCGGTCCTCATCAGGATGCAAACGCGAGGGGCGCGCTCCGGAGGAGAAGGCGAAGGCGTACCTGCCTCCGTCGTACCGCCGTGCATCGCGTCGGGCGTGACGTCCGGCGTGTCCCGGAGGGCGTGCGGCGAACCGTTCTGGCCGGTTGCCGCCGTGGTGCGGGCGCGGTAGAACCGTCTAAGGTGGTTCTGGATCGCATCGGGCGCGGAGCGATCGTCATCAGGACCGCGAAACTCCTTCTCGCGACGCCAGGGGCCGGAGGTACTCGACGACAGTGGATCTGGCGGTACTGCCGGACTTCCTCGCAGTGATCCTGTTCTTTCTCCACTCGCCACAGAATTCCTACCGGGACGAGGTCTGCCATGTCCGTAAGTGTCCTTTCCCCGGCGCGATCCCTCGTGCCCAAGAAGATTCTCTTCCCTCTGCTCCTGGTCCCCATGTTCCTCGGTGGCGTGGACTCCACCCTGTTCAACTCCATCGCCTACGACCTGCCGGTACTGACCGATTCCTGGCGTCTGTGGTTCATCGACGGATACACGATCGCGCTTGCCTCGAGTGTCGTTCTCGGGTCCCGTCTGGGTGCGCGATGGGGCCCCGGCGTGACATTGGCGACCGGGCTTTTCGTATTCGCGCTCGCGGGTGCCGCTCCCGCACTGCTGGATTCACCGGCGACATGGACGGCGACCCGCTTCGTGCAGGGCTTCGGCTATGCGCTGATCGTTTCCAGCGTCGCCTCGGTCATCGGCGGACTTCCGAACACCACGGAACGCACACTGGGTTACTCCCTGTGGATCACGACGTACAGCATCGGGGCCGGTACAGGGCCACTCATCGGCCGGGCGTTCGTCGACATGGGCGCGTACACCCTGCTGTTCTGGCTGCCGGCCGCGGTCGCCGTGGTGTGCGGAGTGCTTGCGACCCTGCTGTTGCGCGGGATCGATCTGGGACAGGCCGTGTCGCAGAAAATCGACGTCGCTTCCTCAGCCCTGGCCTTCCTCGGATTCGGACTCTTCGTGGCGGGTCTGCAGAGTCATGGCGAGGCACTCGGGCGCATGCTGGCGACTGTCGCCGGCTGCGGAATTCTGGCGGTGTTCTGCATGCGCCAACTCCGCTCCCGGGACCCGCTCATCGATGTGCGCATGCTCCCCTTCTCCCGGTTGGGCGCCTGTTCGCTCTCGCTCGTCGTCGGTTCGGCGTGCTACACCGGGTCGGTATTCCTCTTCGGCGTGCAGTCCGATTCGCTTCTCTCGATCCTGCCGGTGTCGGTCCTGGCCTTGTGGGTTTCGCTCGGAGGATTCGCCTTCCACAAGCTGCAGTCCCGGTTCTCTCCCGTGCACATGTTGCAGGTCAGCCTGGCCGCGTGTGCTCTCGGTCTGGTGGTCGCCGCTTTCGTCGGGCTGTGGCCGGCGAGTTTCTTGATCGGCCTGGGCGTGGGCGTCTCCATGGCATCCGGGGACGCGTACCTGCTCGGGAGCGTTCCGCCCAAGGACGTCGCACGTGCTGCGGCTCTCCAGGAGACCAGCCTCGCTGTGGGCGCGGCCCTGGGCGTGGCCGGGTTCGGCGGCATCTTCGCCGCCATCGGCTCGGTCGCGGGAACGTCCGTCATCGCAGCGGTCCTCGTCGTCACCGTCGTATGGGCTCTTCGCTTCAATCGCGGCGTCATCACGGCCTGAGGGCTTACAGGGAAGCGACACCTCGATTCCCTGCGAGCCCCTGGACCGACCGGCCTCGCGACTCCCGTGCCGGCCGCCGCGGACGGCGTGGGACGTTCCCGCGAGGGTGCGGCGAACCTCCCCCGGAGCCCGGTGAGCCCGTCCCCCCGCCTCCACCCCGGGTACGCAAGGATGAGGGGTATGGCCAACCGACTCGCGCAGACCACGTCCCCGTACCTCCTCCAGCACGCCGGTAATCCCGTCGACTGGTGGCCGTGGTCGCCGGAGGCGTTCGAGGAGGCCCGCCGGCGCGGCGTCCCCGTGCTGCTCAGCGTCGGCTACGCCAGCTGTCACTGGTGCCACGTGATGGCCCACGAGTCCTTCGAGGACGCGTCCGTCGCCGACTACCTCAACGCGCACTTCGTCCCCGTCAAGGTCGACCGCGAGGAGCGGCCCGACGTCGACGCCGTGTACATGGAGGCCGTGCAGGCCGCGACCGGCCAGGGCGGCTGGCCGATGACCGTCTTCCTGACCGCCGAGGCCGAACCCTTCTACTTCGGCACGTACTTCCCGCCCGAGCCCCGCCACGGCATGCCCTCCTTCCAGCAGGTCCTCGAAGGGGTCGCGGCAGCCTGGACGGACCGGCGCGAGGAGGTCGACGAGGTGGCCGGGCGCATCGTGCGCGACCTCGCGGGCCGCTCCCTGGCGGCCGCAGAGGGCGGACTGCCGGGCGAACCCGAGCTGGCCCAGGCCCTGCTGAGGCTGACCCGCGACTACGACGAGAAGCACGGCGGCTTCGGCGGCGCGCCCAAGTTCCCGCCGGCCATGGTCATCGAGTTCCTGCTGCGCCACCACGCCCGCACGGGCGCCGAGGGCGCCCTGCAGATGGCCGCCGACAGCTGCGCGGCCATGGCCCGCGGCGGGATCTACGACCAGCTCGGCGGCGGCTTCGCCCGCTACTCCGTGGACCGCGAGTGGGTCGTCCCGCACTTCGAGAAGATGCTCTACGACAACGCCCTGCTGTGCCGTGTGTACGCCCATCTGTGGCGGGCCACCGGCTCGGACCTGGCCCGCCGGGTGGCCCTGGAGACGGCCGACTTCATGGTGCGTGAGCTGCGGACCGCCGAAGGCGGGTTCGCCTCCGCGCTGGACGCCGACAGCGAGGACACGCAGGGGCGTCACGTCGAGGGCGCGTTCTACGTCTGGACACCCGCGCAGCTGCGCGACGTGCTGGGTGAGGAGGACGCGGCGTTCGCCGCCGCGTACTTCGGTGTGACCGAGGAGGGCACCTTCGAGGAGGGCTCGTCCGTCCTGCGGCTCGTACCGCCGGGGGAGGCCGAGCACGCCGACGCCGAGCGGATCGCCGGTGTACGGGCCCGGCTGCTCGCGGCCCGTGAGCTGCGGGCGCGCCCCGAGCGCGACGACAAGATCGTCGCCGCCTGGAACGGCCTGGCGATCGCCGCGCTCGCCGAGACCGGGGCGTACTTCGACCGCCCGGATCTGGTCGAGCGCGCCACCGAGGCCGCCGACCTGCTGGTACGGGTCCACATGGGTGATGTCGCCCGGCTGTGCCGCACGTCGAAGGACGGGCGGGCCGGGGAGAACTCCGGGGTCCTGGAGGACTACGGCGACGTCGCCGAGGGCTTCCTCGCCCTGGCCTCCGTCACCGGGGAGGGCGTCTGGCTGGAATTCGCCGGCTTCCTGCTGGACATCGTGCTGCAGCACTTCACCGGGGATAACGGCCAGCTGTTCGACACCGCGGACGACGCGGAGCAGCTGATCCGGCGCCCCCAGGACCCCACCGACAACGCCACCCCGGCCGGCTGGACCGCCGCCGCGGGAGCGCTGCTCTCCTACGCGGCACACACCGGCTCCGAGGCGCACCGCACGGCCGCCGAGGGGGCCCTCGGGGTCGTCGGGGCGCTCGGCCCGAAGGCACCCCGGTTCATCGGCTGGGGCCTTGCGGTCGCCGAAGCCCTGCTGGACGGCCCGCGCGAGGTCGCCGTGGCCGGCCCGGTCACCGGGGAGCTGCACCGGACGGCCCTCCTGGGGCGGGCCCCCGGCGCGGTCGTCGCGGCCGGTGAGGGTCCGGACGCGGGCAGCGAGTTCCCGCTGCTGGTGGACCGGCCGTCGGTGGGCGGCGAGCCGACCGCGTACGTCTGCCGGCACTTCGTGTGCGACGCGCCGACGACGGACCCGGAGGAGCTGGCCGCGAAGCTGGGCGGCTGAGCCGGGCCGCTCCAGGGGTACGACGAGGGGCCCGGCCGTCACGGCCGGGCCCTCAGTCGTGCGGAGCGGCGGTCACTGCTGGTAGGCGACCAGCGAGATGCTGACGTAGTGCACGATGAACGCCGCCAGCGTCAGCGAGTGGAACACCTCGTGGAAGCCGAACCAGCGCGGTGACGGGTTCGGGCGCTTCAGGCCGTAGATGACGCCCCCCGCGCTGTAGAGCAGCCCGCCGACGACGACGAGGACCAGCACCGCGATGCCGCCGCTGCGCATGAAGTCGGGCAGGAAGAACACCGCGGCCCAGCCCATGGCGATGTAGCACGGGGTGTAGAGCCAGCGAGGGGCTCCGACCCAGAACACGCGGAAGGCGATGCCGGCCGCCGCGGCGCTCCAGATCGCCCACAGGAGCGGGCGGCTGGTGGATTCGGGCAGCAGCAGGAGGGTCAGCGGCGTGTAGGTGCCCGCGATGATCAGGAAGATGTTGGCGTGGTCGAGCCTGCGCAGCACGGCCTCGCCGCGCTGGCCCCAGGTGCCCCGGTGGTAGACCCCGCTCACACCGAACAGCAGGCAGGCGCTGAGCACGTACACGGCGCAGGCGACCTGTGCCCGTGTGCCGTCGGCGAGGGCGACCAGGACGATTCCGGCTATGACCACCGCGGGGAACATGCCGGCGTGCAGCCAACCGCGCATCCGTGGTTTGACCGGGACGGGGTCGGTGAGCTCGACGGGTCCGGACGCGGAGGCGGCAGAAGTCATATCCGCATGCTACCTACGCTCCCGTAGGTAACAGATCCGAGTGGCGATGCTCACGTGTGCGGCCCTCTGGACAGATGGGCGGCTTAGTCGGATGATCAAATGAGTGCGGTCGGCACCGGATGAGCGCCAGGGGAATTCGAAGGGGTCAGCATCCGGGTCGCAGCCCCCACGGGGCCTGACAACACACCCTCTTCACAAGGAGCGATCGTGGCGCGAGACATCGCGGCTCCCCTCACTGTTCCCACTCGGCACCAGGAGCTCGTCTCCTGGGTGGACGAGATCGCCGCCCTCACCCAGCCGGACCGCGTGGTCTGGTGCGACGGCTCCGAGGCCGAGTACGAGCGCCTGTGCGGGGAGCTCGTCGCCAAGGGCACCTTCACGAAGCTCGACCCGGTCAAGCGCCCCAACTCGTACTACGCCGCCTCCGACCCGAGCGATGTCGCCCGCGTCGAGGACCGCACCTACATCTGCTCCGCGAAGGAGGAGGACGCGGGCCCGACCAACCACTGGAAGGCACCCGCCGAGATGCGGGAGATCTTCGCGGGGGAGAAGGGCGTCTTCCGCGGCTCCATGCGCGGCCGCACGATGTACGTCGTCCCGTTCTGCATGGGCCCCGTCGGCTCGCCGCTCTCCGCCATCGGAGTCGAGATCACCGACTCCGCCTACGTCGCCGTCTCCATGCGCACCATGACGCGCATGGGCCAGGCGGTCCTGGACGAGCTCGGCACGGACGGCTTCTTCGTCAAGGCCGTCCACACCCTCGGCGCCCCCCTGGCCGCAGGCGAGGCCGACGTCCCCTGGCCCTGCAACTCCACCAAGTACATCTCGCACTTCCCCGAGGACCGCGAGATCTGGTCCTACGGCTCGGGCTACGGCGGCAACGCCCTGCTCGGCAAGAAGTGCTACGCCCTGCGCATCGCCTCCGTCATGGCCCGCGACGAGGGCTGGCTCGCCGAGCACATGCTGATCCTCAAGCTCACGCCGCCGCGCGGTGAGTCGAAGTACGTCGCGGCGGCCTTCCCGAGCGCCTGTGGCAAGACCAACCTCGCCATGCTGGAGCCGACGATCTCCGGCTGGACCGTGGAGACCATCGGCGACGACATCGCCTGGATGCGGTTCGGCGAGGACGGCCAGCTGTACGCGATCAACCCCGAGGCCGGATTCTTCGGTGTCGCGCCCGGCACCGGCGAGCACACCAACGCCAACGCCATGAAGACCATGTGGGGCAACTCCGTCTTCACCAACGTCGCCCTCACCGACGACGGCGACGTGTGGTGGGAGGGCATGACCGAGGAGCTCCCCGCGCACCTCACGGACTGGAAGGGCAACGACTGGACCCCCGGGTCCGGCACGCCCGCCGCCCACCCCAACGCCCGCTTCACCGTCCCCGCCGGGCAGTGCCCGATCATCGCGCCCGAGTGGGAGGACCCGAAGGGTGTGCCGATCTCGGCGATCCTCTTCGGCGGCCGCCGCGCGTCCGCGGTCCCGCTGGTCACGGAGTCCTTCACCTGGCAGCACGGCGTCTTCCTCGGTGCCAACGTCGCCTCCGAGAAGACCGCGGCCGCCGAGGGCAAGGTCGGCGAGCTGCGCCGCGACCCGTTCGCCATGCTGCCGTTCTGCGGCTACAACATGGGCGACTACATGAAGCACTGGGTCGAGGTCGGCAACGACAAGGCGGACCCGTCGAAGCTGCCGAAGATCTACTACGTGAACTGGTTCCGCAAGAACGACGCGGGCAAGTTCGTCTGGCCCGGCTTCGGTGAGAACAGCCGTGTCCTCAAGTGGATCGTCGAGCGGCTGGAGGGCAGGGCCGAGGGTGTCGAGACGCCGATCGGCATCCTGCCGGCCAAGGGCTCCCTGGACACCGAGGGCCTGGAACTCTCCGAGTCCGAGCTCGACTTCCTGCTCTCCGTCGACAAGGAGGTCTGGCGCGAGGAGGCCGCGCTGATCCCCGAGCACCTCAACACCTTCGGCGACCACACGCCGAAGGAGCTGTGGGACGAGTACCGCGCGCTGGTCCAGCGCCTGGGCTGACCCGCTCACGATCCCGTGGCCGGGCCTCATCGGAATCCGCCCTGACCTGTGGGGCCGACGGCCCGCCGCGGCACGGCACCCGGAGCCCCCTCATGGTTCCGGGTGCCGCCCTTCCAGGAGACCCTCTCCGGCGGAGCGACACCCCATTTCAGGGGGAACGTCCATGAATCGCCGACCATCTGTGCGCGGGACCTTCACATCTGCCCGGCTCCTCGTGTGTGGCACCCGGTCCACGCGTCTTCGCGACCCGTGGACCGGGGCCGTCAGGGGGCGCCGACCAGGACGGTCGGCGCGGTGGCGGTGGACAGGGCCGCGGCGTGCGCGTCCATGGCCTCCGCCGCGAGGATCGCGACGGCGGTGTCGGCGCGGGACGCGGCCACCACGAGAGCCCGGCCGGCGAGGGCGTGGGCGCGGCGGTGCAGAGCGGCCGGGGGCGCCTCGCTCTGCCCGGCGTGCCGCGCGGGCGGAGCGGCACGGAGCCTGGCCACCTGCTCGGCGATGCGGTCGCCCATGGCGGCGAGGCCCAGCTCGTCGGTGACGGCGAGCAGGGCCGCGAGGTGTCCGGCGAGCTGGATGTCCAGCTCGTCCTCGCGGCTGCGGTGCGGGAAATCGGCGTCGTCGGCCGATGTGTGGACCGACTTGGCGCGGATCGGCTCGTACATGGGTGGCCTCCTGTATTGCGGTAAGGCCATCCTATCTTAGATTCAATCTAAAGTTATGCCAGATCCGGAAAGCCTTGTCCGTGAAGACCCCGCCGGGCCGCTCAGGGCTGGCTGTAACCGTCCAGGAAGTTCCCGATACGCGTCACGGCATCGGTCAGGTCCTTCACCGGCGGCAGGGTGACCACCCGGAAGTGATCGGGTTCCGGCCAGTTGAAGCCCGTGCCCTGGACCACCATGATCTTCTCGGCCCGCAGCAGGTCGAGCACCATCTGCCTGTCGTCCTTGATCTTGAAGACCTTGGGGTCGAGCCTCGGGAAGAGGTACAGCGCGCCCTTCGGCTTCACACAGGTCACCCCGGGGATCTGCGTCAGCAGGTCGTACGCCACGTCCCGCTGCTCCAGGATCCGCCCGCCCGGCAGCACCAGCTCGTTGATCGACTGCCGTCCGCCGAGCGCGGTGGCCACCGCGTGCTGTGCGGGCATGTTGGCGCACAGGCGCATGTTGGCCAGGACCGTGAGGCCCTCGATGTACGAGGAGGCGTGCGCCTTCGGGCCGCAGACCGCCATCCAGCCGGAGCGGTATCCCGCGATCCGGTAGTTCTTGGAGAGCCCGTTGAAGGTGAGCACCATCAGGTCCGGGGCGATGGCGGCGGTCGGGGTGTGCGTCGCGCCGTCGTAGAGGATCCGGTCGTAGATCTCGTCGGAGCAGACCACCAGGTTGTGACGCCGGGCGATCTCCGTCAGCCCGCGCAGCATCTCGTCGTCGTAGACCGCGCCGGTCGGGTTGTTCGGGTTGATGATCACCAGCGCCTTGGTGCGGTCGGTGATCTTCCGCTCGATGTCCGCGAGGTCGGGCATCCAGTCGGCCTGCTCGTCGCACCGGTAGTGCACCGCCGTGCCGCCGGCCAGCGAGACCGAGGCCGTCCACAGGGGATAGTCCGGTGCGGGGACGAGCACCTCGTCGCCGTCGTCGAGCAGCGCCTGCATCGACATCTGGATCAGCTCGGAGACACCGTTGCCGAGGTAGACGTCCTCGACGTCGAGGTCGATCCCCTTGGTCTGGTAGTGCTGCATCACCGCGCGCCGCGCGGACAGCAGGCCCTTCGCGTCGCCGTAGCCGTGCGCGCCCGACAGGTTGCGCAGGATGTCCTCGAGGATCTCCGGCGGGCACTCGAACCCGAACGCGGCCGGGTTGCCGGTGTTCAGCTTCAGGATGCGATGACCTGCCGCTTCGAGCCGCATCGCTTCCTCGAGGACGGGGCCGCGGATCTCGTAACAGACGCCGGAGAGCTTCGTTGACTGGATGACCTGCATGTCCGCGAGCTTACGACCGTGTTTCGCGCGGTGCTCCCGGTTCGCGCACCGGTTGCTCCCTACGGGCACACGCGCCGGCGCCCGGGGTCTTCCATCGGCATGCCTCCCCGGCCGCGGACCGTGGGAACGGCCGGTCGGGGCGGCGCCGCGGCTTGGAAAGCGGGCATCGGGCGCGTACCGGGTGAGATGCGCCACGCGGGGCGCGCGCATGGCCCCGCGCACGCCCCGGCCGGGGCCCGTACCCCGGTCAGCCGGGCAGGACGGTCCCTTCGGGAAGGCGTACGCCGAAGTCCTCGGCCAGCACCCGCAGCACCTCGGCGGAGTCGGCCAGCTCCCGCTCCGCGACCGTGCCGTCGTCTGCGGTCTCCACCAGCGTCCGCCCGGACAGGGCCCGGTGCAGGCCCGGCAGGGTGCGCTGGGCGTAGACCGCCTGCCGGAACGGCGAGCGCGGGTTCGTGGCGATGTGCCAGTTGATGACCTCGTAGTCCGGGGCCTCGAACGGCTCCAGGGTGAACTCGTACTGCGGCTCCCAGTAGCCGCCCTTGTCCGCCTGGAGCTCCCACATCTCCAGCGGCCCGTCGTGCGGGGCGTGCACGAGGCGGTGGCGGCGCGGGGTGTCGAGCAGCTCGGCGTCCACCACCAGCGGGATCGGCTCCAGCAGCGCCCCGTGCGAGCCGAAGCCGACATCGGCCACGTAGGGGGCGGACTCACCTTCCACGTCCACCTGCATGAGCATGTGCGTGCGGGGCCGGACGTCACCGGGCGCGGCGCCCACCACCACCCGCGCGGTCAGCAGCGTCACCCGGAACCCGAGCTGGGTCAGGACGGCGGCCAGGAGGGTGTTGTGCTCGTAGCAGTACCCGCCGCGCTCACTGCGGACGAGCTTCCTCTCCAGGTCCGGGAGCGCGAGGGAGGGGGCGCTGCCGAGGAGGGGTTCCAGATTCTCGAACGGGATGCCCAACATGTGGGCGCGGTGCACGGACCGCAGCACCTCCACGGTGGGGCGGCGGTCCGTGCTCCCCGCCCAGCCGATGCGGGCGAAGTAGGCGTCGAGGTCGAGTGTCATACATCGACAGTACGCAGAGGCCACGCGGAGACCTCAGGGGGTTTCACTGTCCTGTGCGTACAGGAGGCGGGGGAATCCGCTCCGTCTCGCTCATGCGCACCGGAATGCCGTACCGGTCGCTCACCGCCCTTACGGCCGCGTTGCACGTGGCTATCAGTGCGGAAATGGTGCTCTTTCTCGTCAGGCGCCGCTAAACAGCCTTGACCGTCCTCCTCGAGCCCGGACGCCGTGACGTCGCGGTGGAGAGGCCGGCCCCGCCGGGAAGTGAGGACGTGTCATTCGCCCGAAGTTCAGCTGCGGTTGTTCCCCCGGCAGTGCACTCGCGTCTGTCAGGAGAGTGTGCTGGTGACGGGGTACCGCGCCGAGCGCGTGCTTTCTGATTTGACGCCCGACTATCGATTCGACCTCCGGCAAAAAAAGCTCTGTCACGCTACCTCTACGTAATGTACTTTCAATGGACACACCATCAATCATGGCTGCACCGGCTCTTGCTCTGGTCGCAGGGCCGGCTGCTGGATCACGGGGGCCTGATGAATGCTGGCGTTCTGTCCGTACTGGGGCTTTCTGGGTTGGAAGAGGAGCTTTACCGGGACATCCTGAGATGCCCCGGAACGGCGGCGGAGAACTTGTGCGAGCTTTCGGACGCTCCCCCGCACGAGGTCGCGAGCGCGCTGGAGCGGCTCGCGGACCTCGCCGTCGTCGTCGTGGGGCCCGACGGCCGTTACTGGCCGGAGTCTCCGGAGTCGGTCGTGGACAGCCTGGCCGATCTGCGGTTGCGGCATTTGCATGCGGAGATGCGCGCCGTCACGCAGGCCAGGCACCTCGTCGCGTCGCTCGAGGCGGAACAGGAGATCGCCCCGGCCAAGAAACCGGTGGTGGAGAAGATCGAGAGCCTCGACACGATACGCAGCCGCATCGAGGCGCTCGCTTTCTTCGCCCGTGAGGAGATCATGTCCGCCGAGCCCTACACCGCGCTGACCCACGAGAACATCCAGCACTCCAGACCGCTGGATCTCCGGTGCATCAGACGAGGCGTGCGGATGCGGAGCGTTGTCCTGCGCCAGGCGCTGGAGGATGCCGTCACTTTCGGGTACCTGTGCGAACTGGCCTCGAAGGGTGCGGAGATACGTGTGGTGGAGGACATGTCCGCACGTATCCTCGTCTACGACCGCTCCGTCGCCCTGACGCCGGTCGACCCCGCCGACAGCGCGCGCGGCGCGCTGGTGGCACAGGAGGCGGGGCTGGTCGCCAACGTCATGGATCTCTTCGAGAAGATCTGGAGTGACGCCCTTGAGCTCTCCGTCTTCTGCGAGGAGACGGGGGAGTGTCCCGAGGGCCCCGAGGTCCATCTGCCGCAGATGGAGCAGCTGGTCCTGAAGGCCATGTGCCGCGGCACGAAGGACGAGATCGGTGCGCGTGACCTGGGGGTCTCGGTGCGCACCTACCGTCGTTACGTCGCCAACATCCTGCAGCTCCTGGAGGCGGCCAGTCGTCCTCAGGCGGCACTCCTCGCCCGTGAGCGCGGCTGGATCTGACTCCTCGGTCAGGAGGGGTGTCGACGGACCGCACCCGAAGCACTTGCCATGATGGAAAGTCAAGGTAGACTTTCCATTATGGAAAACAGCGAACGGAAAGACCCTGCCCTCGCGCGTGCCGCTCTCGACCACGCCCACACCGCACGCGCCGCCCTCGCGGACCTGGCCCCTGCTCCCTGGTGGTACCACGCCGGTCTCGGACTCGGTGTGGGCCTCGTCTTCGCCTCGATCGACGTGGGTGGAAGCATGGTGCCCTCGGGCGTCATCGTGGGCGGGGTCGTGCTGCCCGTCGCGTTGACCCTGGCCGTCGCGCGCTCCCGGGGCGTCTCCTTCAACCGTTCCCTGCCGGTGGCCGGCACCCGCCAGCTCAACGGTCTGTACGCGATCACGCTCCTGGTCCTCGGCGCGGTGGGCCTGATCCTCAAACTCGCCGTGGACGTCCCGGGCGCCATGTCGGTCGCCGGTCTGCTGGCGCTGGCCTTCACCGTTCACGTCAGCAGGCGCAATGACGAGGCACTCCGCCGTGAGCTCGTCAGCCGGGCCTGATCATGGGCGGCTTCGACGAAGTGATCCATCCGGTGCACAGGCTGCAGATCTGCAGCATGCTCGCCGCGGTCGAGTCCTTGGAGTTCTCCGTGCTCCGTGACGCCCTCACGGTGAGCGACTCCGTCCTCAGCAAGCAGGTGAAGGTGCTCCAGACGGCGGGCTACGTGACGATCACGAAAGCGCCCATGAATTCCCGGACCCACACCTGGCTCGCCCTCACCCCGGCCGGCCGTGAGGCCCTCGCCGGGCATCTGACGGAGCTGCGTCGCATCGCCGGGCTGGCACAGGCGTAGCCCGGCACGCGAAAGCGGCTCCATGCCGGGCCCGGTGCACTCCTCGGCGGTGCACCGGGCCCGGCACGGCTTCTCCCGGGCCCGGTGCGCGCGGCGACGCTCAGGCAGTCCCCGCACGCAGCGGCGCCGAGGCGATCTCCGCGGCCCGGTCGGCCGTGACAGGGCCGAACAGCACCGTGTCCATGGCCGGGGTGGCGAAGAGCTCGCGGCCGGCACGTGCCACGTCGTGAGCGGGGACTCTCCGGAGCAGCTGCGGCAGGTGGAACAGCCCGCCCGGGTCCCGGCCCGCGGCTGTCAGCTGTCGCAGCTGGTCCGCCTGGGTCGCGGGTGAGTCGAAGGCTCCGAGCGCCTGCGCGGCGCAGAACTCGCGGGCCGCCTCCACCTCCGCGTCCGTGAAGGGGTTCTCTTCCGCCAGGCGCAGCTCCTCGCGGATCCCGTCGAGCGCGGCCTCGGCCAGGTGCGGTGCGACGCGCGCCCGTACGAACACCCGGGGGAGGTCCAGCACGACATCCCGGCCCGAGTACACCTCGTAGCCCTCGAGCGCGCTCACGCGCATGCGCGTGGCCAGCCGGGAGCCGAAATAGCCGCCGAACACGGCGGTGGCCAGATAGCGGGCCGCCTCGGCGGCCCCGGCGTCCATCTCCGAGATCTCCGGCTCCGGGGCGCACACCGTCAGATGCACTTCGCCGGCGGCGGGGGAGCGCAGGACCAGCAGCCGGCCGCCCTCCGGTCTGCGGCCGGGCGCCTCGGGGAGCGGGGCCGCGGGCGGCCACGCCTCCAGGGCCTTGCGCGCCGCCGCGGACGCGCGTTCCGGGTCGATGTCCCCGAGCAGGACGAACGCGCCGCCGCGCGGGTCCCACGCCGGTGTCCCGGTCACGGACGTGTCCGCGCGACCGTCCGACCAGTGGCGCCGTACCGCGTCGTCCATGAGCTGCGGAGGTGTCGGGCGTACGGACCGGAGACCGGCCGGGGCGCCGTCGTCCCGCCTCGGTGGTGCGACCACCGAGGCCAGCAGGGCCAGCCAGGCCGGCAGCTGCCCCGGCGGGAGGTGACCAGTGACATCCACCCACTGTCCGTCGACGGACGCGGTCAGGCTCCCCCCCAGTGCCGCCGCACGCTCGGCGGCACGCGTACGGGCCAGGCGGGCGCGCACCGAAGCCTCGGGTCCGGCGGCCCTCAGCCATCCGAGCGGGCCCAGCGGCAGCCGCAGCCGGGCCTCAAGGGACGGGCTCCGGCGGTCGGCGACAGTGATCACGCGCAGGCCGTTGTCCAGGGTCGAGTCACGCATGGCCGCGGGTTCCGGGGCGCCGGGCGATCCGTACCCCGGCAGCGGAAACGCCGGCGCCGCGCCCGGCACCGGCACGAGGCCCGGACCGGCGACGGGCGGCACCGGCGCACCGCACTCCCCGGTGGAGGACCGGGCCGGGCGGGTGCGGACAGAACCCGGGCGCATCACCAGAACCGTCGCCGGGAGACCCGCCAACTCGCCTGCTGCCGCGGCGACTTCGGCCGGGCCCACCGCAGCGAGGAGGTCCGGGAGCCGATCGAGAAGGTCCGCCCGTCCGAAGAGGCTCTCCAGACGGCCCAGGGCACGACACCGGGTCTCCAGGTCGCCGTGGTCGCGGTGATGCTCCCCGACCATCCGCCGCACCGTCCGGTGGACCGCCTCCGCCGGCGGATTCCGCGACCAGCCGGCCCATTGCCGGGCGACCGCGGCGGTTGCCTCCTTCGGGTCGGTGCCCGGCTCCAGCAGCGCGGTCACCACCAGCGCGTCGGGGTCCCGCGCGTCCAGCGGGCCGAAGAAACCGCAACTGGTGCTGACGGCGGGCAACCCGGGCGCGGGCGGGCCCTGCTCGCTGGTGAGCCTGGCCAGCACGGCGTGTGCCAGATAGCCGGGCAGGTCCTCCGCCGGGTCGGGCAGCCGGTGGCCCGTCGCCACTGCTGTCGCGGCGATTCCCGGCTCGGTGCACTCCACCCACCGCTCCGCGTGGCGCCGGGGCTCGGCACGTGCGGGAGGAGGCGTGACCGGGCGTGCGGGTATGCCTCCGAAGTGCCGTTCCACCAGCGCCCGGGTGTCCCCGGGGCTGCCCGTGCCGAGGACGGTCAGCACGGCGTTGCCGGGTGCGTAGTGAGTGGCGAAGAACTCCGCACAGTCCGCGACGGTCGTGGTGCGCAGCCGCTCGGCCTCGCCGTAACCGTCGTGCGCGTTGGCGAACCTGTCGAAGAGGACGCCGGGCATCAGGGGCCAGGGGAAGCCTCCGTACGGCCTGCTGTGCACCGCTTGATCGATCTCCGCCTCCACACCGCGCAGCTGCTCGGCCAGCGCGGTCGGTGTGAAGAGGGGAGCCCGCATCCGGTCGGCTTCGGCGAACAGCGCACGCTCCAGCGCCTGGGCCGGGACCACCTGGTAGTAGTCGGTGTAGTCCTGGTGCGTGGTCCCGTTCGCATGGCCGCCGAAGCGGTGCACATGGTCGTAGAAGCGCCCGTCGGGAAGGCTCGCGCTGCCGCGGAACATCAGATGCTCGAAGAGATGCGCGAAACCCTCACGGCCCGGTGGTTCGGACCGGAACCCGGTGCCGTAGTGCACGGCGACCGCCACCCGAGGCCGTGGGGACCTGGTGTCCAGCACCACCCGCAGTCCGTTCGGCAGGGTGAACCTGTACAGCCTGGGCTGCGGGCGGGCGGTACTCATGGGGTACTTCTCTCCTCGCTGGTCATGGAGTCCGGGGCACCGGATCGCGGGGGCACGGGACTCAGAGGTCGATCAGGAAGATCAGGAACGTCGTGTAGTGGTCGAACCCGGCGGTGTGCCAGCCGACGTACGCGGCGATGTCGTGGACGTGCAGCAGGATCCGCAGGACCGCCATCCGGTTCCACTCCTCGCCCGCGTCCCGGCCGTATCCCTCGAAGAGCGCCTCCAGGAGCACCTGCCAGCCCTGCCGGTCGCCTCCCAGCTGCCACCTCAGCTCGACCAGTTCGCCCAGGACCCAGCCCAGGTCGAAGTACCAGGGAGCCACGGCGAGGTCCTCGCCCGAGAGCAGAGAGGCCTGCCCCGTGTCGCTCTCGACGACCAGGGAGCCGATCCCCGGCGCTCCGTGCACGAGGGTGACGTCGGTGTCCTCGGTGACGTCGCGGCACCAGCCGGTGACACGGGCCCAGCGTTCCGGCCCCAGACGGCGCTGCAACTGGGCTCCGACGTAGGCGGCGCGGGCAACCGGCGCGCGGCCCGACAGCCAGGTGTCGAGCCGGACCAGTCCGCGGGGCGGGCCGAGCGGTTCCGTTCCCGGCGGCGGGCCGTCCGCGTGCAGCCCGGCCAGCGCGAGTCCGAGCCCGTGCAGCGGCTTGTGCAGCACCGGCAGCGGACCGTCCGACAACAGCCGGTTTGCGACCGACTCCTGCCCTCCGACGGCATAGACCCGGCCCGGTCCCTCCGTCCGGCCCACCGCAAGGCGGACGGAGCCCTCCCGTCCCACGGCGGCCAGCCGGTCGCCGAGGCCGGTGAGCGGCTGGAAGGCCACGGGCGCCAGCGGGCCGGTCGTCCTGGTCCACTCCCACCCGCGGTCGCGGGGGACGGGACGGACGGAGGTACGCAGCAGGTCGGTGCCGTACACCGTCGGTTCCTGGACGGTGGCGTGCCGCGTGCCGTCGGTCCCCGCTCCCCCGACCTCTTCCTGGCCGCTCACGGCCGGGCCAAGTCTGCGGCGTAGGCGGACGGGGTGGCGGGCGGCAGCCGGCCCGCGGAGCCGGCCTCCAGCTCGGCACGGCGGTGTTCCAGCATGGCGATGACCTCCGGCAGCAGGGGCGGCACCCACGCTTCGGCCCGGCCCGTGGTCAGGCTGACGCCGGGGTGGGGCGGGGCGAGTACGACGTCGGGGCGCGCGGCCAGCGCCGCCCAGTGGTTCTGGAAGGCGGCGCTCTCCAGGCCGCCCGGGGGCAGGGCCGGGGCCACGGCCACAGGGGCACGGGTGCAGTGGCAGGCGAGCAGCGCGGGCGAATCGGCCAGGCCCAGTGCCAGCCGGGCCACGAAGTGGAAGGTGGCGGGATAGACCACGACCGCCTGGGCCCACTCGGCCAGCTCGACATGGCGGGCTGTTCCTTCGTGCTCGGGCCACTCGTCGAGCAGCACCTCACCACTGCGGTGCAGCCGCCCGGCCAGTGCCTGGCGGGTGACGAAGCGCTGGGCACTGCGGGTCAGCACCATCTTGACGGCCAGCTCCGGGTAGGACAGCCGCAGCCAGTCGACCCAGTACGGCATTCCCGTGGCGAAGGCGGAACCGGTGGTGACCAGCAGAAGCCTCTCGACGTTCAGGGCGGGCGCCTGGCCGCCGTCCGGCGGACTCGCCGTGACCGGCGCGCCAGACCCGTCCACCGCCGTCACGAGGTCACTTCCGTGAGGATGGTCTCCAGCTCGCGCAGCGCGGTCTGACCGCCGTACGTGCCGTGCACCCCGGTCACGTTCAGCACGATCTCGTCGACTCCCGCCTCCCGGAACGCAGCGAACTCCTCGGCGAGGACCTTCGGTTCCCCGTACAGGAAGGCCCGGCCCTCGACGAGCGCGGCGGCACCGGAAGCCGGGTCGGCGCTGTCGGTGCTGATACCGGAACGGCGCAGCATGTCGACGTAGTGAGGCAGCCGCAGATGGCCGATGTTGCCGGCCAGGGCCAGAGCGGCGGCGTCACGCTCCGGGGCGGCCAGGGCGACGGGAACGATGGCCACCAGGCGGGGCACGGGGCGTCCTGCGGCCTCGGCGCCCTCGCGTAGGGCCGGAGCGACGGTGTCGCGCAGATAGGCGGCGGGGGTGAGCCAGGTGATGGCCGTGTCGGCCACCTCGCCGGCGAGCCGTGCCATGCCGGGCCGAAGCACTCCGAGCCCCACCTCGATGGGCGGCCGCGGCACCGGGAGGAGTTTGCCGTGGCAGGTGAAGTACTCGCCCTCCTGCTCGACCAACTCGCCGTCGAGCAGGCCGCGTACGGCTGTCAAGTATTCGCGTGAGGCGGTCAGGGGGCTGCGGTAGGGGGCGCCGCACATGCTGCGTTGGAGCACCGACGCACCAGGTCCGAAGCCGGCCACCACGGAGTGTCCGGTCGCTGCCGCCACCGACTGCGCCTGGAGCGCCGCCTCGTAGGGGTGGGTGAAGGGCATGAGCGTCACGCCGAGCCCGACCGGGACGCGGAAGCCCGAGGCCGCCGCGTAGGTGAAGGCCTGGTGCGGCTGATTGAGCATGGCCTGGCCCTGCCACAGCCGGTGTGCCCCGCTCCACTGGGTGAGTGCCGCGTACGGAAGTATCTGTTCCGGCCTCGGTGGTGCGAATGGCATGAGGATGGAGTACGTGGTCATGGTGGGGTCCCTCAGGTCACTCGTGGGGTGGCTTCCGGCCGGTGTCATGCGCGGGTTCCGGCAGGCAGGACGGGTTCGCGGGCCGCGGTGTCCCCGCCGGGCAGGGGGTTCTCGCGGGGCGAGCCACTGAGGGCCTGACCGCTCACCAGCTCGGCGTAGTCGGGGCAACGGTCTAGCAGGCCGAGGTGTGTGCCCTGGTCCACCACCCTTCCGGCGTCGAGCACGATCACGTGGTCGGCGTGCTGGACGGTGGAGATGCGGTGGGCGACGACCAGTACGGCGCGTTCGGCCGCGAGGTCGTCCACCACGTCCCTCAGCTTCTGCTCGTTGACGGAGTCCAGGTGGGAGGACGGCTCGTCGAGGAGCACCAGCCGGGCATCGGCCAGCACGGCCCGTGCGAGGGCCAGACGCTGACGCTGCCCTCCGGACAGGTCGGCCGCTCCGCCCAGGACCGTGTCCAGCCCCGCAGGTAGCCGCCGGATCTCATCGGCGAGACCGACCCGTTCGAGGGCGGTCATCAGAGCGGGGTCGGCGGGGGTGTCCTCGCGGCCCAGCAACAGGTTCTCCCGGACGGTGTCGTGCAGCAGGGTGCAGGACTGGTCCACGTACGCGATACGGGAGCGCAGGTCGGCCAGGGGCCAGTCGGTCAGGTCCCGCCCCAGCACCTCGATGCGGCCGGAGTCCGGCTCCATGAAGCCCTCGACGAGGCCCAGCGCGGTGGTCTTGCCAGATCCCGACAGCCCCACCATGGCGGTCAGGCCGCGGGCGGGAACCGTCAGCCCGACATCGCGCAGCGCGGGCACGCCCCCGTATCCGTACGCGACGTTCTCGAAGCGCACGGCCGGCGTGACACCGGACGCGTCCGTCCCGGACGGCGCGGACGCCGGGCGTGCGCCGAGAGCGGTGCGTGCCGACGTCTCCGTCGGCAGCGCGAACAACTCGTCGAATCGCTTACGGGCGACCAGCCCCATCTGCAGACCGCTCACGCCCGAAGCCGCCATGATCAGGGGCGCGGTGAGCTGGAGCAGATACAGCAGGAACGCCACGAAGTCGGCCAGCGTGAGATGGCCGTCGAGCATCCGGCTGCCGCCGCCGATCACCACGCTGACCAGCGCGATCTGCTGTCCGAGGTTGATGATCGGAACCATCAGGGACTCCATCCGGGCCGCCCCGGTCTCCAGCCGGGCCACCGTGGTGGCGCGTTCGGCCAGCTGGTCGCCCACGATCTTCTCGGCGCGGTAAGCCTTGATGATGGTGAGCGCGTCGAGAGTGGCGACGAACCGCTGGGCGAGCCCTCCGACCTCCGTCTGTACCGCCGTGTACTGGCGGCGCAGACCCTTGACCACCAGAGTGATGAGCCCTACGGCCACGACGAAGGCGCTCACCGTGATGAGCAGCAGGATCCAGTCCAGCAAACCCATGATCACCAGGGTGCCCAGCACCGTGATACCTGCCATCGGCAGCTGGATGGGGCCGATGTCGATGAGGTTCTTGACCATGGCCGCGTCGGCCGTCAGCCGGGCCACCAAGTCGCCGGGTCCCACACTCCGGGTGTCACTCAGCCGTAGTTCCAGGGTGTGCCGCATGGTGCGTATGCGCAGCCGGCGGATCAGCTGCTGGCCCATCCGGCTCAGCAGATACGTGGCCAGCGCGCCTGCGGCGGCGGAGCCGAACCCGGCCGCGACCATCGCGAGCACCCACCCGGTGGTGCTGTCACCGCTCTGGACGACGGCCAGCAGCCTGCCCACCACCGTGGGCAGCGCCAGCGTCGCTCCGGCGGACACCAGTGCGAGCAGACCGATGAGGGCCATCTGGAGACCCTTGCCCCGGGTCAGCTCCCGCATGACGCGGAGCTGCGTCGGTGCACCGGAGGGCGGTGCCGTGCCCGGGTCCACCGGGGGATCCGCCTTCCCGGCTTGCTTCGTGTCGTCCGTGTTCCTCGGCTCGTTCATGCCCAACTCCCCTTAGCGGCAACGCTGTCAGTACGACGCACTACGCAGGACCTCTCTGAGCCTGACGATCCCGCCGTACCTGAGCAGGCCGCCGCGGTAGACCCGGCCGCCGACGCGGACCAGGCCCGCGATCGCCAGCAGCATCAGGACGAACGCCACGGACACCTGCCACCACGGCACGTCCCCGGCCGCCATCCGCACCGGCATCGCGGCCCATGACAGGCCGGGGACCATCGAGACGACGGTCAGCAGCGACTCGTCGGAACTGCCCTGCACCGCCAGCACAGGCCCCACCAGGCTCAGCATCTGGAGCATGTTCACCGGCCCGATCACGTGGCTGACGTCCTCCTGGCGGGAGACCAGCGCGCCGGCCACCGCGTAGAGGGTCACGAACAGCACGTATCCCGGCACGAACCAGAGCAGCAGGTTGGCGGCGGTGCCGATCGCGTCCAGCGGTGCGTGGAGCACGCCGAAGCTGATCGCCCCGCCCAGAGCCACGGTCATCATCAGCAGGATCTGGACCAGTGCGGCCGCCCCGAGACCGACGATCTTGCCCGCCAGCAGGTGCCAGGCCTGGACCTTCGCCAGCAGCACCTCGACGATGCGGCTGGACTTCTCCTCCGCGACACCCTGGGCGATCCCGAGGCCGGAGATCAGCATCAGGACGAACAGGAGGAACACCCCGAGGCCCGCGGTCATCGTCCGCTCCTGCACCTCGGCGGCGTCCTCGTCGAGGGCGGTGACACTCAGCCCCCGTGACACGAACGCCCGTTCCGCCTCGCCGGGAGTGGCGCCGAGCTCCCGCAACCGCTCGACGTGGTCCGCCGTCCGCTCGGCCTGCTGGATCGTACGGGCCAGGGCTTCCGGCAGCTCCCGCAGGACGATCACCTCGCCGGCGGGCAGCACAGCCGCGTCGACCGCCTCTTCCCGCACAGCTGCCCGGGCGCTGCCCACGTCCGGGTACTCCTTGACCGTGGCCTCGGACCGCAGTGCCTCGGTGACCGTGCTCCGGCCGTCCGTCACGCCCACCGTCACGGGGCCGTCATCCCCGTCGCCCAGGACACCGGACAGCGAGAAGGACAGGCAGAGCATGGCGGCGGTCACGAGTAGCGACGCCCAGAAGGCCTTGCTGCGCAACTGCCCGGTGATCTCACGGGCAGCGACGACCCTGATGAGCGCCAGGTCGGTGTTCCAGCCCCTGCTCATGCCACCGACTCCCTGAATATGTCCGCGAGTTCGGCTTCCTGCCGACCGAAGTACTCCACACGCCCCACGACCTGCGCCGCGGCCAGGGCCCCCCGCGCGGCCAGGTCGGACTCCAGCTCCAGGGTGGTCACCCCGTCCTCCTCGGTCAGCGTCCGTACCCCGGAGAGACCTCGCGCCCAGCCGGGTGGGACGTCCGACACCGAAAGCCGGATCCGCTCCGGGCCGCCGACGTCACGGCGCAGCTCCCTGACGGTCCCGTCGGCGACCAGACGGCCGCCGTGCAGGATCCCGATGCGGTCGCACAGCCGCTCCACGAGCCCCAGTTGGTGACTGGAGAAGACGACCGGTGCCCCGTCGCGCGCGCGTTCGAGCAGTACGTCGGCCATGGCGTCCACGGCCACCGGGTCCAGTCCGGAGAACGGCTCGTCGAGGATCAGTACGGCGGGATCGTGGATGAGAGCCGCTATGAGCTGGACCTTCTGCTGGTTGCCGAGGGACAGCTTCTCCAGCGTGTCCTTCGGGCGGGCCACCACACCGAGCCGCTCCATCCACTCCGCCGCGCTGCGCCCGGCCTCTCGAGGCCGTACGCCGCTCAGCCGCCCGAAGTGGACGAGTTGGTCGAGGGGCGTCATCTTTGCGTAGAGGCCGCGCTCCTCCGGCATGTAGCCGAACCGCTGCCGGGAGAGCGCGTCCACCTCTGCACCGCCCCAGAGCACGGAGCCCGAGTCCGCCCTGGCCACTCCCAGCGCGATGCGCATCGCGGTGGTCTTGCCGGCACCGTTGGCACCGCAGAACCCGAAGAGTTCGCCCGGCTTCACGTGGAAGGTGAGGCCGTCCAGGACGCGGCGCTCACCGAAGCTCTTGCTGACGGCGTCGAAGCTCAGCACGGCGAGAACTCCAGGATCGACCGTACGGGGGTCGCCGGGCCCTCCCACGTCACGCGCAGGCCCGCCGCCGCCCCCAGGGCCTTCAGCTGCTCGGCCGAGCGCACCGGAGCGGGCATGGTGGCCCGCAGCCACAGCTCCATGGCGGCTGACCCGGGTGCCTCTCGTGGCACCTGGAGGCTGACTTCCGCGAGCACGACCTTCCCAGAGGGGCCCGCGGCCTCCGCGCAGCGGCGCAGGATCGCCGTGGCCTGTTCGTCGGACCAGTCGGCGAGGATCGCCGAGAGCAGGTAGACGTCGCCGCCGGTGGGCAGTGGTTCGAAGAAACTCCCTGTGACCGCCTCGGCCCGGTCACCGAGGCCCTCCGCGGCGAACCGGCGCCCCGCGACCTCGGCCACGTTACGCAGATCAACCAGCGTGCCGTGCAGGTGGGGCTGTTGCCGCAGGAGTTCCATGAGGATGGCTCCGCTGTGGCCGCCCACGTCCACGACCCGCCCGACGCCGCCCCAGTCGTAGCTGTCGAAGATCAGCTCTGCCCCCCAGCCGAGCTGGGGCTTGCTCTCGCTCTGTTCCAGGGCCTCGACGAAAGCGGGGTCCTCGTTGACGCTCTCCCAGTAACCGCGCCCGAAGACGGTGGCGTGGGCGGGCTCACCGGTGCGGACGGTGTGCAGGATGTTCACCATGGACAGCTCGGCCCGGCCGTAGAGGCCCTCTGCCGTCAGGTGGTCGCGCAGACTGTCCGGATGGTCCGCACGCAACCGGTCGCCGAGCTCGGTGACGGCGTACCTGCCGCCCTCCTCCGTCAGGACGCCCTTCGACGCCAGATGCCGCAACAGCAGATCCAGCAGGTCCGGGCGGGTGCCGGTGAGCTCAGCGAGTTTCTCCGGCACATCGACACCGGAGGCGAGATGGTCCGCTATGCGGAGCGTTGCCGCGGCACGGATCGTGGAGGGTGTGAGGAGGTCCGCCATCTCCAGCAGATCTCCGCGGTCCGCTTCATGTGCCATCGGTCTGGTGTCCGTCCCGTGTGTGAGTGAGCGAGGTCGTCGGATCGAGGCGCCGGGAGGGCGGGCCGGAGAGGCCGATCGGGCCGGGCCCGGCTCCGGCGACCCGGTCTCGGAAGGGGTGAGGGAGGGGGGGGAAGACCGCCGGCCGGCCGGCCGCGGGTATACGAAGTACGGTTCCGCGACCGGCCGACCGGCGAGCCACGATCAGCAGCCTCCGGCGATGGTCTTCGCGGAGAACTGGCTGGCCACGAAGCTGGCGGTGGCGCTGGCGAGGCAGGCGGGCGTGGTGGCGGGCGCCTCGGCGGCGGCCGTCACGTTCAGCTCACGCGCGTCGCTGTAGGCCTCGTATCCGGCCATCAGCTCCATGATCGCGGTGGTCTTCTCCATGGGATTTCCCTTTCTCGTGCTCTCCTGGTGGAGAGCTGCCGGCGGTCACCGGCAGGTTCGGGTCGGTCAGCAGGTCAGCTCGTACGTGGCACCGCTGACCGCGCTCGCCGACGCGGCGCACCAGCTGGAGCTGGCGATACTCGCCGCGCACACGGGGGTGGTCGCCGGCGCGTCGGCGGCGGCCGTGATGTTCAGCTCGTCGACGTCCGCGTAGGCGTCGTAGTTCGAAACGAGCTCCATGATGGCCATGGACTTGTCCATTTTTGTTCCTCTTTCATTTCCTTAGGTCAGCGCCCGGGCGGTTGCTCGGGCGCCGTCGACGGGGCGAACAGAGAGTCCCCGGGTTCAGCAGCCGCCGGCGATCGTCCTGGCCGAGAACTGGCTGGCCACGAAGCTGGCGGTGGCGCTGGCGAGGCAGGCGGGCGTGGTGGCGGGCGCCTCGGCGGCGGCCGTCACGTTCAGCTCACGCGCGTCGCTGTAGGCCTCGTATCCGGCCATCAGCTCCATGATCGCGGTGGTCTTCTCCATGGGTCTCCCTCTCCTTGCCGTGACTGCCGGCCATCGCCGGCAGGCTTGAGGGAGCGTTCGGTCAGCAGCAGGTCTCACGTCGCAGCTGACCGCGCGCGCCGATGCGGCACACCGGCCTGAGCCGGCGGCGCAACGGCAGTGGAACTGTTCACTGCTCGCTCCTCGCTGCGAGGCGAAGGCCTCGACGAGGGAGGAGCGATCTTGCGACCCGTGTCCGCCGTTACTTCAGGCGGATACGAGGTTCGCTTCCCGCGGGCCGTCAGGCGCCGTCGGAAAATCAGGGGAGGCGGTGTTCCTCGCCGGACGAGCGGGGTCGATTCCCGCCTCGGTGAACCGGCTGACGACCGCGCGTTCCTCGGGAACTCCGTCCACAGCGCTGTCGAGCAGGGCATGGGCCAGAGCGGTGGCCCGGTGCTGTCCGAAGCTCAGTCCGGACATGCCGGGACGATCGTCCTCGGGCTCCCAGGCCACGGCGACACCAGGGGCCACCGGCTCGGAGAAGACGGAGGTCTCCTGCCCGAGGCCGTCGACCCCGCGCAACGCCTCGGCCAGCGCGGACACCTGATGCCATGACTCCTGGCCCAGATAGACCACCAGAGCGTCCCTCCGGGGGTACAGCGCCTTGGCCGAGAGGATCTTCGAGCGGTACGCGATGCCGTTCCCCTCGAGATGCCCGAGGGCTTTCCGCCAGACAGCGGCGGCGTCCTGCCAGCGGGTGATGTGGATGTACACGCGCAGGAGTTCGCGTTGCGGGCTGCGGGGCACGGTGCCGTCCACGACGAAGAAACCGGGTGAGAGCGCGGGGCGCCGTGCGGGCACGTCGAGCGTCACGACCTGACCCGCGGTGAGGGGCCCGCCCTCCCGGATGCTCCCGGCCTCCACCCACACCCGTACCCCGTCCCGTTCGACCAGGACACGTCCCGGACGGCCCCCGTCCGGTGGAAGCTGCACCCGGGCACGGGCCGTGCTCCACTCGTGCGGAGCCGCGGTGCCGAGGACCTTCTCGAACGCCTCGTCGCGCAGGCGGAAGGAGAGTGCCCCCTTCTCCACGAACTGTCCGGCGTGCAGGATGTCGTACAGGGCCTCGGCCAGCAGCCGGCGCATCTCCCGCGGGCTGTCCGCCTCGATCTCACGGTCGCTCACCGTGGCCCGTGAGCCGTCCGGGGCGACGGTCACGAGGCCGAGAGCCTCCCGCAGCCGTGGCGGCAGCGAGGTGGAAAGGGAACCCACCGAGTCCTCACTCATGCGGCTGCCTCACGTTCGCCCGCGCGCACATCCGCTGCTGTCCCGAGGAGTTCAGGACGTTCATCCACGTCTTCCTCACGTTCCTCGAATCCGAGTGTGGTCACGAAGTTCCCGGGGTTGATCAGCGCGGCCCGTCCGATACCGGCCGCGGCCCGCTCGATGCCCGAGAGCCGGGAGGCCCTGGACGCGCCGGCCATCAGCCGGTCGAGCAGGTGCCAGCCCGCGTAGGCGGTGGCCCGGGTGGCGAGTCCGGCATCCAGGTGCGGGCGGACCTGCCGGTATCCGTGCCAGAAGCTCCGCACCAGCGGCAGCAGGCGCTGCATCTTCTGCACGCCGCGGCTGAGCACCACCTCGTGCGTCAGCTCGATGTCCAGGAAGCCCGAGTCACCACGGGTCGTGACGATGTCGAGAATGGAGCGGTGCAGCCATTCGCCGGCGAAGGCCCCGACGTCACGGGCCGGGTCCGCAAGCCGGAACTCCTCCCAGTCGGTCACCAGGAAGTCGTCGCCCGTGACCAGGAACTGGTCCACGCGCAGATCGCAGTGGGACGGCACACGGGGAGCTCCCCGCTCTCGTTCCCGCAGTTGCCCGATGGCCGTGACCAGCGCCTCGTCGGTCTGCATCAGTCGCCAGCCCTGTAGCTCGGCGAAGCTCAGCGACTCGAACACCGGGAGCGGAAGACCCCGCAGAAAGCCCTGCGGAGGATGCGGCGGCGGGGAGTCGTCGAGCGTCGGCGCGCTGGTCAGGGGCGCCTCGTGCAGCAGGCCGATGGCCCGGCCGATGTTCTCCGCGAGTAACGGGCCGAAGGTCTGGTCGATCATCAACTCGGCACCACTGCGGGCATCTTCGATGTAGTCGTACGCCACGAGACTGCTCTTCTCGTCGGCGCCCAGGAACGCCGGACCGCGCAGCGCCGCGGTGGGCAGCCCCTCGGCGAACTGCTCGAAGGACAGCAGCCTGCCCATCCGTGCCCTGACATCCGGGCCGGGCCCGATCAGATGCTTGACGAAGACCTTCCGCCCGCTGGTGGTGGCGCCCACCCAGGAGTCATTCCGCCCGACGGGCGCCGTCAGCGTGTCCCGGACGAACGGTCCGGTCCCCAATTGCACGAGGAGCGCGTCCACCGACGGGACTTCGTCCAGATCTCGCGGCTTGAACGTCGCCGCCATGTTCTTCCCCACAAGCCCTCACAGAATTCAAAGATTTGAATTGTTCAGGGAGCCGAATGGCCTTCTACTGCCATCCGTTGATCGGCCCGGGCCTGCGGATGAGGCCCTTGTGGATCTCGGATACCAGATCCGAGGCGCCCCCGGTGAGCTGCTCGACGACGCGCGGGGCGGGACGGGCGTCGGTCTCCGCCGTCCCTTCCGCGAAGGCGCTTCCGGTCAGCATCGGCGACACGCTGACCACCAGGACCGCCCCGGCTGCGACAACCGCACGGACGACGGACCTGGAAACGGTCGTATGGGCTTTCCTGCTCATCTTTTTTCCCCCTTGTTTTCCTCTGCCCATGACTTTGTCAGCGTCCTGGCACGCACTCCACCGAAACCGCTGGCATGTTGCTGCACGGGGTGAGCAGCTTGATGCAGCCGGGTGCGGGGGCAGAGAAAGAGGAGGGGCGGCCGTCTGCCGCGTGGCCAGGGGCCCCGGGCCACGCGGCAGACCGGGCGGGGTCAGGCGGCTCGCCGGCCGCTGCCCCGGACCGCCCGGCCCGCGAGGGTGGGGGTGCGCTTTCCGTCCTCGATGACGAAGCGGCCGTCGATCAGGACGTGGGGGATGCCCACCGGGAGGGTCCGCGGCTCGTCGAAGGTCGAGCCGGCCGCCACCGTGGCCGGGTCGAAGAGGACCAGGTCCGCGCGGTAGCCCTCGCGGACGAGGCCGCGGTCGGGCAGGCGCAGGCGGGCGGCCGGGCGGGAGGTGAGGTGGGCGACGCACTCCTCCAGGGAGAGGATGCCCAGTTCCCTCACGTAACGGCCGAGGTACTGGGGGAACGTGCCGTACGCGCGGGGGTGCGGCTTGTCGCCCTGGAGGATGCCGTCGCTGCCGCCGGTGTGGACCCGGTGGACCATGATCTGCCGGACGTTCTCCTCGTGGCCGACGTGCTGGAGGATCGTCGTGCCGAGCCGGTCCTCGATCAGTATCCGGCGGGCCGTCACCCAGGGCTCCTCGCCGCGCAGTCGCGCCGACTCGGCGACCGTCCGGCCCACGTATCCGGACAGGTCCGGGTTGTTGACGCCGGAGATCTCTATCGAGTCCCACTCGATAGGGACGCCGTGGCAGCCGTCGGAGCCCAGGACCTCCACGTGGTGGCGGATCCGCTCCGCGGTCTCCTCGTCCGCGAGCCGCGTCAGGATCGACTCGGGCCCGCCCTCGCTCGACCAGCTCGGCAGCATCGCCACGAGCGTCGTGCACCCCGGCGTGTACGGGTAGGTGTCGAGGGAGATGTCCGCGCCCGACGCGAGGGCCTCGTCCAGGAGGGCCAGGAGCTCGGGGGCCTTCCCCTTGTTCACGCCGAAGTTCATGGTGGCGTGGGCGAGATGGAGGGCGCACCCGGCGTCGCGGGTGAGCTGCACCATCTCCTCGTACGCCTGGAGGGCTCCGGCGCCGTACGAGCGGTGATGGGGGCAGTAGTAGCCGTCGTGCGCCGCGACCACCCGGCACAGCTCGGTGAGTTCGGCGTCCTTCGCGTACATCCCCGGGGTGTAGGTCAGGCCCGAGGACATGCCGACCGCGCCCTCGGCCATGCCCTGCGCGACGAGCTCCCTCATGCGGTCCAGCTCGGCGTCGGTGGCGGGGCGGTCGTCCCAGCCGACGGCGAACATCCGGACCGTGCCCTGCGGGATCAGGTAGGCGGCGTTGACGGCGATGCCCTGACCGCCGAAGTTGCGGTCGAGACGGTCCAGATAACCGCCGACGGTGCGCCAGTCGAAGTCGATGTCACCGCCGTCGCCGTTCCAGCCGGCGATGGCGCGGCGGACCTCGGCGAGGGTGCGGTCGTCGGCGGGGGCGTACGACAGGCCGTCCTGGCCGAGGACCTCCAGGGTGACGCCCTGGGCGGCCTTCGCGCTGTGGTCGGGGTCGCGCAGCAGGGCGAGGTCGCTGTGCGCGTGCATGTCGATGAAGCCCGGCGACAGCGCGAGGCCGTCGGCGTCCAGGGTGCGGGCGGCGGTGAGGCGTGGGCCGCCGCCCTCCCGGCGGATCTCGGTGATCCGGCCGTCCGTGACGCCCACGTCGGCGCGGTAGGAGGGGGTACCGGTGCCGTCGACGACGCGGGCGTCGCGGATGACCAGGTCCATGGTTGGTCGCCTTTCGGGTGGGGGAGGGGGCCCGCCGGGATCAGAAGAAGGTGCGGATGTAGTCGGTGACGGTGCCGTCCGCCTCCACCAGCGGGATCAGCTGCCACTTGTCGAACGACGTGCAGGGGTGGGAGAGGCCCATGCCGATCCAGTCGCCGACCTCCAGCTCGGCGCCCGGCTCCGTGCGGACCCAGCCGTGCTGGTCGGACAGTCCGCTGACGGTGATTCCCGTGGCGGGCCGCACCGAGCCGTCCCGCGCGGAGCGGACGACCTGCGCCTCGGGGAGGTCCAGGTCGTAGGCGGCGTCCCGCTTCCCGGCGTTGACGAAGGCCTGTTCGGGGGTGGGGCGGGAGACCACCTGCGCCCACAGGCGGAAGGCGGGCTGCAGCGCGCCCTCCTCGGGGACCCGGTTGAAGGGGGTGAGGTGGCGGTAGTGGCCGTCGTCGTGGCTGACGTAGGCACCGGAGCGCAGCAGCTTGAGGGCCGGCCTGCTCAGGGCGGGGATCTCGGCGAAGACGTCGGCGACGGCGTCGAACCACGCGCTGCCACCCGCGCTGACCAGGATCTCCTCGCCGTCCGCCAACTCGCCGAAGCGGCCCGCGGCGTCGAAGCCGGCGGCGAGCGCGACGAGCCGTCGCAGCCATTCCCGTACCCGCTCCGGGGAGGCGTCGGGCACCTCGCCCTCGTAACCGGCGACGCCCACCAGGCGCAGGGTGGAGGCGGCGGCCACCGCGTCGGCGACCTCCGCGCAGTCGGCCTCCGTGCGGGCGCCGGTGCGGGCACCCTGGCCGGCTCCCAGCTCCACCACCACGTCGACGGGGCGCACGGCGCCGGCCGCGCGCAGGGCCTCGTCCATCAGCTCGACGCCGCGCACGGAGTCCACGTAGCAGGCGAAGACGAAGTCCGGGTCGCCGTCCAGCTCGCGGGCCAGCCAGCGCAGCGCGACCGCGTCGACGAGCTCGTTGGCGAGGAAGATCCGCCGGATGCCGTGGGCGCGGTACACCCGGGCCTGGTGGGGGACGGCGGCGGTGATGCCCCAGGCTCCGTACTCCAGCTGGCGGGCGAACAGCTGCGGGGACATCGACGTCTTGCCGTGCGGCGCGAAGGCCAGGCCGTGCCGCTCCGCGTACGTCTCCAGCAGGGCGAGGTTGGCCTCGACCGACTCGGCGGACAGAGCCAGCACCGGGGTGGTGAAGCCGCCCGTGAAGAGATCGCGGCGCTCGGCCGCCAGGGCGCCGACGGTCAGCCCCTCCGCGTCGGGCGGCAGCGCCTTGAAGCGGTGGTCGACCACTTCACCCGCGAGGGCCGTCACGGACTGTTCGGCGGACTGCTGGGCGGCCAAGGGATCCTCCTCGGGAACTCGATCGTTGCATTGTCTGCAACGGTCATTGCGCATATCGCTTAACGCTGTCTAACATCCGAGCCGATGCCGGGTCAATGGTGAGCACCGGCGCCCACGGCCGACCATGAGGAGCCCAGAGTGTCCGGACACGCAGCCAGGACAGCCACCGCGGACGTCGTCTGCCTCGGCGAGTCCATGGTGACGTTCCTGCCCTCGCAGCCCGGCCGCCTCGCCGACGTCCCCTCCTTCGGCCGGGGCATCGGCGGCGCCGAGTCCAACGTCGCCTGCGCCCTCGCCGCCGCGGGACACCGCGCGAAGTGGGTCGGCAGGGTCGGCGCCGACGGCTTCGGCGACCACCTCGTCGACGCGATCGCGGGCTACGGCGTCGACACCTCGGCCGTGCGCCGCGACCCCGACCGCCCCACCGGCATCTACTTCCGCACCGCGACGGACCGGGCGACCGACACCCACGAGGTGGCCTACTACCGGGCCGGCTCCGCGGCCTCCGCGATGTCCCCGCACAACGTCCCGTACGAGGACCTCCTCTCCGCCCGCGTCCTGCACCTGTCCGGCATCACCGCCGCGCTCTCCGCCGACTGCCTGGCCCTCCTCCACGACCTCACCGCCCCCCGCGACGGCCGCCCCCTCATCTCCTTCGACGTCAACCACCGCCCCGGTCTGTGGCGCGAGGGAGAGGCCGGCCCCGAGGTGCTGCTCGCCCTCGCCCGCCGCTGCGACCTCGTCCTCGTCGGAGAGGACGAGGCGGAGGATGCCTGGGGAGTCGACGGCACCGAGGCGGTCCGCGCGGCCCTGCCGGAGCCGGACGTCCTGGTCGTGAAGCGGGGAGCCGAGGGCGTCACCGTCTTCTCACGCACCGGCGACGCGACCGGCGGTGGCCCGCCGGAGGACACCGTCACCACCGTCCCCTCCCTGCGCGTCGACGTCGTCGCCGCCGTCGGCGCCGGTGACGCCTTCGCCGCCGGGTTCCTCTCCGCCACCCTGCGCGGGCTGTCCGTACGCGACCGGGCCCGGCACGGACACCTCATGGCCGCCGCCGTCCTCACCGTCCCCGGCGACCTCACCGCCCCTCCGTCCCGCGCGTACGCCGACCGCCTCGCCGCCCTCGACGACGAGGCCTGGGGCACACTTCGTCTCGGCCCCGGATGGACCCTCGCCGACGGGGCGAACGAGGAGGTACGAGTCACATGAGCCAGACCGTCGACCGCGCGCTGAGCATCCTGCCGCTGCTCGCCCAGGGCCCCGCCGACCTCGGCCAGGTCGCCGAGCGGCTCGGCGTCCACAAGTCCACGGCGCTGCGCCTGCTCCGTACGCTCCACGAACACGGCCTGGTCTACCGCCAGGAGGACCAGCGCTACCGCCTCGGCGCCCGCCTCTTCGCGCTCGCGCAGGAGGCCGTCGAGAACCTCGACGTGCGCGAGATCGCCCACAGCCACCTCGTGGCGCTCAACGAGCAGTGCGGCCACACCGTCCACCTCGCGGTGTACGAGGAGAACGAGGTCCTCTACATCGACAAGGTCGAGAGCCGCTACCCCGTGCGGATGTACTCACGGATCGGCAAACCCGTCGCGATCACCGTCGCCGCGGTCGCCAAGCTGCTCCTCGCCGACCTCACCGAGCCCGAACGGCGCGCGATCGCCGAACGGCTCGACTACCCCATGTACACGTCCCGTTCGCTCCCGAACGCCGGCGCCTTCCTGAAGGAGCTCGCCGTCGTGCGCGAACAGGGCTGGGCCACCGACCTCGGTGGCCACGAGGAGTCCATCAACTGCATCGGCGCCCCCATCCGGGGCGCGGACGGGCGGGTCGTCGCCGCCATGTCGGTGTCCGCACCGAACGTGGTCGTCACGGCCGAGGAACTCCTCACCCTGCTCCCGCTGGTGCGACGCACCGCGGACACCATCAGCCGGGAGTACTCCGGCACGACCCCCACCAAGAAAGCCTGAACCGTCATGACCGAGAAGACCGCCCTCACCCCCAGCACCCACACCGCCCCGCCGGCGAAGTTCTCGCACGGCGTGAAGAAGGGGAACATCCTCCAGGTCGCCGGTCAGGTCGGTTTCCTGCCCGCCGTGGAGGGTCAGGCCCCGACCCCGGCCGGCCCCACCCTGCGCGAGCAGACCCTCCAGACCTTCGCCAACGTCAAGGCGATCCTGGAGGAGGGCGGCGCGAGCTGGGACGACGTCATGATGATGCGCGTCTACCTGACGGACGTCGACCACTTCGCCGAGATGAACGCGATCTACAACGAGTACTTCGAGGAGCAGGGCCTCACGGCCCCGGCGTCCGCACGTACGACGGTGTACGTCGGCCTCCCCAAGGGACTGCTCATCGAGATCGACGCGCTCGCGGTCCTCGGCTGATCACCTGATCCCCGGGCCCGGCCCGTCCGCCCCCGGACAGCCGGCTCTCCGGACCACCCGCCCCACCGCACCACCCAGCAGTAGGGCACGGCGCCCGACCGCTCCCGCACACGGGGCGCCGTGCCGCGCTCCTCCCTGCCCCGAAGGGCCCCGTCACCAACGGAGTTGACCGCTCATGATGCTCGCCGCCGCCCCCGCCCCCGAGGTCCCACCCCACACCGGTGGACTGCTCCTGCTGATCGGCGGGACCCCCGGTCTCCTGACCGTCGCCGCGCTCGGGATCGCACTCCTGCTCTTCCTGATCATCAAGGTCAGGCTGCAGCCGTTCGTCGCGCTGCTCGCCGTGTCCATAGCCGTCGGCCTGGGTGCCGGTCTCTCCGTCACCGAACTCTTCGGCACGGTCCAGAAGTCCGCCGCCGTCTCCGTCATCGAGTCCGGCATGGGCGGCATCCTCGGACACGTCGCGATCATCATCGGTCTCGGTACGATGCTCGGCGCGATCCTGGAGGTGTCCGGCGGGGCCGAGGTGTTGAGCGCCCGGCTGCTGAACCTCTTCGGCGAGAAGCGCGCCCCGCTCGCCATGGGCCTCACCGGCCTCATCTTCGGTATCCCGGTCTTCTTCGACGTCGGCATCTTCGTCCTCGCGCCGATCGTCTACGCCGCGGCCAAGCGCTCCGGCAAGTCCGTCGTCCTGTACGCGATGCCGCTGCTGGCCGGACTCTCCATGACCCACGCGTTCCTGCCGCCGCACCCCGGACCGGTCGCCGCCGCGGGCCTCTTCAACGTCTCCCTCGGCTGGGTCATCCTGATGGGTGTCCTCGTCGGCATCCCGTCCGTCCTCGCCGCCTGGGGCTACGCCGCCTGGATCGGCAAGCGCATCTTCGTCGATGTGCCCCAGGACATGGTCGAGGCCGCGGAGGAGTCGAAGGCCGCGGTCGTCGCCGAACAGCGCGCCGCCGGTGTCACCCCCCACGAGAAGCCCGTCCCGCTCGGCACCGTGCTGGCGATCATCGGGACCCCGCTGATCCTCATCCTGGCCGCGACGTTCTCCTCGATCGCGCTGGACCCCTCCACCCCGCGCTCCGTCATCGAGTTCTTCGGCAACCCCTTCGTCGCGCTGACGATCGCCCTCTTCCTCGCCTACTACCTGCTGGGCATCCGGCGCGGCTGGTCCCGCAAGTCGCTCGAGTCGGTCTCCACCGCCTCGCTGAAGCCCGTCGGCAACATCCTGCTGGTCGTCGGCGCGGGCGGGATCTTCGGAGCGGTGCTCAAGGGCAGCGGCATCGCCGACGCGCTCGCCGACACCTTCAACGACGTCGGCCTGCCGGTCATCCTGCTCGCCTGGCTGATCTCCGTCGTCCTGAGGGTCGCCCAGGGCTCGGCCACGGTCGCCATCGTCACCACCGCCGGCATCGTCGTCCCGCTCGTCGAGGGCCAGGACATGTCGCAGGCGCACCTCGCGCTGATCATCATGGCGATCTCGGCGGGCTCCATCTTCGCCTCGCACGTCAACGACGGCGGGTTCTGGATGGTCTCGAAGTACTTCGGCATCTCCGAGCGCGACACCCTCAAGACCTGGACGGTCCTGGAGACGGTCCTCTCGGTCGCCGGGTTCGTGGTCGCGGCAGCGCTGAGCCTGGTGATCTAGCTCCCGCCGGGGCCGGGGCGGGCCGTGGCGGACGGCCAGGCCCGGTCGGTGCGTCGGGTCCGAGGCGTACGGGAGCCCGTACGCCTCAGACCCACGTGGCCAGCCAGAGGACCAGGAGGGCGGCGACGGCGAGCGCCACCAGCCAGACCACGGCTGACGACGCCTTGGACGGAGCGGGCGCGGGCGGTGGTGTCCGGGCCGGATCCGGGCGGGACGACGGCCTCGACGTTCCGGACGCGGCTCCCGCCGAGGCGGACGAAGGACCGGAGGCATGCTGACGGGCCCTCGCCCTGGCGGCCCGCTCCCGGGCCTTCTCCTCGGCCCGCTCCCGGTCCTTGTTCTCGGCCTTCCTCCGCTCCAGCTCCTGCTGCCACTCCCGCTCGCGCAGCCGCTCCTGGGCGAGCAGGGCCCGCTCGCGCTCCACCCGCTCCTTCTCGGCGCGCTCACGTTCGGCCCGCTCCCTCTCGGCGCGCTCGCGTTCGGCCCGCTCCCTCTCGGCGCGCTCGCGTTCGGCCCGCTCACGTTCCTGCGTGTACACACGGGTCGGTTCCGGCGGCGGGACCATCCCCGTGCGCTGGTCGACCGTGATCCCCTCGGCCGTCGCCCCCGCGCCGATGCCCGCACCACGTGCCAGGTCCCGCCCGTGACGCTCGTACGCGCCGATCAGGTCCGTCCAGCGCTGTGGCAGCCAGCGGCGGCCGCCCTGCGACACCGGAAGCCCGGCGAGTGATTGCCGGAAGCGCGCCAGCATCTCGGCCGGGACGGGCCGCCGGCCGGGATCGACCGCCAGGCAGGGGCGGATCAGCGCCGTGAGTTCCTTGGGCAGCCCGTCGAGGTCGAGCTGGCCCCGCTGCACCTGAGCCAGCAGGCCGAGCGTGTCGCTGTCGGCCCGGTAGGGAGGCCTGCCGAGCGCCAGATGGAACAGGGTCGCCCCGAGCGAGTACACGTCGGACGCCTCGGTCGACGGTTCGCCCCGCGCCTGCTCCGGTGAGGTGAAGGCGATCGTGCCCAGGGTGAGGCTCGTGCGGGTGAGGTCGTTCGCGTGCGAGATGCCGAAGTCGATCACCCGCGGGCCCGGGAGCGGCAGCAGGATGTTCTGCGGCTTGAGGTCCCGGTGGATGATGCCCTCGCCGTGCAGGGTGACCAGCGCCTCCGCGGTGCCCGCCGCCAGCCACTGGACCGCCGATGCCGGCAGCACGCCCGCGGTGCGCACCAGTTCGGACAGCGGTGGCGCGGCGATGTAGTCGATCGCCATCCACGGCAGCTCGGCCTGTGGGTCGGCGTCCCGCACGCGTGCGGTGAACGCGCTGTCGATGCGCTGGGCCAGCTCCACCTCGCGTGCGAACCGCCGTCGCTCGACGTCGCTGACGACGCCCTCGGCGAGCAGCGTCTTCACCGCGACCAGCTGCCCCTCGGCGCTCCGGGCGAGATAGATGCGCCCCATGCCGCCGGAAGCCAGCCTCCCGATCAGTTCGTAACCGCCGAGCGTCGCCGGATCCCCGTGCACCGGCGGATCGACCCGTGCGCCTGCCATGTGACTTCCCCCGTCCAGCGCCCTACGGTCCAGCGCGACAAGCGTCCCACGAGGACGGGGTGACTGCACCGATATCTCCTGTCACGGAACGTCCACAGCTGTCCTGACGAGGAGAGGGCCTGGCGGGGGTATCACACGCCCCCTTGTGCGAACCGGAACTTTGCGCTTCGTTGATCGACATGGCCGAGACGAGCGACACCACAGAGACCGGGGAGCTGGACTCCCGCCCACGTAGATCGAGTTGGAAGTACATCGGACCCGGCATCGTCGTCGCGGCGACGGGTGTCGGAGCCGGCGACCTGGTCGCGACCCTCATCGCGGGCAGCAAATTCGGCTACACCCTCATGTGGGCGGCGGTGATCGGCTGCCTCGTCAAGATCTCCCTCGCGGAGGCGGTGGGCCGCTGGCACCTCGCGACGGGCCGCACCCTCTTCGACGGCTGGCGCACCCTCGGCGGCTGGACCACGGGCTACTTCGCCGTGTACGTCGTGGTCTGGGGCTTCGTCTACGGCGCGACGGCCATGTCGTCCAGTGCCCTGCCCATCGTGGCGCTCTTCCCCGACGGGCCCGGCCTCAAGACGTGGGCGATCGTCACCGGGCTGATCGGCCTGGTCTTCGTCTGGTTCAACCAGTACGCCGTCTTCGAGAAGGTCATGACGGTCCTCATCGGCGTCATGTTCGTCGTCGTGGTCTACGTCGCGATCCGGGTGGTGCCGGACATCGGCGCTTCCTTCGCCGGGCTGCTCCCCGTGCTCCCGGACGGCTCGCTGATCTACACGCTCGGTCTGATCGGCGGGGTCGGCGGCACGATCACCATGGCGGCGTACGGGTACTGGGTGAACGCCAAGGGCTGGTCCGACACCTCCTGGATGAAGGTGATGCGGATCGACAACCGGGTCGCCTACATCACGACGGGCATCTTCGTCGTCGCGATGCTCGTCGTCGGCGCCGAGCTGCTGCACTCCTCGCAGATCGCCCTGACGAAGGGCGACCGGGGGCTGATCGACCTCGGCCAGGTCCTGGAGGACCGCTTCGGCGCGGGCACCGCGAAGCTCTTCCTGGTCGGTTTCTTCGCGACGTCGTTCTCGTCGCTCATCGGTGTCTGGCACGGCGTGAGCCTGATGTTCGCGGACTTCGTCGAGCGGATCCGGGCCGCACGTGGTGAGACGGCCGTGGAGAAGGCGGGCAGCGACACCGTCGGCCGGCAGGAGCGCTCCGTGCCCTTCCGCGCCTACCTGCTCTGGCTGACCTTCCCGCCGATGACGCTGCTCTGGCTGGACGAGCCGTTCGGGCTGGTCATCGGCTACGGAGTGCTGGGCGCGTTCTTCATGCCGTTCCTGGCCCTGACCCTGCTGTGGCTGCTCAACTCCTCCCGTACACCCAGGGAGTGGCGCAACGGCTGGCTCAGCAACGGGATGCTGGGTGCTGCCGGACTCCTCTTCGTCGTGCTGTGCGTCCAGCAGGTGCGCGAACTGCCCTGGTGACGACCGCGTGCGGATCCACGCGCACGTGGCAGCGCCGCCGGGGGAGCGGCGGCGCTGCTGGACGGACGGGCCGGTGGAGCGGCGGCAGCCGGGGTTACGGCAGCCCGTGGACGTGCGGGCCGACCGCGTTGGACCAGGCGTTGCCCGCGGTGGCGTCCCAGTTGGTGGACCAGGTCATCGCACCGCGCAGGTCCGGGTAGGTCCTGGAGGGCTTGAAGGAGCCGCAGCTGGTGCCCTTGGCCAGGCAGTCCAGGGCCGCGTTCACGACGGACGGGGCGACGTAGCCGCTGCCCGCACCGCGGGTGGAGGCGGGGACACCGAGGCCGACCTGGGACGGGGCGAGGCCGCCCTCCAGCTGGATGCAGGCGAGTGCGGTGAGGAAGTCCACCGAACCCTGCGAGTAGACCTTGCCGTCGCAGCCCAGCATGGAACCGCTGTTGTAGTACTGCATGTTGACGACGGTCAGGATGTCCTTGATGTTGAGCGCCGTCCTGAAGTACTCACCGGAGGTGGACTGCATGTCGATGGTCTGCGGCGCCATGGTGATGACGAGGCCGGAGCCCGCCTTCGACGAGAGCGAGCGCAGGGCCTTCGTCATGTAGGTGGAGTTGAGGCCGTTCTCCAGGTCGATGTCGACGCCGTTGAAGCCGTACTCCTGGATGAGTGCGTACACCGAGTCGGCGAACGCGGTCGCGGAGGCGTCGCTGTTGACCGCGACGGCCCCCCGCTCGCCGCCGACGGAGATGATGATGTTCTTGCCGGCGGCCTGCTTGGCCCTGATGTCGGATTTGAACTGGGCGACCGTGTAGCCGTTCAGCCCCGCCGAGTCCAGGGTGAAGGTGACCGCGCCGGGCGTGGCGGTGGCGTCCGCGAAGGAGACCGCGATGATGTCGTAGTTCGCGGGGACGTCACTGAGCCTCTGGACTGCGGCGCCGTTGTCGAAGTTCTGCCAGTAGCCGGTCACCGCGTGCTTGGGCACCGAGGTGGTGGGGCCGCCCGGGTCGGTCGCCTTCGCCGTACGACCGCTGACGGTCGCGGACTTCACGGACTCACCGGCGGCGTTGGTGGCGCTGACGGCGAACTGGTACGCGGTGTCGGCCGCCAGCCCCGTCACCGTCGCGGAGGTGCCGGTGGACGTGGTCGCCTTCGTGCCGTTCCGGTAGACGGTGTACCCGGTCGCGCCGGACACGGAGCTCCAGCTCAGGGCGACCGAGGACGTGGTCGTCGCTCCCACGGTCAGCCCGGCGGGGGTCCCGGGGATCGCGGGCTCCGGGTCGGTGCCACCGCCGCCGTCCGGGCCGGTCACCTGGACGTCGTCCGCGAAGTACGCGGCCTGGCCGTACCAGCCGTGGGTGTAGACGGTCACGGAGGTGGTGGAGGGGCCGGTGGTGAAGGTGGTCTTCAGCTGGGTCCAGCTGCTGGATCCGGGTGTCCAGGTCGAGACGTCTGTGGTCCCGGTGCCGCTCGCCCCGAGGTAGGCGTAACCGCCCTGCACCCAGGAGCTCAGCGCATAGGTGGAGTTGGGCTTCACGGCCACGGTCTGCGTGCACTTGGCGTTGTCCTGCCCGGCCGGGGTGGCCTTGAGCGCGGAGGTGCCGCCGTGCACGGGGGAGGAGACGGTGGTGCCGCTGCCCGCGGAACAGGTCCAGTTGGCGAGCCCGGACTCGAATCCGGCGTTCCTGGCCACGTTGACGTCGGCGGCCTGCGCAGTGCTCACGAGCCCGGTGACGGCCAGCGCCCCCGCCGCGACGACGGCGACCGCCCCGCCGAGGAGAGGCCGGACCCGGCTCCTTCTGTGTCTGCTGCTGCCTGCGGAGCGTTCCACTTGCTGCCTCCGGTGGGGGAGTTGGGGGGTGCTGGCGGAAACGGTGGCCACCGTTGGCCGATAAACTGGTCCAGACCAATCGAGTTGTCAAGACCTCTGGCGCCCGGATGTGTGCGACGGGCCGGGGTCGGATGGCCGCCGGTGTTCGCGCACACCTTCGGGTGACTGTTCGCGGAGTGTCGGGTGTGCACTCGCGCGGGTGACCCGGCGGGGGTGTCCGGAACGTGACGAGGGGGATATCGCGGAAGGCCCGGGAAAACGTCCGCAATCCGCTCTGACGTGGGCGGATCAATTCCATCGCTTTTCAAACCGGTTCGGCCGGGGTGACTCTGCGCAGTGGTGCAGAAGTTAACCACTTTGCTTTTCGTCCGATTTCGCACAGAGGCGTAGCGAACGCCGGTGCCGCACGTCTTCGTACTGGGTTCCGATATCTGTTCTCTGCCCGGTCTGACGTGGTTAAAGTGCTGGGGAAGAAGCACGGAGCAGGAGCGATTGCGGCCGAAGTCACCCCCGACGACGGCCGGAGCCGAACGGGGAAGAGCGTGCCCACCGCAATAGCAGTGACCAGTGCCGATCTGGTGCTACCGCCGACCGATCAGCAGACACCCACGGCGGCCCTGCTGCAGGCACCCGAAGCCCAGTCCCTCGACCAGGCCATCGGTGACATGAACCTGCTCCTGGAGCAGCACGGTCACGTCGTCGCGGTTTGTCCCACGGGCATCGGCGCCGCACACGAACGCAGACTGCACGCCATCCGCTCGGTCCTGGAGAGCGACCGTATCGCCCTGCTCAGGACGGACCTGCCGCCCCTGGGCGTCGCCGTCCTCGTACGCCAGCTGCGCCAGCTCTCCGTCTGCGACTTCAGTCCCGGAGTGGTGGCGTCGGCGGCCCGCCTCCTCGCCCACTACATCCACGCCGGCGCCCTGCTGAACTCCGTGGCCAGGCTCGACCGGGTCCCCGTCAGCCTCAAGACCCACGCCAAGTCCTGGGTCCCCGGATCGCAGTTCGCCGTGGTCGCCGGCCCCAGCCCGCAACTCGTCAGGATCGGGCCGTCGGTCGAACCGCCGGCCGGACCGCCGTTCGCCACGCAGCTGCTGGTCGCCAGGGGGCAGCTGACCTCCGAATGGGTCCAGCAGACCCTCGCCCCGGCATGGGGCGTACAGGCCGTTCAGGAGTGCGCGCTGCCAGCCGGCTCGCCACGCTGGTGGGGGACGGGGAAGCTGGTGGAATTCGCGTCTTTCCTTCCGGACATCTCGGTGATCTACCAGCTCGTTTCCTCCGTGCGCCGGGAAAACTGCCACTGGTGCGGAATGGAGCTCATCGGCGACCGCTGCGCCTTCTGTTCCTCCCCGCTCACCCCGCCGGAGAACCGAACGCACTCCCCGGGTGTCCTGAGCCAGGGAGCGCCCGCACCGCCCGCCACCTAGTGCGCTGGGCTCTCCGCAGACACCGCGCATCCCTCTCTGTCCGCTGCTCCACGCATCCGATTCGAACGAGGTTGTCCGGCTCATGAACTCCCGCCAGCGCCGCGGCGTGATACTCCTGCTCCTGTCGGTCCTGTGCGCCTTCGGAGCCTTCGCAGGGGTGCTCTCGGTGATCAGCGACGTCAACTCGAAGGTCGGACCCGAGGTCGACGCCTACCGGCTCAAGGACAACGTGTCCCCGTACACGGCCCTGTCCGCCAAGCAGTTCGAGAAGGTCTCCATGCCGAAACGCTGGCTGTCGGAGAACGCCGTCACGGACATCGACGAGATCAACGGCAAGATCGCCGTCACCGAACTGCGCGAGGGCTCCCTGATGCAGTCCGACATGATGGTCCGGAGCCCCGAACTGCGCCCGGGCGAGCAGGAGATCGCCATCATGATCGACGCGGCAACCGGCGTGGCCGGCAAGATCCGGCCCAACGACAAGGTGAACATCTACGCCACCTTCGAGGGCGAACGGGACGGCGAGGCGGCCCAGTCCAAGGTCATCGTCTCCAACGCCAAGGTCCTCGACGTCGGTGAACTGACCGCCCTGGAACCGAAGAAGGACGACAGGAACCAGGCCTCCGAGGCCGTGCCGATCACCTTCGCCCTCAACACCCTCGACACCCAGCGCGTGGCCTACGCGGAGTCCTTCGCGCAGCACGTGCGTCTCGCGCTGATCGCCCCGGGCAGCGACGGCGTCATCCGTCCGGGCGACCGGACCTACACGCTCGACAAGGACAAGTGAGGATCGGATGACCACCAGAATCCTCCCGGCGGTCGGTGACACCGACGCGGCCAGGTCCGTGACCACCCTGCTCAGCCAGCTCCCCGACGCGGAGCCGGCCGCGCCGGTCGCCGACTCGACGCAGCTCATCGACACCCTCGCCCGGCTCGCCGGCGAGTCCATCGAGGAACTGCCCGAGGTCGTACTGGTCCACGAGCGGATCGGCCCGGTGCCCGCACTGGAGCTGATCCGGGAGGTCTCCCTGCGCTTCCCCGCCGTGGGCGTCGTGCTGATCACCGCCGACGCGAGCCCCGGGCTCTTCGCCGCGTCCATGGACGCGGGGGCGCGGGGCCTCGCGACCCTCCCCCTGAGCTACGAGGAGCTCGCCAACCGCGTCCAGGCCGCCGCGCAGTGGTCCACGGGCGTACGGCGCCACCTCGGGACGGGCAGCGACGTGTTCACCGGCCCCGGGGGCACCGTGGTCACGGTCACGGGGGCCAAGGGCGGAGTGGGGGCGACCGTCACAGCCGTGCAGCTGGCCCTGGCCGCGCAGGCGTCCGGGCACACCGCCGCACTCGTCGACCTCGACCTCCAGACGGGCGACATCGCGGCCTACCTCGACGTGCAGTTCCGGCGTTCCGTCGTCGATCTGGCAGCCATCACCGACATATCACCACGGGTCCTCTCCGACGCCGTGTTCTCGCACGACACCGGCCTGGCGCTGCTGCTGGCACCCGGGGAGGGCGAACGCGGCGAGGAGGTCAGCGACCGTGCGGCCCGCCAGATCGTCAGCGCCCTGCGTTCGCGCTACGAGGTCGTCGTCATCGACTGCGGAAGCCAGATGAACGGGGCCAACGCCGCGGCGATCGAGATGGCGGACACCGCAGTGCTGGTGACGACCCCGGACGTCGTCGCCGTGCGGGGCGCCAAGCGCATCGTGCGGATGTGGGACCGCCTCCAGATCCGCAAGGCCGAGGAGACGGTCACCCTCGTCAACCGCCTCAACCGCAACACGGAGATCCAGCCGCCGCTCATCCAGCGCATCACGGGGACCCGGATGTCGGGCACCGCGGTACCGGCGAACTTCAAGGAACTCCAGGGCGTGGTGGACTCGGGCCGGATGCACGAACTGGACCCACGCTCCACCGTGAAACAGGCCCTCTGGGCCCTGGCGGGAGAGCTCGGAATCGTGAAGCCTTCGCAGAAGACGGAGGCGCGCGGCGGCATGCTGCGCGGCGACCGGGGTTCGATCGGCGGCCGCAGGCGCAGGGGCGGCACCACCAGCGGGGGAGGCCGGCAGTGACGCAGCGCAGGGGAGAACCCGACCGGATACGGGCGCGGGCGGGACGCGACCGCGGGCAGCTGAGCATCGAGTTCACCGGGATGGTGCCCATCATCCTGGTGACGCTGGTGCTCCTCTGGCAGGCGGTCCTGGTGGGGTACACCTTCACCCTGGCGAGCGGCGCCGCCGACGAAGGCGTACGCAAAGCCGCCGCAGCGGGCGACGGTGACCGCGAGAGCAGGTGCAGGGACGCCGTGTACGAACGGCTTCCGAGCGCCTGGGAAGGCCCCGCGGAGATCAGCGGCCCCTGCGGGGCCCAGGGGGACGACGTGGTCACGGCCACTGTCGTCCTCAAGGCCCCCGTCCTGTTCCCGGGCTTCGCCAGCCTCCCCATCCCCGTCGAGGCCACGGCCGGCGCGGCCGCGGAAGGGAAGTGACGGGTCATGGCACCGGTACGCACCTCACACACCGCCGGCCGGGGACGCGGCAGGCGCGGGGACCGCGGCTCGACCGCCCTCGAGTACCTGGGCTTCCTCCCCGTCCTCATCCTCATCGGTCTCGCCGGGATCCAGCTGGGCCTGATCGCCTACACCGCGCAGCAGGCCGGCACCGGCGCCAGGGCCGCCGCCCGCACCGCGTCCCAGGACGACCTGCGCGGGTCGTACGAGCGCGTCGGCAAGGCGTCGATGACCGGCTGGGTGGCCCAGCGGGCCCGGATCGCCCCGCCGACGGGAGGCGACTCGGTCACGGTGACGGTCACGGTCACCATCCCGGACGTCCTCCTCGGCCTGCTCGGGGACCGGACCGTCGAGAAGTCAGCCACCATGCCCCGCGACTGAGTTCACCCACCCCATCCGAGGAGTACCACCCATGAGCCTGCGGGCACGCATCACCGCCCCCGAGGAGCGCGGAGGGGGACGGGAGGACGGCCACCTGGTCGCCACGTACCGCGCGAAGCTCCTCGAGGAGATCGACCTCGCGGAGATGTCCTCGCTGGCCGCCACCGACCGCCGGGCCCGCCTGGAGCGCGTACTGGGACACATCATCAGCCGTGAGGGCCCCGTCCTCTCGACCGTCGAACGCTCCCAGCTCATCCGCCGGGTCGTCGACGAGGCCCTGGGACTCGGCGTCCTCGAACCACTCCTGGAGGACGCCTCCATCACGGAGATCATGGTCAACGGACCCGACCAGATCTTCGTCGAACGGGCCGGCCGGGTCGAGCAGCTCCCGATGCGCTTCGCCAGTCACGAGCAGCTCATGCAGACGATCGAGCGCATCGTCTCCACCGTCAACCGGCGGGTGGACGAGGCCAACCCGATGGTCGACGCCCGCCTGCCCAGCGGCGAGCGCGTCAACGTCATCATCCCGCCGCTCTCCCTGACCGGTGCCACGCTCACCATCCGGCGCTTCCCCCGGTCCTTCTCGCTCCAGGAGATGATCGCCTTCGGCTCGCTGGACCAGCAGATGCTGCTCCTGCTCGCCGGGCTCGTCCAGGCGAAGTTCAACGTGATCGTCTCCGGGGCCACCGGCACGGGGAAGACCACCCTCCTCAACGCGCTCTCCGGACTCATCCCCGAGGGCGAGCGCATCGTCACCATCGAGGACTCCGCCGAACTCCAACTCCAGCAGAACCATGTGATCCGGCTGGAGTCGCGCCCCGCGAACGTGGAGGGCAAGGGCCAGATCACCATCCGCGACCTGGTCCGCAACTCCCTGCGCATGCGCCCCGACCGCATCGTCGTGGGTGAGGTCCGAGGCGGCGAATCGCTCGACATGCTCCAGGCGATGTCGACCGGCCACGACGGTTCGCTGGCCACCGTCCACGCCAACAGCGCGGAGGACGCGCTGATGCGCCTGCAGACGCTGGCGTCGATGTCCGAGATCAAGATCCCCTTCGAGGCCCTGCACGACCAGATCAACAGCGCCGTCGACGTGATCGTCCAGCTCACCCGGCACGCCGACGGCACCAGGCGCGTCACCGAGATCGCGGTACTCGACTCACACGGGCGCGACCCGTACAGGATCGTCACCGTCGCACGGTTCGACGCCCGGCCCATGGACACCGACGGCGTGATCCACGGCGAGTTCCAGGCCCTCCCGCTCCCGCGTCGTATCGCCGACCGGCTCCACATGGCCGGACAGCCGATCCCCCAGGCCTTCGGGGTCGCCCCGTCAGAGGAATACCTCGCCACCCGAGAGGCCAGATAGGTACCCCGACATGGACAACCTCGCACCGCTCACCATCGGCGTCACGCTGCTGTGCTGCGTACTCGGCGTCCTGGGCCTGCACGCCTACACCTCGGGCAAGGCCCAGCGCGAAGCGCTCGTGGACCGGCTCTCCTCGACCGGCCAGATCGACATGGGCCCGCAGCGCCGCTTCCGGGGCCTCGACCGCCGGCTGCGCCGTACGAAACTCGGCAAGAGGATCGAGCTGAAGCTCGCGGCCACGGGCCTCGACATCACTCCGGGCGAGTACTTCCTCTACGTCGTCGCCTCCGTGGCGGCACTCTGGCTGATCGCGGCCTCCGTCCTGGCCTCGTTCTTCGGCCCGCTCGCCGGACTCGCCGCGATCTGGGGCGCCGGCACCTTCCTGAACTGGCACCGGGCCAAGCGCACCGAGGCCTTCATCAGCCAGCTGCCCGAGATCTCCCGCGTACTCGCCAACGCCACCCAGGCCGGGCTCTCCCTGCGCACCTCCATCGCCATGGCCGCCGACGAACTCGAAGCGCCCGCGGGCGACGAACTCCGCGTCGTCGCCGACCAGCTGGGCGTGGGCCGCACCCTCGACGACGCCCTCGGGGAACTCGCCGAACGCCTGCCCTCCCGCGAACTCGTCGTCCTGGTCTCCACGTTGATCCTGTCCAACCGGGCCGGCGGCCAGGTCGTGTCCTCGCTGCGCAACCTCACCGTCACCCTGGAGGAGCGCAAGGAGACCCGGCGCGAGGTCCGCACCCAGCTCTCACAGATCAACGCCACGGCCTACGCCGTCCCGGCCATCGGCGTCGGCGCGATGCTACTGGTCAACTCGATCCTCCCCGGAGCGCTCGACCGGATGACCGGATCCGTCGCCGGACAGGTCGCCGTCATCGTCTCGCTCGGCCTCTACGCCCTCGGCTTCGTCGCCATCCGCCGCGTTTCCAAGATCGATATCTGAGGAGGGGGCCGTCATGGAACTACTGCTCGCCCTCGTCGTCGGCTTCAGCGTCTTCGGCGTTTTCAAGGGCGTACGGATGTACCGCGCCGAGGCCACCCTCCCCGGCGACCTCGCGCTCGCGCTCGAAGTCGGGTCGACCCGCACCACCGCGGTGGGCTCCGGCATCGACCGCCTCGGCATGCGCTGGGCGCCCCTGGTCCTGCGCCTGATGGGGCCCAAGAAGGTCAACGAGAAGCGCCGCAGGATCGACATGGCGGGCAACCCGGGCGGCCTCACCATCGACCGCTACGCGGCCCGGCGCGCCGTCTACAGCGCCCTCGGAGGATTCGCCGCCTTCGCCATGCTCACCAGCGGCAAATTCTTCATGGCCCTGTTCATGATCGCCTTCGGCCTGTTCTGGGGCGAGGTCGGCATCTGGGCCGCCGTCCGCAAGCGCAGGGACGACATCGACCGCACACTCCCCGACTTCCTGGACGTCCTAGCCGTCGTCGTCTCCGCGGGCCTCGGCTTCCGGCAGGCCCTCGACCGGGTCGCCGAGAAGTACCAGGGCCCCTGGTCCGACGAACTGCGCATCACCCTCCGGCAGATGGACATGGGCGTCAGCCGCCGCCAGGCCTTCGACGAGCTGCGCAGGCGCAACGACTCCGAACAGGTCGCCATGTTCGTCACCGCGCTCCAGCAGGGCGAGGAACTCGGCGCGCCCATCGTCGACACGCTCATCGCCATCGCCAACGACATGCGCCGCACCGACGCGCAGAACGCCCGGCGCAAGGCCGCCAAGGCAGTCCCCAAGGCAACCCTGATGGTCACCACCTTCATGATCCCCGCCACCATGATCCTCATGGGCGCCGCCATGCTGCTCGGATCCGACACCGACCTCGGATCCTTCACAGGGGAGTGAGCGGCCGCCCATGACGATCTCCCTGCACCCGGGCGCCGAGGACGCGCGGCACGCCGCGCTGTCCACTCCCGCCGGCCCGGCGCCCACCGTGTCCATCCAGGTCAACGCCCTCTCGGCGCTGGCCCGCCAGGTGTTCCTCTTCCGCCTGGCCATGATCGCCATCGGCACCCCGCAGGCCCTCGACAACACCGCCCCCGGCCTCGCCAGCTGGCTGGTCGCCTCCGCCGTCCTGGTGACCTTCGTCGGTTCGTACGCCCTCTACCGCGACTGGGAGCGCTTCGGACCACTCCTCGTACGCTCGCCGCTCCTGCTGGGTGCCGACACCGTGTTCGGCGCCCTGCTCCTGTTCACCGCCACACCCGACTCGACCCTCGGCTACGCCGTCGTCTGCACTCCGCTGCTCGCCGGACTGCTCTACGGCTGGCGGGCCGCCGGAGTCTTCGCCGTACTCGAAGTCCTCATCCTGGCCGCCGCCTACGGCGCCGACCAGCAGTTCCGGGGAGGGCTGGCCAACGCCCTGCTGCTCCCGGGCTTCTGCGTCCTCGCCGGCGCGGTGGGCGTCACGCTGCGCAACCTGATGCTCCGCGTCGGAGCGGCCAGCCAGGCACTGACCGAGACCCGGGCCCGCCTCGCCGTCAGCGTCGCCGTCGAGGACGAACGCGCACGACTGGCACGCGAGATGCACGACTCCGTGGCCAAGACCCTGCACGGCCTGGCCCTCGCCGCCGACGGACTGGCCCACTCCTCCGGGCGGACGGACCCGCTCACCCTCCGGCACCAGGCGGAACTGGTCGCCAGGTCCGCCCGACGGGCCGCCGCCGAATCACGGGAACTCCTCTCCGACCTGCGGCGCGAGTCCGGCCTCGACGGCGGGGTGGACCTCATTGCCGAACTCCGTTCCAGGACGCAGGACTTCACCCGGAGACGCGGATTGAACACCGTCTTCCGCACCCTCGGCGACACACCCGTACCCCCGGTCCCCCAGGTCGTCGCCCGGCAACTCCTCACCGTCGCCTCCGAAGCGATGGAGAACGCCGACCGGCACGCCCACCCCACCTACCTCGTCGTCCTCGCCGGTATCAAGGGCGACGTCCTGCGCGTCAGCGTGTACGACGACGGGCAGGGCCTGCCCGCGGGCACCACCCTCGACGACCTGAGGCGGGCCGGCCACTTCGGGCTCGTCGGCATGGTCGAACGCGCGGCCTCCATCGGCGCCCGCATCCGGATCGGCAAGGGCAAGGCGGCCAAGGGCACCGAGGTCCGCGTCGAACTCCCGACCGCGGCCCTGGCACCGGCCCGGGCTGCGACTGCCGCGTCAGCGACTGCCGTCGCCCCTGCGGCGGATCCGGCTTCCAGCCCTTGACCGCACCCGCACGACCCCTGCCCCAATACCGCTATCGCACCCTCGTCCCCATGACACCTGAGAGGAGGTCGCAGAATGCCGGACGACGTCTCCCGCACATCTGGCCAGGACCGGGCCGCACAGAACCACGCCTCCCCGCACACGTCCTCGCACGGCTCCCCGCTCAGCAGTGAACTCAGCTCCCCCGCATTCCCGGCCACCGCACCACCGCCCACGGCGGCACAGCCGCTGCCCGCCTTCCCCGACGCCCCCGACCGTCCGGCCCCCGGGTCCCTGCGCGTCGTCGTCGCGGACGACAACCCCGTGGTCCGGGCGGGACTCGGCGTGCTGCTCAGCGGCCGGGCCGACATCGAGGTCGTGGCCGAGGCGGCGGACGGGCGCGAGGCCTATGAAGCCGCCGTACACCACCGGCCGGACGTCATCCTGCTCGACGTACGGATGCCCGGGGTGGACGGTCTCTCCGCCCTGCCTCACCTGGTGCAGGTTGCACCCGTGATGATGCTGACGTACAGCCGCGAGAGCGACATCGTGCACGAGGCACTGCGCATGGGCGCGGGCGGCTACCTGGTCCACGGCGAGTTCACGGCAGACGAACTCGTGCAGTCCGTACGCGATACGAAGAGCGGCCGCGCACCCTTCACCGCCACGGCGGCGAGCGCGCTTCTCGCCCATATGCGGCAAGGGCCGAACCAGCAGCCGAGGTCGCTCCCGGACGGGCTGGGAACAGCCCTGAGCGCCGACGCCCCCCACGGCGGGCCCGGCTCACAGACCCAGCCCCCGGGCAGCGCCTCCCACCGCGTGCGGGCCCCTGCGCCGCGTTCTGCGCATCCGCTGCGTCCGCCGCATCCGGCCGAAAATCCACAAAACCTTTCGCAACTGCAACCTTTTGTGGGACAGTCTTCGTCCGGTACGGAATCCAACGGGCCTCAGGCGCCCAACAGGCGGCAGTACGAACTGAGTTCGAGGGAGGCGGAGGTCATGGAGCTCATCTCCTCGGGCCTGAGCAACCAGCAGATCGCCGCCACCTGCTTCATCAGCGAAAAGACCGTCAAGAACCACATCAACAGGATCTTCACCAAGCTGCACAGCACCAGCCGCAGCGAGGCGATCGCCCGCTGGCTCGGCACGGCGCCGGGCTCGGGACCTGGAACGAGGGGGACAGGCAGCCATGGCTGAACGGGGGAGGAGCCCCGGCGCGGGTACGCACGCGCGGCAAAGGGCCCAACGTCCGCTTTGGGCCCGGTTTTGGGCCCTGGGGCCCTGCGGCGGACGGGGTGTCCAGCCGTACGTTTCTCATGTCGCGAGCGGCACCGGCCAGGAGGAAGCCGGTAACGCGAGCGCCACCGCACAGACGTACACGCCGGCCGGCATCCGGCCGTCCGCAACCGGAGGGGAACACCATGAGCAAGCTGATGCTGAAGGCTTCCGTCAACGCCAAGGTCTGGGCGAACACGTCCGTCGAGCGCATGAAGGCCCGGGCGGACCGGGGCCAGGGCGCGGTGGAGTACCTGGGCATCATCGTGGTGGTCGTGGCGATCATCGGGGTGCTCATGACGACGAACTTCGGAACCACGATCGCGACGGCCATCACCACGCAGATCAACAAGATCACGGGCGCAGGCTGATCGTCAGAAGGACTCGTGAGGCAGGGCAGGCCTTCCCCATCTACATCATGGTGGTGGCGGGCCTGCTCTTCCTCGCGTTCGCTTACTTTGCTGTCGGGCAGGCTTCGATGAAGAGGAACGAGGCACAGACGGCCGCCGACGCTGCCGCCCTGGCAGCGGCGCAGGACGCGCGCGACGAGTGGAGCTGGCCGGGGGTGTTCGATTTCGGCGAATGGGACGACCTGCTGAGTGGCCAGGAAATCGGAAGCGGATCGTGCTCCGCCGGTGAATCGCTCGCGTCGCAGAATGACGCCCGTCAATTGACGTGCTACGGGGCTCTCTCGCCCGAGGCGTCGTACACGGTCACGGTCGAGACGAACAAGACGGTCGGAAGCTCGGTGATCGCCAGCACGAAGACGACGAAAGCCTCTGCGACCGCACGCGCCGTCATCGAGCCACGCTGCCGCATCGAAGAAGACACACGTCCCGCGCCCAGCCTCCCCGCCGATGACGACGACGGCGACACGGAAGAGGCCGAGGAACAGAAGGCGTACAAAGTTGTCTGCGACGATGTCGACGACTTCCGTATCGACCCGAAAAACCTTGACCTGCTGCCCGATCTGGCAGACCTTTTCTCCGTCCACCTGGCCGACAACTAAGTGAACGTCACCGAGAGGAACACGCCGATGCGTGCAGCCATGACCCGGATTCGCTTCAGGGGGGCCGCCGTCGCTGCCGCCTCCGTAGCCATGGCTGTCGTACTGACGGCTTGTGGGGGCGACGGGGGGTCGGACGAACCAGAAGGCAAGCCTGAGGGGTCTGCGCCTTCGGCGTCCAATCAGGATAGTGAGACACCTGCACCTGCTGAGGACGACGAGGGTCAGGTGCTGGCCTCGATCAAGGGCAAGGACGGCGTCGAGGCAGTCATCAGCTCGGTCAAGCGCGAAGCCGGTGGTTTCGTCACCGTGAAGGGCCGGGTCAAGAACGGGTCGAAGCAGATCTGGGCGGCGGTCGGCTGGCAGGGGATCGAGCAGGAACTGGTGAACAATGGCGCGTCCATGGCAGGGGCGACACTCGTGGACCAGCAGGGCAAGAAGCGGTACCTGATCCTCAGGGACACCGACGGCCGCTGCCTGTGCACCAAGTTCGAAGGGTTGACGCCGGGAGCGGAGGCGCCGTTCTTCGCTCAGTTCCCCGCCCCGCCTCAGAGCACCACCGAGGTCGACTTCCAGATCCCCACCATGCCCACCGCGACGATCAAGATCTCGGGGTGACGAACGTAATGCAGCCACCCACCCCCACACCGGTCATCCCGCGAGGCGCACTCCGATGCCGCATCGGTCTCTGCGCCGCCGCTGCCGTCGTGCTCGGCACCTCGACCCTGTGGGGTGCCACGTCGGCCTCGGCGGACGAGAACCCCACCGCTGTCCCGAGCGCCTCGCCCCCCGTGGAGGTCGACGCCAACTCGCCCGGTCTCATGCTCGGTGACGGTGCGACCCTCGGTGACGTCCGCGTACTCGACATCAAGTCCATCGTCGAGGACATGGGCGGCGAGGAGCGCCGCGAGGACACCAACGCCGACATCACCTTCGCCCTGCAGGCCGAAGTCCTCTTCGGCAAGGACAGCGCCAAGCTCAGCGGCGAGGCCACGGCCCGCATCAACGCGATCGCCACCGAGATCCAGACACAGAACGCCCCGAGGGTGCGTGTGTTCGGCTTCACGGACAACCTCGGATCGTCCGCTCACGGTGACGTCCTGTCCAAGCAGCGTGCGAACGCCGTCCAGGGCGTGCTCGCCACCAAGCTGCCGAGCGTCACCTTCGAGATCCGCGGTTACGGGGAGCAGTACCCGATCGCCAGTAACGACAACGAAGAGGGTCGTAAGAAGAACCGGCGTGTGGAAGTCTCCTTCCCGCGCACCAACGGCTCGTAGAGTCAGCACGTAGTCCCGGGGGGTTCGGCACCTTGGCCACAGGCCGTTGGCCGAGCCCTCCACGAATGGTTTCCCGTTTGTCGGAGGGTAGGAGCGAATGGTGTCGAGGCCCCGAGGCGGTGCTGCCGCCGGGGTGGCGGCAGCGCTCTGCGTACTGCTGCTGCCGACAGTCGCGGCAGCGCACCCGCGCTCGGACGACGCCCCAGGAGGCGCCGTCCCCTCGTACCGGCTCGCCGACGGAGCCGTGCCCGTCACCGGCACCGCGTCGAGCGCCGACGGCCCCCAGCTGGAGCGCGCGAAGGTCTACTCGGACACCATCTCCCCGGGCGAGAAGAAGTACTACCGCGTGCGGCTCGACGACACGTCCAGCGCCTTCGTTTCCACGGTCCTCGCCCCGCCCCCCGGTAGCGAGAGCGCCATCCTCGACGGCATCCAGGTCTCCCTGGTCTCGACCGACAACAGGTCGTGCGGTTCCAGCCCGGCCGTCTACTTCGGGGGCGAAACCGCCCGGCCGATCGCGGCCTACGCTTCGCGCCGTATCGGCGACAGCAGCGTTCCCTGCCAGGAGGCCGGGGACTACTTCTACACCGTGGCCTGGGCGGGGTCGAAGACCGGTGGGACGTCCAAGTGGCCGATCGAGCTGAGGTACATGTCGGAACCCGGCCTCAAGCCCGGTGCCGCCGAGCCCGAGGCGCCGACCGGCTGGAGCTCGAAGGCTCCGTCACCCGGAGAGGGCGGAACCCCGCAGAAGGTGAGCGGTGGCACGGGCTTCAACGACGCGGCAGCCGTGGACGACGGCGCCTGGAGGGACGACATCAGGCCGGGCGAGAGCCGCTTCTACAGGGTGCCGGTCGCCTGGGGCCAGCAGCTCTTCCTCCGCGCCCAGCTGGCCAACACCACCTCCGACGGATCGTCCTTCACCGCCAACGGGCTGCGCCTCGCCCTGTACAACACGGCCCGTGGCCGCGTCGCCGACAAGAGCACGGGCTATACGGGTGCCCCCACCGGGGTCGATCTCGGCACGGCCCCGGCCGCCTACGCGAACCGGTTCGAGGGTGACACCGACGCGGAATCGGCGATGCGGTTCCAGGGCTGGTACTACGTCCAGGTGAGCCTCGACCCCAAGGTGTCCGGCAGCGTCCCCCTGACGCTGGACGTCGGCATCGAGGGAACGGCACAGCAGGGGCCGGCGTACGACGGGGACGCGGCAGCGGCAGGCTTCGGCCTCGGAGACGCGGACGGCTCGACCAGCGGTACGTCCTTCCCCATGCGGGCGCTCGGATTCACCGGAATCGGCGTCGGAACCGTACTGGTCCTGGGCCTGGGCGCCTGGCACCTCCTGAGCCGTCGCAGGCACCCGGCCGAGAGCCGTACGGACACGGAGCCCGCCTACAGCAGGTGATCGGCCTTGCCGGCCTTGATGTCCCTGATCATCTGCTGGAGGGCTTCGCGGCTGTCGGTGAGGTGACGATCCTCCTGTCCGAGGACGGCGATGAACGCATTGCCCTCGGTGTCCGTCCCCAGCCGGAAACAGTTGTTTCCCTCGCCGCAGTAGGGCTCTTCCCAGTTGATCTCGGCCATCGTGAGACTCCTCAAAGTTGACGTGCGACGACGTGGATGAAGTCCCTTGACTCAGCGGCGCCCAACGCCGCCTCCTCCATCCAGTCCAGATGGGCTCGGTACTTGGTGAGCTGCGCCTCCGCGTGCATGAACTCCGGGCCGTGCGCGGAATCCAGCTGCACCGTGTCCAGCTGAGGCACCACCCGTGCGCGTAGAGAAGGGCGTGCCCTGCGCCAGGGAAGGCTCCGCGGTCCACCGGGACGACCCGCAGCTCGACGTTCTCGCGCTCCGATGCCTCACACAGATGCGCGAGCTGGCCACCGCCGCCCTGCCCACGTACGGGTTCCGCTCCCATGCCTGGCCGGTCACCCACGCCGTCACCGAACTGATCGCCGTCAACGCCGCACTCACCCCCGGCCGGGACCTCTACCTCTCTCTACGTCAACGTGACGGCGCCCTCCGCCTGGTCCTCTGGGACCAGCACCCCCGCCACGCCGACCCGGACGCCCTCGCTGGCTGCGAGCTTCGCCGCCGCCGGGCGCTCTGGTTGCTGGCGGCCGTCGTCGACGACTGGGGCGGCAGTGGGGGCTCGCCGGTGCCCAGCCACCGCACACGGGTGTCAGATCCTGGGTCGTGCTGCCGCAGTAGGTGGAAAGAGAGCTGGTTCGGACGAAACGCCACAGGCGGCTGAAGAAGAAGTGCCGGATTCCCTGGGGAAGTCGCTCTCCAGCCCGTCCAAGGCGGCGCGGACCTCGGCGACGAAGCGGTCCGGGTGGCGGAAGACCTCGGTGGCGGTGAAGCGCAGGATGCGGCGGACCTCCGGGCAGCTCTGCAGTTCGTTGAAGCGGTGGAGGTCCAAGGCATGCGCCTCGCGGGTCCAGTGGAAGGCATACCCCTCCACCTCGACCACCAGTCCCTGGGCGCGGAAGAGGAAGTCGGGGCGGAGCGAGCGGCCCGACGCGGTGCGCAGAGCCGCCTGAGCGACAGGGCGCAGGCCCGCGTCGTGCAGGCGGAGGCGCGCGATGGTTTCGGCGGGCGAGCCGGAACGGGGGTCGAGGAGGGGCAGCCAGGCACGGGCACGGGTGGAGCCCGCGCGGCGGGCGGTCAGCTCCGTCCGCAGGGTGGCCGTGTCGAGCAGCGCGGGCCGGCGAACTCCTCGGACCGTACGGGTGCTGAGCGCGGAGTCCGCGGCTGTGACTGCCTCGTCGCGCGGGAGGCACCGTATGAGGTCCCCGACCGTGCGCGCCGGAGCGGTCGTGCACAGGCCACGGCGCACCGTCCGGTCGGCGGGGCCGAGGGCCATCTGGTGCACGCGGACGCCGGGGCGCTGGTACACGCCGGGGCGGGGGTCGGTGAACTCCGCCTCCGGGCGCGGGCGGCCCAGCAGCTCCACCAAGTGGAGCGCGGCGGCCGTCCGGTGGCTGCAGACCAGGTGCGGCTGCAGCTTCTGCGCGACCCAGGCATGGGTCAGCCAGTCCACCAGTCGGCCCGGGGCCGCCCAGGCGCCCTGGTGTACCCGCTGCCAGCCGCCCTTGTGCAGGCGTCTGTTCAGCAGCCGCGGCGGCCAGTCGGCAGCCAAGGCCGTCGAGATGAGGAGGATGCCGCCGATCGCCAGGGCGGCCAGCTCCCGCAGCTCACGGTCACGGCGGCAGGGGCGGGTCTCCCTGGCATCAGGCGGGGTCCATGCGTTGATCCAGCTCATGCGCCAACGATCCACGATCGGGGCGTGAGCTGCACAAGCCTGTGGATAACCTGCGTTTTTGGGCCCTGGGGCCCATGCCTGCCGCCTCTCCCTTGTGGTCCGATGGCCCGGGCGGGTGAACTTTCGCCTCACAGCGTCTGGTTGGGGGCCGGGATGTCTGGTGCAGGGGGATTCGCGGCGTCGGGGGACTTCGGTGGGGTGCCGGCTCCGACTGGCAGGGCCCCGCTGCCACGGACGTTGCAGGTGGTGCTGCTCCTTGTGCGGACCTTGTTCGTGTTCACGGTCGTCGGAGGCATCGGCGTACTCCTCCAGGCGTCGTCGCTCGACGCCATCGACGGTGAGCTGCTCGGGCTCCTGCTGTACGCGGCGCTGCCGGGTACGGCCGGGTTCGCCCTCTCGCTGTACGTGCGATCCGGGGACACCTGGATCTGGCGTGGACTCGTCGCCGTACACGGGTGGTTCGTGCTCGGTGCGCTGGCGACGCTGGGTGGCGACGACGGAGCGCGGGGCGTACCGCAGCTGGTGATCCCGGTCGTCACCCTGGTCCTGCTGCTGCGGCGCAGTTCGCGTGACTGGTTCGACCTGCCGGCCGCGCAGCGGATGGAGCACCGGCCGTTCAGCGTCGCGCGGCTGATCAGATGGCGCCGGGACGGTGGCCAGTCCGCGGTGGAGTACCTGGGTCTCATCCTGATCGTCGGCGCGCTCGTGGGTGCGCTCCTGATGACCGGTATCGGCGGTCAGATCAGTGGAGGGCTGCGCAGCGCCATCTGTGAAGTGACCGGCAGCGCCTGCCCGGCACCTGGGGGCGAAGAAGTGGCCGCGGGCGACGGGCCCGATTCCGGCGAGAAGCCCGACCCAGGAACCGGGGATTCCGGCACTGCCGGGGCAGACGGCGCGGCTGGAGGCACCGGGGGAGCCGCTTCGAGTGGCACCCGCGGGGGCGCGACCGGGGGAGCGGAAGGTGGCACCCACGGCGGCACGACCGGCGGCACCCAGGGCGGCGCGACCGGGGGAGCCGAGGGCGGCACGACCGGCGGTGCCACGGATGGCGCCACCGGGGGTGCGACGGATGGCGGCACCGGCGGATCCGGCGGCGACGCCGACGCCGTTGTGCCCGTCGGTGACGGCGGTGACGACGTGGACGCCTCGGAAGGGGCGGACGGCGGCGGTCCGGGGAACGGCGTCACCGACGACGAGGAGAAGCCCGGAGAGAGCTGCACCTCGGGGGTGGGCGCGTTCTTCTCCTGCGCCGCGCATCAGACCGGCGGGTTCTTCACCGGGGTGTTCGCCAACGGCCTGTGGGGAGACGTCACCGGCACGTTCGACACCGTCCTCCACCCCGTCAAGGCGTGGAACGGCCTGATGGACTACGGCAAGAGCCTCGGCGACAAGTGGTCCCAGGACTCGGCGGGCGCCGGTGACAAGTGGTCCGACGGCGACTACCTCGGCGCTGTCTGGGACTGGACCAAGGCCGGCGGCGGCACCGGTGTGAAGGTGCTCGACGACGTCTTCATCGGCGACGAGGTCCGGGACCTGTGGAAGGACGGGAACGAGGGCCAGGCGATCGGCACCGGCCTCTGGAACATCGGCTCCCTCTTCATCCCCGGCTACGGCGAAGCCAAGCTCGTGGGAAAGCTGGGGAAGCTCGGCAAACTGGGAAAGCTGGGCAAGCTGGGCGAGGTGGCCCAGAAGGCCTCCGAAGCCGCGGCGAAGGCCAAGAAGGCCGCCAAGGCCGGCGACGTGGACGGTGCCGAGAAGGCGGCCGCCGAGGCGCAGAAGCACGCCGACGACGCGGCGGACGAGGCGGGCCTGACCGGCTGCACCGTCGGACTGGGCGGTCTCCCGCGGGTTCCGTACGCCACAGGAGGCGGCGGAGGCACGGGCACCGCCACCATGGCCGCGGTGCGGGCCTCCGTGCCCGTCGGGTTCCTTACCCAGCAGTGCGACGAGGTCGACCCAGAGAAGAAGGAAGCCGCCGAAGAGGCGCAGCAGCAGGCCGACGAGGCCAAGAAGGCGGCTGCCGAGGCCAAGCGGAAGAAGGAGCTGGAGCGGGCCAGGAACCAGCCGAAGCCGGCGTGGTACAAGGACCTCAGGAATCCGCGGGCGGGATCGAAGGACGGCGGCACGGGCGCCTGGACGAAGATCAAGCCCGGCGTCTGGAACTACCCGACCGAGATGGGCGCCCGCTACCAGGAGCAGATCTCCAAGGTGACCCGCGGCAAGGAGTACCAGGTCCCACTCGACAAGCTCACCGGGAAGCCGGTCGACTTCGACGGCTGGGACGCCGCGAGGGGCACCTATCTGGAGGCGAAGTACGGCTACCGGGGCAAGGACTTCTACGACGCCGGGACCGGGGAGCTCACCCCCAAGGTCCAGCAGCGCTGGGCGGACCAGGCCACCCGGCAGGTGGACGCGGCGCGCGGCAAGCCCGTCGAGTGGCACCTGTCCGATCCGGACGTAGCCGAGGCCGCGCGGGAGCTCTTCGAGGACCGGGGCATCGACGTTAAGGTGATCAACACGCCTGACGATGTGACGGGGTGAAGGGCCGGCAGGAGCGCGCGCCGGAGCTGTCGAGAAGGCCGAGGAGAGCATCGTGCTGAACGTCGTCGTCAACGGATTCTGGGGCGCCAGGGAAGAGGACCCGCAGGCGATCGCCCAGCGGTGGTACGACACCCTGGCGCGGCTCCGGGACATCGACGGCGGGACGTTCCACGAATGGCACGAAGCGGGGGACGGCATCCCGTCCGACCCTCTGCTGATGCCCTCCGTCCCCGCTCTGGCCGACTACGTCGTCCGGGAGAACACCGGCCCTGACCTCGACGTGGTGGGCTACGGGGCATCCCTGTGGGCGCACAACCAGGAGGCGGCGAAGGTGACCTCGGCCGTCCGGGCAGGTGGCTCGTCCCCGTACGTCACCCGCTCCGTCTCGGTCTCCTTCCGCTCGCGCACGGTGGACGAGGACGCGGACGTCATCCGCCGCACACCGGAGATCCTGGCGGTCATCGGCGAGGCGTGGGACATCGACGCGGGGCAGGTGTACGACAGGGCGCTGTACAGGGCGGTGGCCGGCCACTTCGGCCTGGAGAACTCCGATCCCCGCTGCGGCAGGGCGGTCTTCCTCTCCGAGCGACGGGCCGCACTCGCCCCCGAGGGGCTCCCGGGCGCGTACACCCCGGTCGCGAACGGCGGGCTGGTCATCGACCTGACCCGGGGCGGTACGCGAGCACCGTCCACGGAGACCGTCATCGGCGTCAACGAGGAGCTCCGGGCCACCGGCGCGCTGGAGCCGCTCACCGTGCCCTTCGACCGTGCGAAGCTCTGACGGACCGGCCTGTCGGCCCGCTCCCTCAGCCCACCGTCACCGCGAACGCGCCCAGCAGTCCCAGTGAGAACAGACCCAGTACCGCGGCGAACACCGCCGGCATCAGCAGCGGGCCCCAGGCCCCCGGTCCCGCGACCGTGGCCCTGAGGTCCGGGGCCGCCGGGTCGTAGGAGACGCGCACGGGGGCCCCGACCTCGAAGCCGAACGGGCCCGGGGCGTGATCGGTGAACTCCACCTCCCGGCCGTCCGGGGTGCGGAAGGCGAAGACGTACTCCGTGCGGTAACGGTTCTCCGTCCCTGTCCCGCGTTCCTCCACGCGCCGGTCCGAGCACCTGCCCTCGGCGCGCTCGCCGCGCCGGACCAGCCGCAGCACGCGGTACAGACGCAGGCAGGAGCGGATCGCGAACACGCCGAGGAACACGCCGAAGAGCAGCAGGAAGGTGGCCGTGCCACCGGGCAGTACATCCATGGACAAGGCTCCGCTGAGGGTCACTTGACGGTGATCGACGCGACGAACGAGTCGAGGTCCGCAGGGCTGAGCGCACCCTTCACCGCGTTGATCCGGATGGCGAACGGTACGTCCTTCGAGTCGACACCGGCCACCACGACGCCCGTCATCCGCGTCCCCCCGGCCGGGGTCGACTCCTCGCCGCTCGAGGTGAACTCGTAGTCGATCCTGCGTGCTTCGCGGGCGCTCTCCGCACCCGCGAGCCGCACGTCCCGGGTGTCCTCGCGGGTGGCTCCGAGCCCGATCCCGGCGCCCGCGGCTGCGGCCGCCTCACCGGCGTCGCCGACGCCCGTGGCGAAGTGCAGCTGGACCGAGACCATTCCGGTGCGCACACCCTTGTCCTCCTTGAGCGCGACGGCCGCGTTGGCCTTGCTGCGCTCGGCGGCGGGCTGCGGCGCGTACCCCTGGTCCTCGGGGTAGCCGACGGACACGCTCTTCGTGTCGAGCGTGCCCCAGCCGTCCGGGACCGCGGCGGCCTCCGGGCCGCCGCAGCCGCTGAGCAGCGTCAGACCGAGGGCGGCGACGGCCGTGCCGGTCGTCCTGGACTTCGTCAACGTCATCGCCTCTTCGCGTGGGTGGTCACTGCGCGCAGTAGCTGTACGGGAGGTAGGTGCGCTTGTCGCCCTGCGGAGCTCCGAGGAACCGCGCGTCCGTCAGTGTCTCCTCCTTGTGCTCGTCGGAGACCGAGAACCCGAGACTCATACCCAGGGAGACCTCGAAGCCGAACTCCTGGGCGTCCGTCTCGCCGTGGTACTGCATCGTGCTGGACAGGCCGTCCTGGAACATCAGCTGCTCGAAGGGGTCGGTCCCCGCGGGCTTCTTCTGCAGGGACCGGTCGCCGAACATGTACTCGAACGGGGCGGTGTTGTCGCCGGAGCCGTCCAGCCACTGCTCGGCGAGGGCGCGCTTGTCCTCCGTGGCCTGGTCGGTCTCCTTCCCGAACACGATCGAGTTCGTCTCGACCTCGATGCCCGTGTCCCCGGAGGAGTCCGTCACGCTGCCCTTGCCGCCCCGCTTGTCCTTGTCCTTCTTGCCGTTGTCCCCGCCGGCCTCACCTTTGTCGGACGTCGAGGTCTTCTCCACCGTCTTCGTCATGTCGATCCGGACGATCTTCCCGGTCTTCTGGTCCCGGGTGACGGTGAGGGCCCCGGTGCGGGTGTCCTTCGCGCCGGCGGTGCCGCCGAGCGGGCCCGCGTTGCCGCCCACCTTGCCCTCGATCTCGAGCTTGGCGGTGTAGGTGTACGACTCGTTGCCGTTGACGTCGTCCTTGGTGATCGTGACGTCCGGCGAGAACTTGGCCTTGCCGCCGAGCTTGGCGCTGAGCTTGTTCTCGTCGCCCGGTTTCAGGGAGAGGCCCCCGTCCGCGTAGACGTTCAGCCCGATGGTCGAGTAGGAGATCTTCTTGTCGCCGATCTTCTTCTCGATGTCCTCCTTCTTGTCCGCCCACTTCATGCCGGAGTACCAGCCGCCGCCGTAGCCGCCGCTGTGCTTCATCGAGGTCTCCCACATCTTCATCTCCTCGATGTCGTCCCTCATCTTCTGGGCGTCCGCCTCGCTCCTGAACACCCAGGTGTCACCATTGGTGATCTTGATGCCGCCGCCGATGTCGACGTCCGCCTTGCCGAGGCTGCCGAGTTTGACGCCGGGCGTGCTGGCGTTGACGCCCGCGGAGGCGGCGTCGGTGAACGTCATGTAGACGAGCTTGTCGTTCTCGTCGACCTTCCCGTCCCCGTTCACATCGGTGTTGGCCTGGGCGACCTTCTGCTGGAAGCCGTACTCCTCGCCCCATTCGAACCAGCCGATCTTGACCTTGCCGCCCGCCGTGTCCGAGACGTTCGATATCTGGCAGAGCTTCGGTTCGTAGTCGGCGTCGGTCTTCGGCCCGGCGGTGCCGTCACCGCCCGTCGTGCAGCCGCCGCTGCCCCCGGTGAGCGAGGTGATGGCACAGCGGATGCCCTCCCCGATCCGTCCCCCGAGTCCGGCCAGGGCGAGCGCGCCGATCAGTGCGACGACCAGGACGATGACGCCGAGGTACTCGGTCGCCGTGGCGCCGCCGTCGCGCCAGTCGTAGGAGCGTCGGGACGAGGACGAGGACGAGGGCCCGTCGTCCCGGTCATCGAGGAGCCGGTCCAGGGCCAGCCCCACGGCGGAGCCGGTGACCATGGCGACCGCCGGCATCATGAGGCCCTCGGTCCCCACGACGTCCCAGGCGACGGCATAGCCGTACGCGAGTCCGGCGACGGGCACGGCGAGCGAGCCGAGGAGATGCAGCGGGCGTGAGTCGCGGTGGCGGGCGGGAAGTACCCGGGCGGCTGCCAGGACCGTCAGCACGGTCACGAGCACGGCGGGCAGGTGCAGCAACGCCAGTCGCCAGCCATAGAGTTCGAGCCGTTCGTCGGTGGCGAGGGTCTCGACGAGCGCGCGAGTCATCAGGAACCCGGCGACGACGTAGACGAGGGCGCCGGCCGCCCAGCTGAGGCTCAGGGGGAAGAACCAGCCGCCCCCGCCGCTGCCGTGGCCGCCCGTTGGTACCGGGCCCGGGACCCTGCTTCCCCAGTCGCTGCCACCGCTCACGGTTCACCTCTCCCCGACACACCCTGTTGTCCCTCGGGGCGAATGTATGACCGGGAACCCGTGCCTGACCTGGGCCCCCGGCCCCAAATACGGGCCCAACTCCGCCCGTTCGCCGCCCGGCCGGGGACGTGCAGGACCCGCGGATCCGATGCGGCCGCCCGGTGAACGCGGGGGCGGTGCACGTCGGACAGACGTGACCAGGGGCCCCGCTTCGCGCGGTCAGCGTCGATGACGTGTCTCGTCCTGAGGTTGTGCGTCGTCGGTCGCGGAAGAAGGTGCCCGAGGAGGAGACCGCCCCGGGAAAGGGCGCCGAAGCCGTCGGGACGTGGTCCGGCTGGTTGCAGCTGCGGGTGGTGAGGGGCGGTGCGGGCGCCCGCCGTCATCTCCTGGAGCTGCTCGCCGGGCACGGCAGGACGAAGAGGATCCGCCGCCTCGCGTCCGGGTCCGCGGCGGACCTCCGCGAGCGCCGGCCCACGGCACGGCCGAGCGCTGAGGGCCCGGGTGGGGCGCGCCCCCGGAACCGGCCGGGAGGACTGAGCCCCGGGTTGGGTCCCTGGGCCCAAGACGCGGGGCCGCCGGGACATTAGCGTCAGCGCCGCAGGTGATCGACGCCCGTCCCGGCGTACCCCCACGGCGCCGGGCCGGGCCGCAACCGGAAGGTGGCCCCACGTGCCCACGGCGCAGCAGCTGACCCCGTGACCATGGGTCTCGACGGCGCCCAGGACCTGAACCGGTGCGGCACGTCGATGCAGCTGAAGCTGATCCAACCGTCGCTCCGCTGGCCGACCGCGGGCTCGGCACCCGGCCGGATCCGCACAGCGAGGTCCTGAGGGCAGGAGGGGGCCCCCGCCGGGACCCGTGCGGTGAGCCGGGCGCAGGCAGGGCCATAATCGCCCGTATGCCTGATCAGCTCACGCGCTGCCGCCCGGAGTCGCCCGGAACCCGCGGCAATCGGCACCGTGCCATGGCTCTGCTCACCGCCGCCGCCCCCGCCCTCGGGGCCTACGCGGCGGTCAGGGCCCTCGGGCTTCTCGTCCTCCAGGTGTCGGCGTCGGCCGCCGGGAAGGACGCCCTGCATCTGCTGGGAGGCCGCTGGGACTCCGTCTGGTACCAGCGGATCGCCGAGCACGGCTACGGCCACACCGTCACGCTCCCCGACGGTGGCGTCCACCCCGACCTGGCCTTCTTCCCCCTCCTCCCTGCCCTGGAGCGCGGCCTCGCCGCCGTCACCCCGTTCACCGTCCAGGGCGCCGGCATCGCCGTCGCCTGGCTGGCCGGGCTCGTCGCGGCCTGGGGGATCTTCGCCGTCGGCGCGCGGCTGCACGGAGCGCGGACCGGGATCGTGCTGGCCGCACTGTGGGGCGCGTACCCGACGGCGTTCGTGCAGTCGATGGCGTACACCGAGACCCTGTTCACCGCCCTCGCCGCCTGGTCGCTGTACGCGGTGCTCCGGAATCGCTGGATCGCCGCGGGCGCGCTGTGCGTGCTCGCCGGACTGACGCGCCCCTCGGCGGCCGCGCTCATCGCGGCGCTCGCCCTCACCGCCGCCGCCGTCCTCGTGCGGGAGTGGCGGTCGGGCGGACGGCGGGGTCTGCTCCGGCGGAACGCCCGCATGCTGCTGGGGGTGTGCCTGGCACCGCTGGGATGGCTGGCCTACGTGGTGTTCGTCGCCGTCCGCGAGGGCGGCCCGTTCGCGTACTTCGACGTCCAGGCGCAGTGGGGCAACAGCATCGACGGGGGCCGGGCGCTCGCCGCGTTCATTGCCGGGCTGCCGCTCCCCGCCGCTCTCGGGCTCTGCGCCGCGCTGGGTCTCCTGGGGTGGCTGGTATTCCTGTGCGTACGGCAGCGGCAGCCGCTCCCCGTGCTCGTGTACGGAATCGCGGTCGTCGTCGTCTCGCTCATCGGCTCCGGCTACTTCGGCTCCCGGCCGCGCCTGATGATGCCCGCGTTCCCCCTGCTCCTGCCCCCGGCCGTCGCCCTGGCACGGCTGCGCACGACGCTCCGCACCGGGGCCGTCGTCGCGGCGCTGGCCCTCGGCTCCGCCGCGTACGGGGCGTGGACGCTGCTGGGGCCGGGGCCGCCGTGAGTTGGGCCCACGGGCCCACGGGCCTACGGACCCACGCGCCGGAGCCGCGCCGGCTTCCTGACGTCGACGACGCCCGAGGCCCCGGCCGCACGCGTCACCGCACAGGCGGCGAAACCTCCGTGACCGGAACCGAGACCCGGACCCTCGTCCCGGGCCGCAGTCCCCACCCCTCCATCGCCCCGGCTTCCGACTCCACCACATGACGGGCGCGGAACCTGGGCCGGCCGAGCCGGCCGGGCTTCATCGTGCGGACCGCCAGGACGTTGAACCCGCGGTCCAGGTACGCCACATCGATGGTGAACCGCATCCGGAACGTGTGCACGCTCCCGCACGGTGTGATCAGCAGGGCGCCTTCGACGCCGTCCGCACCGAGCAGCCCCCGCGCCCGCGCCCGGTAGGAGGCGGCTATGCGCAGGGGCACCTCCCGTACCTCGGAGGCCGAACCGACCGTCAGTGTCCCGCTGCCGTCACGCCATTTCCCCATGGGAGCCGACCGTAGCCCTCCCCGCCCGCGCGTGGGTCCCGAACGGGCCGCAGTGGGCCCCAGGACCCAAGACCCCGCCGTGCGGGCCGGATTAGGGTCGGATCGTGGACGCCACACTGATTGCGGTCGCCGCGCTCTGGGGCGCCGCCGCCGGACTGCTGCTCCCGCGCGCCGCGTACCGCTTCTCCGTCGAGCCCGAGGAGCCCTGGCGGGACGCCTGCCCGGCCGGGCACGCGCTCACCGGGCCCGCCCGTGGCTGGCTCGGTCCCGCCAGATGCGCGGCGTGCGCCGTGGCCGTCCCCTCGCTCCCGGCAGCCGCCGCCCCCCAGGCCCCGGTGCCCGCCGGGCAGGGCCGCTACGCCCCCTCCGCCGCCGCCCCGGTGGTCACCCTGCTCGCCTGCGTCGCCCTCGCGGCCGCGGCAGGGGCCCGCCCCGAGGCCGTCGTCTGGGTGCTCCTGGCGCCCGTCGCCGTGCTCCTCGCAGTCATCGACCGCCGCGTCCACCGGCTCCCCGACGCGCTGACCCTGCCCCTCGCCGGCGCGGCGGCGGTGCTTCTGGGCGGAGCCGCCCTGCTGCCCGGACACGGCGGCTCCTGGACCTCCGCACTCCTCGGCGGGGTGGCACTCGGAGGCTTCTACTTCGTCCTCTTCCTGATCAACCCGAACGGCATGGGCTTCGGCGACGTGAAGCTCGCCCTCGCGCTGGGCGTGGCGCTCGGCTGGTACGGCTGGGCGGTGCTCTTCGCGGGAGGCTTCGCGGGATTCCTGTTCGGCGCCCTGTACGGGGCGGGTCTGATGCTGGCCCGGCGCGCGGGGCGCAGGACCGGTATCCCGTTCGGCCCGTTCATGGTCGCCGGAGCGCTGATCGGCCTGTTGTCCGGGGGCATCGCCTCCTGAGCCTCACCCGGCGCACGGACATACGGAATATGGGATCGCGCCGGGCCGTGCCGGGCTGACACCCTGCCCGTGTGACCGGATCATCCGCACCTCTCGGCTCCTCCGCCTCCGACGCGCGCTTCGACGCCCTCGTGGCGGAGGCGGACGCCGTCTCCGTCGACGGCTGGGACTTCTCCTGGCTCGACGGACGGGCCACCGAGCAGCGCCCCTCGTGGGGGTACGCGCGCGCCATGGCGGGCCGGATGGCGCTGGCCGGGGCCGCGCTCGACATCCAGACCGGGGGAGGGGAGGTGCTCGCCTCCGCCCCCGTGCTGCCGCCGCTCACGGTGGCCACGGAGTCCTGGCCGCCCAACACGGCCCGCGCCGCCGCGCTGCTCCGTCCCCGCGGTGCCGTCGTCGTCGCGGACTCCGACGAGCCGCCGCTGCCCTTCGCCGACGACGCCTTCGACCTGGTCGTCAGCCGCCATCCGGTGAGGGCCTGGTGGGACGAGATCGCCCGGGTGCTCGCCCCCGGAGGCACGTACTTCTCCCAGCAGGTCGGCCCGGAGAGCGTGTTCGAGCTCGTCGAGTACTTCCTCGGCCCCCGCTCCGCCGAGGAGCGCGGTGCCCGTGACCCGCGGCGCGCACGGGAGGACGCGGAGGCCGCCGGGCTGGAGGTGACGGACCTGCGCGCCGAGCGGCTGCGCGTCGAGTTCCTCGACATCGGATCCGTCGTCTACTTCCTTCGCAAGGTCATCTGGATGGTGCCGGGTTTCACCGTCGGTGCCTACCTTCCCCAACTGCGATCCCTCCATCGCCAGATCGAGGAGGACGGGCCTTTCGTCGCGCACAGCGCCCGCTTCCTGATCGAGGCGCGGAAACCGGCTAGGGCGCCAACGACCGTACGCTGAGGGCGCCTTCACAGGCTGCCGATGCAACGGCATCCCCTGCTCCTCCGTCCTACCCATGAGTAGTGCGATTCTGGTGGTTGAGCGCACAACGAAGGAGCAGGTCATGTCGGTGGGAAGGGAAATGCCGGGCGGAGAGATCAGCCCGCCGGCCGGCCGTCTGCGCCACGGGAAGGCCGACTGGCTCACGGGCGCGCGGATCACCGCCGTCCTCGGCCTGTTCTACCGGCCCGAAGGGCGCGCAGGGGAACCGGAGGCCGTCGAATTCGTCCTGGAAGGAGGGCAGTCGGTCCTGCTGACCTGCGCCTCCGACCACACGCTGAGCATCACCTCCGGAGCCTGGCCCGGCCTGCCCGACTGGTGCGTGCCCGCGGGCCAGTGGCAGTTCGAGCAACTGAGCCGGCTGCCGCCCCCTCCGTACGGCGGTGCCTGGACGGTCACCGGCACACAGGAACGGCGTGACGAGCACGGCGAGGTGCGCGAGGCGGTGATCCGGTGCGAGAACGGCGACTTCGCGGTCGTCGGAGGCGACACCGTGGCGATCCGCTTCCTCGCCCGCTGAGCCCACCGAGTCCGCTGAGTCCGCTGGGCCCGCTGAGCTCCCTGGGCCGCGCTGGGCCCGCCGGGCCCCTGAGTCCGCCGAGCCCGGCGAGCCCCTGCTACGCGTGGCCGCCCACCGTCACCTTCCCCACCACGAGCTCCGGGGTGCCCTCCATCACCTCGCCCAGCCTCTCCACCTGTTCCCCCAGTGCCCGCGTCCGCCCGGCGTCCAGCGGGCTCAGCGGCTCCACGGTCACCGTGATCCGCCGGCCCGAGCGCCGCTGGTGCCACACCCCGGCGACCTCGCCGTCCACCAGCAGCACCGGGAAGTTGCCCGCCTGGCCGCCGGCCAGCGCGCGCTCGTACGCAGCGCCGGGGAAGAGGCGCTCGCGCGGCTGGGAGGCGATGGTGAACGCGTCGAAGTAGGGGAGCAGCCGCACCCCGCGCGGCGCCTCTGCCGGGAACCGGGTGTCGCCCGCCACCACCCACGCCGCCCCGCGGTCCTCGAAGGCCACCTCCTCGATCTCGCCGGCCCCGGCCTGTTCCCCGAAGAGCCGGCCGGCCCAGCCGCGCGGTGCCGCGAGCCACCGCGCGAAGTGGGCCGGGGTGGCGGGACCGTACGCCAGCAGATAGCGGCGTACGAGCGCGGCCGTCGCCTCCCGCTCGGGCATCGGGACGGTCCCGGGGTTCGTGTACGTGGCCTTCCGGCCCCGGTTCGGCGCGTAGGACAGGGCCCCGCGGTGGCCCGCCAGGTGCAGCACCTGGCGCCAGCGGGGCCACATTCCCTGGAACGCGGGCATCACGGGGTCACCCGCCCAGGGTCCGGTACGGCCGATCACCTCGTCGGAGAGCTCGTCGATCGTGAGCTCGGCATCCTCCAGGGCGTCGGCGACGGCGGCCACGACCACCTCGACCTGGGCCGGCGTCATCCGCGCGTCCTTGGAGAAGGGGCTGCTGCCCGTCGGCACGGCCGACAGGGCTCCGGTCCACATCGGTAGGTCCTCGGCGGGCAGCAGATGCACGGTGCCGCGCGGGCCGAACGTCTTGACGAGGGTCCGGTCGGTCCACAGAGCAGTCCGCACATCCGTGCGTGTCGTCCCCGGGGAGCGGAGCCCGACCGAGAGTTCGGCGGCGGACAGAACCTGCGCGTGTGCCCCGAGCATCGCGGCGACGGCCCCCGTCACGCCGTGGGCGGTGCGACGGGCGGACGGGGCGCTTCCGGCGGGGAACTGCCTGTCCAGCCGCCGGGCGTTCGCCCGGGACCAGCTCACGGCGGTCTTGTGGGTGCGTGTCGTCATGGGCCGAATGTAGGACGGCAATAGGACGGAATCCGTCCTCGAAGACTGCGTCCCGGCGCCTTTCGCATGCGCTTGGAATGTGCCCGCAGCGCATTCCGATGAATTCGGAGAGTAATTATTCGGTGGCGTGGCACGCAGCAGCACTTACGAAGGGTTATGGTGGAAACCCCCCCTCGGGCCGGTCCGTACCCCCCCCCACGGACCGGCCCGTTTTTTGCCCGGACGACTTCCCGGGTGTGTGGCCTTTGTGCAGGGCCGGTGGTGTTCCTGTGCGCGACCCGGTAAACCCGGGGAATTCGGAGCCGGGAAGGCCAGGAATCAGCTGCGGTTGGCCCAGATGTTGGTGCTCGCGGTGTCCACGGCGAACGTGTCGATCTCCTTCAGCTCGGCGGCGGTCAGCGCGGGCGCGGCGAGCGCGGCCACGTTCTCCTCCAGCTGCTTCACACTCGACGCGCCGATGAGGGCCGAGGTCATGCGGCTGTCCCTCAGGACCCAGTTGAGCGCCAGCTGGGCGAGGGACTGCCCACGCCTCTGTGCGATGTCGTTCAGCCCGCGCAGCCGGCGGACCATCTCGTCGGACAGCAGATCCGGGTCCAGGGACTTGCCCTGACTGGCGCGTGAACCCTCGGGGATGCCCGCCAGGTACTTGCCGGTGAGCAGCCCCTGGGCGAGCGGCGCGAAGGAGATGCAGCCCATGCCGGCCGTCTCCAGCGCGTCGAGCAGCCCGTCGGACTCCACCCAGCGGTTCACCATCGAGTAGGACGGCTGGTGGATCAGGGCGGGCACCCCCATCTCCCGGAGGATCCGGGCAGCCTCGGCGGTCTGCTCCGCGTTGTAGGAGGACACGCCCGCGTACAGCGCCTTCCCCCGGCTCACCGCGGAGGCGAGGGCGCCCATCGTCTCCTCGAGCGGAGTGGAGGGGTCGAAGCGGTGGGAGTAGAAGATGTCGACGTGGTCGAGGCCCGTCCGCCGCAGCGAGGCGTCGAGCGAGGACAGCAGGTACTTGCGGGATCCCCACTCGCCGTACGGGCCGGGGTGCATCCGGTACCCCGCCTTGGTGGAGATGATGATCTCGTCCCGGTACGGGGCGAAGTCCTGGTGGAAGATCTTGCCGAAGTTCAGTTCGGCGGAGCCGGGCGGCGGGCCGTAGTTGTTGGCCAGGTCGAAGTGGGTCACACCGAGGTCGAAGGCGCGGCGCAGGATCGCCCGCTGGGAACCCAGGTCGCGGTCGTCGCCGAAGTTGTGCCAGAGGCCGAGCGAGACGGCGGGCAGTTTGAGCCCGCTGCGGCCGGTACGGCGGTACTCCATGGAGTCGTAGCGCGACGCGTCGGGGAGGTAGGAGAGGGAATCAGTCACGTTTCACTCCTTATCACGGACTTGTGACAGGCCGGGTTGGGCCCCCGTGACCCGTCCGCAGTAATGTGGCCGCTTCGGGACATGCCGGTCCGCAGCGCGAGAGCGCGGTGTGCGGACCGCACGGTGATCCCCCGGGGGGCGGCCCCGGACCCCCGCCGAGGGGGAGCGCGGGCCAGGGCCCGTACGGAACCGAGAGGGTGAACTCAGTGAACTTGCGCGACCTGGTGTACGGGCTCTACGCACGCCGGGTGGGAGGCCGCCTGGATCACGACCAGGTGCCCAAGCACATCGGAGTCATCCTCGACGGCAACCGGCGGTGGGCGAAGGCGTCCGGCGGTTCGGCCGTGCAGGGGCACCAGGCCGGGGCGGACAAGATCTCGGAGCTGCTCGGGTGGTGCAGCGAGACCGACGTCGAGGTCGTCACGCTCTGGCTGCTGTCCACGGACAACTTCGACCGGCCCGAGGCGGAGCTCATCCCGCTGCTCGGCATCATCGAGAACACCGTCCGCCAGCTGGCGTCCGACGGGCGGTGGCGCGTCCACCACGTCGGCACGCTCGACCTCCTGCCGTCCAGGACCCAGACCGTCCTCAAGGAGGCGGAGGAGGCCACGGCGGGGGTCGACGGGATAATCGTCAACGTCGCCGTCGGCTACGGCGGACGCCAGGAGATCGCGGACGCGGTCCGCTCCCTCCTCCTCGAACACTCCTCCCGCGGCACCACCTTCGAGGAGCTCGCCGAGGTCGTCTCCACGGACCTCATCTCCGAACACCTCTACACCCGCGGCCAGCCCGACCCGGACCTCGTGATCCGTACGAGCGGGGAGCAGCGGCTGTCGGGCTTCATGCTCTGGCAGAGCGCCCATTCGGAGTACTACTTCTGCGAGGTCTTCTGGCCGGCCTTCCGCAAGGTCGACTTCCTGCGCGCCCTGCGTGACTACGCGGCGCGCCACCGGCGTTACGGGGCCTGAGGGCGCACCGCGTACCGGCCTTGCGGCCGGAGGACGGCGGCGGCGCCCGGACGCACCTTGTCGCAGGCCGGGGCATGGCTTCGCGTGTTCGAGGGAATACAGCTCTCAGGTCGACGTCCGGTCAGTAACCAGGCGGATGTCGCAGCCAAGTGAGCGGCACCCAGCCCGCTCGCCCGGGAGGCCCTTTGCACACGAAGGACCGCACACCGTGCGGCCGACGCGCAGAGCCGGTGTTCGGCCCGCGCACGGGGCCCGAACCCGGTCCGTCCTCTCCCTTCGGGAAGTTCCGCGACCTCCGTCGCACTCCCCGACCTCGTCCGAGGGGGTACGTCCTTCCGTGGTGACCAGCAACAAGCGCCGCATGCCCGACAGGCGCACCTACGTTCTCGACACCAGCGTCCTGCTGGCCGACCCCAAAGCCATGACCCGGTTCGACGAGCACGAAGTCGTGCTGCCGATCGTCGTGGTCACGGAGCTGGAGGCCAAAAGGCACCACCCCGAGCTCGGATACTTCGCCCGGCAGGCCCTGCGCCTGCTGGACGACTTCCGGATCCGGTACGGCCGGCTGGACGCCCCGATCCCGCTCGGGGACCTGGGCGGGTCGCTCCGTGTCGAACTCAACCACTCCGATCCCGGCGTCCTGCCCGCCGGCTACCGGTTGGGGGACAACGACTCACGGATCCTCGCGGTCGCACGCAACCTGCAGGCCGAGGGGTACGACGTCACCGTCGTCTCCAAGGACCTGCCGCTCCGGATCAAGGCGTCCTCGGTCGGCCTCCTGGCCGAGGAGTACCGCGCCGAACTCGCCGTCACCGACTCCGGCTGGACGGGGATGGCGGAACTGACCCTCGCCGCGGACCAGGTCGACCTGCTGTTCGGCGAGGAGAGCCTGTACGTCCCCGAAGCCTCCGAGTACCCCGTGCACACCGGGCTGGTCCTCCAGTCCGAGCGCGGCAAGGCGCTCGGCAGGGTCACGGCCGAGGGCAACGTACGCCTCGTCCGCGGCGACCGGGAGGCCTTCGGGATCCACGGCCGCAGCGCCGAGCAGCGCATCGCGCTCGATCTGCTCCTGGACCAGGACATCGGGATCGTGTCCATGGGCGGCCGGGCGGGCACCGGCAAGTCGGCCCTGGCGCTCTGCGCGGGCCTGGAGGCGGTGCTGGAGCGCCGGCAGCACAAGAAGGTGATGGTCTTCCGGCCGCTGTACGCGGTCGGCGGACAGGAGCTCGGCTATCTCCCCGGCAGCGAGGCCGAGAAGATGAGCCCCTGGGCGCAGGCCGTCTTCGACACGCTGTCGGCGGTCGCCGGGCGCGAGGTCATCGAAGAGGTGCTCGGGCGCGGGATGCTGGAGGTCCTGCCGCTCACCCACATCCGGGGCCGTTCACTCCACGACGCGTTCGTGATCGTGGACGAGGCGCAGTCCCTGGAGCGGAACGTCCTGCTGACCGTCCTGTCCCGCATCGGGGCGAATTCGCGGGTGGTGCTCACCCACGACGTGGCGCAGCGGGACAACCTCAGGGTCGGCCGGTACGACGGAGTCGTCGCCGTGGTCGAGAAGCTGAAGGGGCATCCGCTCTTCGCGCACGTCACGCTCACCCGGTCCGAGCGTTCGCAGATCGCCGCGCTGGTGACCGAAATGCTGGAGGACGGCCACATCTGACCCTGAACGTCCCGTAGATGCCGCCCGGCGAGCGAAGGAGCTTAGCCGGGCGGCATCGTGTTGCGCCGTCATTTCCGAAAAAGTTGTGCGCCAAACGGGGTGTGAGCTTTCACACGCAACACAGAATTGCAACGCGCCGTGTCCTTCCGGCAGAGTCTTGCTTCCGTCAGGCCCCGCATACGGCACTTGGGCACCTCCAGAGGCGCCACGCACCACACAACTCAACAATCGCCGTCCGTATGCCGCCCGCGAGTACCACGTGGCGCTCCCGTGAGGGAGCGCCCACCGGGCCCGTGCCTCCCGTGACCCAAGCAGTAGGGAGGCCAGTGTCAGGGGGCACGATTGCGCCCGCGAGGTCACCTAAGCGGGCGATGCTGGAAGGACACCATGTGAGCCGGATCTCGGTCCGGGGGTTCGCCGTGGCATCTGCCACCGCGGTCACCACCGTTGGCGCCGTCGTAGGCGTTGCGTCGGGCAGCACTCCCGCTGTCGACGACAACAACTTCGAGGCGGCCGCAGCCGACACCACGCTGCTCGCAGACATCCCCGCGGGCCAGCAGGCCCAGGTCCAGACCGCTTCGCTGACGCAGCAGGCCGACGCCCAGGCGTCCGCGGCCGACGCGGCGGCGAAGAAGTCGGCCGAGGAGACGGCCCGCATCCAGGCCGCCAAGGACGCCAAGTCCAAGAAGCAGGCGGCCGAGGACAAGCTGGAGGCGGAGCGCGAGGCCAAGGAGAAGGAGGCCGAGCGTGCGAGCCGGTCCTCCGTCCGCGACGCCTCGTCCTTCTCGGCACAGGGCTCCTACTCGGTGGCCGAAGTACAGGCGATGGCCCGGCAGATGATCCCCGGCGACCAGTTCCAGTGCTTCAGCAACATCGTGAACCACGAGTCGACCTGGAACTACCGGGCGAGCAACCCGTCGTCCGGGGCCTACGGTCTCGTGCAGGCGCTGCCCGGCTCCAAGATGTCGTCCGCCGGCGCCGACTGGCAGACCAACCCGGCCACCCAGATCAAGTGGGGCCTCAGCTACATGGACGGCCGCTACGGCAGCCCGTGCGGCGCCTGGTCGTTCTGGCAGGCCAACCACTGGTACTAGGACCCCGCGAGGTCCAGCGACCGACTTCGAGATGCCCCGCACCGCTCCACGGTGCGGGGCATCTCGCGTGTACGGTCGATCCGGACATCTCCGGGGGCGTGCGGGGAGCGAACGGGGGAAGGGAACGATCCATGTCAAAACTTCCGGGGTGGCTCGGTCGGCTGGGCGCCGAACTCACCGAGATCGGGGCGCGACTGGAAGAACGCCGCGCCGAGGACGAACGCCGGGCCGACGAGAACGCCGTGAGCGTCTCGTCGTCGACGATCTCCACGGTGGCCACCGAACAGGTGCCGCGCCCGCCCGCGTACGCCCCCGCCGTGGCGGCGAGACCCGACCCGGTCTCCGCGATCCCCTGGGGGATGCGCGTCGCGGCCGAGGCGGGCTGGCGGCTGCTGGTCCTGGCGGGCACGCTATGGATCCTGATGCGCGTCATCAGCGCCATCCAGCTGGTCGTCCTGGCCTTCGTCGCCGCCCTGCTGGTGACGGCGCTGCTCCAGCCGACCGTCGTGCGTCTGAGGCGGCTCGGGCTGCCGCGCGGGCTCGCCACCGCGGTGACCGCCGTTCTCGGCTTCGTGATCATGGGCCTGGTCGGCTGGTTCGTGGTGTGGCAGGTGATGGACAATCTGGACACGCTGTCCGACCGCGTCCGTGACGGCATCGACGAGCTGAAGCGCTGGCTCCTGGACAGCCCGTTCCACGTCACCGAGTCGCAGATCAACGACATCGCCAAGAACCTCAGTGACACCATCGGCACCAACACCGAGGAGATCACCTCCGCCGGGCTCCAGGGTGTCACCGTGATGGTCGAGGTCCTCACCGGGCTGCTGCTGGCGATGTTCTCGACGCTCTTCCTGCTGTACGACGGCAAGCGCATCTGGCAGTGGGTGCTCAAGCTCGTGCCGGCCCAGGCCAGGCCGGGTGTCGCGGGCGCCGGGCCGCGTGCCTGGCGGACGCTGACGGCCTACGTGCGGGGCACGGTGATCGTCGCCCTGATCGACGCGATCTTCATCGGGCTCGGGATCTACTTCCTCGACGTGCCGATGGCGGTCCCGCTCGCCGTCTTCATCTTCCTCTTCGCCTTCATCCCGCTGGTCGGCGCCGTGGTCTCCGGCGCTCTCGCCGTGGTCGTCGCACTCGTCACCCAGGGCGTGTTCACCGCCCTGATGGTGCTGATCGTGGTCCTCGCCGTGCAGCAGATCGAGGGCCACATCCTGCAGCCCTTCATCCTCGGCCGGGCCGTACGCGTCCATCCGCTGGCCGTGGTGCTGTCGGTCGCGGCCGGCGGCATGATCGCCGGGATCGGCGGCGCCGTCGTCGCCGTGCCCTTGGTGGCGGTGACCAACACGGTGGTCGGCTATCTGCGTTCGTACGGGCAGGACCCGGCCGCGCTCCAGGGGCCCGGGCCGCACGGCGCCACCGCTCTCTCGGCCGTGCCGCCGAAGCAGCCTCCGGCCCCTGCGGACGCCCCGGTGGCCGGAGCCGCGGACGACCGCGGCGGCGAGGGCGCGGACCGGTCGCCGGACGACCGGAAGCAGTAGGACACGGCGGCCCGGACGCCGGGGAGGCGGCCGGGCCCTTCCCGCGCCGGACGCGGACACGAAGAAGGGCCCCGTCGACGGTCGGTCGTCGACGGGGCCCTTCCCGTACAAATGTACTGCGGGTCACTGACCGGCGAGCACGGCCTCGGAGTCGAGGGTCACGCCGACCGCCTGGATCACCGAAGCGATCTTGACGGCTTCCTGGACGGTCTCACGGTCGACACCGGCCTTGCGCAGCACCTGCTCGTGCGAGTCCAGGCACTGGCCGCAGCCGTTGATCGCGGAGACGGCGAGCGACCACAGCTCGAAGTCGACCTTCTCCACGCCCGGCTTGCCGATGACGTTCATCCGCAGGCCGGCACGGAGGTTCCCGTACTCGGGGTCCGACAGCAGGTGCCGGGTGCGGTAGAAGACGTTGTTCATCGCCATGATCGCCGCGGCCGACTTCGCCGCGGTGTACGCCTCGGCGGAGAGGTTGGCCTTGGCCTCCGGCTCCAGCTCGCGCAGCACCTTCGGTGAACGCGAGGCGATCGCGCAGGCCAGGACGGTGCCCCACAGTTGCTGCTGCGGGAGCTCGCTGTTGCCGATGACCGAACCGAGGTTCAGCTTCAGGTCCTTGGCGAAGTCCGGTATGGCGGACTTCAGTTCGTCGAGTGCCATGTCGGTATCAGCTCACTCGCCGGAGAGGAGGGCGACCGGGTCGAGGGTGTTCTCGCCCTTGGTCCAGTTGCAGGGGCAGAGCTCGTCGGTCTGCAGGGCGTCGAGGACCCGCAGGACCTCCTTGGGGTTACGGCCCACGGAACCGGCGGTCACCATCGTGAACTGGATCTCGTTGTTCTGGTCGACGATGAAGACGGCGCGCTGGGCGAAGCCGTCCTCGCCCTCGATGCCGAGGTCACGCATGAGCTCGTGCTTCGAGTCGGCCAGCATCGGGAAGGGCAGGTCGGTCAGGTCCGGGTGGTCCTTGCGCCAGGCGTGGTGCACGAACTCGGAGTCGCCGGAGAAGCCCAGGACCTGCGCGTCACGGTCGGCGAACTCGTCGTTCAGCTTGCCGAAGGCGGCGATCTCGGTGGGGCACACGAAGGTGAAGTCCTTCGGCCACGCGAAGACGATCTTCCACTGACCCTCGTAGGTCTTGTGGTTGATCTGCTCGAACTCCTTGCCGCTCTCCAGCGACACACAAGCGGTCAGGTCGAACTCGGGGAACTTGTCACCGACAGTGAGCACGCGCACTCCTTGCTGCGTAGGAACTCCCCTTTTGAGGGCGTTCCTGGGGGTTGGACTGCCCCCACCTTGGCACACAGTGCATTGATCGCGGAAATAGCTACACTCGGTCGGGATGATCGGAGGTGCCTATCAGTGGCGTATGTAAATCAGGTCAATAGGGTCAAGCAGCCCAGCCTCTCGCAGCTGCGCGCCTTCGCGGCCGTGGCGGAACATCTGCACTTCCGGGACGCGGCGGCAGCAATCGGTATGAGTCAGCCGGCACTCTCCGGAGCGGTGTCCGCGCTCGAGGTGGCACTGGGTGTCCAGCTCATCGAGCGTACGACCCGCAAGGTGCTGCTCACGCCCGCGGGGGAGCGCCTCGCGGTGCGGAGCCGGGTGGTGCTGGAGGCGCTCGGCGAGCTGATGGAGGAGGCCGAGGCGGTACGCGCGCCGTTCACCGGGGTGCTCCGGCTCGGTGTGATTCCGACGGTGGCCCCGTATCTGCTGCCGGCCGTGCTGCGGCTGGTCCACGAGCGCTACCCGGACCTCGACCTCCAGGTCCACGAGGAGCAGACCTCCTCGCTGCTGGAGGGGCTGGCGGCCGGACGGCTGGACCTGCTGCTGCTCGCCGTGCCGCTCGGAGTGCCGGGCGTCACGGAACTGCCGCTGTTCGACGAGGACTTCGTGCTCGTCATGGAGAAGGAACACCCTCTCGCGGGGCGCACCGGCCTGCCGCGCGAGACGCTCCGGGACCTGCCGTTGCTGCTGCTCGACGAGGGCCACTGCCTGCGCGACCAGGCGCTGGACATCTGCCGGGAGGCAGGGCGCACGGCGGGGGCGCCGGTGACGACGACCGCGGCGGGGCTCTCCACGCTGGTGCAGCTCGTCGCGGGCGGGCTGGGGGTGACCCTGCTGCCGCGCACGGCGGTGACGGTGGAGACCGGGCGCAACGAGGCCCTGTCCACCGGGTACTTCACGGATCCGGCGCCTTCACGGCGGGTGGCGCTGGCCGTGCGGACGGGCTCGGCGCGGCACGAGCAGTTCGAGGAACTGGCGGACGCGCTGCGCGGTGCCATGGGGACGCTGCCGGTACGGATGTCGGAGAAGGGGTGAATGCGCCCCCCGGCGCACTCACTCCTCCGGCTCACTCGGAGTCTTCGGGTGTCACTCCGTACGCAGCCCGTCCGGGCGCATCAGACGCCACAGAAGGGGGAGCGAGAGCAGGGTCACGGCCACGACGAGGGCCGCGCCCGCACCCGCCATCGGCAGGAACAGCGACCACCGGGTCACCGTCTTGGCCAGCATCCAGGTCATGGCGGCACCGAGTCCGAGACCGCCCGCGATCGCGACCAGGAGGCCGGCGGTCATCGGCACGGCGGTCTGCCAGAGCACCGACCAGCCGAGGGTGACGCGCCTGGTGCCGAAGGCGACCAGGACCGACAGCAGCCGCTTCCGCTCCCGGAGCTGCTCCAGCTGCGAGATCAGCATCGAGGCGGCGATGAGGAGGAGCGTCGCCACCGCGCCGGACCGCAGGCCCGTCTGCACGCTGGCGTACTGGCGGTCGCGTTCCGTCGAGGCCAGGGTGGTGACGCGCATGCCGGGGTCGATCCGGGCCGCCGTGTTCCGTACGTACTCGGAGACGTCCTCCACGCCGTCGTCGACCTTGATCTGGGCGATCGTCCGGGCGCTCGGCAGGCTGCGGGGGTCGACGGCGCCGACCGTCGCCATGATGCCCGAGTGCTCCTCGCCGATCGGGTCGCGGCTCGTCGTGACCGTGGCCGCGTCCGCGGGCAGGGTCCACCGCACCGACTCGGCCCCCGGGTCCCATTCGACGGAGGAGTTGAGCTCGATCTCCTCGCCCTTGCGCGCGGTCTCGTCGACCCAGTCGCTCAGCTCCTTGTCGCCCCGGGGGTGGACGACGAAGGCGTCGCCCTCCTTGCAGGAACGGATCTCGGCGAGCTCCTTCAGGGTGCCGCAGTCGCCGACGGTCAGGGAGGTGGTGGGCGTGACCTCGTTCTCCCCGAACGTCCCCGGCCTGACCACGTAGGTCTCGACCGTGCCGATGACGCGTTCCACCCCCTCGGTGGCCCGGAACTCCTCGATGGTCCGGGCGGCGGCTTCGCCGGTGACCACCTCCGAGGAGGTGTGGAACCGGGCGCGCGAGGGGTCCTGGCCCGTCATCGTCCGGAACTCGTCGCCGACCGCCGCGAACAGCATCTGGAGGGCCACCGCGCCGGCGACGGCGACGGTGATGCCGCTGACGGCCCGGGACGCCGCGCCGCTGTTCAACTGAAGCCGGCGCACCGCCAGCTGCCAGGGCAGCGGACCGCCGTGCAGCCTGCTCACACAGGCCTCGAGCAGCCAGGGCAGCAGCAGCGCGAGCCCGAACAGGACGAGTACGGCACCGGCGGCGATCGGATACGGGTTGACGGTCATGTCTGCCTCGACCCTGCCCGTCAGTCCCAGGACGGTCAGGCCCAGGGCCGGCACCAGCAGACGCCACCAGACGCGGCGCCGGCGGTTGCCCGTGCCGCGCATGACACCCAGCGGTTCGACGGCCACCGCGCGCATGGCGACCAGTGTGATGAGCACGGCGCACAGCGGCACCGCCACGGCGATGAGTGCGGCCTGCCAGGGTGCGGGGGTGAGGTCGGACGGGAAGACGCTGAGGTTCCACAGCTCGATGTCGCCGACGAATCCGCGGCCCACCAGGAAGAACACCAGCCCCGCCAGCAGTCCCAGCAGCGAGCCGAACAGCGCCTCGCCCGCCGCGATCCGGCGTGTCGTCCGGATGTCGGTGCCCACCAGGCGGAGGGCGGCGAGCCGGCGGTCGCGGCGCTCGCCGCCGAACCGCACGGCGGTGGCGATGAAGATCGCGACGGGCGCCAGCAGTACGACGCAGATCAGGATGACGAGGACGACCAGGACGGGTGTGAGCGGTTCGCCCGGGGTGTCGTCGCCGTAGCCGGCCAGCCGGTGCCCGCCGGCGTCGCGGGTCAGTGAGTCGCTGCCCACGTAGAAGTACAGCTCGTGCGGGGAGCGCAGACCGGTGTCCGCGATCGTCGAGGTGACCCGGTACGGCAGCCGTTCCCTGAGGAGCGCACCGCCGGGAGAGGCCAGCAACTCGCGGAGGGCGGGCGAGGCCGCCATCTCGCCGGGTCCGGGGAAGGCATCGACCCCGGGCGGCACAGCCGGGTGTGCCCCCTCCGCGCGCATCAGGAACCCGCCGACCGTCCGGCCCCGGTACGTCGTCGCCGCGTTGACCCGCAGGACCGTGGTGTCCGACTTCGGGACGTCGGCGTCGCGCGACGCCGGGACCTCGGCACGGGCCTGGTCGCGCGAGGAGCGCTGGTCGAGCAGATGGGGCACGGACGCCGCTGCCAGCAGCAGTGCCACTCCCAGTCCCACCCCGACGGCGGTCAGCGCGGTCCGCGCCCAGCCCTCACGCCCGCCCGCGGCGGCGAAGCGCAGGCCGAGGCCGAGGTCGCGCAGCCAGGTCATACGGCGTGCTCCAGGTCCCGGCAGCGGCCGTCGCGCACGACGACGTCGCGGTCCGAGTACGCGGCCACGCGCGCCTCGTGGGTCACGAGCACGACGGCGGTGCCGGCGGTGCGCGCGGACTCGGTGAGCAGTTCCATGACCCGCTCGCCGTTGAGGGAGTCCAGCGCGCCCGTCGGCTCGTCGGCGAAGATCACCCTGGGGGTGGCCACCAGGGCACGGGCCACGGCCACGCGCTGGCCCTGCCCGCCGGACACCTCGCCGGGGCGCTGGGCGGCGACGTTCTCGACCTCCAGGCGCTCCATCCACTCCAGGGCGGTGCGCTCGGCCTCCTTCCGCTTGACGCCGTCGAGGCGGAGCGGCAGGGCGACGTTCTCGACGCAGGTCAGTTCGGGGACGAGCTGGCCGAACTGGAAGACGAAACCGAAGTCGCTGCGGCGCAGGGCGCTGCGCTCGGCGTCGGACATCGCGGACAGCTCGCGGCCGCCGTAGGTCACGGTGCCCGAGTCGGGGGTGACGATCCCGGCGAGACAGTGCAGCAGGGTCGACTTGCCGGAGCCGGACGGGCCCATGACGGCGACGACCTCGCCGGGGTGGACGGAGAACGAGGCGCCGTCGAGCGCGGGGGTCGAGCCGTAGGTCTTGTGGAGGTCGTGGGCGGCGAGCAGGGAGCCGGTGGGAGTCACGGGAGGACCACCTCGGCGAGCCGGCCGAGACGCGCGGAGGTCAGTTCCAGCCAGCGCAGATCGGCTTCGAGGTGGAAGAGAGCGTGGTCGCAGATCAGCTGGTCGGCGAGGTCGCCCTTGCGCTTGCGGTCGGTGAGGACGCGCATCAGGCGCAGGTGCTCGGAGCGCTGGGCGTCCAGCAGGTCGGCGGCGTCGCGGCCGGTGAGCAGGGCGAGGACGACCTTGGTGTACAGGGTCGACTGGAGGTAGGGCTCCGGCTTCTCGGGCTGTGCGAGCCAGGCGGTGACGTCGGTGATGCCGGCGTCGGTGATGGCGTACCGCTTGCGTTCGGGGCCGCCGTCGGACTCGACGCCGTCGACCTCGACGAGTCCGTTCTTCAGCAGGCGGGACATGGTCGCGTAGACCTGGCCGTAGTGCAGGGGGCGATCCTGGCCGAACTTCTCGTCGAAGCTGCGCTTCAGGTCGTAGCCGTGGCGGGGGCCGGACTCGAGGAGCCCGAGGAGTGTGTGACCGATTGACATGCCGCGCACAGTACACGGTGTGTATACATCGCATGTATACGGGCCGCGGGCTGCGGGAGCTGGGAACGGGCGGTGGGGGCGGGCCGCCGGCCCGCCCCCACGCTCACTCCACCGCTCCGGGCGGCTCCGGCGGGGCCTTCGGCGGTCGGCCCCTGCGTGCGATCGGGGCCGCGCCGCCGGGGAGCCTGCCCGCCTCCGCGAGGGCCCGCCGCAGCAGGAACTCGATCTGCGCGTTCGCGCTGCGCAGCTCGTCCGAGGCCCACCGGGCCAGCGCGTCGTGCACCGCGGGATCCAGCCGCAGCAGCATCTGCTTGCGGGCGGGGCCGCGCCGGGGCGTCCGGCCGGGGGGAGGGGCCGCGTCGTCGGTCACTGGTAGAGCGTGCCCGTGTTCAGGACCGGCTGGGCCGCACGGTCACCGCACAGGACCACCATCAGGTTGCTGACCATGGCGGCCTTTCGCTCGGAGTCGAGTTCGACGATGTCCTGCTCCGCGATCCGGGTCAGTGCCATCTCGACCATGCCCACGGCGCCCTCGACGATCTGCTGACGGGCGGCGACGACCGCGCCCGCCTGCTGCCGCTGCAGCATCGCCGAGGCGATCTCGGGGGCGTAGGCGAGGTGGCTGAAGCGGGACTCGATGATGCGCACGCCCGCCGCCTGCACCCGTGCGGTGAGCTCGACCGCGAGCTTCTCGGTGATCTCCTCGGCGTTGCCGCGCAGGGAGAGGCCGCCCTCCTCGTGGGCGTCGTACGGGTACTCGATGGCGATGTGCCGGACGGCCGCCTCGGTCTGGGTGGCGACGAACTCCAGGAAGTCGTCGACCTCGAAGAGCGCCTGTGCGGTGTCCTCGACCTTCCAGACGACGATCGCGGCGAGCTCGATCGGGTTGCCGTAGGCGTCGTTGACCTTCAGGACGGCGGTCTCGTGGTTGCGGACCCGGGTGGAGATCTTCCGGCTGGAGGTCAGGGGGTTGATCCAGCGCAGGCCGTCCGCCCGGATCGTGCCGACGTAGCGTCCGAAGAGCTGGATGACCCGCGCCTCGCCGGGAGCGACCATCTTCACACCGCTCATGCAGAAGAACGAGGCGATGGTCAGGAGCAGCCCGAGGATGAAGAGCGGGACGCCGGTGCCGTTGTGGCCGTCGGACCCGAGGACGCCCCCGACGATGCACAGGGCCACGCCGAGGAAGACTCCGAGGACGGTCAGCAGGAGGCCGACGCCGCCGGGGATGGAGTGGGCGACCGTCTCCCTGACCTGCGGTGCGGGCATCTCGGGAGCGTCCGGCGTCAGGTCGGCGCCGGGGCCGGGCGTGCCGGGAAGGTCGTGCGGTGCGGACATGGATCCCCCGTTTCGAGCGGCATAGCGCCGCGCTAGCAATGTGATTACACATTATCGCGCCTCGCAACCTTGCGCATCCCTCGCGAGTCGGTTCCTTCGGGACCGGGTGCTGATTCTCACGTCCGGAAAAGACCGGATCGCCCGCCATTTGTCCAGGCTTTCGGTGTTAGCTGGCAGGTCTGACCGGAGCGGTACGAGCAGAAGAACAGGAGCACCACAGCGATGGGTCGAGCGGACGCGCGGCGAGCCCAGGGGCGAGAAGCCCGCCGGGCCAAGGGCGGTGGCATACGCCGGCTCTTCACCTGGCGGAAGATCCTGGGCACGTTCTTCGGACTCTGCCTGCTCGGAATGGGAGCCCTCGCGGCGCTCTACATGTACGTCGACGTGCCGGAGGCCAACGCCCAGGCCGAGAAGCAGAGCAACGTCTACAAGTACAGCGACGGCACACTTCTGGCCCGGAGCAACTCCGAGGTCAACCGGGAGATAGTCGACCTCGACGTCGTACCCAGGAGCGTCCAGCACGCCTTCGTGGCCGCCGAGAACAAGTCCTTCTACCGTGACCAGGGCGTCGACCTGAAGGGCACCGCGCGCGGCCTGTTCAACACGGTCACGGGCAAGGGCAAGCAGGGCGGATCCACGATCACCCAGCAGTACGTGAAGAACTACTACCTCACGCAGGACCAGACGGTCACCCGCAAGCTCAAGGAGCTGGTGATCTCCCTCAAGGTCGACCAGCGCACGAAGAAGGACGACATCCTCGCCGGTTACCTCAACACCGTGTACTACGGACGCGGTGCGAGCGGCATCCAGGCGGCGGCGCAGGCCTACTACGGCGTCGACGCCAAGGACCTGGACACCTCCCAGGGCGCCTACCTCGCGGCCCTGCTCCAGGCCCCCAGCCAGTACGACTGGGCGAACGCGACGCCCACCGGCAAGAAGCTCGTCAAGGAGCGCTGGGCCTACACGCTGAACAACATGGTCGGCGAGGGCTGGCTCGACAAGGCCGAGCGGGACAGGATGACGTTCCCCGTGCCGAAGTCGCCCAAGGCCGCCCCCGGGATGGAGGGACAGACCGGTTACCTCGTCGAGGCCGCGAACGACGAGATGAAGCGGCAGGGCGTCACCGAGGAGATGCTGGACGCCGGCGGCTGGACCGTCACCCTCAACATCGACAAGAAGCGGCAGAAGCAGCTCGAGAAGTCGGTCGACCGGCAGCTGGAGAGCCAGCTCGACCGGAAGGACAACAAGGTCGACGCGACCGTCCAGGCCGGCGCCACGTCCGTGGACCCGAAGACCGGCAAGGTCGTCGCGCTGTACGGCGGTGTCGGGGCCACCGAGCACTGGTACAACAACGCCACCCGGCAGGACTACCAGCCGGCCTCCACCTTCAAGCCGCTCGTGCTCGCCTCCGCCCTGGAGAACGAGTCGACCACCCAGGACGGCGACCTGATCGGCCTGAACACGGTCTACGACGGCACCAGCAAGCGCCCGGTCGTCGGCAGCGACACCCCGTTCGCCCCGCAGAACGAGGACGACGTCAGCTACGACAGCCCGACCGTCCAGAGGGCGATGGACAAGTCGATCAACTCCGTCTTCGCGCAGATGGTCGTCGACGTCACCCCGGCCGCGGTGAAGAGGACCGCGCTCGACATGGGCGTACCGGACAAGAACTTCCCCGAGCGACCCGCGATCACGCTCGGCACCATGAACGCCTCGACGTGGGACATGGCCGGGGTGTACGCCACCCTCGACAACCACGGCAAGAAGGTCACCCCGGCCATCGTGAAGACCGCGGAGCACCGTGACCGCACCATGGAACCCGTGGACGGTGTGGGCGGTCAGGCGATCAGCCGTGCGTCCGCCGACACCGTGACGAAGGCGCTGACCGAGGTCGTCGACCTCGGCTCCGGACGCGAGGCGAACACCTCCGCCTACGACGCCGCGGGCAAGACCGGCACCTCCGAGAACAACAAGGCGGCCTGGTTCGCGGCCTACACCCCGGAGCTCACGACGGTGGTCGCCCTCTACGGCGAGTCCCCCAAGGAGGGCGGCGGACAGGTCAGCCTCACGGGCACGGCCAACTCCGGCCGGGCCAACGGCGGTGGGTTCCCCGCGAAGATCTGGGCCGACTACACCCTGGACGCGCTCGGGGGAGGGTCGGACGCGACCTTCGACCTCCAGGGGGTCGAACGCGGTGAGACGGCAGTGACCGAGACGCCCTCGGCCACCCCCTCCGAGACCCAGGAGCCGTCCGAGACGCCCAGTGAGGAGCCGACGCCCTCGGAAACGCCGTCCGAGACGCCGACCGAGGAGCAGCCGACGCCCTCCGACACCCCGAGCCAGACGCCCACCTCGACGCCGAGCGGGACGCCCAGCACCACGACGGATCCCGAGGACGGCGGCGCCCAGCCGCCCGGCGAACGGCCGGGCGGCGACACCCTGCTGGGGCAGTAGCGGCCACCTGCGGGGGCCACGCGTGAGGGGCGGTGCCGGCCGGCACCGCCCCTCATCCGTGTCCACGGGAAGGCACCCTCAGCGGGTGGCCATCTCGAACCAGACCACCTTGCCCGTCGACAGCCGGGTCGCCCCCCACCGCCGCGCCAGCCGGTTGACCAGGAACAGCCCGCGTCCGCCCTCGTCCGTCTCACGGGCCCGCCGCTGACGGGGCAGCTGCGGGGCGTCGTCGCCCACCTCGCAGCGCAGGATGTCCGTACGCAGCAGCCGCAGCGTCACCGGACGCTCCGCGTAGCGCACGGCATTGGTCACCACCTCGCTGACCAGCAGCTCCACCTCGTCCGAGAGGTCGTCCAGACCCCAGCGGCTCAGCGCCCTGCGGGCCAGCCTGCGGGCCCGGCCGGGGGCCGCGTCCTCCGGCTCCAGGAACCAGTAGGCGACATCGCTCGGCGCGATCCCGTCGAACCGGGCGGCGAGCAGCGCGATGTCGTCGTCCCGGTCGCCCGGACCGAGCATGTCCAGCACGTCGTCGCAGAGCGCCTCCAGCGGCGGCGAGTGGTCCGGACCGGTCAGCTGCGCGGTGGTGGCGAGCCGCTCGCGCAGGATCTCGATGCCCGTCCAGACGTCCCGCAGCCGCGACTCCACCAGACCGTCCGTGTACAGCAGCAGCGTCGCCCCGGCCGGCGCGTCCAGCTCGACGGCCTCGAAATCGACCCCGCCCACACCGATCGGCGCACCCGGCGGCACCCGCAGCACCTCCGCCCGGCCGCCCAGATGCAGCAGCACGGGCGGCGGGTGGCCGGCGTTGGCGATGGTGATGCGGTGCGCGACGGGGTCGTACACCGCGTACAGGCAGGTCGCCATGCGGTCGCTGCCGAGCCGCTGCGCCTGCTCGTCCAGGTGGTGCAGGACCTCCTGCGGAGGCAGGTCGAGGCCGGCCAGGGTCTGGGCCGTGGTGCGCAGCTGGCCCATGATCGCCGCCGACGTCATGGAGTGCCCCATCACGTCACCGACGACCAGCGCGACCCTGCTGCCGGGCAGCGGGATCGCGTCGTACCAGTCCCCGCCCACCCTGGCCGTCTCGGCGGCCGGGAGGTAGCGCGAGGCCAGCCGCACACCCGTCGGCTGCGGAAGCGAGTCGGGCAGCATCGTGCGCTGCAACTCGTCGGCGATGTAGGCCTCACGCCCGTACAGCACCGCCTTGTCGATGCCGAGCGCGGTGTGCGTGGCCAGCTGGGCCGCGACCAGGAGGTCGTTGGCCTCGAACGGCGGACGGTCCGGACCGCGCAGGAAGACGGCGGCACCGATCACCCGGCGCCGGCCGCGCAGCGGAGCCAGGATCGCGCGGTGCCCGGTCGGTACGGTCCGGCCGGCACCCAGCAGCTCCGGCAGGGCGACGCGGGCCGCGGCGGAGTCCCCGAAGACGGGCCGCACCCCGCGCAGCACCTCGGCGAGCGCGCCGCCCGCCCGGATCTCACACAGGTCGGCGGCGGGCAGCAGCCCCGCCTGCGAGCCGGCGACGGGCAGTCGCAGCCGCTCGCCCTCCGGCCCGCCGTCGCTCTCCTCGCCGGTCAGCCGCAGCCTGTCGGTACGCCGCAGCCGCAGGACGAACGGGGTGGCCGGCCGTTCGTCTCCGACGGGGAGCGGGTCGCGGAGGTAGACGAGTATGGCGTCGGAGAACGTGGGTACGCTCGCCCGGCACAGACCCAGCACGATCTCGTCCAGGTCTATGCCGCGCGCGATCCGGCGGGTCGCCGCGCCGACGAAACGCAACCGGTCGCCCTCGCGGCGGGCCGGCGCCTGGGAGTCGGCGGCGGGTCCGGTCGCGTCCGCCGCGCCGGGCACAGGATTCGGCACCGCGTTCGGTACCGGGCCCTTCGCCGTGTTCGGCACGGGAGAGGGGCCGGGGATCGCGGCCGTGGCAGCGGCGCCCGGTGGGGCCTCCTGCTGCCGGGGCCGGGCGCGTTCCTGCGGCCGGGCGGCGAGAGGCTGCCGGCCTTCGTGGGAGGTGGGATGCTCCGTCACGCGTGGGATTCCGTCCGTCCGGGCCGGTTGTATGAGGCAATCACCTCGGGGGGCTGCGCCACTGTGCCCCGGCAAGAGCGGTGAGAACAACGGCTGTCACCGGATGCCCTGGGAAATGGGGCCGAAACCGGGTACCCGGCAAGGTGGCCGGTACGAGGTCTTCCGATGGCCGGGCAGCGGACAGCGTGCATGTCTCCACCCCCTCGCAGTGGTTCGTGCGCCGCGTGACCCAACGGCTTCGTGGACCGTGTGACTCGTGCGACGCGTTCGGTGACTGGTGGTCAGGCCCCGTGCCGGTCACGCCGGTTGTGGCCTGTCGTTCCGGCGGAGCGGTTCATGGAAGGCGATCCTACGTTTGCCCCCCTGGGGTGCATCAAGGGTCTCACGACGGGGTTGTGGCGGGGGTGCGGTCCCAGTCATCCGGCAGCGGGGGGACCTTCCACCGGGGGTCGGGCCGCCAGTGCTCCCAGCCGTCGCTGAACGGCGCGCCCCACCGCTGGATGACCTCGACCGCGGCCAGCCCCGCCTCGCGCACCCTTCGGGCGGTGGTCCCGTCCATCAGCCCGACCCGCTGCGCCTGCGCGAACTCGTCCTCGTCGAGCCACTCCCAGCTGTGGTCGGGGCGCACGGAGATGTCGAGGAAGTGGTCCTGCGAATCGACCCCGCCCGCCCAGCGGGACCGGGGCTCCTCGAGGTTGACGTACCAGTTGCGGAAGAGCCAGCCACGGTCCCAGAACAGCCAGACCGACCAGGGGTCGCCCGGCCGTGCGAGCTTCAGCACGCCCGAGCCGAACCACCGGGAACGCACCGTCGTGCGGGGGCGGGTGTACCGGGTGGCGAGCGGCTCGGCGTGCACCTGGGTCCCGTCGGCGAGGACCGGCCGCACACACTCGGTGCCGGACGCCATCCACACGGCGAGGAGGTCGTCGGTGTCCTGGACGACGGTGACCGGCCGGCAGATGTGGACCGCGCTGCCGCCGCCGTCACCGGGCTCCCCGTTGGCCCGGTAACGCCAGAGGATCCGGTCCCCCGGCGCCCAGCGCACGCCGTCTCCCGCACCCGCCCCGGAGCCTGCTCCCGTACCCGCTTCCGTCGCTGTCATGAAGAGATCTTAGTGACGCGCCCGCCGGGGCGGTGCGTTACACGTCAAGGCCTGGTCATCCGCAGCACGTCCAGGGCCTCGTCGAGCTGCTCCCGCGTCAGGTCGCCGCGCTCGACGTAGCCCCCGGCCAGCACGGTCTCCCGGATCGTCGTGCCTTCGGCCAGCGACTTCTTGGCGACCTTCGCCGCCTCCTCGTAGCCGATGTACTTGTTCAGCGGGGTGACGACCGACGGCGAGGACTCCGCGTAGCGCCGCGCCCGTTCCGCGTCGGCCGTGATGCCGTCGACCGTGCGGTCGGCGAGCAGGCGGGAGGCGTTGGCGAGCAGCCGCACCGACTCCAGCAGGTTCTTGGCGATCACCGGGAGCATCACGTTGAGCTCGAAGTTGCCGGCCGCTCCGGCCGCGGCGACCGTGGCGTCGTTCCCCGTCACCTGGGCCGCGACCATCAGCACGGCCTCCGGGATGACCGGATTGACCTTGCCCGGCATGATCGACGACCCGGGCTGCAGGTCGGGGAGGGCGATCTCGGCGAGCCCGGTGCGGGGCCCGGAGGCCATCCAGCGCAGGTCGTTGGAGATCTTGGTGAGCGACACGGCCACCGTGCGGAGCTGGCCCGAGGCCTCGACGAGCCCGTCCCGGGCGCCCTGTGCCTCGAAGTGGTTCCGGGCCTCGGTGAGCGGCAGGCCGGTCGTGCGGGCGACCTCCGCGATGACCGCGGCGGAGAAGCCGGGGGGCGTGTTGATCCCGGTACCCACCGCCGTTCCGCCCAGGGGGAGTTCGGCGAGCCGGGGGAGCGAGGCGCGCAGCCGCTCGACGCCGTGGCGGATCTGCGCCGCGTAGCCGCCGAACTCCTGGCCCAGGGTGACGGGCGTGGCGTCCATCAGATGCGTACGGCCCGACTTCACGATCTCCGAGAATTCGGCCGATTTCCGCTCCAGGGACGCGGCCAGGTGTTCGAGCGCCGGAATCAGGTCGGCGGTGACGGCCGCCGTCGCGGCGATGTGGATGGACGACGGGAACACGTCGTTCGACGACTGGGAGGCGTTGACGTGGTCGTTGGGGTGGACGTCACGCCCGAGACGCTCGGTGGCGAGCGTGGCCACGACCTCGTTGGTGTTCATGTTCGAGGACGTGCCCGAACCCGTCTGGAACACGTCGACGGGGAAGTGCTCGTCCCAATGCCCCGCCGCCACCTCGGCGGCGGCTTCCTGGATAGCCTCCGCGACGTCCGGATCCAGCACCCGCAGCTCGGCGTTGACCTTGGCCGCGGCGGCCTTGATCCGGGCGAGGGCCTCGATGTGGGCCCGCTCCAGCCGTTGCCCGGAGATGGGGAAGTTCTCCACCGCGCGCTGCGTCTGGGCACGCCACTTGGCGTGCGCGGGCACCTTCACCTCGCCCATCGAGTCGTGCTCGACGCGGTACGTCGTTTCCTCGGCCGATCCGTCCATGGTGTCCAACCTCCTGATGCAGATGAGCGCCCGGCGCGCTCCGCGTATTCCCCGGGCCGCCGTCCGCCAGAAGGTATCCGGAGCGTGCCCGGCAACCGGCCGGACACGACGGAGGGGTGCCCGGCCACCGGCTGGGCACCCCTCCGTCGGTCACTGCCGGGAAGATCAGCCGAGGCCGGGACCGCGGACCGGGATGCTGGTGAACGTCGGCGCCGGGGCGGGCTCGGTGAAGAAGTCGTTGCCCTTGTCGTCGACCACGACGAACGCCGGGAAGTCCTCGACCTCGATCCGCCAGACCGCCTCCATGCCGAGCTCCTCGTACTCGACGACCTCGACCTTCTTGATGCAGTCCTGGGCGAGACGGGCGGCGGGGCCGCCGATCGAGCCGAGGTAGAAACCGCCGTGCGCGTCGCACGCGTCCGTGACCTGCTTGGACCGGTTGCCCTTCGCGAGCATCACCTTGGAGCCGCCCGCCGCCTGGAACTGCGCGACGTAACTGTCCATGCGGCCGGCCGTCGTCGGGCCGAAGGAACCGGACGCGTAACCCTCGGGGGTCTTCGCCGGGCCCGCGTAGTACACCGGGTGGTCCTTGAGGTACTGCGGCATCTCCTCGCCCGCGTCCAGCCGCTCCTTGATCTTGGCGTGCGCGATGTCGCGCGCCACGACCAGCGGACCGGTCAGCGAAAGACGGGTCTTGACCGGGTACTTGGTCAGCTCGGCGAGGATCTCGTCCATGGGGCGGTTGAGGTCGATCCGCACCACGTCACCGGACTCGTCCAGGTGCTCGTCCGTGGTGTCCGGGAGGAAACGCGCCGGGTCCTTCTCCAGCTGCTCCAGGAACACGCCCTCGGCGGTGATCTTCGCGGTCGCCTGACGGTCGGCCGAGCAGGACACGGCGATGGCGACGGGCAGCGAGGCGCCGTGCCGGGGGAGGCGGACGACCCGGACGTCGTGGCAGAAGTACTTGCCGCCGAACTGGGCGCCGATGCCGATCTTCTGGGTCAGTTCGAAGACCTTCTGCTCCAGCTCCTCGTCCCGGAAGCCGTGACCGGTCGGGGAACCCTCGGAGGGCAGCTCGTCGAGGTAGTGCGCGGAGGCGTACTTCGCGGTCTTCAGCGCGAACTCGGCCGACGTGCCGCCGACGACGATCGCCAGGTGGTAGGGCGGGCAGGCCGCCGTGCCCAGCGAACGGATCTTCTCCTCCAGGAACTTCATCATGGAGTCCTCGTTGAGGACCGCCTTCGTCTCCTGGTAGAGGAAGGACTTGTTGGCCGAACCGCCGCCCTTCGCCATGAAGAGGAACTTGTAGGCGCCGCCGTCCGTCGCGTACAGCTCGATCTGCGCCGGGAGGTTCGAGCCGGTGTTCTTCTCGTCCCACATGGTCAGCGGGGCCATCTGCGAGTAGCGCAGGTTGAGCTTCGTGTACGCGTCGAAGATGCCGTGCGACAGGGCCTCCTCGTCACCGCCCTCGGTGAGCACGTTCTGGCCGCGCTTGCCCATGACGATCGCCGTGCCGGTGTCCTGGCACATCGGGAGGACGCCCGCGGCGGCGATGTTCGCGTTCTTCAGGAGGTCCAGCGCGACGAACTTGTCGTTCGACGAGGCCTCGGGGTCGTCCACGATGCGGCGCAGCTGCGCCAGGTGGGCGGGCCGCAGGTAGTGGGAGATGTCGTGCATCGCCTCGGCCGCGAGGGTACGCAGGGCCTCCGGAGCCACCTTGAGGAACGTACGGCCGTCGGCCTCGAAGGTCGAGACGCCCTCGGCGGTCACCAGCCGGTACGGCGTGGTGTCCTCTCCCAGGGGGAGCAGATCGGAGTACGCAAACTCTGGCATTACGGCCATTCCTCACTCGGCGACAGCGGCTGGCCTCCCTCGGGCAGCGCATCCACCAGGGTAGAACCCCCGGGGCCCGCCGGGTCTGTGAGGTAAGGCTCACCCGGACCACCCGGACCTGCCGTCCGAACCGGCGGCCGGAATCCAGGGAAGGCCGGTGAGGCACTGGTCGCGATCTATCGCGTTTCGGTAGGCTGGGTCGGTGGACCTCGAGAAGCAGCCTCAGCAGCCCGTCGCACCGGCAGCTCCCGCGCCTGCCGGAATCCGCGCCTCCGACGCGGACCGCGACCGGATCGCGGACATCCTGCGGGAGGCCATGGCCGAGGGCCGGCTCACCGTCGAGGAGCACGCCGAGCGCGTCGACCTGGTCTACCGGGCCAAGACGGTCGGTGAACTGGAGCCGCTGGTCCAGGATCTGCCGACGCCGGCCGGCACCGCACGCCAGGCGTCCCCGTCCTACGGCTACGGCCCCGAGGGGGCGACAGGGCCCGCCGAGAACCTGGTGGCGGTCTTCAGCAGCTCCACCCGCAGGGGCCGTTGGCGCGTCGGAGGGCGCACGAACGCCTTCGCGCTCTTCGGCAGCGTCGAGATCGACCTGACCGAGGCCCTGTTCGGCCAGCGTCTGACGGTCGTCAACGCGACGTCCATCTTCGGCAGCGTCGAGATCAAGGTTCCCGAGAACATCTCGCTGCGCGGCAGCGGAACAGGCATTTTCGGCAATTTCGAGGTCGACACACTGGAATCCGCCGACCCGGAAGCCCCTGTCGTCGTGGTCAACGGCTATTCGGTGTTCGGGAACGTCGAGGCGAAGCCCAAGCGGGGCAAGCTCATCACCAACCTCCACCGGCAGTTGCGGAAACACCTCGGCCACTGATCCGGGACCGCGGGTGCCTCCGACTGTTTCAGGCCAGTCGGTGACGTGGCGCCCCCACGGCGGCCCGAGGGCGGCGCCACTCAGTGCATAGGCGTGCGTACAGCGGGTAGGGAGTGCTGCATCGCCTCTCGCTCACGAAGCCCCAAGCCGTCGTCAGGAGTGGACCGTGCTGCACATGCCGCATCAGCCCCTGCAGGTCGCCGCCGTGCCGTCCCAGCGCACTCCCGCGCGGGAGGACCAGGCGGGGCCCTGGCACTCGGAGGCGGTGTGCCGCCGGGACGAAGCCGGGCTGTTCTTCGCCCCGTCGAAGGAGCCGACTGCTGCCCGGCTCTCCCGTGAGGAGGCAGCCAAGCAGGTCTGCGCGAGGTGTCCGGTGATGGTGGAGTGCCGGGAGCACGCGCTCATCCAGCCCGAACCCTACGGAGTGTGGGGCGGCCTCACCGCCGCCGAACGCCGTGTGGCGCTCGCGCGGCGCCGCAGACGCGACATCGAGCTCAAGGCCGCGTCCCAGACGGGGCGCATAGCCGCGGCGGGCTGAGTCCACGCACCCGCGGTCGTGGGGGCCGCCCGGGCTGCCCCCGCGACCGCGGGTGCGAGGACTACTTGGCGCGGTCGAAGTCGATCGCGCTGTAGGCGCGGAGCTTCGAGAGCCGGTGCGTCGAGTCGATCCTGCGGATCGTGCCCGACTTGGACCGCATCACCAGGGACTCCGTGGTGGCTGTCTCCGCGCGGTACCGCACACCGCGCAGCAGTTCACCGTCGGTGATCCCGGTGGCGACGAAGAACACGTTGTCCCCGCTGACGAGGTCGTCCGTCGACAGGACCCGGTCCAGGTCGTGGCCGGCGTCCAGCGCGCGCTGCCGCTCGGCCTCGTCCTTGGGCCAGAGCTTGCCCTGGATGACACCGCCGAGGCACTTTATGGCGCAGGCCGAGATGATGCCCTCGGGGGTGCCGCCGATGCCCATCAGCAGGTCGACGCCGGTGCCCTCGCGTGCGGCCATGATCGATCCCGCCACGTCGCCGTCGGAGATGAACTTGATCCGGGCGCCGGTCTCCCGGATCTCCTTCACGACGCCCTCGTGCCGGGGGCGGTCGAGGATGACGACGGTGACGTCCTCGGGCGCCGAGTTCTTGGCCCGCGCGACGCGCCGGATGTTGACGGACACCGGCGCGTTGATGTCGACGAAGTCGGCGGCTTCCGGGCCGGTGACCAGCTTGTCCATGTAGAAGACCGCGGACGGGTCGAACATCGAGCCGCGGTCCGCGGCCGCCAGTACGGCGATCGCGTTGGGCATGCCCTTGGCGTTGAGCGTGGTGCCGTCGATCGGGTCGACGGCGATGTCGACCTCCGCTCCGGTGCCGTCGCCGACGCGCTCGCCGTTGAACAGCATGGGGGCTTCGTCCTTCTCGCCCTCACCGATGACGACGACACCGTTCATCGACACCGTGGAGACGAGCGTACGCATGGCGTTCACGGCGGCACCGTCGGCGCCGATCTTGTCGCCGCGGCCGACCCAGCGCCCGGCGGCCATGGCTGCGGCCTCGGTGACCCGCACCAGCTCCAGGGCCAGGTTGCGGTCGGGGGCCTCCGGGGAGACCTCGAGCGGGGACGGCAGATGATGCTCGGACATCGGAGCGCACCTTTCTGTACGACGACGACCGGAAAAGAGGGTGCTGTGACTCTATCGGTAGGTCGATAAAATGAGCAGGGCGGGTCACGTATGAGCGGGCGCCCGCTGGCGGGGCGGTCGGAGGCTCATGCCACCATTGAGTCCGTGGCAAGCAAGCGAGGCAAGCAGACCGTCCGGGACATGATCCTGTCGATGCTCGTGATCACCGCAGTGGCGGGCGTCGTCTACCTCTTCATCCCGCACGACGACAAGGCCGACCCGATCAAGGCGGTCGACTACCGGGTCGAGCTCGCGACGGCCCGTCGTGCCGCGCCGTACCCCGTGGCGGCGCCGGACGGCCTGTCGAAGGGCTGGAAGCCGACCTCCGTCTCGTACGAGGGTCACAACGGCGCCGGCTGGCACCTGGGCTTCCTCGACCCGGACGACCGGTACGTCGCCGTGGAGCAGTCGACGACCCCGGCGAGGAAGTACGTGCCCGAGGTCAGCCAGGACGCGGAGGACACCGGCCGCACGCGCGAGGTCTCGGGCCGGGCCTGGGAGGTCTGGGAGGGCGCGAAGTACGACGCCCTCGTGCTGCACGCCGAGGGTGTGACGACGGTCGTCACCGGCTCGGCCCCCACGGACCGGCTGGCCGAGATGGCCGCCGCGCTGAAGACCGGCCCGGCCGACGACGCCCCCGCTTCCGAGGCCCCCGCCGCTTCCTGACGGCCCGCTCGGCTCCGGAACCGTGAGAGCCCCGCGACGCTCGGCGTCGCGGGGCTCTCACGTTCCCGGGAGGGGACCGGGTCCACCGGTCCCGGGAGGGGTCAGACGGTGGTGACGACCTCGTCGTAGGACAGGCGCGGCAGGCGCGGGAACCAGGCGTCCTCGCCCGGCTTGCCGATGTTGACGGCCATGAGCAGCTTGTGGTCGCCGTCCAGGAACTCCTTCTCGATGCCCGCGGCGTCGAAGCCGGTCATCGGGCCTGCGGCCAGGCCGGCGGCGCGGACGCCGATGATGAAGTACGCGGCCTGCAGCGAGGCGTTCAGTGCGGCGGACTGCTCGCGGACCGGGCGCTCGGAGAAGAACGCGTCCTTGGCCTGCGGGAAGTGCGGCAGGAGGGCCGGGAGTTCCTCGTGGAACTCGTGGTCCGCGACGAGGAGCGCGACCAGCGGGGCGGTGGAGGTCTTCGGGCGGTTGCCCTCGGCCATGTGCTTGACCAGGCGCTCGCGGCCCTCGGCCGAGCGGACCAGCACGACGCGCAGCGGCGACTGGTTGAAGGCGGTGGGGCCGTACTTGACCAGGTCGTAGATCGCCTGGACCTGCTCGTCGGTCACCGGCTCGTCGGTGAACGTGTTGGCAGTGCGGGCCTCGCGGAAGAGGAGGTCCTGGGCGGCGGGGTCAAGAACGAGGGACATCTGGGGGGTTACCTTCCGGACGGATGCGTCGAGCGATGAGATCATCGTAACCGGAGAATAGATTAAAGTTCAACTAAATCGATCCCGGAGTGATCCACCGCACAGCGCCCCGCGACGCCCAGGTGTCGCCGTGTGCGCCGCCCCGGGGCCTTCTCAGTCAGTGCCGCCGTCCGCCTCGGAGGGGTCCTCGGGGCGGGCCAGGGCCGCGTCGAGCCGGGCCCGCGCGCCCTCCAGCCAGTGCCGGCAGACCTTCGCAAGCTCCTCGCCGCGCTCCCACAGGGCCAGCGACTCCTCCAGCGTCGTACCGCCCGCCTCCAGGCGGCGCACGACCTCGATCAGCTCGTCCCGCGCCTGCTCGTACCCGAGCGTGCCCGTCGCGGCAGCCGCCGTCGTCGTCCCGTCGTCCGTCATGCCGACCACCCTATGCGCGGGCTCCGACAGTCCCGGCCCCTCACCGGTCGACCCGCACGGTGAACTCGCCCTCGGAGACCCGCGCCCGCAGCTCGTCGCCCGGTGCCCCGGCATCCGTGGGGGAGCGGACCACATGGCCGTCCGGCCGCTGCAGCACCGCGTACCCCCGCTCCAGTGTCGCCGCAGGCGACAGCGCCACGACCCGGGCGCGGGTGTGCGCGAGCTCCGAGTCGGCGCGGTCCAGCAGATGCCCGAGCACCCTGCGGCTCCGCCCGGCCAGCGCGTCCACCTCCGCCTCCCGCTCGTCCACCATCCGCTGCGGCCGCTCCATGGAGGACCTGCCCAGGGCATGGGCCAGCCCCCGCTCCTCACGGTCGATCAGCCCGCGCACGGTCCGCAGCGCCCGGTCCCGGAGCTGCTGCACCCGGTCGAGCTCCTCGCCCACGTCCGGCACGACCTTCTTCGCCGCGTCCGTCGGCGTCGACGCCCGCAGATCCGCCACCAGGTCGAGCAGGGGCGAGTCCGGCTCGTGCCCGATCGCGGAGACCACCGGCGTGCGGCACGCGGCCACCGCCCGGATCAGCGCCTCGTCCGAGAACGGCAGCAGGTCCTCGACGCTGCCGCCGCCGCGGGCGACGACGATCACGTCCACCTCCGGCAGCCCGTCCAGCTCCTGTACGGCCTGGACCACCTGGTTCACGGCGTGCACCCCCTGCACCGCGGTGTTGCGCACCTCGAAGCGCACCGCGGGCCAGCGCCGCCTGGCGTTCTCCAGCACATCGCGCTCCGCCGCGGAGGCCCGCCCGGACACCAGGCCGATCAGCTGCGGCAAGAAGGGCAACCGCTTCTTCCGGTCCAGGGCGAAGAGCCCCTCGGCCGCCAGCGACTTCTTCAGCTGCTCCAGCCGCACCAGCAGCTCACCGATGCCCACCGGCCGTATCTCCGTGGCCCGCAGGGACAGCTGCCCGCGAGGGGCGTACCACTCGGGCTTGGCGAGGACGACCACCCGCGCGCCCTCCGTCACCACATCGGCGATCCGGTCGAAGACCTGCCGGAAGCAGGTCACGCTCACCGAGATGTCGTGGGACGGGTCGCGCAGCGTCAGGAACACCACCCCGGCACCCGGCCGGCGCGACAACTGCGTGATCTGCCCCTCCACCCATACCGCGCCGAGCCGGTCGATCCACCCGCCGATCAGCCGTGACACGTCGCCGACGGGCAGCGGGGCTTCCGGGGACGTAGTGAGAGCCATACGGGCGAGCGTATCGGCCGGTGCCGACAATCAGGCGGCCCGCCGCCCCCACTGGAGCGCGAGCACCACCAGGCCGATCCCCAGCCAGCACACACCGACCAGCTGGGCGGTCGCCGTCGCCTCGAGGATCACCGCGACCAGCACGCCGGCGCCCACCACCGGCACCACGACGTGGCGCCACCAGCTCGGCGGCCCCTCCATCCGGCGTACGGCGAACCAGCCGACCACCGACGCGTGCAGCAGCACGAACGCGGTGAGCGCGCCGACGTTCACCACCGACACCAGATGGTCGAGGCCGTCGTCACGCCGTGCCGCCCACACCGCCGCCACCAGCGTCACGGCCGCGGCGCACGCGATCGCGACGCGCGGCACCCCCGATCCGCCGTCGACCCGGGAGAGGAACGACGGCAGCCGCCCCTCCCTGCCCATCGCGAACACCAGCCGCCCGGCCGCCGCCTGCCCGGCCAGCGCCGCGAAGGCCGCCCCGATCGCCTTGCTGGCGGCCACCAGGTCGTGCAGCCAGGTCCCGACCGAGGCGTCCACCGCGTCGTAGAACGCGGAGCCCTGCTTCACCGGGTCCGCGGCGAGTTCCGCCGAACTCACCGGCTCCAGCATCGCCGCCAGATACGACTGGACCACGAACAGCGCCCCGGCGAGCAGCAGGCAGAACAGGACCGCCCGCGCCACCTTCGCCGAACCCCCCGTCACCTCCTCCGCGAACGAGGCGATCGCGTCGAAGCCCAGATAGGACAGCACGGCGACGGAGACCGCCCCCAGCACCGCGGTCATCGAGAACCCGGTGTCCCCGGTCAGCGGCGTCAGCCACCCGCGCTCCGCCCCGTCCCTGGTCAGCACCACCACGGCCGAGACCACGAACACCAGCAGCACCACGATCTCCATGGCGAGCACGGCGAGGCCCACCCGGGCCGCCGCCCGCACGCCCCAGAGGTTCAGCAGGGTCGTCACGACGACCGCGATCGCCGTCCACACCCAGCGGGACACCTCGGGAACCAGCGCGTTCATCGCGATCCCCGAGAAGAGGTAGGCGACCGCCGGGATGAGCAGGTAGTCGAGCATCGCCATCCAGCCCGCGATGAACCCGGGCCCCTCCCCGAGCCCCTTGCGGGCGTACGCGAAGACCGACCCGGCGAGCGGGGCGACATGGACCATCTGGGCGTAACTGAACGCGGTGAAGGCCATCACCACGGTCGCCACGAGGTAGACCAGCGCCACGGCCCCGTCGGACTTGGCGTCCAGCGTGCCGAACACGCCGACCGGAGCCATGGGCGCGATGAACAGCAACCCGTAGACCACCAGGTCCCGGAACCCGAGTGTGCGCCGCAGCCTTCCCTCGGCCGTGCTGCCGCCGCTGACCGCCATGGAGCCTCCGTAGCTGGATTCGCGTACGCCTCAGTCTCCCGACCCCGCTGATCCGGCGCCTGTTCGGTACGGCCTTACGATGGGACGCATGACTGCAACGCCCAGCCCGTCACCCGCCACCGCCGCGAGCGGAGACGCTTCGCGCAGCAGTGGCGACCGCCGTGTCCTGCTCGCCGCGCCCCGCGGCTACTGCGCGGGCGTGGACCGCGCCGTGATCGCCGTCGAGAAGGCCCTGGAGCAGTACGGCGCCCCGGTCTACGTCCGCCACGAGATCGTGCACAACAAGTACGTCGTGCAGACCCTCGAGAAGAAGGGCGCGATCTTCGTCGACGTGACCGCGGAGGTGCCCGAGGGCTCCATCGTGATGTTCTCCGCGCACGGGGTCGCCCCGACGGTCCACGCGGAGGCCGCCGAGCGCAAGCTCGCCACGATCGACGCGACCTGCCCGCTGGTCACCAAGGTCCACAAGGAAGCCGTCCGGTACGCCAAGGAGGACTACGACATCCTCCTGATCGGCCACGAGGGCCACGAGGAGGTCATCGGCACGAGCGGCGAGGCCCCCGACCACATCACGCTGGTCGACGGCCCCGACGACGTCGCGAATGTCGAGGTCCGTGACGAGTCGAAGGTCGTCTGGCTCTCCCAGACCACCCTCTCCGTCGACGAGACGATGGAGACCGTCGGGGCGCTCAAGAGCAAGTTCCCGAACCTCCTCTCCCCGCCGAGCGACGACATCTGCTACGCCACGCAGAACCGCCAGGTCGCGGTGAAGAAGCTGGCCGAGGACGCCGAGCTGGTCATCGTCGTCGGCTCGAAGAACTCCTCCAACTCGATCCGCATGGTCGAGGTCGCCCTGGACGCCGGCGCGCCGGCCGCCCACCTGGTGGACTTCGCCTCCGAGATCGACGAGGCCTGGCTGGAGGGCGTCACCACGGTCGGCCTCACCTCCGGGGCCTCGGTGCCCGACGTCCTGGTCGACGGCGTGCTCGAGTGGCTGGGCGAGCGCGGTTACGCGGACGTCGAGACGGTGAAGACCGCCGACGAGTCGATCACCTTCTCGCTGCCCAAGGAGCTCCGGCGCGACCTCCGCGCCGAGGCCGCCGCGCTCTCCGCGAAGTGACCCCGGCGGGACCTCGGGTGCGCCCGCTCCCGTGAGGTGACCCGGGCGCACCCACCGGATCGCCCCTCCGGGGAGTGATCCGTGCCACCTGCCCGTACCGTGGATCACATGGAGATCTTCGGTGTGGACATCGGCGGTTCAGGGATCAAGGGCGCGCCCGTGGACCTGGACCGCGGAGAGCTGGCGCAGGAGCGCCACAAGGTACTGACGCCCCACCCGGCCACGCCCGAGAGCGTGGCCGACGGTGTGGCCGAGGTCGTCGGCCATTTCGACTGGAAGGGCCCGGTCGGCATCACGTTCCCCGGAGTCGTCACCGGCGGCATCACCAGGACCGCGGCCAACGTGGACAAGGGCTGGATCGACACGGACGCCCGGAAGCTGCTCAGCGAGCGGATCGGGCAGTCCGTCACGATCCTCAACGACGCCGACGCCGCCGGTGTGGCCGAGATGACCTTCGGTGCCGGCCGTGACCGCAAGGGCACGGTGATCATGCTGACCCTCGGCACGGGCATCGGCAGCGCGCTCTTCACCGACGGACAGCTGGTCCCCAACACGGAGCTCGGTCACCTGGAGCTGCACGGCCACGACGCGGAGAAGCGCGCCTCCACGAAGGCCAAGGAGGACGAGGACCTCAGCTGGTCCCACTGGGCGCACCGGGTGCAGAAGTACCTGGTCCACGTGGAGATGCTGTTCTCGCCCGAGCTGTTCATCATCGGCGGCGGGGTCAGCCGCAAGGCGGAGAAGTTCCTGCCGCTCATCGAGCACGTACGCGCCGAGATCGTCCCGGCCCAGCTGCAGAACAACGCGGGCATCGTCGGGGCGGCCATGGCGGCCGCCGGCAGGTAGCTCCCGGCAAGCAGGCCCTAGGTGCGGGGGCGGCGGGCTGCCCGGTCGGCCCGGAGCAGGTGGCGCTGCCGCTCCCGCATCTGCCGGATCTTCCGCACGGACGCGATGAGGCCCGCGACGAGTGTGCCTCCGTACAGCCAGCCGGCCTGGACGGCGAGCGCGGTCACGACGGCCATGGCCTGCCCGCCGAAGCCGCCGGTGCCGCCCGCCACGGGGATCACGCCGACCGCGAAGGCGATGGGCACGATGATCGGGGCGGTCACCAGGTCGGCGGGCCGCACCCAGAGCGCGGTCAGGGCGCTGACGGGCAGGAACAGCACCCCGTACACGATCTCCGAGCCGCCGAGGAGCAGCCGGTCGACGCAGGCCAGCAGGAACATGGTCAGGGCCGCGAAGAGCCCGGCGCCGATACCCGTCAGCCGCGGGTTGGGAAACCTCCGCAGCGCCAGGACCACGGGCGGGACGCCGCCGGGCCGGGGACCCCGCGCCGGGCCGGTCGTCGGGGCCGGGGCGACCGCCACCGACACCTGGCCGCCGGCCTGGACCTCGCCGAGACCGCCGGACGGTGCGGGCTGAGCCTGCGGGGGCTGCCTGCGCTGCGGGGTACGTGTCCTGTGCTGCTCCACCCCGACAACCTAGGTCGCCGGGTGCGTTCTTTCGGGCGTTGGACACGCGCTTTGGCCTACCTTGGCACTGCGTTCGATCCCACACGGCCGAAACGCCACCGTTCGGCCCCCGGCCGGGCTCCGCCCCCGCACCCGTGACGGGCCGCCCGGCCCCGCCCGTAAACTGGAGAATCGGCCCACCCACGGGCCCGCCCGCGCAGCCCCTCTCCTCACTCCAGGAAGTCGCCAAAGTGTCGCTCACGATCGGAATCGTCGGTCTGCCGAATGTCGGCAAGTCGACCCTGTTCAACGCCCTGACCAAGAACGACGTGCTGGCGGCCAACTACCCGTTCGCCACCATCGAGCCGAACGTCGGCGTCGTGGGCGTCCCCGACCCCCGCCTGGACAAGCTCGCCGAGATCTTCAGCTCGCAGAAGCTGCTCCCCGCCACCGTCGACTTCGTCGACATCGCGGGCATCGTGCGCGGCGCCAGTGAGGGCGAGGGCCTGGGCAACAAGTTCCTCGCGAACATCCGCGAGTCCGACGCGATCTGCCAGGTCATCCGCGCCTTCAAGGACGAGAACGTCGTCCACGTCGACGGTAAGGTCTCGCCCAAGGACGACATCGAGACGATCAACACCGAGCTGATCCTGGCCGACCTCCAGTCAGTCGAGAAGGCCGTCCCGCGGCTGACCAAGGAGTCCCGCCTCCAGAAGGAGAAGGTCGCGGTCCTCGCCGCCGTCGAGGAGGCCCAGAAGATCCTCGAGGCGGGTGACACGCTCTTCTCGCAGGGCATCACGGCCGGCACCGAGAAGGGCCGCCTGCTCCACGAGCTGCACCTGCTCACGACGAAGCCCTTCCTCTACGTCTTCAACGTCGACGAGGACGAGCTGGTCGACGAGGACTTCAAGAACGAGCAGCGCGCCCTGGTCGCCCCGGCCGAGGCCATCTTCCTGAACGCCAAGATCGAGTCCGAGCTGATCGAGCTCGACGACGACGAGGCCCTGGAGCTCCTCCAGTCCATGGGCCAGGAGGAGCCCGGCCTGGCCACCCTCGGCCGCGTCGGCTTCGACACCCTGGGCCTGCAGACCTACCTCACGGCAGGCCCGAAGGAAGCCCGTGCCTGGACGATCAAGAAGGGCGCCACGGCCCCGGAGGCGGCCGGTGTGATCCACACCGACTTCCAGAAGGGCTTCATCAAGGCGGAGATCGTGTCCTTCGACGACCTCGTCGAGACGGGCTCGGTCGCCGAGGCCCGCGCCAAGGGCAAGGCGCGCATGGAGGGCAAGGACTACGTGATGCAGGACGGGGACGTGGTGGAGTTCCGCTTCAACGTGTGACGAGCAGTCAAGAAATGTGCCCGGCCCGCTTGTTGGTGGGTCGGGCACAGGTGTACGTCCGCGTGGAGTCCTTGTGCCGCGAAGCGCTGAGGTGTTGGTGACGGGTCTGGTTGGTGCGACTGCGGCCGGCGTTCAGACCTTGACGACCTCTACGGCGGGGCCGCACAGGAGCGTCAGGTCCTCGGGATCGGAGGTCAGGACGGTGACCGGCTGGAGTGCGGTGCGGGCGATGACCGCGAAGGCGGCGTCGATGGCGTACTTGTGGCCGTGGAGGCGGTGGCTGCGCAGGAGGGCTGCGGCCTGATCGGTGATCTCCTTGGTGACGTCGTGAACGTCGACGCGGGAGAGGACCCACTTGATCCGGGCGGGGTGAATGCGTTCGTAGTCGGCCTCGAGGGTGGTCATGGCGCTTGTGGCCACGCGGATGCCTTCCTCCGATGCCGCTTGGATCAGGGCCATGACGGTGCGGTCCTTGCGGTAGAGCTTGGAGAGGCCTTCGCTGTCGAGCAGTAGGGTGCCGGGCATCAGGCTGCGGCCCCGCCGACCTGCCGGTGGTCATGGCGCAGCAGCGTGCGGGCGGCTTCGACTTCCTCGCGGGTGAGCTCGTCATTGTCGGTCGCGAAGTCGGCGACGACCTCCCGGAGCTTGTCCATGGCGACCCGTTGTTCGAGGGCTTCGGCGACGTAGGACGAGAAACCGCCGGGCCCGACGTGGGCGCGTGCGGCTTCGGCGAGGTCCTCGGGCAGGCTGATCGAATACTTCTTGCTACTACTCATGGTCCCCATGCTACCGGTGGTCGTAAGTGTCTGGGTGTAAATGGTCGTAGCCGCGTGGACTGTGCGGACGGGTATCCGTCCGGTCCGCAGAGAGTCCGCGGGACACCCGTAAGCGCCCGCCACAGGCCAACGCGAGCCAAAGGAGAAGTGGCTGGTCAGGGCCCTGGATGGGGCTCCTTCGCAGGTCAGGATCAGACCGCAGACATTCCGCTTCAATGTGTAGCAGCTGACCTGTCATCACGTCGCCGATCTGGCAAACGTGCAGGTCGGACAGGGTCCGGCTCTCCGGAGTCGGGCCCTTGGTTTTTCCGGTGCCGGGATGGAGCAGACGCCGAGGTCAGACGTCCTTGATCTGTACGCGGTCGCCGCACAGGTTCGACCAGTCGTCGGAAACCGCCGGGCCCGACATGGGCCCGTACGGCCTCGGCGAGATCCTCGGGAAGTCCGGGATGCGGACGGCTGCCCCGGGGTTGCTCGACCCGGGAGGAGCTGCGAAAGCCCGTCGAGGCCCGTGTGGGGCGGTGGGAAGATGAGGGAAGGGCCGGGTGAGGGGCGGGGGAAGCGTGGGGCGTGAAGAGCGGGACACACTCGCGAGGGGAACGCGACTGTACGAGGCGGCGCAGGCTGTGGTCGGTGACCACGGAAGGGCAGTGGAGGCGGTACGGGCGGCGCTGAAGCCGATCCACGATGCGGCGGTGAAGCGGGAGCTCGACGCCATTCCCGTCGCCCGGCTGCAGGACGTCACCGAAGGGCGGCTGCGGCTCGGGAGCGTCGAGAAGAGCGGACTGCGCACCGTGGGCAGTGTGCTCGAAACGGCTCCCTACCGGCTGCGGCAGATTCCCGGTGTCGGCCAGCGCACTGTCGACCAGATGCTCGCCGCCGCCCGCCGGCTCTCCGAGGCCGTGCACGAGACCGTGGCCGTCCACATCGACGTGGACCGGCCGGAACCGGGCACCACCGTGCTCGTCAGGGCCCTGCACGTCCTGGTGGCGGCCGGCCCGGACGCTCGGCGTGCGGTCGACAACGCGACCGTCCTGGCGGAACGGCTCGGTCTGTTGCTGGCCGACGCGAGGCCCGCCGCCGGTAGGGTCCGGATGCTTCTGGCCGGCCGGGAGAAGAAGGCTCGCGCGTGGGCGGCGGTAGCCGGGACCCGGTCGCTGGTGGACGAGGCGGAGCAGGCGGGCCTGCCCGAGCTGCTCGCCCAGGCGTCGGTGGACCTGCTCCGGGGGCTCTCGTCCGACGTCGCGGCCTGGGTGGACTTCGAACTCCGCTCCGCCGAGTACTACAGCCTGCTCGCCGAGATCTCCGGGCGGCTGCCGGACGCGGCTGCCGCAGAGGGCTTCCTGCCGGACGAGATCGCGGAGCGGGTACGGACCCAGCACCTCGACGACACGCACCGGCGGGTCTCCCTGCGTGGCTACCAGGCGTTCGGCGCACGGTTCGCGCTGGCGCAGCGCAAGGTGATACTCGGCGACGAGATGGGCCTCGGGAAGACCATCCAGGCGATCGCCGTCCTCGCCCACCTGGCCGCCGAGGGACAGAGCCACTTCATGGTCGTCTGCCCGGCGAGCGTCCTCGTGAACTGGACACGGGAGATCGAGGCCCGCAGCGCCCTGCGCGTCGTGGTGCTCCACGGTCCCGACCGGCACTACGCGTTCGCCGACTGGGAGGGGCAGGGCGGCGTCGGGGTGACCACGTTCGACGCGCTGCGCGGCTTTCCCGCACCGGGCGGCGGGGAGGTCGGGCTGCTGGTAGTCGACGAAGCGCACTCCGTGAAGAACCCGAAGGCCAAGCGCTCCCAAACGGTCGGCCTGTGGGCGGAGCGTAGCGAGCGCACCCTCTTCATGACCGGAACCCCGATGGAGAACAGGGTCGTGGAGTTCCGCAACTTGGTCCACATGCTCGATGGCGACGTCGCGGACTCCCTCGGCGAAGGGGACGCGTTGGCCGGCTCGGTCGCCTTCCGCAAGGCTGTGGCCCCGGTCTACCTGCGGCGCAACCAGGAGGACGTGCTGACGGAACTCCCAAGCCTTCAGCAGACCGACGAGTGGGAGGAACTGAGCGCTTCGGACGAGGAGGCGTACCGCGAAGCCGTGCGCGCGGGCAACTTCATGGCCATGCGCAGGGCCGCGTACATGTGCCCGGAGAAGTCGGCCAAGCTGGACCGGCTCCTGGAGATCGTTCAGGAGTCCGGCGAGAACGGGCAGAAGACGGTGGTCTTCTCCAACTTCAAGGACGTACTGGGGGTGGTGAAGGAGGCCCTCGCGGCCGGAACCGCCAAGACCACTCCGGTGTTCGGTCCGCTGACCGGCGGCGTCCCGGCCCAGCGTCGCCAGGAGATCGTCGACGACTTCGCCGGTGTCCAGGGCCCGGCGGTGCTCCTGGGGCAGATCCAGGCCGCGGGCGTCGGCCTCAACATGCAGGCTGCCTCCGTCGTCGTCATCTGCGAACCCCAGATCAAGCCGACCATCGAACATCAGGCGGTGGCCCGGGCTCACCGTATGGGCCAGGTCAGGCCGGTCCGCGTGCACCGTCTCCTCGCCACCGGAGGTGTCGACGAACGCATGGTGAGGATGCTGGAGACCAAGACGCGGCTCTTCGACGCCTATGCGCGCCGCAGCGCCATGGCAGAAGCCACCCCGGACGCGGTCGACGTGTCGGACACCGAGCTGGCACGCCGGATCGTCGAGGAGGAACAGGCTCGTCTGGGTATGACGGACGAGAGGCTCATGCCGGCCGAGTGAATCGGGCACAGGGCTGGTTCACGTCGGTATCAAGAAGCTCGGCGGCATTCCCGATGAGGGCGGCCACCGCGTCAGGGCACGTTCTTCACCAGCCACGGAATCACCGTCGAACGCGTCCTCACCGGAAGCGGCTCCTGCTACAGGTCCCATGCCTGGGGCGACATGCCGGCCGCGGCCGGCATCACCCACAAGCGAGCACGCCCCTTCGGTTCCCGTCCGGGACGGTGCTGGGACATGGCACGGCATTGCTGGACCCCGAGGTGACTCAGCGACTCGTGGGCAGGCGCGCCGCCCGGGTCCGGCCCGGCGACGACACCCCGCGCGACGCGACGACCCGCTGATCCACGCGGGCTGGAGGTTCCTCCGGCGAGGCGGCCGTGGCCGGCGGCATCGCAGCCGGCCACGCCGTCTACTCGGCTGCGGTGGCGGTCAGTTCGCTCACCCCCACCGGCTTCTCCGCGTCCGCGGAGCGGACCGTCAGCCGGACCTGGCGGGCCGCGCCGCCCGCCCGGTACGGGCGCCAGGTCCGGCCGTCCAGGGAGGTCTCCAGGGTGTGCGAGGCCGGGGCCACGTCCGTCCAGCGGGGCGTGAGCGAGGCGATCCGCGTGACGTGGCGCAGCGTCACCGTCAGCGCGCCCGTGGCGCCGTCCGGGGACCAGGAGGTCGACGGGCTGCCGTCCACCGCCGCCTCGGCGTACAGGCCCGGGGCCTCGGAGGTGGCGGTCGCCGGGCGGCAGCGGGCCGCGTCGGACGTCGGGGTCAGGTCGGGGCGGCGGGTGGGGAGCGTGAGTGTGCCGGAGAGGCGGCGCGGGCCCGCGGGGGTGTGGACGGTGAAGGGGGCGCCGTCCGTCAGCCGGACCGTGGTGGTCCGGGGGCCGACGGCGACGTCGTACGTCCGGCCCCGGTAGCGCAGTCCGGTCAGTTCCACGCCCTCGCGGAGCTGCGGGGGCAGGAGCGGGTCGAGGCGTACACCGTCCTCGCGCAGCCTGAGACCGGTCAGACCGTGCGTGAAGAGTTGGAGGAAGCCGCCCTTCCCGGTGAGGAAGTCCTCGGCGGGGAAGCCCGAGAGCGGGTCCTGGGCGCCGGACTTCTCTCCCCGGGCCTCGGAGAACAGGTGGTAGGGACCGCGGACGAACGGCCGGACGGCGCGCCGGAGATACGTGTACGTCGAGCAGCCCGGCTCCCCGATCGCTGCGGCGTCGACCGCGTGCACCGAATCCGTCATCGCGGGGCCGTCCGGATCGGTGCGGGCCGCGTAGTGGTCGAGCGTGGCCGCGGCGGCACCCTCCGGCATCGGCCACTCGAGCGGGTACACGAGCAGCACCGTGTCGGCCTGTTTGATGGTCGAGTCGTTGTACCCGGCGTACTGGAGGTAGATCTTCCGCTCGGCGTCGTACGGGATGCGCAGCCCGTCGGCGACCCGGGTCCAGCCGGCGGGTGCCCGGTGGCCGAGGAGCCCGGCGGCGCGGGTGGCGTTGCGCAGGGCGGTGGCGGCCACCGCGTTGGTGAAGACGCCGTCCGTGACGCCGTTGCTGTACTCGTCGGGGCCCGCGACGTTCTTCACCGAGTAGCTGCCGTCGGCGTTCGCCGTGGCGCGTGACTCCCAGAAGTCGGCGATGCCCTTCAGCAGGGGCCAGCCCCGGCCGGCCAGCCATGCGCGGTCGCCGGTGGCCAGGTAGTACTGCCAGACGGCGAGCGCGATGTCACCCTGGAGGTGGTTCTGGGTGAGGCAGTGCGGCGGGTCCCAGCTCTGGCACTCGGAGTCCAGACGTCCCCTGCTCGCGCTCGTCCACGGGTAGAAAAGTCCCGCGTGGCCGAGCTTCGCGGCGTTCGCCCGGGCGGCGTCCCGGGTGCGGTAGCGGTACTCGACGACGCTGCGGGCGAGTTCGGGCCGGGTGGCGAGCAGACCCGGATACATCCAGGTCTCGGCGTCCCAGAACACCATGCCCGCGTAGTTGTCGCTGGTCAGCCCGGCCGGCGCGATGCTGTCCGACGAGCCGGGCCGGGTGTTGGCGAGCAGCCCGTACTGTGCGGCCCGCAGCCACGCCTGGAGGTCGGGGCTGCCCGGCACCCTGACGTCGGACGCCCAGGCCCGGCGCCAGGCGGCGGCGTTGGAGGCGACGACGCCGTCCCAGCCGCGCCGTGCCGCGCGTTCCGCCGCCGCGGTGGCGGAGGCACGCGGATCGGGGGAGGTGAGAGAGGTGTCGACGCCCACGTACTTCTCGAAGGTGTACGTGCGGCCCGCGCCGACCCGGGTGGCGCGGGCGCCGTCCGTGCCCCGCTGGGCGATCGCGCCCTCCGTGTCCGTGCCGCGTGTGCGGAAGGTGCCGTCGGCGGCGGCCGTGACCCGGCGCGCCCCCCTCCCGTCGAGCCGGCCCGTCACCGTCGCGGTGCCGCTCCAGTGCGGGGTCATCCGCAGGCGTACGGCGCCGCTGTGCACGTCGGAGCGGTCGGCCAGCACCTCGTAGGTCAGATCGGTCGCGCGGCCGTCGGCCGTGGTCCACCGCAGGGAGGTGACCACCGTGCCGCAGCGCAGGTGGAGGGTCTGGCGGTAGCGGGAGACACGGCCGGCGGGAGTGCCGGAGCCGTACGTCTCGGAGCCGACCCGCACGTCGAGCGTCGTCCAGGACGGCAGTGCGGCGATCACCTCGCGGCCCTCGGCGAGGTCCGCTTCACGGGAGTAGAGCCCCGAGACGAAGGCTCCGTCGTACCGTGGTGTGTAGAGGGGCCAGCCCGTCTTCTCGCCCGGGGCGGCGTATCCGGCGCCGGTGGCGGGCACGCGGTGGCCCAGGTAGCCGTTGCCGACATAAGGGTCGTATCCCCGAGCCTCGCCGAAGGTGGTGGACGTGGGTGCCCACGAGGCGTCGGAGGGCCGGGAGGTCCTGCCGCACACGGGGTCCGGGGCCCGGTCGGCGGCGTGGGAGAGCGGCGGCAGGGGGGCGATCAGCGCGCCCGCGACCAGGGGTACGAGAACGGACATGCGCGTGAGTCTCACGGCACGAAGGTAGGCAGGGCGACGCCCACGGTGCGGTAACGGCGCGCGAAACGAGCGGACCGGTCCACGACCGGAGGCAGGGAGAGCGGCATGTCGTATCCGGAACCCGTCTACACGGACGGCGCGGGCGAGATCAACGCGGAGTACCGTCCGGCCGGAACCACCCCGAACCTGCTGACGCGCAGTGGCGGCAGCACGCACTACCTGGCCACCGCCGAGTCGACGCACGGCGAGTTCGGGCTGTACCGGATCAACATGGGTCCACGGGCCGGCGGCCCGGCCGAGCACTTCCACCGGTCGATCTCGGAGTCGTTCTTCATCCTCGACGGGACGGTGAGGATCTACGACGGCGAGCGGTGGACCGACGCAACGGCGGGCGATTTCCTGTACGTCCCCCAGGGCGGTCTGCACGCCTTCCGCAACGACAGCGACGAACCCGCCTCGATGCTGCTGCTCTTCACACCGGGAGCGCCCCGCGAGGAGTACTTCGAGAAGGTGGGCCAGGTCTCCGACTGGCCGGAGAAGGAACGCGCGGAGTTCTTCATCAAGCACGACACGTACTGGACGGGCTGACCGTTCGCGTCACCGGGAAGAGGCCCCCGGCGGCCGGGCTCCACTGCGGCGCACGTACCTGACCTCCCGTCACATTCAGTCGGGTGCAGCCCGATTCGCGGACGGCGGCGAGGAGTGCGGGGTGCGCGGCGGACGACCGGAGACGCGCCGCGCACGGAAAAACATTGGTCTGGACCGAAAAGAGTCAGGGGTCGCGGGCATGGCTGGCGCACACCTGGGTCAGGTATGCCCTGGTGGGCGGGGAATCATCACTTCGGGTGAAACTCTGGCCCGTGCTTGCGGTTCCCGACTGACGGTTGCCACGCTTTTGCTGTCTGTCAACCTGTTGGGAGTGGCCCGTGCCTTTCGGTGAGCAGCCCGCCTATCTGCGCGTGGCGAGCGATCTCAGGGAGAAGATCGTCAACGGCGCGCTGCCGCCCCATACCCGCCTGCCGTCGCAGGCCCGCATCCGCGAGGAGTACGGGGTCTCGGACACCGTGGCGCTTGAGGCGCGCAAGGTGCTGATGGCCGAAGGGCTCGTCGAGGGGCGGTCGGGCTCGGGCACGTATGTGCGCGCCCGCCCGGTCCCGCGCAAGATCGCCCGCTCCGGCTACCGGCCGGGCGCCGGCGCCAGCCCGTTCCGTCAGGAACAGACGGCGGAGGGCGCGCGGGGGACCTGGGAGTCCCGCAGCGAGCAGGAGGGTGCGAGCGCCGAGACCGCCGAACGGCTCGGGATCGAGCCCGGTGACCGGGTGATGCGCACGGCGTACGTCTACCGGGAGGCGGGCGAGCCGATCATGCTGTCCACGTCCTGGGAACCCCTGGCCGTCACGGGGCGCACCCCGGTCATGCTGCCGGAGGAGGGCCCGCTGGGTGGCTGCGGTGTCGTCGACCGCATGGCGGCGATCGACGTCGTCGTGGACAACGTGGCCGAGGAGGTCGGCGCCCGCCCGGGGCTGGCGGAGGAGCTCCTGGCGCTCGGCGGCGTTCCGGGCCACGTGGTGATGGTGATCGGGCGGACGTACTACGCCTCGGGGCTGGCGGTGGAGACGGCCGACGTCGTCGTCCCCGCCGACCGTTACCGGATTGCCTACCATCTGCCGGTCAGATGAGCCCCGGTGCGGCCGGGACGACAGGTGGGGCGGCCGCGGTGACCGCTGGGGGCGACGGCTTGTCCGCCTTCCGTGATGCGGAGTTAACGGTCGCGCGCCGCACGTAACCGGCGGGCAACCGTCCGCCGTCACAACTTGTCATGTCCAAGTCTTAGCTTCCCGTTCGTCACCGCACACCGGACCGACGGACGGGAAGCCACCGATGACGGACACCGCAACGCCCGCGACGGGCGAAGCGCCGCACCAGGAGCCGCAGGAAGATCCCCGGGCGCCCAGGCGAAGCTACGCCAGGCTCGCGGCAGACGAGAGCCGCGAGGACTACTCCCTCCGGTACGCGCCGCACTCCTTCCGGCGCTGGTCGCCCTCCATGGTCGCGGGGACGGCGCTCGGGGGCATCGCGTACCTGGCCGACTTCGCGATCGGCGCGTCGATCGTCTTCACCTACGGATTCACCAGCGGGCTCGCCTCGATCCTGGCCGCGGCGGCGATCATCTTCCTCACCGGCATCCCGATCGCCCGGGCGTGCGCGAAGTACGGCCTGGACATGGACCTGGTCACCCGGGGGGCCGGCTTCGGATACTTCGGGTCGACACTGACCTCGCTGATCTACGCGTCCTTCACCTTCATCTTCTTCGCCCTCGAAGGCTCGATCATGGCGCAGGCCATGCATCAGGCCTTCGGGCTCCCCGTCGAGGCCGGGTACCTGGTCACCACGCTGATCGTCATCCCGATCGTGTTCCGGGGCATGGGCGCACTGGCCAAGGTGCAGGCCTGGACGCAGCCGGTGTGGATCGTCGGCATGGTGCTCCCCTTCGTCGTGCTCGCCGTCGAAGCCCCCGGATCCTGGGGCGCGTTCAGCTCCTTCACGGGCACGGAGGGGGCCGCGCCGGGCTTCTCCTGGATCGCCTTCGGGCTGGGCACGGGCGTCGCGCTCTCGCTCATCGCCCAGATCGGTGAGCAGGCCGACTACCTGAGGTTCATGCCGGCCAGGACCGAGGCCAACAGGCGGCGGTGGAATCTCGCCGTTCTCGCAGCGGGGCCCGGCTGGGTCGTCATCGGGGCGGCGAAGCAGCTCGGGGGAGCGTTCCTGGCCTTCGTCGCGCTGGAGGCGGTCGGCAAGACGCACGCGCTGGAGCCCATCGCGCCGCAGATCGAGGCGCTGAAGCCCTGGCTCGGCTCGTTCGCGCTCCCGGCCGCGGCCCTCTTCGTGATCGTCTCCCAGATCAAGATCAACGTGACCAACGCCTACAGCGGCTCGCTGTCCTGGTCGAACTTCTTCTCCCGGATCACCCACAGGCACCCGGGCCGGGTCTGGTACATCTTCCTCAACCTCGTCATCGCGCTGACGCTGATGGAGATGAACATGTTCGCGGCCCTGAACAAACTGCTGGGCTTCTACTCCAACGTGGGCATCGCCTGGATCGCGGCCGTCGCCGCCGACCTGGTCATCAACAAGCGGATCGGACTGAGTCCCCGCCACATCGAGTTCAAGCGCGCCTACCTCCACGCCGTCAACCCGGCGGGCTTCGGTGCCATGGTGATCGCGTCGACCGTCTCGATCCTCGCCTTCTTCGGCCTGTTCGGCAGGTACGCCGAGGCCTTCTCCACCTTCATCGCGGCCGGCCTCTCCCTGGTCCTCTGTCCGTTGATCGCCTGGCTGACCAAGGGGAAGTACTACCTTGCCCGGCCGAACCCGGTGAACGGCCCGGGCGTCGAGATCGCCGACATCACCGCCACGTACACCTGCGCGGTGTGCGAGACCGCCTACGAGCTTCCGGACATCGCGGACTGCCCGGTCCAGGCAGGACCCATCTGCTCGCTGTGCTGCTCACTGGACGCGGAATGCGGAGACGTCTGCCGCAAGGAGCCCGCGGCGGGCCCCGTGCCGCTGCCGATGCCCGTCGTCCGGACACCGGCCGGCTGACCCCCGGCGGGCTGTCGAGAGGGGCGCATCCGGAAGTGCGCCCCTCTTTGGTTTGGCCGGATGCGTGGCTCTTTGTGTAAAGACGCATCCGCTGAGTGAAGGTCAGGCGTACGCTCGGGCATATGCGTACTGCGGTTTCCTGGGGATCCTTAGAAGCGTGCTCACGACTGGGGAGAGGGGCGGGATGCTGGGGAGGAACGCCATGACGGACAGCGGCGCGGTGCTCCCCTGGCTGGTGATCAGGCAGGACGACAACGGCAACAGGTATCGCGTCGGGCGCTACGCGACACAGGACGAGGCGCAGAAGATCGCGGACGGCCTGGACCGCCACGGACACAAACAGCTCTACTGGGTGGAGCGGACGACCCGGAGCGCGCGCCCGTAGGGGCGGCTCTGCGGGGGAGGGGTCACCGGCTACGCTCCGGCTCATGAGTGATTCCGTGGTGGTGGCCGGGGCCGTCTGCGACGGTGGACGGCTCCTGGCCGCCCGCCGCAGCGCCCCGCCGGAGCTGGCCGGGCGCTGGGAGCTGCCCGGCGGCAAGCTGGAGCCCGGGGAGAGCGGCGAGCAGGCGCTCGTGCGGGAGCTCCGGGAGGAGCTGGGCGTGGAGGCCGAGCCTCAGGAGCGCATTCCGGGGGAGTGGCCTCTGAAGCCCGGCCTCGTGCTCAGGGTGTGGACCGTCAGACTGCTGTCCGGCGTGCCCAGCCCGCTGGAGGACCACGACGAACTGCGCTGGCTCACCCCCGACGAGACGGACACCGTCGACTGGCTGGACCAGGACCGACCGGCCGTGGCCGAGGCGGTACGCCGTCTGCGGGAAGCCGCGCGCGCCTGAGCCGAACAGCGCGAGGCGGGGGCGCCGCGCGCGACGCCGGCGGCGAGTCCGCGAGCGGTGCGGGTCGCAGGCCTCCGCGGCGACGGAGTGAGGCGCCGTGCCGCGCGGCCGGGGCTACGTCCGGGGCCGGGGCCACGTCCGGGGCCGGGGCCACGTCCGGGGCCGGAGGAATGGTTGCACCCGTGCGCCCCATACCCCGGCACGTGCGATAACTTGTTCCGTATATCGGGTATGTGCCGATTAGGCCCTCTGAACAGGGTGCGCCCCCGCTGCCGGCCCTGGGAAGTGATCGGCGTGACCGATACCGAAGGCGACTGCGCCGAGTGGAGCTTTCCGGCGGTGCCGGGCTCCGTGCGCAGCGCCAGGCACGCGGTCCGTGACGCATTGCACTACTGGGGGTTCGAAGCGGCGGTCGGGGACGTCGCCGTGCTGCTCGTCAGCGAGCTGGTGACCAACTCCCTGTGCTACGCCTCCGGCCCCATCGGCGTCCGGCTGGTGCGGCCGCACCCCGACGGCGGCGGGCCCGGGTCCGGTGCCGACGGGCAGTGCCTGCTGGTGGAAGTCTCCGATCCGGTTCCGGATCCGCCCACCGAACGTACAGCCGGACCCGAGGACGAGGGCGGTCGTGGACTGCAGCTCGTGGCTTGTTCCGCGCGCCGCTGGGGGACCCGGCGCGGAAATGGCGGCAAGACCGTGTGGTTCGAGCTCGCTCTGCCTGGTTAGGAGTGGGGAGGGACGCACAGCGATCACCGGAGGTCGGGCACAACCTGGCTGAAAGGGACTGAGACCGTGCTGTGATCGTGAACGCCGTGCCGGTGAGGCCCGTAGTGCTGAATACTGCGGGCAGGACCGGTCCGGTGTGTGAGCTGGAGGGGACGGTCGCGTGAGCGATATACCTGGGACGGCGGGCGACGTCATGTGGCAGAGCAGCCCGCCCGGCTCGATCTATGACTACATCAGGATCGCGTCGTTCTCGATCGGGCCCGACGGCCTGATCGAGCAGTGGAGCCGACGGGCCGCGGGTCTCTTCGGCATGGCCTCGGACGAGGTGGTGGGCAAGGACCCGGTGGAGGCCTTCATGCCCGCCGAGCTGCGCCCGGACGCCCACAGGCGCGTCGGCGAGATCCTGGACGGCAAGGAGTGGACGGGACTCGTCCCGTTCCGGATCCCCGGCGAGAACGCGGTCCGCGGGCTCGCCGAGATCTACGTCATGCCGAGTGAGACGGAGACGGGCGAGCGCGCGGCGCTCTGCATCGTCGTCGACGTCAGGGCGCTACGGCGCATCGAGACGGACCTCGCCGCCTCGCAGGCGATTTTCGGCCAATCTCCGTTCGGTTTCGTCCTTTTCGGCACCGACTTCACGGTCGTGCGCGCCAACAAGCGGTTCGCCACCGTCTTCGGGGGCGAGGCCGACGACCACCGCGGCCGCACGGTGGAGGACTACCTGACCCGCCCGGAGGCCGACCGGCTCGCAGGCACGCTCAGGCGCGTCCTGGAGACCGGCGACGCGGTCACCGACCTCCAGCTCGTCGGCACCCCTCCCGGCTCCACGGGCAGGCGCCACTGGTCCATGAACCTCTACCGGGTGCACAGCGGTTCCGGCCGCCCCGTCGGCATCGCCGGACTCGCCACCGACGTCACGCAACGGCACATCGCGGCCCGCGAGGCGGCCAGCGCCCGTCGCAACCTCGCCCTGCTCAACGAGGCCAGCGCGCGCATCGGCAACAGCCTCGACCTGGAGACCACCGCCCGGGAGCTGCTCGACGTCGCCGTGCCCGGCTTCTGCGACCTCGCCTCGGTCGACCTGTACCAGGGACTGCTCACCGGGGAGGAGGCCTCGCCCGGCAGCTGGGGCGGGCGAGGCCACGAGTCCGGCGCCGGATCGGCGGAGCTGCGGCGGGTGGCCCACGCCAGCGCCGTGTCCGACGCGCTCCCGGGGGTCATCCCCGGCGCCCGGACGGGCGAGGCCGCGGAGGCGGACGGGGGCACGGGGCCGCCCGCGCTCGGCTCGGTCCACCGCTACCCGTTCCACTCGCCCTGTGCCGTCGCCCTGCGCACCGGCCGCGTCGAGGACGTGCCCGGCGACGAACGCGGCTTCGTCCACTCCACCCTCGCCGTGCCGATGGTCGCGCACGACGTCGTCGTCGGCCTCGTCCAGTTCTCCCGCACCAAGGGCAGCGAGCCCTTCGGCGAGCGGGACCGGGCCCTGGCGACCGAGCTCGCCGCCCGCGCCGCCGTCTGTATCGACAACGCCCGCCTCTACCGCCGGGAGCACGAGCGCGCGCTGATACTCCAGCGCAGCCTGCTCCCTCCGGGCGACCCCGAGGCGGCGGGCCTGGACATCGCCTGCCGCTACCTGCCCGGCAACACGGCCACCGAGGTCGGCGGGGACTGGTTCGACGTGATCGAACTCCCCGGTCACCGCACGGCCCTGGTCGTCGGCGACGTGATGGGCCGCGGGCTGCGGGCCGCCGTCGCCATGGGCGAACTGCGCACCGCCGTGCGGACGCTGGCCCTGCTGGATCTGGAGCCCGCCGAGGTGCTCTCCGCCCTGGACGAGGTCGCCCGCGGTCTCGGCACCCCGGGTGGCGGCGAGCGGAGCGACGGCTTCGGCGGGGGCGGCGGCGCCCAGTGGCCCTCGCGGGCCGCCCACAAGTCACGTGAGGCCGACCTCTCCGAGGTGTACCTGGCGACCTGTGTGTACGCGGTGTACGACCCGGTCACCCGGCGGTGCACCTTCGCCAACGCCGGTCATCTGCCTCCGGTGGTGGCCGAGCCGGGCGAGGCCGCGACGCTGCTCGACGTACCCCCGGGCATGCCGCTCGGCGTCGGCGGCGAACCCTTCGAGGAGGTCGAGGTCGAGCTCAAGGAGGGCTCCCTCCTCGCCCTCTACACGGACGGGCTCGTCGAGTCCCGGGACCATCCGCTCGACGAGGGTCTCGACGCCTTCCGGCAGGCTCTCGCCGAACCGTCGCAGCCGCTCGAAGAGGTCTGCGACCACGTGCTGACGACCCTCGACACCCGGCACGGCGAGGACGACATCGCCCTGCTGATGGCCCGTATCCAGGGGCTCGCCCCGAACGCGGTGGGTGACTGGCGGCTCCCGCGCGAGCTCCGCTCCGTGTCCCGCGCCCGTGAGCTGGCGCGTGTGCAGCTCACCGCCTGGGGCCTGGACGAGCTGGTCGACACCACCGAACTGCTCGTCAGCGAACTCGTCACCAACGCACTGCGCTACGGCGAGGGCGAGATCAGGCTCAGGCTGCTCCGCGACCGCACGCTCGTCTGCGAGGTGTGGGACGCCGGGCTCGTCCAGCCCAGGCGCCGGCGCGCCCGCGACACCGACGAGGGCGGGCGCGGGCTGCAACTGGTCGGACTGCTCAGCGCGGCCTGGGGCTCGCGG